>DATGNB010000021.1:0-38152 GCA_035306945.1 Marinobacter sp.
CCATAGCCAGCACTGCTGTTACCCAACGGGAATACCGCCACGCTGTTACTGCGGCGGATGGCTTCGCTCCGGGCATATTGCAACAGGCCCGAGAAGTCGTTGGCGGCAGCGGCGTGCTGGTTGGTGTCGATCATTCGCCCAAAATTAGGCACGGCAATGGCGGCGGTGATGCCCAGCAACACCACAACCACCATCAATTCGATCAGTGTTAAGCCATGCTGATGCGCGGCGGTTCGCATGGAACAGCTCCCTGAATTTTCTGTCATGTGTATACGATATCCAGCCATAAAAAAACCGCCACAGCTTTACGACAAGTGGCGGTTTGTACAAGATAAGCGGACTGCGGCTTATCAAAGTGTGAACTGAGTCAAACGTTCACAGCATCAATACGCAGCTCTTTAGGCATGGAAAACACAATGTTCTCCTCGCGCCCGGCAATTTCTTCCGGCTCTTCACCACCCAGCTCTTTCAGGCGGTTGATCACTTCGGCCACCAGTATCTCAGGCGCAGAGGCGCCCGCGGTTACGCCGACGGCCTGCTTGCCTTCCAGCCATTTGGGATCGATCTGGCCGGCTTCGTCGATCAGGTAGGCGGGGGTGCCCATGCGCTCCGCCAGCTCCCGCAGGCGGTTGGAGTTGGAGCTGTTGGGGGAGCCCACCACCAGCATGATGTCGCAGTCGCCGGCCAGTTGCTTGACCGCGTCCTGACGGTTCTGGGTGGCGTAGCAGATGTCGTTTTTACGGGGGCCTTCGATTTTCGGGAAGCGGGCCCGCAGGGCATCGATCACCCGGGCGGTGTCGTCCATCGACAGCGTGGTCTGGGTTACGTAGGCCAGGCAGTCGGGGTTGCGCACGTTCAGGTTCTGCACGTCGCTTTCGTTTTCGACCAGGTAGATGTCGCCGCCGGTGCTGTGATCGTACTGGCCCATGGTGCCTTCGACTTCCGGGTGGCCATGGTGGCCGATCAGTATGCATTCACGGCCATCGCGGCTGTAGCGCATCACTTCCATATGCACCTTGGTGACCAGCGGGCAGGTGGCGTCGAAGACTTTCAGGCCCCGGCGGCCGGCTTCGTTCTGCACGGCCTGAGACACGCCGTGGGCGCTGAAAATCACCAGGGTGTCGTCGGGCACTTCGTCCAGCTCGTCAACAAAGATCGCGCCCCGGTTGCGCAGGTGATCAACCACAAACTTGTTGTGGACCACTTCGTGGCGCACGTAAATCGGGGCACCGAACACATCCAGCGCACGATTGACGATTTCGATGGCGCGGTCTACACCGGCACAGAAACCACGGGGGTTGGCGAGTCGTATTTGCATATCAGTGGGTCGGCCCTGCTGGTTCAACATCAATAATCTGTACTTCAAACTGCAGTGTATGCCCTGCCAGCGGGTGATTAAAGTCCACGTCGACCACATCGCCTTCCACCCGCTTGACCACTCCGGGCAGCTCCTGCTGCCGGACGTCGGCAAAGGACACCACCACACCCGGCTCCAGCACCATGTCGGCGCTGAACTCGTGGCGCTTGAAGGTCTGGACATTGCTGGGGTTGTGCTGGCCGAAGGCTTTTTCCGGCGGCACCTGGAAGGTTTTATGGTCGCCGGCTTTCAGGCCCAGCAGATAGGCCTCGAAGTTCTCGGGCAGGTTTTCGTCGCCGATTTCCAGCGTTGCCGGTTCTTTTTCAAAGGTGGAGTCCACAAGTTCGCCGTCTTCGAGCTTGAGGGCGAAGTGCAGGGTTACACGGGTCCCCTGGCTGACTGGTAATTCGTTCATGGGCTCACTTGCTCCTGTCTGCATCCCCGCGGCGGCCCGAGGGGTTGCGAAATGCATCGATAATCATCATGGCGGCACCGATGGTGATGCCGGTGTCGGCCAGGTTAAAGGCGGGGAAATGCCAGCCTTGCCAGTAAAAATGCAGAAAATCCACCACATAGCCGTGCACAATCCGGTCGTACACGTTGCCAAGGGCGCCCCCCAGGATCAGCGCGATGGCGATGGCGGTCCAGGTTTCGTGGGCTTTGAGTTTCCTCAGCCAACCCACCAGCACCACACTCACCACCAGCGCCAGGATGACAAAAAACCAGCGTTGCCAGCCGGCGGCGCCGGCCAGAAAACTGAAGGCCGCGCCGGTGTTGTGCAGGAGCGTGAGGTTAAAGCCGGGCACAACCGGCAGCGGTTGTCCAAACGTCAGCATGGCCGTGGCCATGGCCTTGGTGCCCAGGTCGAGCACCACCACCAGTAACGCCAGCCACAACCACTTCAGCTTGCTGCTACCCCTGCTCTGCGCCATAACCGCGTCCATCAGGCGTAGGCGCGGGTTTCACCCGGGCCTTCCACGTTGGTGACACAACGGCCGCACAGGTCGCTGTACTGTTGGTTCCGGCCAACGTCTTCGCGGTGGTGCCAGCAGCGCTCACATTTGGTGTGGGCGGCCGGGGTTACTTTCACCAGCAGGCCTTCCACACTGGTCTGCTCGGCACCGGCGGCCTCCGCCACGGGCCGGACTGTCGCCTCAGAGGTGATCAGTACAAAGCGCAGCTCTTCACCCAGGTGTCCGAGCCGTGCGGCCAGGTCTCCTTCGCAGTACAGGGTAACTTCGGCGCTCAGGGAGCCTTTGATCTCGCCCCGGGCCCGGGCATCTTCCAGGCACTTGTTGACGGCTTCTTTTACCTGGTAGATCTGGCGCCAGTAGTCCCGGCCCAGCTCGGAGTCTTCCGGCAGCGCCGTCAGGCCCTCATACCAGGTTTCGTAGAATACGCTGTCGCCCCGCTCGCCGGGCAGGTGCTGCCAGATCTCGTCGGCGGTAAAGCTCAGGATCGGCGCAATCCAGCGCACCAGGGCCTCAGCCACGTGGTACAGCGCGCTCTGGCAGGAGCGGCGGGCCAGGCTGTCGGCCTGGGTGGTGTACTGGCGGTCCTTGATGATGTCCAGGTAGAAGCCACCCAGCGTGGCCTCACAGAAGTTGTACACTTTCTGGTAGATGCGGAGGAAGGCGTAGTTACCGTAGTCCTCGTTCAGTTCGTTCTGCAGTTGCAGGGCACGGTCCACCATCCAGCGGTCCAGAGCGATCATGTCTTCCGCGGCCACCATGTGCTGCTGCGGATCAAAGCCGCTCAGGTTGCTGAGCAGGAACCGGGCGGTGTTGCGGATGCGGCGGTAGCCGTCTGCGGTCTGGCGCAGGATGTCCCTGGAGACCGTCATCTCGCCGCTGTAGTCGGTGGCGGAGACCCAGAGCCGGAGAATATCGGCGCCCAGCTCGTTCATGACTTCCTGGGGTGCGATCACATTGCCCATGGACTTGGACATCTTGTGGCCCTTGCCGTCCACGGTAAAGCCGTGGGTCAGCACCTGCCTGTAGGGGGCAACGCCGTTCATCGCGATGGAGGTTTTCAGCGACGACTGGAACCAGCCCCGGTGCTGGTCAGAGCCTTCCAGATACATATCGGCGGGGAACCGGCCCAGCTCTTCCCGTACCCGGAGAACCGAGTCATGGGTTACGCCGGAATCAAACCACACGTCCAGGGTATCCAGCACCTTGTCGTACTGGTCTGCGTCGGCACCGAGCAGTTCGTTCTGATCCAGTTCGTACCAGGCATCAATACCGCCCACTTCGACCGCCTGAGCCACCGTCTCGATCAGCTCCTGGGTGTTGGGGTGCAGCTCCTGGGTTTCCTTGTGGATAAACAGGGTAATGGGCACGCCCCAGGTACGCTGGCGGGAGATGCACCAGTCCGGGCTTTGTTCGAACATGGCTTCGATACGGTTCTGGCCCCAGCCCGGCACCCAGCGGATGCCTTTGATGGCTTCGAGGGCATCGGCCCGCAGGTTGAGTTTGTCCATGCTGATAAACCACTGGGGCGTGGCGCGATAGATCAGCGGGGTTTTGGTGCGCCAGCAATGGGGATAGCTGTGGCGGAATTTTTCCAGGCGCACCAGCTTGCCCTCACGCTCAAGCGCGGCACTCACCGGCTCGTCGGCTTTGTATACGTGCACACCGGCAAACTCACCCGCCGCGTCGGTGTAGGTGCCGTCGGCTTTCACCAGGTTGAGGGTGCCGATGCCGTATAGCCGGCCCACCTCAAAGTCTTCCATGCCATGGTCGGGGGCGGTGTGGACCGCGCCGGTACCGGCGTCCAGCGACACGTGCTCACCCAGAATCACGGGCACCTGCTTGTTGTACAGGGGATGCTGTAGCGGTTGCTTTTCCAGGGCGGCACCGGCTACGTTCGCCAGCACCCGGTAGTCGTCCACACCCCAGCGGGCCATGATGTCCGGCACCATGTCGGTGGCCAGGATCATGCGCTCGGCGCCGTGGCCTGCGTCTACCTGTACCAGCGCGTACTCGATATCCGCACCAAGGGACACCGCCTGGTTGGCCGGAATGGTCCAGGGCGTGGTTGTCCAGATCACCACGGAAACGTCGCCCTGCCCTTCGCCGGTACCGAAAATCTTCAGCACCGCGTCCTGATCCACGGCGGTAAAGCGCACATCCAGCTGGGTTGAGGTCTTGTCCTGATATTCAACCTCGGCCTCTGCCAGTGCGGACTGACCAACCACACTCCAGTAAACCGGCTTGAATCCACGCACCAGATGGCCCTTGGCAACGATTTTGCCCAGCGCCCGTACAATGCCGGCTTCGACTTTCGGGTCCATGGTCAGGTAGGGTTTGTCCCACGCACCCATCACGCCCAGGCGGATAAAATCGGCTTTCTGGCCTTCGATCTGCCGGGTGGCGTAGTCACGACAGGCCTGGCGGAAGGTTTTGTAGTCCACCTTTACTCCGGCTTTGCCGATTTCCTGCTCCACCTTGTGCTCGATCGGCAGTCCGTGGCAGTCCCAGCCGGGTACGTAAGGCGCATCGTAGCCCATAAAGCTGCGCGACTTGACGATCATGTCTTTGAGAATCTTGTTGACCGCATGCCCGATATGAATGCTGCCGTTGGCGTAAGGAGGGCCATCGTGCAGGATGAAGGTCTCGCGGCCGGCCCGCTGTTTGCGCAGGTTGCCGTAGACGTCCAGGTCCTGCCAGCGCTTGAGCATGTCCGGCTCGCGCTTGGCCAGATTACCGCGCATGGGAAAGGCGGTTTCCGGCAGGTTCAGGGTATGCTTGTAGTCGCTCATGTCGTTGTGCGTACTCTTGGTTGGTCAGTTGAATCAGGTTTCGGGCCCGGCGGGATTGGCCGCCAGCCAGCTCCGGGCATGCTCAAAGTCCCGGGCGATCTGTTGCCGCAGGGCATCAACAGAATCAAATTTCACTTCGTACCGCAGGCCATGGCGGAACACAACGCTCAGATGCTGGCCATAAAGTGTGCCAGCAAAGTCAAACAGGTGCACTTCCAGCGCCGGCCGTTTGCCATCCACCGTGGGCCGCACACCGATATTGGCCACGCCATCGTGCCATTCGCTGGTTTCAAGGCGGGCCCGTACCACGTACACCCCCTGCAGCGCGGGCATCTTGTGCAGCAGGATGTTGGCGGTGGGTGCGCCAATCTGTCGCCCTAACTGCCGGCCATACACAATGCGGCCAGACAACCGGTAGGCGTGGCCCAGCAGGCGTTGCGCCAGCGCCAGATCGTTTGCCTTGAGCGCATCGCGTACCCGGGTACTGCTTACCCGCTGGCCATCGAGCACTACCGTGCGGGTATTTTCCACCGTAAAGCCCCGCTCCCGGCCCACGCTTTCGAGCAGGGCGTAGTCTCCGGCCCGGTCGCAGCCAAAGCGGAAATCATCCCCGACCACCAGATGCCGGACCCCAAGGCCCCGGATCAGCACCTGTTCAATAAATCCCATTCCGGTGTAGCTGCGAAAGGTTTCGTTAAAACGGATACACAGGACGGCATCCACCCCGGCCGCAAGCAAGGCTTCGAATTTCTGGCGGAACGGCATCAGCCGTGGCGGCGCTGCGGCGCCCTGGAAGAACTCCCGGGGCTGGGGCTCGAAGACAATCACCACCGACGGCACACCCAGGGCATCGGCTTTTTGCCTGACCTGCGCGATGATGGTCCGGTGGCCCAGATGCACCCCGTCAAAATTACCGATGGTGGCCACGCAGCCACGGGCCAGCGGCGACCCCACTTGGCGGGACAGGCGGTCCAGATTGGTCAGGCCTCGAATCAGACGCATCTACGGCGAACCTTAACTTGCCAGCTGGCGTTTAGGCGCGCTTGCCGGTGGCAAGGCGCTGGTGAGAAAACGCGCGATTATACCCTATGCAGGGGTGCGGTAGAAATCACAGGCCGGTTACTTCTGCCGGAACTGGCGCAAACGTACCCCGGTGAGCGCCAACGCAGCGAAGTAAACCAACACACCCGCAGCCACCACAATCGCCATATCCTGCGCTCTTTGCAAGCCGGAGGCCGCCAGCCAGTCAGACACCGGAGCGTTGAGCCAGAGCACAACCGCCGCCATGGCGCCGTTGGCCACTGCCAGCTGCACCAGGAACCTGGGCCAGCCCGGCTGACTTTGCCAGGCACCTTCTTTGCGCAATCCGCGCCAGAGCAGATACCCGTTCAGCCAGGCCGACATTGAGGTTGCCAGCGCGAGGCCGGCGTGGGCCAGCGGAAACACCAGCAGCAGGTTAAAACCCATATTGGCCACCATGGCAATCACCCCGATCCTGACCGGGGTTTTGGTGTCCTGCCGGGCAAAAAAGCCGGGGGCGAGCACTTTGATCAGCATAAACGCCAGCAGCCCGGCAGAATAGGCCCGCAGGCTCTGGGCCGACATGGTAACGTCCCGGCCGGTGACCTCACCGTAGTGGAACAGCGTGGCAATCAGGGGTTCTGCCATCAGCGCCAGCGCCAACGCGGCCGGCACACCAATGATCAGCACCGCCCGCACCGCCCAGTCCAGGGTGGCGGCAAACTGGTCCTTTGAGGCGGCGGCATGCTTGCGGGACAGGCTGGGCAGAATCACCGTCGCGATGGCAATGCCGAACACCCCGAGCGGAAGCTCGGACAGCCGGTCGGAATAGTACAGCCAGGACACGCTGCCGGTTTGCAGGAACGACGCCAGCACGGTATCCAGCAGCAGGTTGATCTGGCTGACCGACACGCCAAACAGCGCCGGCACCATCAGCCTGAGAATCCGGCTGACGCCTTCGTGCCGGTAATCCACCCGCGGCCTGGGCAGCAAGCCCAGCCTCATCAGAAACGGCAGCTGGAAAAACAGCTGCAGGGCCCCGGCGATGAACACGCCCCAGGCCAGGGCCATCACCGGCTCCTGCATCAGCGGAGCGAGAAAGATGGCGGCACCGATCATCGCCAGGTTAAGCAGTACCGGCGTAATGGCAGGCACCGCAAACCGGTCATAGCTGTTGAGAATGCCCCCGGCAAAGGCGGTCAGGGAGATGAGCAGAAGATACGGGAAGGTGATGCGCAGCATTTCGGTGGTGAGCGCAAACTTTACCTCGTCGCCCAGAAAGCCCGGCGCAAAAATGCTGGTCAGTACCGGTGCGCCCAGCATGGCCACCAGGGTGACCGCCAGCAGCACCAGCCCCAGGGACCCCGCCACCGCATCCACCAGACGCCGGACCTCAGCCACATCGCCTTTGTGCCGGTAGGACGACAGTACCGGCACGAATGCCTGGGAGAAGGCGCCCTCGGCAAAAAGGCGGCGCAGAAAGTTGGGAATCTTGAAGGCCACAAAAAAGGCGTCGGCGTCGGCGCCAGCCCCGAAATAACGGGCAATCACCATGTCCCGCACCAGCCCCAGCACCCGCGACAGCATCGTCATGGCCCCCACCACGCCCGAGGAACGCAGCAAACCGGGGGCTTTGGGGGGTTGTTGAACCGATGATGGCTGAGCGGTGGGTTGTGGGCCTGACGACATGATGTGTATCCAGAGTACCGGGCGGGCCGGAAGTGTAGCACAGGCCTTGCCTTGAGAGGCATTTTAGGCGATGCTGTCCCTTGACATTTTCGTTAGTCAGCGGCATAGTTCCGCGTCATTTATTTCGACGCGCTGGTCTTGGCGCGCCCGCGATCTAAACCACATTCAGTTTTTATAGCAACGAATTTCAGGAGTTTTACGGTGGCAAATTCCCCGCAAGCCAAAAAGCGCGCTCGTCAGAACGAAAAAAACCGCAAGCACAACGCTAGCCTTCGTTCCATGGCACGTACGTACATGAAAAAAGTAGAAGCCGAGATCAAAACCGGCAACTACGAAGCTGCCAATGCTGCTCTGCAAAAAGCTCAGCCGATTCTCGACAGCATGGTTAACAAAGGCATCTTCGCCAAGAACAAGGTTGCTCGTCACAAGAGCCGCCTGAATGCCAAGGTCAAGGCTCTGAAAGCTGCCTGATCCCGCATTCGCATAAAAAAACCGGCCTCGAGCCGGTTTTTTTATGCCTGAATCATGGCCGCCGGATCAGACCACCACCAGGTTATCCCGGTGAATCATCTCTTCATCAGAGACGTAGCCCAGCACATCAAGAATGCGGTCACTTGAACGCCCGGCAATCGCACGGGCCTCATCCGCGTCGTAGTTGACCAGCCCACGAGCCACCTCCCTGCCGGCAAGGTCGGTGCAGGACACCATTTCGCCGCGCCGGAACTGGCCCGTGACGGCTTTCACGCCCACCGGCAGCAGGCTCCTGCCGCCCTGGCGCAGCACCTTGACCGCGCCATCGTCCAGGCTAAGCACACCACGGGTTTTCAGATGGCTGGCCAGCCACTGCTTGCGGGCGGCCATACGGCCCTGCTCGGGCAACAGCAAGGTACCCAGTACCTCACCCTGCCGCAGGCGGCTGACCGCGCTTTCAATACGGCCACCCACAATCACCGTAAAAGCACCGGAGCGCGCCGCCAGCCGGGACGCCCGCACCTTGGTCAGCATACCGCCGCGGCCGAGCACCCCGGCACCACCGCCCGCCATGGCGTCCAGCTCCCGGTCGTCGGCCTTGCGCTCGGTTACCAGCTCGGCGTCCGGGTGTTTGCGGGGGTCTTTGGTAAACAGGCCCAGCTGGTCGGTAAGGATGATCAGGCCATCCGCCTCCACCAGATTGGCAACCAGGGCACCCAGGGTATCGTTGTCGCCAAACCGGATCTCGTCGGTTACCACGGTGTCGTTTTCGTTGACGATCGGCACCACGCCAAAGTCCAGCAGGGTTCGCAGGGTACTGCGGCTGTTAAGGTAGCGCTTGCGATCGGATAGGTCGTCATGGGTGAGCAGAATCTGGGCGGTACGGATGCCATGGCGCATAAACTGGGCTTCCCAGGTTTGCACCAGCCCCATCTGCCCGACCGCAGCCGCCGCCTGCAGCTCATGCAGGTTCTGGGGCCGGGAGGACCAGCCCAGCCGGCTCATGCCCTCGGCGACCGAACCGGAAGAGACAACCACCACCTCGACCCCTTCACGGATGAGCTGGACCATCTGGTCCACCCACAACCCCAGGGCAGGCACATCCAGCCCCTTGCCATCATTGGTCAGCAGCGCGCTGCCAATCTTGATAACCAGACGACGGGCCTTACGGAGTTGCAGGCGTTCACTCATGATCGGGTTACAGTCTCTTGAGATTGCAGTTTATTCAGGGGCATACACCACTTCGACGTCGTAATCATCGTCGTCGAAGTCGTCGTCATCCTGCTCGCTGTTCCGGGCCGCCCGACGGGCCTGGCGCTCGGCCTCGATGCGTGCCCTGGCCTCTTCGTCCATCCGGCGGCGGCGATCGGCTTCCTGTTCGGCCATGGCCGGGTTTTCCGCCTCGGCCTCTGCCTGCTCTTCAATCCAGCGCATAACGGCCTGAGCCAGGGGCTTGGTGCCCTCACCGGTCAGCGCCGAAATACAGAACACCGGGCCGTCCCAGCCCAGCTCGTCAATAATCGCCTGACAATGAGCATCGCGCTCTTCCCCGGGCACCATATCGACCTTGTTGAGCACCAGCCAGCGCGGACGACCGGCCAGGGTTTCACTGAATTTTTCCAGTTCGTGCGCAATTACCCGTACGGCTTCTGCCGGCGAGGAGCCGTCGTAGGGGGCCGCATCCACCAGATGCAGCAGCAGGCGGGTACGCACCAGGTGTTTCAGAAACCGGATACCCAGCCCCGCACCCTCTGCAGCACCCTCAATCAGACCGGGGATATCGGCAATCACGAAGCTCTGGTGAGCCTGCACGCTGACCACGCCCAGATTGGGTACCAGCGTGGTAAACGGATAGTCTGCCACTTTCGGGGTGGCCGCTGACACCGAGCGGATAAAGGTTGATTTACCGGCGTTGGGCAGCCCCAGGAGCCCGACATCCGCCAGCACCTTCAGCTCCAGCCTCAGGTTGCGGGTTTCGCCTTCCGAGCCTTTACTGGTCTGGCGCGGCGCGCGATTCACGGACGACTTGAAGCGGGTATTGCCCAGGCCATGAAAGCCACCCTGGGCCACTTTCAGGCGCTGGCCCACTGCGGTCAGATCGCCGAGCACTTCGTGGGTATCCATATCCACCACGGTGGTCCCTACCGGTACCGGCAGCACCAGGTCCTCACCTTTGCTGCCGGTGCAGTTACGGCCCGCGCCCGGCTCGCCGTTCTGCGCCTTGTGCCGGCGCTGAAACCGGTAGTCGATCAGGGTGTTGAGTGAGGCGCTGGCCTCCAGGTAGACCGAACCGCCATCCCCGCCGTCACCGCCGTCCGGGCCGCCCTTGGGCTCAAATTTTTCCCGCCTGAAACTCAGGCAGCCATGGCCGCCCTTGCCGGCTTCAACAATGATGGTGGCTTCGTCTACAAATTTCATACGCCATTTGCCTTTGCATAAACTAAAAAGCCCCGCAGCCTCAAGGAAGCTATGCGGGGCTCCGGATTCACCTGACGGCTGATCAGATCAGCATATCAGGCAAACCCAAGGTTCAACAGAACCGGATCGCCGCTGCTTACGCAGCCGGAACGATACTGACAAACTTGCGGTTCTGCGGGCCTTTGGTTTCGAACTTCACCTGGCCGTCGGCTTTCGCAAACAGGGTGTGGTCCTTACCAATGCCTACGTTGCTGCCAGCGTGGAAACGCGTGCCGCGCTGACGAACGATGATGCTACCTGCAGATACGGATTCGCCACCAAAGCGTTTGACGCCAAGGCGTTTGGCTTCGGAATCGCGACCGTTACGAGTACTACCTGCTGCCTTCTTGTGAGCCATTACCAGCCTCCTTCTTTATGGGGTCAGTCCAGCGCTTAGCCCTGGATACCCGTGATCTTGACTTCAGTAAACCACTGACGGTGGCCCTGACGCTTCATGGAATGCTTACGACGACGGAACTTGATGATGTTGATCTTGTCGTGACGGCCGTGGCTAACCACCTCGGCAGTAACCTTGGCGCCATCTACCACCGGAGCACCGACTTTAACGTCGTCGCCGCTGGCAACCAGCAGAACACGATCAAACTCTACAGAACCGCCGGTTTCAACTTCCAGCTTTTCGAGCTTCAGCGTTTCGCCTTCTTTAACACGGTGCTGTTTACCACCGCTAACAATAACTGCGTACATTCATAATCTCCGCGATTGACCCATCCCTGCTCTTATCCACCTGGTTCTAAGGGAAGCGCTCTGGCGACCCTATTGCAGGGAGCGCAGGTTGGGATGAGTTGGGCGCGTGATTGTACGAAAAGCCGTCGCGCAATACAAGCCGGATTCGGGTTCAAGTTGACACTACAGGCCGCAAAACCTAGCATTGCCGCGACCTGCCCGAAAACCCGACGATATCATCAGTAACGGACGTCTCACTCCATGACAGCCCAGCGCATCCATGACACCGTGGCCGACGACTTCAGCCGCGTTAATGACCTGATCATCCAGCGGCTTGCCTCTGACGTTCCGATGGTCGAGAAGATCGCCCAATACATCATCGAAAGCGGCGGTAAACGCCTGAGACCCTTACTGGTTTTGCTGTCCAGCCGGGCCTGCGGATACCAGGGCGACGACCATCTCAAGCTGGCCGCCGTGATCGAATTCCTGCACACCGCCACCTTGCTGCACGACGACGTTGTCGACACCTCCGACATGCGCCGGGGCAAAAGTACCGCCAACGCCCGCTGGGGGAATGCGCCAAGCGTGCTGGTAGGTGATTTCCTCTACGCCCGCGCCTTCCAGATGATGGTGGAGCTGGAAAGCCTTCCGGTGATGAACGTGCTCTCCCAGGCCACCGCGGTAATTGCCGAGGGTGAGGTGATGCAGCTGATGAACATCAAGAACCCGGACCTGACCGAAGAGCAGTACATGGTGGTGATCCATAACAAGACCGCCATGCTGTTTGAAGCCTCCTCCCACACCGGTGCCCTGCTGGCGCACGCAGACCAGGAGGCCGGCACCGCGCTCAGGGATTACGGCAAGCATCTGGGGCTCGCCTTCCAGCTGGTGGATGATGTTCTGGATTACCTGGGCGATGCCGAGGCCATGGGCAAGAACGTGGGCGATGATCTGGCGGAAGGGAAAACAACGCTCCCGCTGATCTACGCCATGGCCAATGGCAGCGAGGACGAGCGAAAGCTGATCCGCCAGGCCATCCGCAACGGCGGCCGGGACGAACTGCCCCGGGTTCTGGAGATTGTTAAGTCATCCGGGGCCATCGAGTACACCATGACCAAAGCGCAGGACCATGCCCGCATCGCCCTTGAACTCGCTCAGCGCCTGCCGGAATCAAAGTACCGGCAAGCCCTTGAGCTGCTGACTGACGCGGCTGTCGCGCGGGTCAGCTGAGGTGACCGCGCCCGTGGGGCGCACTGAAGTCCAGCTCCGGCCCCACCGGCACCACCTGGGTGGGGTTGATGGTGCGCTGGCTCACGTAGTAATGCTGTTTGATCTGGCGGATGTCCACGGTCTCTGCCACGCCCGGCACCTGATATAACTCCCGCAGGTAACCCCACAGGTTCGGGTAATCCCGGATCTGCCGGCGATTGCACTTGAAGTGGCTGTAATACACGGCGTCAAACCGGACCAGCGTGGTGAACAGGCGCCAGTCTGCCTCGGTCTGGTCGTTCCCGGCCAGGTAACGCTGGCCGGCCAGTCTCTGCTCCAGCCAGTCCAGTGACTCGAACAGCGCCTGGTAGGCTTCTTCATACTTATCCTGAGCCGTCGCAAAGCCCGCCTTGTAGACCCCATTGTTAACGGTATCGTATACCCGCTCGTTGATCGCATCGATCTCCGCCTGCAGCTCGGCCGGGTACAGGTCGACACTGGCATTCACGCCCTCAAGCCCGTTAAAGGCGGAGTTGAACATGCGGATAATATCGGCCGATTCGTTGCTCACGATCGTTTCCCGCTGTTTGTCCCAGAGCACGGGCACCGTAACACGACCGGAATAGTCCGGAGCCGCCCGGGTATACACCTGGTGCAGGAACCCGGCGCCGTAGAGGTGGTCCTGGTGCTGCGGATCGTCCTGCCGGAACTCCCAGCCATTTTCCACCATATCGGGATGCACCACCGACACCGAAATATGCCGCTCCAGGCCTTTGAGCTTGCGGAAAATCAGGGTGCGATGGGCCCAGGGGCACGCCATGGACACATACAGATGGTAACGCCCGCTCTCGGCGGGAAAGCCGCCTTCGCCTGCAGGGCCGGCGGAGCCATCAGCCGTTACCCAGTTGCGAAAACGCGCGGCCTCACGCTCGAACTTACCCCCGGTTTTACCGGTGTCGTACCACTGATCGTGCCACTTTCCGTCTACTAACAAGCCCATATCAAGACTCCTTTGCCAGCCAAAGAATATTAACTACCTGAGGACAGGCTAACCGCTGACCTGCTACGCTGATAGCAATCATTTCTGGCAAACACTTTCAGATTATTCGAACATGCACGCAGCGATTACGATTGACGCTCTCCGGGTGCTGGACGCCATCGACCGCAAAGGCAGTTTTGCCGGCGCGGCCAGTGTGCTGTTCCGGGTGCCTTCCGCCATCAGCTATACCGTACAGAAGCTGGAGGAAGACCTCGACGTCCGCATCTTTGACCGCAGCGGCCATAAGGCGGTGCTGACCCCTGCCGGCCGTTATCTGCTGGAGCAGGGGCGCTCCCTGCTTGAAGCCGCAGAAAACCTGGCCCACACCACACGGCAGGTGGCGCAGGGCTGGGAAACCCGCCTGCGGATAGGCTTCAACTCACTGATTCCCGTCAGCTGCCTGTTCCCTGCTATCGAGGAGTTTTACCAGCTGGGGGTACCGGTTGATGTCCAGCTTGTTGAAGAAGTGTTTGCCGGTGCCTGGGACGCCCTGCAAGGCCGCCGGGTTGATCTGGTGGTCGGGGCGGATCTGTTGAGCAAGCCCGCCGGCAGCTTTACCACCGTTGCCATCGGCCATGTTCCTTTCGTGTTTGCGGTGGCGAAGAACCACCCGCTGGCCAGCGCAGACGAGCCGCTCACCGAAACCGAAATCTGCCGCTATCCGGCGGCCGTGGCTGCCGACACCTCCCGTTCGATCCCGCCCGGCAATGCCGGTATTTTCCGCCGCCAGCGCACCCTGACGGTCAGCAATATCGACCAGAAAATTGCCGTGCAGGAAGCCGGGATCGCCGTGGGATGGCTGCCCGCCCCGCGCATCCGTCACCAGCTCGCCACCGGCGCCCTCATTACCAAAGAAGTACACGAGCCACGCCAGCCCATTGACCTCCACCTGGCCCGCCGCAGCGAAGATAAAGGCAAGGCGCTCACCTGGTTCTGGGACCGGCTCAGCGGTGACGCCCGCATCCGCGACTGGCTGCAGTCGGAATAATTCTGTGGCAGCACAGCCAACCGGCCCGGCATGGCTTTAGGCTATACTCGCCGCCTGCATCATGGAATCGTGACCCCCACGGGAGTGCCCCAATGCGTCAGCTGTCGGAACTGGATGCGTCGTTCCTCTACCTGGAGTCAGAAACCACGCCCATGCACATTGGCGGGGTTTATCTGTTCGACGCCAGCGGCCTGCAATATCCCCTGGCCTTCAGTACCTTTGTAGCTTACCTGCGCAGCCGCCTGCATGTGGTGCCGCTGTTCCGGCAGAAGCTCAAGGAAATCCCGCTGCGCCTGGGCCGCCCGTACTGGGTGGACGACACCGAGTTCAGTATTCAGCGCCATCTGGCCTATGTGAACCTGGGCGAGAACGGCCAGCTGTCGAGCCTGGTGTCGCTGGCCTCCAGCATCCTTGAAGAACCTCTGAAACGGGACCGCCCGCTCTGGCACATCACCTTTGTGGACGGTTTCAGGCTGGCCGGCAAGGATGGCGAAAAAGAAGGTTTCGCGCTTATCGTCAAGCTCCACCAT
The DNA here is from genome assembly GCA_035306945.1 of Marinobacter sp. Taxonomy (GTDB): domain Bacteria; phylum Pseudomonadota; class Gammaproteobacteria; order Pseudomonadales; family Oleiphilaceae; genus Marinobacter. The sequence goes on from DATGNB010000021.1 coordinate 15,208, forward strand.
GCGGCGATTGACGCCTTCAGCGGCGAAGAAATCATGGCGATGCTGCTTGAGTACACCCCCAGGCCCAATCCGATTCTGCCCCCCCGGCCCTGGCAGCCCCGCCCGGAGCCCTCAGAAGAGCGGGTGTTTTTGCAGGCCGGCATAAACATGATCAAAGCACCCATGCAGATGGCATCGCTTGCCTACAGCGCCGCAGAGGTAACTACCCGTGGTCTGGTGCAGAAGCAGCTGCGCAGACTGCCCCTGCCGTTCCCTCTGTTCAGCGCGCCGCACAGCCCGTTTAACCGGCAGATCACGGCCCGCCGGCAGCTGATCTCGGCCCATGTGGACCTGCCCCGCCTGAAGGCCATCAAGGCCAATCTGGGCGATGTCACCCTGAACGACGTGGTGCTGGGCCTGTGTGCCGAGATTCTGAGACGCTATCTGGCAGAACGGGGAGACCATACCGACCGGTCTCTGGTGGCGATGACGCCGATCTCGGTACGCTCCAGCAGCCTGCGCCGGGCAACCGGCAACCAGATGTCTGCGATGTGGCTGGACCTGGCCACCACCGAAGGCAACCCTGCCGTCCGCATCCGCCGGATTCACCGTAACGCGGTAGACTCGGAACCTTACCGGGAGGCCATTGCCGCCGACCGGCTGACCGAACTGCTGCCGTCAACGCTGCTGGCGTTATCGGCCAGGCTGTATTCCGAGTCATTGGTGGCCCGGCGTTATCAGCCGCTGTTCAACCTGCCCATTACCAACGTGCCTGGCCCCCAGATTCCGCTTTATTTACAGGGCGCCCGGCTGGTACAGCAGTTCAACAGCGCACCGCTGTTCGACACTATGGGGCTGGTGATCGTGGCGGTTTCGTATGAAGGCAGGCTGACGCTCAACTTTACCCTGTGCCCGGATGTGGTGCCTGACGGCGAACGCTTTGCCCGGCTGACCGAAGCCAGCCTGGCAAGCATTGAACAGGCGGTGGACTCGCTCGGTCCCGAGGACGACGACGATACCCCGGGCAGCGAGACATCTACCCTGACGGAAGAAATGATGACTTATCTCGAAGGGGCCCTGAAAAGCAGCCTGGGTTTCTTCAAGCGCTGATCAGCAGGCCGGGCGCAGGCCCGGCCCCGATGCGGTTATTCAAACGCCCAGCGCAGGAATTCCCGTTTCTCTTCTTCACTGGCGTCGCCCCACAAGGCCTTCATCTGCTCCAGGGTGCTGCCATCGTACGCGCCCGCGTCGCCCGCAGTCTGGCTGGCCGGAAGGGGCGTACGGGAAGCCCGCTGAGCGGCCTCTGGGTCCCATTCGGAGGAACTGGCCACCACCTCTCCGGCACGGTTTACCACGTTGGCAGAGAAGCTTTCCATCAGGGTTTCAGCCGCGCGCCGGCTGGACGGTTTGTCGAATTCAAAGTGATATTCCTGCCCCGCTTTGGCATCAAAACTCACGCGCTGGGGCTGGCTCTGGATGACATGCACTTTTGATTCGCCGTTCTCGACCACCCCGGTCCGGGCCCAGATGGTCTTGTAGGTGAAGACAACCTCGTTCTGCCCCGGCAACAGGCCATAATCCAGGGCCAGGTCGTCCATCAGGAAGTTGGTCATCTTGCGGCCGTTGACCTGCAGCACCGTGATTTCGCCGGGCGTTTTCAGTACCGCCGCATCGGCGGCTTCAGCCGGATCACCCTGCCAGGTATCCAGGCGTGCAATACTCGATGCACAACCTGCCAGAGAGAGACTCAGCAGGAGAATGCACAGCTTGAAAATCCCGCGAACGTGACACATACTCACTTAGCTCCTTAATTCATTTCCTTTGGCCGGTCCTGAATGGACCCAGACACATGACTGACACTGCCAGCATTCTGACCATCACCGAGGCTCAGGGCAAGAACGTCACCCTAAACTTCGTCAAGAAAGCTCGGGAGGTTAGTATGAACACCCAACGGAGAACCGGAGAACAAGGGCCGGCTCCTTTCCGGAGCAGCCGTTTTTTCTGTGTTGGCAACAAATGGTACTTTACCACCCGGGAGGGCTTCGACAGCGGCCCGTTTGCCACCCGGGAGCGCGCCGAAATCGGGCTCAAGCGGTTCCTGCATGTGGTGCGGCTGCTGCCCGATGAACAGGCCCTGCATTAAGGGCCGCCGGATGGTCAGATAATAAAGGGCATCAGCCAGGCGTCGATCGCCCACAGACACGCCAGCGCCATAAACCCGGCCAGCACATCGTCGACCATGATTCCGAGGCCCCCGGGCAAGCGCTCGTCCAGCCAGCTGATCGGCCAGGGTTTGAGCACGTCAAACAGCCGGAACAGCATAAACGCCATCAACACGCCATAGATCTGGTCCGGGAACAGCCCCAGAGCAATCCACATGCCCACAAATTCGTCCCAGACGATTCCACCGTGGTCGTGAACCTTCAGATCTTCTGCGGTTTTACCACACAGCCAGATGCCCACCAGGAATGCCGCCAGCACCACCAGCCAGTACGCCAGGGGCGGAAGCCAGGCAAAGCTCAGCCATAACGGTACGGCCGCCAGGCTGCCCCAGGTACCCGGCGCCCGTGGCATGGCACCGCTGCCAAAACCAAACGCCAGCAAGTGGACCGGATGGCGGAGAAATCCGGGCGGCAGAATGGCAACCAGGTTGTCGGGTTCCTGCATCAGGTTATCGTCTGTCAATCGGGCCTCCGGAAATGATCATATCCTTCAAGACGATGGTCTCTGTCTGAGCCTTTGAGTGCAACCCCGGTACCCGGAACAATTGTGCCAATCACGCTCAGACGCCCGCGGATTGCAGCCGGGAGCCCGGCCAGGACAGCGGGCGCAATGGTCACACACAGCTGGTAGTCATCCCCTGCCGTCAGCGCCAGATCCAGCGCCCGCTCCGGCTGCAGCTGCCTGAGCGCGGGTGATAAAGGCACGGCGCCGGCGTCCAGCTCCGCACCAACCCCTGAGGCCGCCAGAATGTGCTGGAGATCGGCCAGCAGGCCATCCGAGATATCGATGGCGGCAGAGGCCTTGCCGGCCAGCGCGGCTCCCAGCCCGAGCTGCGGACAGGGCTGATGATAGCTCGCCAGAATCTCGGCCTGCAGGGCATCAGGTGTGGCCAGGTCCAGGTAGTCCAGCGCTGCGCCTGCGTTGCCCAGGCAACCGCTCACACACACCTTGTCGCCCGGCTGTGCACCCGAGCGCAGCAAGGCCCGGCCCTGAGGCACCGTGCCGTGCACCTGGACCGTGATGGTCAGGGGGCCCCGGGTGGTGTCGCCACCGGCAAGACGGATATTGAATGCGTCGCTGGCCCTGGCCAGGCCCTGACCGAATCCGGCCAGCCAGTCATGATCAACCTGCGGCAGACTGAGGGCCAGGGTAAAACAGACCGGATCGGCACCCATGGCCGCCAGATCGCTGACCGCCACCGCCAGCGCCCGCCAGCCAAGGCAGGACGATGCATAGTTGAGGGGGAAGTGGACCCCCTCAATCAGGGTATCCACCGAAAACACCAGGTCCCGACCCGGGGGTACCCGCTGGATGGCGCAGTCATCCCCCGGGCCGAGCACAAGCTGATCCTGCCCGGCGCCTTCCGCCAACGGCTGGAAATAATGCCGGATCAGCTCGAACTCACCCATGGATCAGCGGGGGCGGGTTTCGGCCAGCCGCAGGCGGCGGCTCAGTTTATCGAGAACGCTGTTCACAAACTTGTGGCCTTCGGTACCACCAAAGCGCTTGGCCATTTCAATGCCTTCGTTGATCACCACCTTGTAGGGCACATCTATCCGGCATTTCAGCTCGTAGGCACCCAGCCGGACAATGGCCAGCTCAATGGGGTCAACTTCGCTCAGCGGCCGGTCCAGAAACGGCTCGATCAGTTTGTCGAGCTCGGCCTGTTCGCGGTGGACACCCTGCAGAAGATCCCGGAAATACATCCGGTCGACCTTGGTCATGTCGTTATCAACCATGAACTCGGCTTCGATGTCAGAAATCGGCGATCGGCTGAAATGCCGCTGGTACAGCCCCTGCATGGCAAGAGCCCGTGCCCGGCGGCGGTCGCCGGCTTTTGGCCGGCTGGATTTTCCCGGTTGGGGAGAGGTTTCGTCCGCGTCGCTCATTACTCACCCAGTTTCCTGAACAGACTGACCATTTCCAGGGCAGTGATGGCGGCTTCGGCACCTTTGTTTCCGGCCTTGGTGCCAGAGCGTTCGATGGCTTGTTCGATAGAGTCGACGGTCAGCACCCCAAAGGTCACCGGCACATCGGTTTCCAGGCTGACTGCGCCCAGGCCGCTGGAGGCCTCGCCCGCCACGTACTCAAAATGCGGCGTGCCGCCCCGGATCACCGCGCCCAGCGCGATGATCGCATCGTGGCCGCCGCTTTCTGCCACCCGCTTGACCGCCAGCGGCATTTCGTAGGCGCCCGGCACCCGGATAATGGTGATGTCGTCGTTGGCGATCCCGTGGCGACGCAGGGTATCCACCGCACCCTCCACCAGGCTCTCTACTACAAAACCGTTAAACCGCCCAACCACCAGCGCATAGCGACCGCTGCACTGGGTAAAATCACCTTCAATTACTTTGATATCTGCCATCTCGGGCTCCTTCGCTGGCTGCGGCCTCAGAACCGGCAGCCGTGTTATCAGTTGTGGGTATAGGGTACGTATTCGACCACTTCCAGGTTAAATCCGGAGATGGCCGAGAATTTTACAGGCGGACTGAGCAGGCGCATCTTGCCAACACCGATATCCCGCAGAATCTGGGAGCCTGTTCCCACGGTAAAATACACGCCTGACCGGCCTTTGCCTGACGACTGCGGGCCGAGGTCATAGAACTCCTGCAGGCGATCTTCCAGGTTGTAGCTGTCTTCGGCACTGTTGAGCAGCACCACCACGCCCTGCCCTTCTTCGGCCACTTTCTCGAGCGCATGGTGTAACGGCCAGCTGCGGGAATCTTTACGCCGAGCACCCAGCAGATCACGCAGGGTGTCTGTGATATGCACCCGCACCAGCACCGGGTCGGCCGGTGAGATGTCGCCCATGACCATCGCCAGGTGGGTGGTGCCCCCCTGTACGCTGTCGCGGTAGGTACGCAGCCTGAACACGCCGTATTCGGTATCCAGCTCGCGCTCATCCACACAGGTCACGGTTTTCTCGTTGAGCGTACGGTAGTGGATCAGGTCGGCAATGGTGCCGATTTTCAGGCCATGCTCCTCGGCAAAACGCTCAAGATCCTCACGGCGGGCCATGGAGCCGTCGTCGTTCATGATCTCGCAGATCACACCGGCCGGCTCGCAGCCGGCAAGCGCCGCCAGATCGCAGGACGCCTCGGTGTGTCCGGCCCGGCTGAGCACACCGCCGGGATCCGACATCAGCGGGAAAATATGGCCCGGCTGGACGAGGTCTGAAGGCCGGGCATTACGGGCAACGGCCGCCTGCACGGTACGGGCCCTGTCTGCGGCAGAGATGCCGGTGGTTACGCCGTCCCGGGCCTCGATCGACAGGGTGAACTTGGTGCCAAAGCCCGATGCGTTCTTCTGTACCATCAGTGGCAGCTCCAGCTGCTCGCAGCGGGCCCGGGTCATCGGCATGCAGATCAGCCCGCGGCCGAACCTGGCCATGAAGTTGATATGTTCTGCCGTGCAGTGCTCCGCTGCCATAACGAGGTCGCCTTCGTTCTCGCGATCTTCGTCGTCCATCAGGATCACCATCCTGCCCTGGCGAATATCTTCGATAATCTCTTCAATACTGTTCAGTGCCATACGCTTTCGCACCCTGTCACCCCGGCGGCATAACGGTCGCCTGGAGGTATGAATTGAATGGTTAGCCGCGGACGAGGATCAGCCGCTGATCCTCACCGACCTGACGGCGATCCAGCACCTTCCATTGTACTTTGTCGGCCATGGTTTCGATGGGCATATGAGCGGTCGGCCGCCCTGTGCTGCCCAGAAAAACCGGCGCCTGGTAGAGCCACAACTCGTCCACCAGGTTTTCGTTGATGAAGGTTCCGGCCAGAGTCGGCCCGGCCTCCACCAGTAACTCGTTGATGCCAAGATCCCCCAGGGCATCCAGCAGCTCAGACACATCCACGCCGTTATCCTTCCAGGACACGCCGGTCAGGCGCACGCCAAGGGCGGCGAGGTTCTGCGCCGGCGCGGTGGGCAAAGTGGAGCTTGCACAGAACACGTGCACGTTGCCGCCCTGCAGGATACGGGCGGTGACCGGCGTGCGCGCGTCCCGGTCTGCAATCACCCGCAGCGGCTGGCGCGAGGGGTCCGTGGCGGCACCGATATCGCCCATCTCATCCCGGCGTACGGTGAGCGACGGATCATCCGCCAGCACGGTCCCTACGCCTGTCAGAATAGCATCACTCATGGCGCGCAGGCGCTGTACGTCCTGGCGCGCCTGCGGCCCGGTAATCCACTGGCTCTCTCCGGACGCCATCGCGGTGCGGCCATCCAGGCTGGCAGCCATCTTCAGCCGGACCCAGGGCCGGCCGGTGCGCATGCGTTTCATAAAGCCCGGATTCAGGCGCTCGGCCTGCTCGGCCAGCAGGCCTTCGTATACCCGGATGCCCGCTTCCCGCAGCATGTTCAGCCCGCGGCCAGACACCGCCGGGTTGGGATCTGTGGTGGCGGCAAATACCTGGGCCACCCCGGCTTCGATCAGGGCTTTGGCACACGGCGGTGTGCGGCCGTAGTGGCTGCAGGGCTCCAGGGTTACGTAGGCGGTGGCGCCCCGGGCATCAAAACCCGGCTTGCTGAGCGCCCGGACTTCGGCGTGGGCTTCGCCGGCACGCTCATGCCAGCCTTCGCCGACAATCCGGTTACCCCTGGCAATAACACAACCAACCCGCGGATTGGGATGGGTTGAGTAGCGGCCCCGCCATGCCAGCTGGATAGCCCGGGCCATCATCGCCCGATCTCTGTCAGAAATCATTCTTTGCCTTTATCCGACGGTTTGTCGGCCAGCGCCCGGGCCACGTCGGCAGCCACGTCACTATGACCCTGCGACAAACGTTCAATCTCATCCTTGAACTCACTGACGTCCTGAAAACTGCGGTATACCGACGCAAACCGGACGTAGGCCACCTTGTCGAGCTGGCGCAGCTCGGTCATCACTTCTTCGCCCAGCTGCATGGATTTGACTTCCCGCTCGCCGGTTGCCCGCAGGCGGTACTTGATCCGGTTAAGGGCGGCATCAATCTGTTCGATACTGACCGGCCGTTTTTCCAGAGCCTTCATCAGACCGGCCCGCAGCTTTTCTTCATCGAAAGGCTGCCGCGTGCCGTCCTGCTTGACCACCCGTGGCATCACCAGCTCCGCCGTTTCGAACGTGGTAAACCGCTCACGACAGGACAGGCACTCCCTGCGGCGGCGCACCTGGTCGCCTTCGGCCACCAGACGTGAATCGATCACTTTGGTATCGGCTTCACCACAGAAAGGACAATGCATAATTTACAGGCTCCGGAAAGGAAGAACCCGGGCGTTCCCTACAGAGCGCCCGGGCAGACACACATCAGCGCGATTCAGCCGTAAACCGGGAAGCGGGCACAGACCGCTTCTACCTGCTCCCGTACCCGGCTGATGACGGCCTCGTCTTCGAGGTTATCAAGAATATCGCACATCCAGCCGGCCAGGTCGCGGCACTCCTGCTCGCCAAAGCCCCGGGTGGTTACCGCCGGTGTACCGATACGCAGGCCGGAGGTTACAAACGGAGAGCGCGGATCGTTGGGGACCGCATTCTTGTTAACGGTGATATGGGCACGGCCCAGGGCAGCGTCTGCGTCTTTACCGGTGATGCCCTGCTTGATCAGGCTCACCAGGAACAGGTGGTTGCGGGTGCCGCCGGACACCACATCAAAGCCACGCTCAATAAACACGCCAGCCATGGCCGCCGCATTTTTGACCACCTGCTGCTGGTAGGCCTTGAACTCGTCGCTCATGGCCTCCTTGAAGCACACCGCCTTGGCGGCGATCACGTGCATCAGCGGGCCGCCCTGGCCACCGGGGAAAACGGCAGAGTTGAGCTTTTTCTGCAGGTCTTCGTCGTCGCAGGCCAGGATCAGGCCACCGCGGGGGCCGCGCAGGGTTTTGTGGGTGGTGGTGGTCACTACGTGCGCGTGGGGCACCGGGTCGGGATAGACTCCGGCAGCCACCAGGCCCGCTACGTGGGCCATATCCACAAACAGGTAAGCGCCCACTTTGTCTGCGATGGCGCGGAAGCGGGCAAAGTCCAGCTCCTGAGAGTAGGCAGAGAAGCCGGCAATGATCATCCTGGGCTTGTGTTCAACGGCGAGGGCTTCTACTTCGTCGTAGTTGATCAGGCCGGTGTCGTTATCGATGCCGTACTGGACCGCGTTGTAGATCTTGCCGGAGAAGTTGACGCTGGCACCGTGGGTGAGGTGGCCGCCGTGGGCCAGGCTCATGCCCAGAACGGTATCACCGGGCTTGACCAGCGCCATGAATACCGCAGAGTTGGCCTGGGAACCGGAATGCGGCTGCACGTTGGCATAGGCTGCACCAAACAGCTCCTTCGCACGGTCGATGGCCAGCTGCTCGGCCACATCAACAAATTCGCAGCCACCGTAGTAACGCTTGCCCGGGTAGCCTTCGGCGTATTTGTTGGTCAGCACACTGCCTTGAGCTTCCATCACCCGCGGGCTGGTGTAGTTTTCGGATGCGATCAGCTCGATGTGAGCTTCCTGACGCTGTTCTTCTGCCTGCATGGCGTCCCACAATGCGTCGTCGTATCCGGCAAGTTTCATATCACGATTAAACATGGCTGTGCTGCCCCTGTCAGTATGGCTGAGCCGGCCCTGCCCTGCGCAGGCCGGAACCCCTGTAAAATTGGGCCGCCATTCTATCGCAAACAGGGGTTGAAAATCATCTTTTATGCCGTCCGCAGATACCGGCACACGGGACATGGCGGAATTTGCTCAATTGCTATCGGACCTGGGTTTATATACCTTACGGGGTTCAATTTTCAGGCGCACAACAAACGCGCCTGCCTTACCGATTTTATTGCCACGGTATCCAGCAGAAGAGGTTCAAGCCGATATGGCCCAGTACGTATACACCATGAATCGCGTGGGCAAGGTGGTTCCGCCCAAACGGGAGATTCTTAAAGATATTTCCCTGAGTTTTTTCCCCGGCGCCAAGATTGGTGTACTTGGCCTTAACGGTGCAGGTAAATCCACCCTGCTCCGGATCATGGCCGGCGTGGATCAGGACTACATTGGCGAAGCCCGCCCTCAGCCCGGCATCAACGTAGGCTACCTGCCCCAGGAGCCGGAACTGGACGAAAACAAAACCGTCCGGGAAATCGTGGACGAATCCGTTGCCCACGTGCACGGGGCCCTGGCCGAGCTGGACCAGGTTTATGCCGCCTATGCCGAGCCCGACGCCGACTTTGATGCGCTGGCCAAAAAGCAGGGGGAACTTGAAGCCATCATCCAGGCCACCGACGGCCACGATATCGAACGCAAGATGGAAGTTGCTGCCGATGCCCTGCGCCTGCCGGCCTGGGACCAGAAAGTGAGTGTTCTTTCCGGGGGCGAGCGCCGCCGGGTAGCCCTGTGCCGCCTGCTGCTGTCAGGGCCGGACATGCTGCTGCTGGACGAGCCCACCAACCACCTGGACGCCGAGTCTGTGGCCTGGCTGGAGCGCTTCCTGCACGATTACGAAGGCACCGTGGTGGCCATCACTCACGACCGTTACTTCCTCGACAACGTGGCCGGCTGGATTCTGGAACTGGACCGTGGCCATGGCATCCCGTTTGAAGGCAACTACAGCCAGTGGCTTGAGAACAAGCACAAGCGCCTGGAAATCGAGGCCAAGCAGGAAGCCTCGCATCAGAAGGCGATCAAGCAGGAACTGGAATGGGTGCGTTCCAACGCCAAGGGCCGCCAGTCCAAGAGCAAGGCCCGTCTGGCCCGGTTTGAGGAAATGAGCTCCCAGGAGTTCCAGAAGCGCAACGAAACCAACGAACTCTACATTCCGCCCGGGCCGCGCCTGGGTGACAAGGTGATTGAGGTCGACAGCATCAGCAAAGCCTTTGGCGAGCGCCTGCTGTATGAAAACGTTTCCTTCAGCGTGCCGGCCGGTGCGATTGTGGGCATCATTGGCGGCAACGGTGCCGGCAAATCGACCCTGTTCAAGATGATTGCCGGCATGGACAAGCCTGACGCCGGCAACATCACCGTGGGTGAGACGGTCGAGCTGGCCTATGTAGACCAGATGCGGGATCTGGACGGCAGCAAGACCGTGTGGGAAGAGCTCAGTGACGGCCAGGACATCATCAAGGTGGGCAGCTACGAGACGCCGTCCCGCGCCTATGTCGGCCGGTTCAATTTCAAGGGCACCGATCAGCAGAAGCGGGTTGGCGACCTCTCCGGGGGTGAGCGCAACCGCCTGCACCTGGCCAAGCTGCTGAAACAGGGTGGCAACGTGCTGCTGCTGGACGAACCCACCAACGACCTGGACGTTGAAACCCTGCGCGCCCTGGAAGAAGCCCTGCTCAGCTTCCCCGGTTCTGCCCTGGTGATCTCGCACGACCGCTGGTTCCTGGACCGGGTTGCCACTCACATCCTGGCGTTCGAGGACGACGGCGACGTGGTTTACTTTGAGGGCAACTTTACCGAGTACGATGCGGACTACAAAAAGCGCAAGGGCGATTCGGCCCTGCAGCCCAAGCGCATGAAGTACAAGAAGCTGGCGTAATATGGCGAAACCCAGAACCGCGTACGTCTGCACCGGGTGCGGTGCCGATTATTCCAAATGGCAGGGCCAGTGCACCGCCTGCCAGGAATGGAACACCGTCAGCGAGGTACGGGGCGTTTCGGCGCCGGGCAAAACAGCCCGCAGTGCGCGGTTTGAGGGTTACGCCGGCAGCCTGTCCGAAGTAAAGAGCCTGGATGAAGTCAGTCTTGCCGAACAGGCACGCATCAGCACCGGCATGCAGGAGTTTGACCGGGTACTGGGCGGCGGACTGGTGGAAGGTTCTGCCGTCCTGATGGGGGGCCACCCGGGGGCGGGGAAAAGCACGCTGCTGTTGCAGGCGGTGTGCCAGCTGGCTGCCCACCACCCGGCCCTGTATGTGACCGGCGAAGAATCGCTGCAGCAGGTGGCCATGCGCGCCAAACGGCTGGGGCTGCCCACCAGAGACCTGAAAATGCTGTCGGAAACCTCTGTGGAGCGCCTGCTGCAGGTGGCCGAAGCGGAAAAGCCGCGCATTCTGGTGATCGACAGTATCCAGGTGATGCACATGGCAGACATCGAGTCAGCGCCCGGTTCTGTCTCTCAGGTGCGCGAGAGTGCCGCCTTCCTTACCCGGTTTGCCAAGCAGACCGGCACCATCCTGCTTCTGGTGGGCCACGTTACCAAAGACGGCAGCCTGGCCGGACCCAAGGTACTGGAACACATGATCGACTGCTCGATCCTGCTCGAAGGCTCCAGCGACAGCCGGTACCGGACCCTGCGGGGCATCAAGAACCGGTTCGGGGCGGTCAACGAGCTGGGCGTTTTTGCCATGCTCGAACAGGGCCTGAAGGAAGTGAAGAACCCCAGTGCGATTTTCCTGAACCGGGGTGACGAAGCCGCGCCGGGCAGCGTTGTGATGGTGGTCTGGGAAGGCACCCGTCCGATGCTGGTGGAGATACAGGCCCTCGTCGACATGGCTCAGGGCAGTTACCCCCGGCGGGTGGCGGTGGGCACTGACCAGAACCGGCTGGCCATGCTGTTGGCTGTGCTGCACCGGCACGGCGGCATGCACGTGGCCGACCAGGATGTGTTTGTAAACGTGGTGGGGGGCGTAAAGGTAAACGAAACCAGTGCCGATCTCGCCTTGCTGGCGGCGGTGGTGTCTTCATTCCGTAACCGGGCTCTGCCCCAGGATCTGGTGATTTTCGGCGAGGTGGGCCTGTCCGGAGAAATCCGGCCGGTACCCAGCGGCCAGGAGCGCATCTACGAGGCGGCCAAGCATGGCTTTACCCGCGCCCTGGTGCCCAAGGCCAACGTGCCGCGCAAGCCGGTGAGCGGCATGAAGGTTATCCCGGTGGCCAAGCTTTCCGACGCGCTGTCGGCGTTAGAGGAGCTTTGAGTTACACCGGAGCACCGGCCACGGCGGGATTAGCCGATCAGTTTGGCAAAATCCCGTTCCAGCAATGCCAGGTCGCCTAATTTACTGGCCACCAGCTGTTCCAGGTTCTCGATGCTGTCGGCATCAATGTAGTCGCACCGAAAACCCAGCCGCTCCTCATCCACATGCCGAAGCTCAACCGCCATCACGATGGCCGTGGTGTGCTCGTCTACGTGGATGACAATCTCAAACGGTTTGTTGAATGGCAAAAGCTCACCCTGAGGGCGCCTGACCATCACCCCGCCAAACGAGAGATCCAGAACTTCAGACGACCAGACCTGCTCCTCGCAGAATAATTCACAAGGAGCCCCGAACTCCATCCGGCTGAACTTTCGCTTTTCTCTCGATGACGCCATCTCGGCTCCCACCTTATTGGTGATACTCGGCACTCAGCTCGACAACGGCGTTAATAAACGCCCCGGCGTGCTCCGGATCCACTCCCGGGGTAATGCCGTGCCCCAGATTAAACACATGCCCGGTACCCTGGCCATACCGTTTGAGGATGTCGGCCACTTCCTGACGGATACGCTCTTTCGGGGCGTATAGCATGGCCGGGTCCATGTTGCCCTGCAAGGCAACACGATCACCAACACGGGCACGGGCACTGCCAATGTCAGTGGTCCAGTCCAGGCCCACCGCATCGGCGCCGGAGTCTGCGATCGACTCCAGCCACTGGCCGCCGTTCTTGGTGAACAGGATCACCGGCACGCGGCGCCCTTCGTGCTCACGGATCAGGCCCGAGACAATCTTCCGCATGTAGCTCAGGGAGAACTCTTCATAGGCCCAGGTGCTCAGGAGGCCGCCCCAGGTATCAAAAATCTGTACCGCCTGGGCACCGGCCCGAATCTGGGCATTCAGGTAATCGGTTACCGTATCCGCCAGCCGGTCCAGCAGGCGGTGCATTACCTCGGGCTGGGCGTAGGCCAGTTTCTTGGTTTCCTGAAAATCCTTGGACGAGCCGCCTTCGACCATGTAGGTAGCCAGGGTCCAGGGGCTGCCGGAAAAGCCGATCAGGGGCACGCGGCCGTTGAGCTCACGGCGAATGGTGGATACCGCATTCATCACGTAATCCAGGTCTGTTTCAGCGGTGATTTTCGGCAGCGCATTAACATCGGCTTCGGTACGGATCACCTGGCGGAACTTGGGACCTTCGCCGGTTTCAAAGTAAAGGCCCAGCCCCATGGCATCCGGGATGGTGAGAATGTCGGAAAACAGGATGGCCGCATCCAGCGGGTAGCGCTCCAGCGGCTGTAAGGTCACCTCGCAGGCCAGCGGGGTGTTTTTACACAGACTGAGAAAATCGCCGGCCTGGGCCCGGGTGGCGCGATACTCCGGCAGATAACGGCCGGCCTGGCGCATCATCCACACCGGAGTGCGGTCTACGGGCTGGCGCAAAAGAGCGCGCAGGAAGCGGTCGTTCTTTAACTCAGTCATAATTGCAGTCTTCTCGTCAGTAAATGGTCAGAGACAATTCGCAGCAATGATACCCCGTTTACCGCAATAAAAAAGGGCGGCTTTCCCTTAGAGCGCCGCCCTCCTGATACTGATCAAGGATTTATTCAGACATTCAGGTAATCCAGAATACCCTCTGCGGCCTGGCGTCCTTCCCAGATTGCCGTGACCACCAGATCTGATCCGCGCACCATATCACCGCCGGCAAAGATTTTCGGATTGCTGGTCTGGAACGGAAACTCCGCCTGCTCCGGTGCCAGCACCCGCCCGCTGTCATCGGTGCCCACGCCGGCGTCCGCAAACCAGGGTGCCGGGCTGGGCCGGAAACCAAAGGCCACCAGGACCGCATCCGCCGGGATTACCTCTTCGCTGCCAGGGACCACTTCCGGCCGGCGACGCCCGTTCTCATCCGGCTCACCCAATTCGGTGGTGACCACCACCACGCCCTCAACCTTATCGTCCCCCAGGATCGATACCGGTTGGCGGTTGAACAGGAATTTAACGCCTTCTTCCCGGGCATTGGCTACTTCCCGGCGGGAGCCGGGCATGTTCTCTTCATCGCGGCGATAGGCACAGGTAACGCTCCGGGCCTGCTGGCGTATCGAGGTACGATTACAATCCATGGCGGTGTCGCCGCCCCCGAGTACCACCACCCGCTTGTCTTTCAGGTCGATAAAATCACTGGCGTTACGCTCATATCCCAGCCGGCGATTAACGTTGGAGACCAGGAACGGCAAGGCATCGTATACGCCCGGCAGATCCTCACCCGGGAATCCGCCTTTCATGTAGGTGTAGGTGCCCATGCCCATAAATACCGCGTCGAATTCCTCCAGAATGTCGCTCAGGGACACGTCTTTGCCAACCTCGGTTTCGAGCCGGAACTCCACGCCCATCTCTTCGAATACCGACCGACGGCGCGCCATCACGGTTTTTTCAAGCTTGAACTCGGGGATTCCAAAGGTCAGCAGGCCGCCGATTTCCGGGTAGCGGTCGAACACCACGGGGGTAACGCCGTTGCGCACCAGGATATCCGCACAACCCAGCCCGGCCGGGCCGGCACCGATCACTGCCACCCGCTTGCCGGTGGCTACCACCTTGCTCATGTCGGGCTTCCAGCCCAGTGCAAAAGCGGTGTCGGTAATGTATTTCTCAACCGACCCGATGGTGACCGCGCCAAAGCCGTCGTTCAGGGTGCAGGCACCTTCGCACAGGCGATCCTGCGGGCACACCCGGCCGCAGACTTCGGGCAGGGAGTTGGTCTGATGGCACAACTCCACGGCTTTCATGATGTTGCCTTCCGACACCAGCTTGAGCCAGTTCGGAATGTAGTTGTGCACCGGGCACTTCCACTCACAGTACGGGTTACCACAGGCCAGACAGCGGTCAGACTGGGAGGCGGCGTGGGTTTCGCTGAAGGGGTGGTAGATTTCCCCGAATTCTTTTTTACGCTTGCGGGCCGGGACCTTCTTGGGGTCTACCCGCCCGACTTCGACAAACTGAAAGTCATTATGCACTCGTTCTTTCATCTTGCTGCTCTCTTCATCGCGATTTCGACTGGACTGTCCATGACGGTTATTCCGGGCGGGCCCGGGTGTTGGCCAACAGGCTGCGCAAATTGGCCGCCTTGGGTTTAACCAGCCAGAACCGGCCGATGTAGTCGTCGAAATCATCCAGAATCTGCTCTGCCCAGGCACTTCCGGTTTCTGAAACATGCTCGCGGATCACGCCCCGCAGGTGGTTTCTGTAGGCTTCCATGTCTTCACGGGAGATTCTCTGGATATCCACCAGTTCATGGTTGTACCTGTCCACAAAGGCGTTCTCCAGATCCAGCACGTAGGCGAAACCACCGGTCATGCCGGCTCCGAAGTTGTAACCGGTACTGCCCAGCACGGTCACAAGCCCGCCGGTCATATATTCACAGCAGTGATCGCCGGCACCCTCCACCACCGCGAAGGCTCCCGAGTTACGTACCGCAAAGCGCTCGCCGGCGGTGCCGGCCGCAAAAAGCCGGCCTCCGGTGGCCCCGTACAGGCAGGTGTTGCCCATGATGGCGGTCTCCTGAGTACGGAAACTGCTGCCCCGGGGCGGCCGGATCACCAACTTGCCGCCGGTCATGCCTTTGCCTACGTAGTCGTTGGCGTCACCTTCGAGCACCAGGTTCAGGCCATCCACGTTCCATACCCCGAAGCTCTGACCGGCGGTGCCGGACAGCTCGAGTGTGACGCAGGCCCCGGCCATGCCGTGGTTGCCATAACGGGCCGCAATCTCGCCGGACAACCGGGCACCGATCGAGCGGTCACAGTTGGTAACCTGGTAGCTCCAGGTGCCACCGGCTTTAGTTTCGATCGCCGCAGCGGTGTCGCTCACCATCTGCTCCGCCAGCCGGCCCTGATCAAACGGGTGGTTGCGCTCAACCTGACAGACCTGGGGCATGTCGGCGGGGATCTGGTCGTTCTGCAGCAAACGGCTGAGGTCCAGTTTTTTCTGGCGTTCGGTATCACCGGGCAAACGCTCAAGCAGATCCACCCGGCCCACCAGTTCCTCAAGGCTGCGAACGCCCAGCCGGGCCATCCATTCCCGGGTTTCTTCCGCAACAAACCGGAAGAAGTTCATCACCATCTCGACGGTGCCCTTGAAGTGTTCTTCCCGCAGATAATCATTCTGGGTCGCGACCCCGGTGGCACAGTTGTTCAGATGGCAGATACGCAGGTACTTGCAACCCAGGGCCACCATCGGGGTGGTTCCGAAACCGAAGCTCTCGGCCCCCAGGATCGTGGCTTTGACCACATCAAGCCCGGTTTTCAGCCCGCCGTCGGTCTGCAGCCGGATCTTGCCGCGCAGATTGTTGGCGCGCAGCGCCTGCTGGGTTTCGGTCAGGCCCAGTTCCCAGGGCGAGCCGGCGTAGCGGATGGACGAGAGCGGGCTTGCGGCGGTGCCGCCGTCGTAGCCGGACACGGTAATCAGGTCGGCATAGGCTTTGGCAACCCCGGCGGCAATGGTGCCCACGCCGGGCTCAGACACCAGCTTGACCGACACCAGCGCTTCCGGATTCACCTGTTTCAGGTCAAAGATCAGCTGGGCCAGATCTTCGATGGAGTAGATGTCGTGGTGGGGCGGCGGGGAAATCAGGGTGACGCCGGGTACGGAATAACGCAGCCGGGCAATCAGGCTGTTCACCTTGCCACCGGGGAGCTGACCACCCTCGCCCGGCTTGGCGCCCTGGGCCACCTTGATCTGCATGACTTCTGCACTGCGCAGGTACTCGGCGGTCACGCCAAACCGGCCCGAGGCCACCTGTTTGATTTTTGACCGCTTCTGGGTGCCGTAACGGGCCGGGTCTTCGCCGCCTTCACCGGAATTGGATCGCCCACCCAGCGTGTTCATCGCCACCGCCAGTGCTTCATGGGCTTCCGGCGACAAAGCGCCCAGGGACATGGCTGCAGAATCAAAGCGCGGCAGGATGTTCTCCGCCGGTTCCACCTCTTCCAGCCCGATGGGCTGAAGGTCGTTCCTGAAGGTCAGCAGGTCCCGCAGGGTGGCCACCGGGCGCTCATTCACCAGGGCTGCATACTCCTGGTACTGGCCATAATCACCACTGGCAACCGCTGCCTGGAGTCTTGCCACCACATCCGGGTTGAACGCGTGGTACTCCTGCCCGTGCACATACTTCAGCAATCCGCCGGGCGACAAGGGCTTGCGGGGCTTCCAGGCAGTCCGGGCCAACAGCTCCTGATCCTGCTGGAAATCATGGAAGTCGGCACCCTGAAGGCGGTTCGCTACGCCTTTGAAGCACAGTGCCACCACCGGGTCTGCCAGACCAATCGCCTCAAACAGCTGGGCTCCCCGATAAGAGGTAATGGTAGAGATACCCATCTTGGAGAGGATCTTGAGCAGGCCCTTGTTGATACCTTTGCGGTAATTGTTCTTGGCCTGAACCGGGTCCATCAGCATTTCGCCGGTCCGGATCAGGTCGTTCAGGATCTGGTAGGCGAGATACGGATACACGGCGGTGGCACCAAAACCGAACAACACGGCAAAATGGTGGGGGTCCCGGGCCCAGCCGGTCTCAACAATGATGTTGGAGTCGCAGCGCAGGCCGAGCCGGACCAGATGGTGATGCACCGCTCCGGTGGCCATCAGCGCGTTGATCGGCAACTCGCCCTCACTCAGCCCCTTATCGCTGAGAATCAGCAGCACCCGGGCATCGCGTACCGCCTGGGCCGCCTGATCGCACACCCGACGAATGGCCTCCTCAAGGCCTTCCTCCGGCTTATGGCTGAGGGCGATGTATTCCACCTCAAAACCCGGGCGGTCGTTGTTGCTGATCCGCAGGAACTTGGCCGGCGACAGTACCGGTGTGGTCAGGATGATCCGGTTGGCGTGATCCGGTGTTTCCTGGAACACGTTCTTCTCCGCTCCCAGACAGGTTTCCAGCGACATCACGATGGTTTCCCGCAGCGGGTCGATCGGCGGATTGGTCACCTGGGCAAACTTCTGGCGGAAGTAATCGGCAACGTGGCGCACCTTACTGGAGAGCACGGCCATGGGGGTGTCATCACCCATCGAGCCCACGGCTTCCTGAGCGCCCTCGCCCAGGGGCCGGAGTATCTGGTCCCGCTCCTCAAAGGAGACATTGAACATCTTCTGATGCACCAGAAGGTCTTCCGGCTCCATCAACCGGAATTCCGGCGTTGCCTGATCCAGCGTGGTTTCGATCCGGAGCGCATTTCCCTTGAGCCAGCGTTTATAGGGTTTGGCACTCTTGAGCCGCTGGTCGATATCGGGCGTATGCAGCAGGTCGCCGGTTTCGGTATCAATGGCCAGCATCTGGCCCGGGCCCACCCGTCCTTTGGCGACCACGTCGCCGGGGCTGTAGCTGTAGGTACCCACCTCAGACGCCAGGGTAATAAAGTTATCCGTGGTGATCACCCAGCGGGCCGGCCGCAGGCCGTTGCGGTCCAGCATGCACAGGGCGTAGCGGCCATCCGACATGACCAGGCCGGCAGGGCCGTCCCACGGTTCCATATGCATGGAGGTGTATTCGTAAAATGCCCGCAGGTCCGGGTCCATGGTTTCCACGTTTTGCCAGGCCGGCGGCACCATCATCCGTGCGGCCCGGAACAGGTCAACGCCTCCCGCCAGCAGGATTTCCAGCATATTGTCCATGCTGGAGGAGTCCGACCCGGTCAGGTTGACCAGCGGCTGCAGGGTTTCAAGATTAGGCAGGTCTGGCGAACTGAACTTGGCGGCCCGGGCAATGGCCCAGTTGCGGTTGCCATCGATGGTATTGATCTCGCCGTTATGGGCGAGAAACCGGAACGGCTGCGCCAGGGGCCACCTGGGCATGGTGTTGGTAGAAAACCGCTGATGGAAAACACAGATCGCGGTTTGCAGGTCCGGATCGCTGAGGTCTTTATAGAAAGTCGCCAGATCCGCCGGCATCATCAGGCCTTTGTAGGCGAGGGTCTGATGGGACAGGCTGCAGATGTAGAATTCCGGATCATCGGCCATGTCCTGTTCCGCCAGCCGGCGGCCGACAAACAGGCTGATCGCAAACTCCCGTTCTGATTTATCCGCCGGCAGGACAAACACCTGCTCGATTCGGGGCAGCGATTCCAGAGCCATGGGGCCCAGGCAACTGCTGTCTACCGGCACCTCCCGCCAGCCCAGGATTTCCAGGCCCTGGCCGGTGAGCCTTTGCTCAATCGCTGCCCTGCCAGCCTGTGCCTTGCCTTTCTCCGGAGATAAAAAAACCTGGCCAACTGCGAACAAGTTGCCAGGTTTCTTTCCGAACGCTGCCTCGGCAGCTTTATAGAGGAAGGCTCTGGGGCTCTGCAAAAGGAGCCCGCAGCCATCGCCGGTCTTGCCATCTGCCGCGATGCCTCCTCTGTGTGTCATGCAGGTGAGGGATTCAATGGCAGTCTGCAACAGCTTATGGCTGGGTTCGCCCTGCATATGGGCGATCAGGCCAAAACCGCAGTTGTCCCTGAACTCATCAGGATGATACAAGCCTGTTGTCATAAGCACTCTCCCGTGTAAAACGCCTTCCCGCCAGCCTTTGATGCACTGTGATAGTGCAAAAAATGATCTGACTCCAAAAAAATGGGGACGGGAGTCTACGCACGTAGTTTTACCTATGCAATATTTTTTTTAAGAAGAAAAGCGTTTTTTTTATTTGTGCACCGAAGTGGTGCAAATGCGGGGTATAGAACAGGGCACAGCGCCCGGCAGAGCACGATAATTGTGCTCTGCCCTGCCAGAACTGCGCTTAATCAGTGAAGGAAGGCCTGAAGGGTTGCTTTAACATTGGCCGGTTGCGCATCCGCGGTGACCCGGGCGCTCCCCAGTGCGTTGAGCAGTACCAGCCTCAGGGTGCCGTCGATGTTCTTTTTATCAACCGCCATCAGGCTCAGGAAGTCCTGCACCGTCATGCCTGCCGGTGCCCGCTCGGGCAAACCGGCCCGCCGGATCAACGTCGCCGCCCGGGCCTGATCAGCAGGGCTGATGCTGCCTTCGCGCACCGACAGGTCGGCGGCCATCAGCATGCCGGTGCCTACGGCTTCGCCGTGCAACCAGTTGCCATAGCCGGCGTAGGTTTCAATGGCATGCCCGAAGGTATGGCCCAGATTGAGGATGGCCCGGAGCCCACCTTCTTTTTCATCCAGGGCGACAACCTCCGCCTTGCACAGACAGGAGCGGTAGATCGCCTCACCCAAAGCCGCGGGTTCCAGGCGCACCAGTTCGTCGATATGCTCTTCCAGCCAGGCCAGGAATGGCTCGTCACGGATCAGGCCATACTTTATGACTTCAGCCAGGCCGGCAGACACTTCCCGCGGCGGCAGGGTTGCCAGGCTATCGGTATCGATCAGTACCGCCCGGGGCTGATGGAAGGCGCCTACCATGTTCTTGCCAAGGGGATGGTTGATACCGGTCTTGCCGCCCACGGATGAATCCACCTGAGACAGCAGCGTGGTGGGTATCTGGATAAACGGGACACCCCGCTGGTAGCAGGCGGCGGCAAAACCGGCCATATCCCCCACAACGCCACCGCCCAGGGCGGCAATGGTGGTTTTCCGGGTATGCCGTTTTTCCAGCAGGGCATCAAAGATCAGGTTCAGCGTCTGCCAGTCCTTGTATTTCTCTCCGTCGGGCAGGGTAACCACGTTGACGCGCTTGCCGGGAAAGCAGCCACGGGCTTTTTCCAGGTAGAGAGGGGCGACGGTATCGTTGGTGACGATCATCACCTGATCACCCTCTGTCCAGGGCGTCAGATCATAGGAGCCGAGCAGCCCCTGGCCAATAATGATCGGGTAGCTGCGCTCCCCGAGGTCTACCTCAAGTTCTCGAAGCACCTTGTTCATAATCACGACCTTCTTTGCGTCTTTGCCGTTTGTGCCGGGGCGTTTTGGGGTTGATGCGGTTGACCAGTTGCCGGACCACCAGGCGCGGGCTTTTGCGGTCCGTAAACATCACGATATCGGCTAACCCGGTGTACAGCGGGTCTCGGATCTCAAACAGTTTCCTGAGCACTGCCTCCGGGTCGTCCGTTTGCAAAAGCGGGCGGTTACGGTCTTTGCGGGTACGCTCCACCTGCTGCTCTATGGAGGTTTTCAGATACACCACCACTGAACTTTTTTTCAGCAATGGATGGTTTTCATGGCGCATAACGGCACCGCCACCGGTGGCCAGCACAATACCGGTTTCGGATGCCAGCTCCTGCAGCATGGCGGTTTCGCGGATGCGGAAGCCATCTTCCCCTTCCACATCAAAGATCCACGGTATGTTGGCTCCGCACCGCTCTTCGATCACTTTGTCCGAATCAAGAAAACGGTACCCGAGCTCTTTGGCGAGCATGCGGCCGATGGTACTTTTGCCGGCCCCCATGGGCCCCACCAGTACTATGCGTTTGGGCAAAGACATAATTTCCGCTCAACAGATTTCAGGCGGGTGAGAATAGCACAGGGCGTGCCTTTCCATAAGCCACTGCTACCACACTCACCGTGCCAGGCACAAAAAAGCCGCCGGGGTGAGCGGCGGCTTTCTGGTACCCCGGGCGATCAGTCGAGCAGATCACCACGTACGATCTTCGGCGTCACAAAGATCAGCAGTTCGCTCCGCTCATCAATGTGTTCGGTACGCTTGAACAGGCGGCCAAGGTACGGAATATCACCCAGGAACGGGGTCTTGGTAGTTTGCGTGGCCACCTCGGACTGGAAGATACCACCCAGAACCACCGTTTCACCGTTCGCGACCAACACCTGAGTAGTTACCTCGTTGGTGTTGATAGAGGGGATGCCCGCCGTAACCTCACCACGGGAGTCCTGATTCACGACGAGGTCCATAATGATCTTGTCATCCGGGGTGATTTGCGGCGTCACTTCCAGAGACAGCACCGCTTCCTTGAACTCTACGTTGGTCGCGCCGCTTGAGGTTGCTTCCTGGTACGGAATCTCTTCACCGGACTTGATAGATGCCGTCTGGCGGTCCGCAGTCACAACCCGTGGCTGGGAAACCACTTCTGCACGGCCGTCACTTTCCAAGGCAGACAGCTCCAGATCTACCAGGAAGTCATCACTGCCCCAGCCGATTGCGAAGGAGGATGCGCCGTCACCGGAGACGCCGAGATCAACACCCAAGGCACCCGGGAAGGAAATGGTATTGCTGCCACCGCTAGCTGCGTCGCGAGCTTCCTGCAGGGTGCCCAGCGAGCCGCCGATGGTTACAACATCATCACCGTCGACGTTGTAAGCCGCACCACCCCAGCGAACACCGATGTCTTCGGCCACACTGGTTTGGGCCCGAACAATACGCGCTTCGATAGAAACCTGGCGCACGGGCACGTCCCAAGTCGTTACTAAGCGACGGATTTCTTCCAGCTTGTCAGCGGTTTCTCGAATGGTAATTGTGTTAGTACGCTTGTCAGACGAAACAAAGCCTCTGGAAGAAATCAACTCCGCGTCTGCTCGAATAAGCTCAACGACTTCATCTGCCTTGGCGTAGTTCACCTGGATAATATCCAGACGAACCGGGGCCAGCTCAGCGATCTGCTTGGTGGTTTCCAGCTCAAGCTTTTCACGGGCCGCAATTTCGTCCGCCGGCGCTACCAGAAGAACGTTGCCAATCTGGCGCTTGTCCAAGCCCTTGGTTTTAAGAATCAGATCCAGCGCCTGATCCCAGGGTACATTCTGCAAGCGCAGGGTAATGCTGCCACCCACAGTGTCACTGGCCACCAGGTTCAGGCCGGTGAAATCGGCAATCAGCTGAAGTACAGAGCGCACTTCAATATCCTGGAAGTTCAGGGACAGTTTCTCACCGGTGTACGGGAACTTCTCTTCACGGCGGATTTCCGCTTCTTCCTGGGACAGCTCTTCAACACTGACCGTA
>DATGNB010000022.1:0-42495 GCA_035306945.1 Marinobacter sp.
CCGGTCTCGGTGGTGCCGGCCACACCACAGATGGCGATGACCTTGACCTTCTGTTCCTGCAGTTCCAGGCATTTGTCCCGCAGAGCGTCTGGCTGGATGCGGTTGAACTCGTCCGTCTCCACCGCTATCAGGGCGCTCCGCCCCAGCCCGAGTACGTCAGCGGCTTTGCGCAGGGAGTAGTGGCCGCGTTTGGAGACCAGGATGGCAGCCCCTTCATAACCATAGTATTTCATGGCCCGGTACAGGCCTTCTTCGTGCAGCCCGCGGAAACTGCCTTCGGCCGGAAAAGCCCGGTTACGGGCCACCCACAGGGCGGTGACGTTGGCGATGGTGCCGCCGGAACACATGGCACCCAGGGCAAATCGGGGGTCGTGCATCCACTTGCGGTAAAACGCACCATCCTCCTGATACACCAGCCGGTGGATCATCCCCAGCACCTGCCGCTCCATAGGGGTAAACGCTTTGGAGGTTTCGGTTTTGACCAGGTTCTGGTTCAGGGCGATCATGATTTTGGACAGCGGCAGCATGAAGTAGGGCAGTGCCGAGGTCATATGGCCAATGAACGCCGGTGATGCGGTATGCACCGAGTTTGCCACCAGCTTGTCGAGCAGGAACTGGGTCTGCTCGGAAACAAACACGGGTTTTTCCGGGATCGCGGATTCGGAAAAATGTTTTTCAACCTCCGACAGATCCCGTTCAACGGCGACAATATGCGCTTGCAGGAAACCGGCGAGGTTCCTGGAAATATCCTGGTCGATACGGCTCAGCGTGGATTCCGGTGCCTCAGGCACGGTAAACACGCGATACATGGCCTCAACCGAGGCGTGGGCGGATTTTTTCTTTCCGGTCATAACACCACATACACTCAGTGGTCGTCCTCGGGTTGGTTCCGGAAACCCGCAGGACGGAGCCGGAGTGTATCCGGCATTGAATTTGTTTGGCTGCCCGGGGGGCAGTTCATGCTCTCCCTGAGGGGGCGTAGTATAAGACTTGTACAAGCCCGACGCTATGCCCTGCCAGCAGGTGTCGGTTCAGAGGACTTCCCGGTGCAGGTCGAGGATGGGGGCATCAATGCGGTTCTGGATATCCTTTTCGATCTGGTCCAGGCGCTGGGTGATCTGCCGGGCACTGGCACCGAGAGCCGCGATGGTCCAGACCGCACTGTCCAGCGCTTCGTGGTCGGCGGTTTCGGCCACCGCCAGATCCGGCTCCCTGCCCCATACCGCCTTCATTGGCGTAAACGTTTTGCGCTTGGCCTTGAGGTCTTCGCAGCCATAGAGCTGGAAATGCAGGGTGAGAACGCCGACATGCGGTGTGATATCCGCATGTTGTGGGGTTTTGCCTTCTTTCAGCAGTTTTCTCAGGGTTTCTGACATGATTCTGGTGCCGTGTGTGGGTGCAGGGGCCGGATGTCCGCTAGCCTACGATCCGCTAGCCTACTTCAGGGGTTGCCCGTTTGATAATGGCCGCCGGGTTGGTGCCGGAGGGCAGGTTGCCGTAGTTGAGGCCGCCTCCGGCTTGCAGCCGGGAGGCGCAGAAGGCGTCAGCGATGTGTTTGTCGCCGAAGCGCAGAAGCAGTGAGCCCTGCATGGCCAGGGCCATGCGGTCGACCAGGTTGCGGGCGCGGTACTGGGCGTTGCTGAGGTCAGCAAAATCGTGTTGCAGTGCCTTGAGGAACTGGTCAAAGCGCCGGTCGGTGCCCCGGGCTTCGGCAGCCTCGGTGAAGAAGGCGTCGAGGGTGTCGGGCTCCTTGTGAATGGCCCGGAGCGTGTCCAGGCACTGGACGTTGCCGCTGCCTTCCCAGATGGCGTTGACCGGGGATTCGCGGAACAGGCGGGGCATGATGCTGTCTTCCATTACGCCACTGCCGCCAGTGCATTCCATGGCTTCGTAGGCGTGATTCGGGGTGCGTTTGCAGATCCAGTACTTGCCCACCGGGGTGGCAAGCCTGGCCAGCAGCCGCTGATGTTCGTCGTTCTGGTTGTCCAGGGCCCGGGCCACGCGCATGGTGTAGGCGAGGGCGGCTTCGTTTTCGATGATCAGGTCGGCGAGAACATTCTGCATCAGGGGCTGATCACTGAGGCGGGCACCGAATGCGCTACGGTGGCGACAGTGGTGACTGGCCTGGGCCACGGCCTGTCGCATGCCGGCTGAGCTGCCAATCATGCAATCGAACCGGGTCATGGCGACCATTTCGATAATGGTGCGCACGCCCCGTCCTTCCTCGCCCACCATCCAGGCCAGCGCGCCCCGGAGTTCGACCTCGCTGGAGGCGTTGGCAACGTTGCCCATCTTGTTCTTGAGCTGCTGGATCTGCCAGGGGTTCTTGCTGCCGTCCGGGCGCCAGCGGGGCATCAGGAAGCAGGACAGGCCGGTTTGGGTCTGGGCCAGAACCAGAAACGCGTCGCACATCGGGGCTGAAACAAACCACTTGTGGCCGACCAGTTCGTAGGCCTGGCCGGGCCCCTCGTGGCCAGTGGCATACGCCCGGGTGGTGTTGGCACGGACATCACTGCCGCCCTGCTTTTCGGTCATGGCCATGCCAATGGTGACAGCGGTTTTGTCACTGTCTGGTACGTTGCGGCTGTCGTAGTGGTTGGCCAGGATTTTCGGGGCCCAGAGTCTGGCCAGGTCAGGCTGCTTCTGAATCGAGGGAATCGCTGCAAAGGTCATGGTAACCGGGCAGCAGTGGGCTGCCTCAACCTGGGAATGCATGTAATACCGGGCGGCCCGGGCGACCTGGGCGCCGGCTCCGGGGTTGGTCCAGGGCGAACTGTGCAGGCCGTTTTCCAGAGCCACGCCCATGAGTTCGTGGTAGGCGGGGTGAAAGCTGACTTCGTCGATGCGGTGGCCATAGCGGTCGTGGGTGCGAAATACCGGCTTGCTGGCGTTGGCCTGGTGCCCCAGTTCAATGGTCCGGGCGTCGCCGGCCCAGGCTCCGAACCGGTCAAGGTCCTGATCGGCAAACCCCGCACCTTCACGCCGGACCGCTTCACGCAGCGCAATATCCTGCTGGTAGAGGTTGTAGTTTTCCAGCGGCGCTGGCTGGTTTGTCACCTCATGGGTCGCCGACAGGTAGCGGGTGTCGTTGTCGCGTTGATAACTGTGCCGGGTGTTGCTCATGATCAGCTCCTGGTGCCGGTCAGCCCCCGCAGGCAAAAGCACACGATGGCGTCAACCAGCTCTGCTTGATTATAGGTGTTGGCTGAGGGGCCAGCGATCTGGGAGGGCGCCAGCGGGCCCACCAGGGCTTCCGACATGGCCCCCACCACGCAGGTGCTGCTCAGGCGGGCGTCCTGTGCCGGCAGAGACCTGTCGGCTATGCCATCCCGGATGGCCTGTTCGAACAAATCGGCGTAAGCCTTGCGGTACACCAGCCGTTCTTCATCCACTTTCGGGTCAACCGGCTCGGCAATCAGGGCCCAGGCTCTTACCGGACCTTTCAGGGCCCGCAGCGCGAACTGGCGCAGAGCGTTGTCCAGTCGCTGCACGGCATTGCCCGGTATCGCCAGGGCTTTGGCCACCTTGTCGACCTCACGCTGGGTGGCCAGCCGGAAAATCTCTGCGAACAGCTCTTCCCGGGACTCAAAGTGGCGATAAATGGTACCGGTAGCCACCTCGGCCAGGCCGGCAATCCGGGACATCCGGGCGCTGCGGAAACCGCCTTCGGTCACGCACTGCCAGGTGGCCTCTACGATTCGCTGGCGCGCCTCTGCTTTGCGCTGCCGCATTTTTTCTGTTTCACGATAAGCCATACGGGCTCCACTAAAGATTGAATCAGTATTCAGTTTATCTGTCAATAATTTGTAACTTTATAATAGTCTAATCGGGCCATTTAAATCAGGGGCTTATGGTTAGTTACAAAAAATTACAAAAAAGTTGTTGTCAGGAAATAGCGCCGTTAACAAAACCGGATTATAAAGACGCCAAGACGGGCCACAGGTGGCCGCCCGTCGAGACGGGGTGGCGCTTGCAGCGGTCTGCAGCGCACCTGAACCACTGTTTTCGTTGATGGAGAAAAGGCATGAGTGAATTCGACGAAAGCAACCTGGAGCAGTCCGGTAGCTGGGGCAATGACAGCGACGATAACCACTCTGTTGCCGGTCGGGCGCGGGTAAGGGCCCGGCTGCAGGCAGATATCGAAGCTTTTTTACAAAGTGGTGGCAAGATCCAGGAAGTTGATACCAGCTTCCGGCATGACTCGCCCCGTAAGGTGGAGGTTGGCTTTAACAACTGATCCATCAGAGTTTTCCTCGAATTCCCTTCGATAACAGGCAGGGCGGCGGTTGGCCGCCCTGCTTCTTGTCAGACAATTGTCATCTGGCGCGGGCAGACTGTGGTGCGTGCAGCCATGCACCGGGTCGCTTCTGAGGTGTATGATGGCATTACTTTTCGGTGCTATCCATGTTCAGGAGGTATTTCATGCCCAAATCACGTGCTCCACTGTTTAGCCGGGCGTATCCGGCAACCCGTCTGCGCCGCAACCGGGCCAGCAGCTTTTCCCGGCGTCTGGTCCAGGAAACTCATCTGTCGGCAGGCAACCTGATTTTTCCGGTGTTTGTGCTGGAAGGTGAGAATCAGCGTGAGGCGGTACCGTCGATGCCCGGGGTGGATCGCCTGAGCATTGATCTGCTGGTAGAGCAGGCGGCAGAACTGGTTGAGCTGGGTATCCCGGCGATTGCCCTGTTCCCGGTGGTGGCGCCCGAAAAGAAAAATCTGTCCGGCTCTGGGGCGTGGGATTCCGATGGTCTTGCCCAGCGGGCCGTTCGGGCACTCAAGAAAGCCTATCCGGAACTGGGCGTGATTACCGATGTGGCACTGGACCCGTTCACCACTCACGGTCAGGACGGCATCATCGATAACGACGGCTATGTTCTGAACGATGTGACGGTAGAAGCACTGGTTAACCAGGCTCTGTCCCATGCCGATGCCGGTGCCGATGTGGTCGCGCCCTCCGACATGATGGATGGCCGTGTGGCAGCTATTCGGGAAGCGCTGGAACGTGCCGGTTATGTGAATACCCGCATTCTGGCCTATTCTGCCAAGTATGCATCCAGCTACTACGGGCCATTCCGGGATGCCGTCGGGTCGGCCGGCAGCCTGGGCAAGGCGGATAAGTTTACCTATCAGATGGACCCCGCCAACAGTGACGAGGCGATCCACGAAGTCGCGATGGATCTGGCCGAGGGTGCCGATATGGTGATGATCAAGCCCGGCATGCCCTATCTGGATATTGTGCGCCGGGTTAAAACCGAGCTGCAGGTACCTACTTTTGTGTATCAGGTGAGCGGCGAGTACGCCATGCACATGGCAGCGGCGGAAAACGGCTGGCTCGACGGTGATGCGGTAATGATGGAGAGCCTGATGGCGATGCGTCGGGCCGGAGCCGATGGCATTCTGACCTACTTTGCGGTACGTGCGGCGCGGCTGCTGCGAGAATGTAAGCAGACTTGATGCAGGCTCTGCCTGCCCGATGAGGGGAAACGATGACCACGGATACTGCCAGGCAGTCAGTGCCTGAAGAGCTGAACGTACCGGCGCCGATAGAGCTGCCGCTGACCGGCGAAGAGGTAAACCTTGAGGCTTTTGAAAACTACTTCAACCGGGAGCTGAGCCAGCTGCAGTTCAACTACCGGGTGCTCAAGCAGGCCCTGGACCCGGCACACCCACTGCTCAGCCGGCTGATGTTCTGCTGTATCTTCAGCAGCAACATGGATGAGTTTTTCGAAATCCGGGTCGCCGGTCTGCGCCAGAAACTGAAGTACGGCCGGGAAAGCGTTGGCGTTGACGGCATGCAGCCGGAGCAGGTGCTGGCGGAGATCAGCCGGGTAGCCCACGAATACATCGACGAGCAGTACGATATCCTGAATAACGTGCTGATTCCCGAGCTCGAGCGGGAAAATATCCACTTTGTCCGTCGCCGGGAATGGACACCGGCCCAGGCCCAGTGGGTGCGGACCTATTTCGACGAAGAGATCCTGCCGGTAGTGAGCCCCATCGGTCTGGACCCGTCCCATCCGTTTCCCCGGCTGGTGAACAAAAGCCTCAACTTTATTGTTGAGCTGGACGGCAAGGATGCGTTTGGCCGTGAAACCGGGATGGCGATCCTGCCGGCCCCGCGCTCGCTGCCCAGGCTGGTCCGGTTGCCGGACGAGGTCTGCGATGGCGGCGAGAACATGGTGTTCCTGTCTTCGATGATCCATGCCCATGCCGAAGAACTGTTCCCGGGAATGGTGGTAAAGGGCTGTTATCAGTTCCGCCTGACCCGAAACGCCGACCTCGAACTCGAAGATGATCTGGAAGACCTGGCCTCTGCACTTCGGGGCGAACTGCTCAGCCGCCGGTTTGGCGATGCAGTTCGTCTGGAGGTGGCGGACAACTGCCCGCCGGAGCTGGTGCAGTTTCTGTTGAGGGAATTTGGCCTCAGCGAGCGTGAGCTGTATCAGGTCAACGGCCCGGTCAACCTCACACGCCTGCTGGCGGTGGGCGGGCTGGTAGAGCGTCCTGAGCTCAGCTACCCGGGCTTTTCACCGTCCGTTCCGCGTCAGATCCGGAGTCAGGAAACCATCTTCGATGCGATCCGCAAGCGGCCGGTTCTGTTGCTGCATCCCTTTGAGAACTTCAGCCCGGTGGTGGACCTGTTGCGCCAGGCCGCCAAGGACCCTGACGTGCTGGCCATCCGCCAGACCCTGTATCGGACCGGGGTTGATTCAGAAGTGGTGGAAGCGCTGGCCGACGCGGCCCGCCGGGGCAAAGAGGTAACCGCCGTGGTCGAGCTGCGGGCCCGCTTCAGTGAGGCTGAGAACCTGGAACTGGCCAGCCGGCTCCAGGAGGCCGGGGTAATTGTGGTGTACGGGGTGGTGGGCTATAAAACCCACGCCAAAATGATCCTGATTGTCCGGCGTGAAGACGGGCGGTTACGCCGTTACGTACACCTTGGCACCGGCAACTACCATGCCGCCAACGCCCGTCTGTACACGGATTACAGCCTGATGACCTGCGATGAGTCGATCGGGGTCGATGTCAACAAACTGTTCCAGCAGCTGACCGGCATGGGCAAGGCGCTGAAGATCAAAAAACTGTTCCATGCACCTTTTACTCTCCATACCCGCCTGATCAGCCTGATTGATCGGGAGGCGGGATTTGGTAGTCAGGGTCGCCTGATCTTCAAGCTGAACGCGCTGACCGAGCCGCAGATCATCAAGGCGCTTTACCGGGCGTCACAGGCAGGGGTCAAGATTGATCTGATTATCCGGGGTATCTGTTGCCTGCGGCCGGAGGTGCCCGGGTTATCCGATCACATCCGGGTGCGCTCGATCGTCGGGCGTTTTCTGGAGCATACCCGGGTGTACTACTTCGGCAATCACGGCCGGCCAGACGTTTATTGCTCCAGTGCAGACGCCATGGAACGCAACATGATGCACCGGGTAGAGACGGCGTTTCCGGTTGAGGAGCCCACGCTGGTAGCCCGGCTGCGGGAAGATCTGGATATATATCTGGCCGATAACTGCCAGGCCTGGGTCTTGCAGCCGGACGGTAGCTACGTGCAGAATCAGCCAGCGCCGGGCGAAGAACGATTTGCCGCACAACTGGTGCTGCTTGAGCGCCTGACGGGCAATACCGGATAAAGCCGCAACCCGCTGGACAACAAAGATATCCCACACAGGATTCAGGTTTTGAAACTCACAAAATGGCTGGTAGCCGGTGGTATTGTGCTGGCTTGTGCCGCGTTAACCCCCTGGGGCGTAGGTTACCTTACCGAACAGCAGTGGCATCGGGCGATGCTGGACGTTAATTCAGCCCAGCCCTTCATGCAGGTGGAAACGCGGAATTACCAGCGGGGACTGCTGCGCTCGGTGGCCGCGGGCACTCTGGTGATCACGGACCCGGCCCGCGGGGAGACTTATCAGCTGGATTTCCAGGTAAATGTGTCTCACGGCCTGACCGGCAGTACCCTGGATTTCCGGCCGGAAGCCGGCTGGCAGCCTGAAGATGCCAACTGGTTTCCTGAGAACCCGCCAAAGCTGACGCTGGCCGTCCGCCTCTGGGGCTCGGCCACTCTTGAGCTGGAGGCCCCGGTCACCACCATTGACCATCCGGCCTCGGGTGAGTCCCTGCGCAGCAGCGGTGGGGTCGCACGCCTCAGTATCGGATCCGCGGGTGAGGCCGCCGACATGCTGCTGGTCTGGCCCGCGCTGGTGCTGTCGGGCCCCGGGCTGGAGCTGGCGCTCAGCGACCTGCACATTGAGCAGAGTCTGAGCTGGCTCACCGGTGACCTGTGGACCGGTGAGGGTAAGGCTTCCATCGAGACGCTGTCGATCGGCGGTCCGGGGGCTGCGCCGGTGGAGTTACACGGCGTGGCGCTGACCAGCCGCAGTGAGGCCAGGGATGACGATCAGCGCCTGGACTCTGCTCTCGAGCTGACGGTAGACACGGCAACCTATGAGGATCAGACCTATGGTCCGCACCGGGTGGGTGTGACAATCGATAATGTCGACGTTGCCAGCTGGAGTGCATTCAGCACCGCCATGACAGAGATGCAGGCACTTGCGGTGACGGCCCGGCAGGGTGCGCGCCCGGGATTTGAGCGCCAGCTGGCCCTGATGCATCAGGTGAACGAATCGGTTCGGTCGCTGGCGGCGGCGGGCTTTTCGGCTGGTGTTCGGGAACTGCTGGTCGACACCCCGGAAGGCAGGATTGAGGGAAGTCTGGAGATTGCTCACCCGGAGCTCGCGGCGGATGAGAAAGACACCATGCTGATGGTGATGCAGGGTTTGACGGGCAATGTGGATTTTTCCATGCCGGTGACGCTGGCGGAAGACTACCCTGCGGTACGTTTGCAGGTAGCGCCTCTGTTAAAGTCAGGCTTGCTGGCGCCGCGGGATGACCAACTGGTGATGGAAGGGCGCATGAAGGATCTGGTGCTGGACCTGAACGGTTATCAGATCCCTCTGCCACCTTTGCTCTGACCGCCGGTTACGTGTTGCTGAATTTCTGCTTCAGGGCGTCGGCGACCGCCGGATCGACAAACTCCGAGATATCGCCACCCAGGGAGGCTATCTCCCGAATCAGCGTGGACGAGATGTACGACAGATGATTGGCCGGAGTCAGAAAAACACTTTCGATTTCCGGCGCCAGTCTGCGGTTCATGTCGGCCAGCTGGAACTCGAACTCGAAGTCTGACACCGCACGCAGCCCCCGGAGGATGACCGTAGCGTTCTGCTCCCGGACAAACTCGGCCAACAAGTTGCTGAACCCGGTCACCGTTACATTCGGTATATGGGCCGTGGCCCGGCGCACCAGGTCGCAGCGTTCCTCGAGATTCAGCAACGGCTGCTTTTTCGGGTTGTACGCCACGGCAACCACCACCTCACCAAACATCCGGCCGGCCCGCTCGATCAGATCTGTGTGGCCGTTGGTGATGGGGTCGAACGTTCCCGGATAAATAACTTTAGGCATGCGCAGCTCCTTTACCTTGGTGGGCCGTAGCATAGCAGCATTGGTTTTCATGCTGTAGCCCTGGCCCCTGGCCGGTTACCGGATAAAGAGCTTGTAAACCATACGGTGGGCAGCAGAGCCGTGAGGTGGATACACGAATTTGCCGCTGTTGAACTTCTGCTTGGCAAATATGCTCCGCTGATGGGAGAAGGTCAGGAAACCTTCCTTGCCGTGGTAATGGCCAATGCCTGACTCACCGATACCACCAAAAGGCACATCGTCCTGGGCCACATGCATCAAAGTGTCGTTGATGCACATGCCGCCGGAATGGGTCTGGTCGACCACCTTCTGTTGCTCGGTTTTATCGTAACCGAAAAAGTAGAGTGCCAGGGGCCGGGGCCGTTCATTGATATAGTGGAGGGCTTCGTCGAGCCCGTTGTAGCTGACCACCGGCAAGATGGGGCCGAAGATCTCGTCCTGCATGACTTTCATGTCCGGGGTTGCCTTGAGGACAAGGGTCAGCGGAATCTTGCGGCTGCCGTCTTTCAGGTTCTCGTTGGCGGGATTGATCTCGACCAGTTCGGCACCTTTGGTGCGGGCATCATCCAGATAGCTGTTCAGGCGGTCGTATTGCCGGTCGTTGATGATGGCGGTGTAGTCGTCATTATCGCGCAGACTGGGGTACATCTCGGCAAAGCGTATCCGGAACTCGTCAACAAACGTTTGTAGCCGGTCTGCGGGGCAGAGAACATAATCCGGCGCGACACAGGTCTGGCCGGCATTCAGGGCCTTGCCAAAGGCGATACGCTGGGCGGCGTCCTGCATGGGGACATCCTGGGAGACGATGGCCGGTGATTTGCCGCCCAGCTCCAGAGTGACCGGAGTGAGGTTGTCGGCGGCGGCTCGCATAACCATCCTGCCCACCGAGGTGGAGCCGGTAAACAGCAGGTGGTCAAACGGACGGCGGGAAAACTCTGCCGCTACGTCTGCTTCGCCGGTAATCACCGACACCAGGTCTTCGGCGAAAATGGATTCAATGATTTCCTTGAACAGCGCAGACGTATGAGGCGTGAATTCCGACATCTTGATCATGGTGCGGTTGCCCGCTGCCAGAGATGCCGTCAGAGGCCCTGCGGCCAGATACAGCGGGTAGTTCCAGGGCACAATCACTCCCACTACGCCCTTGGGCTGGTAGTGTACGCGGTTGCTCGCGGGCTGGAACAGGACTGAAACGTGGCGCCTGGACGGTTTCATCCAGTCGGCAAGGTTTTTCAGGGTGTAATTGATACCCTGGACCGACGGCATGAGTTCGGCAATCAGGGTTTCGTCTTTCGAGCGGCAGCTGAAATCCCGGTCAATGGCGTCGGTGAAGCGATCCTGATTATCCAGCAGGGCCTGTTTCAGGCGCTTCAGATTTTCCTTGCGCTCGGTCAGGGATGGCATCGGGTTGGCGCGAAAAGCCGCTTTTTGCAGATCAAAGAGGCGTTGGATATGCTGAATCTGTGTGCTGCTCTCGCTGAGTTGGACGATGGTGGCTGCCATGTTGTATCCCCCGTGCCGTCAGGGCCACCCTGGCCGGCTTGCTATTGTCAGTGGCTGCAATCCTGTGGATTTGCGCATTCAGTTATTATTAGAGTATATACTCTAGGCAGTCAAGGAACCGCGGATGGCTCTTTGGGCCAACCGCAAAGCGACCAACAACCCATACTGGCAGGCGAATGAAGACCAGAGACAAAATATTGCTGTCCAGCCTTGAACTTTTTAATGAGCGGGGCGAGCGTAATATCACGACCAATCACATTGCTGCACACCTGAACATTTCGCCGGGTAACCTGTATTACCACTTTCGCAATAAGTCCGACATTATTTATGAGATTTTCCAGGAATATGAAAAGCTTGTGGATTACTACCTGGATATCCCGGAGGACCGTCCGCTTACTCTGGACGACCTGGCGTTCTATCTTGAGTCGGTGTTTGATGGCCTGTGGAGTTATCGGTTCTTCCATCGGGATCTGGAGTATCTGCTCGATAGCGATTCCCGCTTGCGCGGGGATTATCGGGAATTCACTGCCCGCTGCCTGGTGGCCATCAACCGCATTTTCGGCAAGCTGGCCGAGGCCGGTATCATCAAGCCGCAGCCAGAAGAATTGCGTGCGGCCATGTCGTTGAATGTCTGGCTGGTGATTACCAACTGGATGGCGTTTCTGAAGACGGCCCATGCCGGGGCCGAGCCGGCAAGCCTGAGCATCGCTGAACTCAAGCAGGGCATCTATCAGGTGCTGACGCTGGAGATACCCTACCTCATGCCGGAATATTACGAGCAGGTGATGGCGATGCGGGAGAAGTACCGGCCGGCCCTGGCAGCCACAGGCTAGCCAGTGTGGTTATTTTTTGCTCGCCCGGTGAACTAATACAGAATCCCGCTGTCACAGGAAATGACGCAGGAAAGCGGACTTTTCTGCGTCTCCTGAGTGAGTTCTCAGGTTTAGCACGTCGCAAACCCTGACGTTTTACCGGCCTGTACCTTTTCTTGGCAGGCCGGTTTTTTATTGCCCGGGGTGGGCGTCCGCCTCCACCTCTGGCGCCTCCAGCCAGGCGGTCAGAGCCTGCCGGCATTCATCAACGCCCCGCTTGGAGGTCGACGAAAACATGATCAGCTGCTGTACGCAGCGATAGGGTTTCAGTTTGGCCGCGATGCTCATCATCGCGGTCTTGGCCTGACCGAACTTCAGCTTGTCCGCCTTGGTGGCCAGAATCATCAGTGGCAGGGTATTGTGCTCGCACCACTCCACCATCATCTGGTCAAAATCCGTCAGGGGGTGACGGATATCCATCACCAGAACCAGCCCCCGCAGGCAGCGTCGCTCGTTCAGGTAGTGGCCCAGGTGGTGCTGCCAGTCGTCCTTCATGTCCCGGGACACCTTGGCATAGCCGTAACCGGGCAGGTCCACCAGGCGCAGGTTTTCCCGGTTCAGGCTGAAAAAGTTGATCAGCCGGGTACGCCCGGGCGTTTTACTGGTACGGGCCAGTTTACCGTTGGCGGTGATGGCATTGAGTGCGCTCGACTTGCCCGCGTTGGAGCGGCCGGCAAACGCGACTTCAGCGCCGATGTCCGGCGGACACTCGTCCAGACGGGACGCACTGACCAGAAACCGGGCACTGTTGTAGGAGAGGCTTTTTTGAGTCAGATCAGGCTCCACGGCGGTTGGTGTTCCTTTGGATTTCAGTTATTGGTGATTAATGTATAATGCTACACCAATTCAGGGCGTGACGCCTCGCGTTACTGCCTCAGCCCCGGTTTTTAGCCTGTGACATCAGTGCTTGCCGGTAGCACCACGAATAAGATTTTCCAGATGCAAAGATGAGAGAAGCGGAGCGAGCATGAAAAGACTGATCGCAGGGGTTGTTCTCGGTGTTGGCCTGACAGCAATGGCGCACGGGGCAGGAGATCCGGCAGCGGGAGAACAGAACGCAGCGGTATGTGCCAGCTGTCACGGGCAGGGCGGTGGCCAGCCGATGATGGCTGTCTACCCGAAACTTTCCGGAATCGGTGAGCGGTATCTTTACGAACAACTGGTTGATATCCGGGACGGTGATCGTGTGGTTCCGGAAATGACCGGCTTGCTGACCGCCATGTCTGATCAGGATCTGCAGAATCTTGCGGCCTACTATAACCAGCAGACGATGGTGGTGGGTCAGGCAGATCCGGAGCTGGTTGAGCAGGGTCAGGCCCTGTATCGCGGTGGTAACATGGCCTCGGGTGTGCCCGCCTGCGCCGCGTGCCACAGCCCCCGCGGGACCGGGAACGAGCCGGCCGGATATCCGGCGCTGGGCGGCCAGACTGCCGAGTACGTGGTCAAGCAGCTCAACGCCTACCGTGCCGGCGAACGTGCGGGTGGTTCAACGTCCGCGATCATGATGGATGTGGCATCCCGGTTAACCGATGCCGAGATCGAGGCGGTAGCCAACTACGTTTCCGGGCTCAACTGACTGGCCTGGTAACCGTACACCAAAACCCCGCCCCGGCGGGGTTTTTGCCGTTTACTGATCTGTAACCAACTCTGGGCGACCGGCGGTGGAACTTTTCCCGATTGCCGGGTCATAATTCCAGATAACTGACATTATTTTCGGAGATTCCCGATGACCAGAACCTTTGGCTCTGCTGTAGTTTTTATTGTGGCGCTTGTTGCCGCCAGCCTGGCCCACGCCCAGCCGTGGCAGGAAGGTACCCATTACCGCACACTCGATAACCCCGTGCGAACGGCATCGGACAGCGGTGTAGAGGTGGCAGAGGTGTTCTGGTACGGCTGCCCCCACTGCTACAACTTCAAGCCGCTGGCGGAGGCCTGGGAAGAAAGCGCACCGGAGTACATCAGCTACGTGCGCCTGCCGGCAGCGCTGGGCAAGAGCTGGGAACCCCATGCCTATGCCTTTTATGCCCTCGACGCCATGGGGGAGCTGGACAAGGTCCATGATGCACTGTTTGATGCGCTGGCCGGCGAACGTCGCCCACTCAACTCCGCTGAAACCCTGGCAGATTTTGTTGCCAACTATGGTGTGGATGCTGAAGAGTTTGTAGCCACCTATAACAGCTTTGGTGTTCGGGCCCGGGTGCAGCAGGCGCAATCCAGGATTCGGGGCGCGCTTATTACCGGAACACCGGCTATGCTGGTAAACGGTAAGTACGTGGTGAATGCCAGCATGGCAGGCAGTCACGAGAACGTGCTCAAGGTTGTGGAATATCTGGCCCGGCAGGAACAGGCAGGCGCCGAGTAATGTCGGGAGCCGGGCCAGCCGGAGCGGCTGGCTGCTTTCTGGACTAGCCGGGGGTTTCGGTCTATGTACAAGCGAATTCGAGAGCAGCTGGGTGGCATCCTGAAGACCCGGCCCCAGGCCAGAGGGGCATCTTCAGGCAGTGACCATGTGCCTGAGTTTGAACCTAACCGGCATATCCGGCTGCTCACCTTCAATATCCAGGTGGGCATCAATACCTCCTCCTACCATCATTACCTGACCCGAAGCTGGCAGCACTTCCTTCCCCACCGTCAGCGGATCGAGAATCTGGACCGGATCGCTAATCTGCTCAGCCAGTACGATGTGGTGGCCTTGCAGGAGTGCGACGGGGGCAGCCTGCGCAGCGGTTATATCAATCAGGTGCAGTACCTGGCCGAGGCGGCGGGCATTCCCTACTGGCACCAGCAGCTGAACCGTAATCTCGGGCAGGTGGCCCAGCACAGTAACGGTTTGCTTAGCCGGTTCCGTCCCCTGGACGTTACCGAACACCGTTTGCCGGGGATGATCCCGGGGCGGGGCGCCATCATCGCCCGCTACGGGCTGGAGGAAGATCCGCTGGTGCTGGTGCTGATGCATCTTTCGCTCAGCAAGTCAGCCCAGATGCGGCAGCTGGGTTATATCCGCGAGCTGATCGCAGACTACCGGCATGTGGTTCTGATGGGAGATATGAATGCCCACGCCGAACAGCTGCTGACCAGGACACCGCTCAAGGAAACGGACCTGATTCCGCTGCCCGAGACCGCCCACAGTTTTCCCAGCTGGCGGCCGGAAAAGGCATTGGACCATATTCTGGTGAGCCCCTCGCTGGAGATCCGCCGGTCCCAGGTGGTGAGTTATCCGATGTCGGATCACCTGCCCATCGCCATGGATGTGGCCTTGCCCAAAGGCTATCTGCAGACGTTCTGACGATCCGCGCGGGGCAGGCATAAAAAAACCCGGCACCAGGCCGGGTTTTTGGGGAAGCGGGATCAATTACTTGATCTTGGCTTCCTTGTACGCAACGTGCTTCCGGACAACCGGATCGTATTTTTTGATCTCGATTTTTTCCGGGGTGTTACGCTTGTTCTTTTTGGTCGTATAGAAATGACCAGTGCCTGCTGAAGATACCAGCTTGATTTTCTCGCGCATGATGCGGCTCCTTAAACTTTCTCGCCGCGGGCGCGAATGTCGGCCAGCACAGCGTCAATGCCTTTTTTGTCGATGATGCGCATTCCCTTGGTGGAAACACGCAGCTTCACGAAGCGCTTCTCGGACTCAACCCAGAAACGGTGGTTCTGCAGATTCGGCAGAAAACGACGACGAGTGTGATTCATCGCGTGGGATACATTGTTACCGGTGAGCGGGCGCTTACCAGTAACCTGACAAACTCTGGACATACTTGCCTCCGACCTGAGCAATGGTCTATCAATACGAATTCGGTTTTTAATGCGTCTCTGGTTGCTCCGGAGCACTTAACAGCCACCGGGTCGCGCCTATAAACTGAACGCTGCTCGCCAGACGCCGCCAGAAAGGGACGCTTTTATACCAGAACTGGCAGCCCAACGCAAAAAATTGTTGGGAAAATGTTCAGTTTCCGGCCGCCATCACATCAATCCCCGTTCAGCAAGGGATATTACCTCACCGTGGCCAATAACCATATGGTCAAGAACCCGGATATCGACCAGCCCCAGGGCTTCTTTCAGGCGACGGGTGAGGGAAATGTCAGCCTGGCTGGGCTCTGCCACGCCGCTGGGGTGGTTGTGGGCAAAAATGACCGCGGCCGCGTTGTCCTCCAGGGCATGGCGTACGACTTCGCGGGGGTAAACCGCGGCGCCGTCGATGGTGCCACGGAACAGTTCCCGGTACTGGATCACCCGGTGCCGGTTATCCAGAAACAGGCCGGCGAAGACTTCGTGGGGGTAGGTGCCCAGACGGCTGGCCAGGAAACGCCGGGTATCGGCCGGCGAACGTAACGGGTCGCCCTGACGCAGGGGCTCATCCATCACCCGGCGGGCCATTTCCATCGCCGCCTGGACCTGGGCGTACTTGGCGGTGCCCAGGCCTTTGACCTGGGTGAATTGGCGGCGGGATGCGGTCATCAGTCCGCGCAGGCCGGAAAATTCGTCAATCAGGTGGCGGGCAAGGGCCATAACCGGCATCCCGGTGGTGCCGGTGCGCAGGAAAATGGCCAGGAGCTCGGCGTCCGAGAGGGATTCGGCGCCGTGGGCGAGCAGGCGCTCCCGTGGCCGTTCGTCCACCGGCCAGTTGTGGTCAGTCATGTCAGGCATCCTTGCGTTGGCTGGAAGTTTGCAGCCGGTGCGTCCTGCACCGGGTTCTCAGAATTACAAAGGTTACCTGAAAAGGTAACATTCGGTAAACGATCGTCGTTGCCCGCGGGCTGTCTGCAGGCGCTCGGCGTGTTATCTTACAACCCATTCATTTTATGGGATTACGGAGCGCTCCATGGCCGCCAAGCGAGTTCTGCTCGGAATCACCGGTGGTATAGCCGCCTACAAGAGTGCCGAACTGGTCCGTTTGCTGAAAAAAAGCGGGCTTGAGGTTCGGGTTGTCATGACGTCTGGCGCCCAGGCGTTTGTAACGCCCCTGACGTTTCAGGCCCTGAGCGGTGAGCCGGTGCGGACCTCGTTGCTGGACCCGGAAGCGGAGGCCGGCATGGGCCATATCGAGCTGGCCAAGTGGGCCGACCAGGTGGTGGTCGCGCCGGCCTCGGCGGATTTTATCGCCCGGCTGGCCCAGGGCATGGCCGATGATCTGCTGACCACCGTATGCAGCGCTACGGAGGCGCCGATCGCTCTGGCCCCGGCCATGAACCAGGCCATGTGGAAGAATGTCCGGACCCAGCGCAACGTCGCTTTTCTGGGCGAGGACCCGCAGATCTCTGTGTGGGGCCCGGATCAGGGTGAGCAGGCCTGTGGTGATGTGGGCCCCGGGCGTATGCT
Source organism: Marinobacter sp. (assembly GCA_035306945.1). Lineage (GTDB taxonomy): Bacteria > Pseudomonadota > Gammaproteobacteria > Pseudomonadales > Oleiphilaceae > Marinobacter. The sequence continues at coordinate 17,172 of DATGNB010000022.1, forward strand.
GGAGCCGGAACTGCTGGCCCGGCTGATCCTGGATCAGGGCGTATCCGGGGGTAAAGGGCTGCTGTCTGGTCGCCGGCTGGTGATTACCGCAGGGCCGACCCGCGAGCCCATCGATCCGGTCCGTTACATCTCCAATCACAGCTCCGGCAAGATGGGCTATGCCATCGCCCGTGCCGCCGTGGAAGCCGGTGCCCGTGTGGTGCTGGTGAGCGGTCCGGTAAACCTGGCGGCCCCGGCAGGAGTGGATGTGCGGCCGGTGGTCACCGCAGAAGACATGCTGGAGGCTGCGCAGCAGGCGGTGGATGAAGGCTGCGACATTTTTATCGCGACAGCGGCGGTGGCGGATTACCGACCGGAGCGCTGCGCCGGTGACAAGATCAAGAAAACCAGCGATGCCATGAGCCTGGCACTGGTGCGTAATCCCGATACCCTCGCCACGATTGCCGCCCGGGCGGATGCGCCCTTTACCGTGGGATTTGCAGCCGAAACCAGTAATGTGGCGGCTTACGCAACCGACAAAATGCAGCGCAAGAAGCTCGACATGATTGTCGCCAACGATGTGTCTGCCCCGGGCCTGGGTTTTAACAGTGACGATAACGCCGTCACCGTGTTCTGGCCGGGTGGCCAGGAATCCTGTGGCCCTGACAGCAAACAGGTCATCGCCGAGCGACTGCTGGCGCTGATCGCCCGACACAGTGACAGGACAGAGAACCTATGACCAAGAAAAGACTGCAGGTACGGATTCTGGATGACCGCATCGGAGCGAAGATCCCGTTTCCGGCCTACGCGACGGATGGCTCCGCCGGCCTGGATCTGAGGGCCTGTGTTGACCAGCCACTGACTATTACCCCCGGGGAAACCCGGCTGATTTCTACCGGGCTGTCGATCTACATTGAAGACCCGGGCCTGGCGGCCATGATCCTGCCTCGCAGCGGGCTGGGCCACAAGCACGGCATTGTCCTGGGAAATCTGGTGGGGCTGATTGATTCTGACTACCAGGGCGAGCTGATGGTGTCCTGCTGGAACCGCGGGCACGAGCCCTTCACCATCGAGGTGGGTGAGCGGATCGCCCAGCTGGTACTGGTGCCGGTGGTGCAGGCTGAGTTCGAGGTGGTCTCCGGGTTTCATGCCACCGAGCGTGGCGCCGGGGGCTTTGGTTCCACCGGCAGCAACTGAGTAGCGTGCGAAACCGGTCGGCTCGCGGCCGCCGGTGTTCCGGGCGGCTATACTGCGCAAAGCGAGCCAGCGTCGGGATCTGATGATAACTGCGGGATGCATTATGAAATTCGGTAAAAAGAAAACCAGAAAGTCCGACCAGGCCCCGATGCCGGAAAACAGCGAAACAGACAAAAAGAACACACCGGCGGAGACGGCGGGCAGGCGTTTGCGTCAGCTTGGCTCCATCGGTCTCCTGCAGGCTCTGTTGGTGGTTCTGGCCGGAATAGTGGCGGTGCTGGTGGTGTATCTGCTCGCGGTGTCACCCTCGGCGGAAAAACATCATGAGGTCGCGCGTCAGCTCGAAGCCGATCGGGCACAGCAACGGCTCAATCATTATCTGCTCACCCAGCAGGAACAGGTTCAGGCAGTGGCCAGCCAGCCGTTCGTACTGCGTGGCCTGACCGCTGACCCAATGGCGGTTGCCAGCCAGTTGCAGGCCGCCCTGCCCGGGGCCGCCGCCGTGTTTGTGTTTCCGTACGGCGAGATACCCCGTACCGGGGGCAATGGCACCCTGCTGGGCTTTGCCGGGGCGGAGCTGGCACGGCGTGCCGAGCGGGGGCTGGCTCTGGCGCCAGACGCCTTCCCCCGGGACGGTCGCTGGTATCTGCAGTTTGCCGCGGTAATCCGTAATCCCGTCAGCAATGCCGTTGCCGGTACAGTACTGGCGGTCTTCGACACGGCGCCGCTGGTACCTTTGCTGGCCGTACCGGACCGCAACCTCGGTGGCCGGCTGGCCCTGGTCCAGACGGTATCCGGCAAGGCGGCAACGGTGGTGTCTGCCGGTGCCGGTAATGGCCCGGTGGAGTCCCGCCGGCTCACCAACCCGGACTGGGCGGTGGAATACCAGGCCAACAGCAGCCCCCGGGCCTTTATCAGCCCGCTGTCTCTGGCGCTGCTGATCGGCCTGCCGGTGCTGGTGGTGGCCATCATGGTCTGGTTGCTGCTGGCGATGGCCCAGCGCAGCATCCGGGAGGATCTCTCCGGCATGACTCAGTGGGCGCACAAGGCCTTTGCCGGGGAGCGGTTGCGCCTGCCAGAGTTTCGCTGGGATTCGGTGGTGGCGACGGCAGAGGTTCTGCAACGGATCGCCATGGCGGTCGACAGCCGGGTAGCCAGGTCCACGGCGGCCGGAAACAGCAAGCCGGCGCCGGCGGGAGCGGTGGCTCCGGCAGAGGGCGGCATCTATCAGGACGATCTTCCGGAGGTTGATATGCTTGATGGTGATGAAGACGTTCTGGGCTTTGGTGATGCGCCATTGTTTGAGGATGATTTCCTGGACGAGTCCGGCCCGGTGCCGGCGCAGGCTGTGGAGATACAGCCGGAAATTTTCCGCGCCTATGACATCCGCGGTATTGTCGGAGAAAGCCTGAGTGAGGAGGTCGTCGAAACCATCGGGTGCGCCATTGGCTCAGAAGCCCTGGCGCGGGGCGTGCAGACCTTATGTGTCGGCTACGATGGCCGGCACTCCAGTCCGGGGCTGGCTGAAGCCCTGTCCCGTGGCGTGATGGCCTCCGGTTGTAACGTGGTGGATATCGGCGCGGTGCCCACCCCGGTGCTGTACTTTGCCACGCATCATCTGGAAACCGGGTCCGGAGTGATGGTGACCGGCAGCCACAACCCACCCAACTACAATGGCCTGAAGATCATGCTGGGTGGAGAAACCCTCTCTGGCCCGGCCATTCAGCAGCTTTACGACCGGATCAGCACGAGCGATTTTGCCGTCGGGCAGGGCAGCTTGTCCCGGGAGGACGTGCGCCGGCCCTACCTGGACCGCATCGTCGGTGATATTGCGGTGGCGGCCCCTCTGAAAGTCGTGGTGGACGCAGGCAATGGCATTGCCGGTGAACTGGGGCCGATGCTGCTGGAGGAACTTGGCTGTGAGGTTACGCCGTTGTACTGCGATGTGGATGGTGATTTTCCGAATCACCATCCCGACCCTGGCAATCCCGAGAATCTGCAGGACCTGATCGCCAAAGTACAGGAGACCGGTGCCGACGTTGGCCTGGCTTTTGATGGCGACGGGGACCGCCTTGGTCTGGTCACCAATACCGGCAAGATTATCTGGCCAGACCGTCTGCTCATGTTGTTTGCCCGGGATGTGGTTTCCCGCAACCCGGGTGCTGACGTGCTTTATGACGTCAAATGCAGCCGGCGCCTGGCCGGCGTGATTTCCGAAGCCGGTGGCCGTCCGATCATGTGGAAAACCGGCCATTCCCTGATGAAGGCGAAAATGCGGGAGACCGGTGCCTTGCTGGCGGGGGAGCTGAGCGGTCATATCTTCTTTGCCGAGCGCTGGTACGGCTTTGATGACGGGTTGTATACCGCCGCCCGGCTGCTGGAAATTCTCGGTATTGAGGACCGCGCCAGTGACGAGGTATTCGAAGATTTCCCGGAAGACATCAGCACGCCTGAGCTGAATGTACAGGTTACTGAGAGTGATAAATTTGCCATTATCGAGCGTCTGCAACAGCAGGCGGATTTTGGTGAAGGCAACATCAGCAATATCGACGGTCTGAGAGTAGACTATACCGATGGCTGGGGCCTGTGCCGCGCGTCCAACACCACGCCAGTGCTGGTGTTGCGGTTTGAAGCCGAAAGCGAAGAGGCACTGGAACGCATCAAGACCGTGTTCCGGGAGCAGTTGCAGAAGGTCGCACCGGACCTGGTGCCGGGCTTCTGACCCGGCTTATTTTCTGACTCTGAGGAATGATACATCACCATGACGCTGGATCGTGATACGGCAATGCAGGTGGCATCGGTACTGAGCCGGGGCCTGCCCTATATCCAAAGGTTTACTGGCAAGACCGTCGTCATCAAATACGGCGGGAATGCCATGGAGAATGAAGAGCTGAAAAGCAGCTTCGCCCGTGACGTAGTGCTGATGAAACTGGTGGGCATCAACCCCATCGTTGTTCATGGCGGCGGCCCCCAGATCGGTGAACTCCTTGACCGGCTGAACATCCAGTCCCGTTTTGTTAACGGCATGCGGGTGACCGATGCCCAGACCATGGACGTGGTGGAGATGGTGCTCGGGGGCCAGGTGAACAAAGAGATCGTTTCCCTGATCAACCGCCATGGCGGCACCGCCATTGGCCTGACCGGCAAAGACGCCAGCCTGATCCGTGCCCGCAAGCTGGAAGTGATGGACCGCTCGCCCGAACTGGAGCGGCCCGAAATTATCGATATCGGTCATGTCGGTGAAGTGGCCAGTGTCAATGTGAACGTGATCGACATGTTCACCCGCAGCAATGTCATCCCCGTTATCGCGCCTATCGGTGTGGGCCCGGACGGTACCTCGTACAACATCAACGCTGATCTGGTGGCGGGCAAGGTGGCAGAAGCCACCAAAGCCGAGAAGCTGATCCTGCTGACCAACGTCTCCGGCCTGAAAAGCAAGGAAGGCAAGGTGCTCACCGGCCTGACCTCGCAACAGGTAAACGAGCTGATCGACGATGGCACCATTCATGGCGGTATGCTGCCCAAGATCCGTTGCGCTCTGAGCGCGGTCGAAAATGGCGTGCGTACGTCCCATATCATCGATGGCCGCGTGGCTCATGCCTGTCTTCTGGAAATCTTTACCGACGAAGGTGTCGGCACCCTGATTTCCCGCAACTGACACCGAGCAACGGAGTACCCGTGGAATGAAGCGCCTGCTGTCCTGCCTGATCGTTGTGGTACTGGTGGTCTTCGTTGGTTTCAAGGTGCTGGTCTGGTGGCTGGCGGATCAGCGTCTGGCCGAGGCGCGGGCCGGGCTTTCGGAACAGGGCGTGCTCCAGCGCGGCCAGATTAGCTCTGCTCTGGATGGCCGCCTGCTCCTGAAACACTCAGACTGGCAAGACTTCCGCCTGACTCAGCCCCTGGAGATGGGGCTGGCGGAATTTGACCTCGGTTCACCGGTAAGCCTGCTGACGACCCTGATGACCCCGGATTCCCTGCCGGCAACCTGGCGCCTGACGGTGGAACAGGCCCGGTTGGCGCTTGAGCCGGTGATGTTCCGGAACTGGGTCACCGCAGGTGCCAGCCCGGAGGAGACGCGAACACCACTGATTGCCTTGTCGTGTGCGCCGGACCCGCGTCAGCAACTGGGCAGCGGTGACCTCACCCGGATGGGAATTGATGCCCTATATGGTGAGCTGATTCTGGAGCAGACCCCCGGTGGCCTGAGAGCCGAGTTGAATACGGAGGAGACCGGCAGTCTGGAAGTCTACTGGCCCGGTGCCCGGCTACAGCTGCAGGACATGGAACCGGCGCTGGTAGCCGCGGACGCTCCGGCCCGGGTGACCTTGCGGGATGCGGGCCTGATGCGCCGGTTGTCCGCCTACTGTGGCCGGGAAACCGGGCTGACCGTGAACGAATGGGCAGCCAGGGCGGTACAGGCCTTGAGAGCTGGTTTTCAGGCCCGGGGCTATCAGCCCAGCCAGCAGTTGCTGGCACTATACCGGCAGTGGCTGATCGAAGGGGGCGAGCTGGCATTTTCGGTGGTGTCGACCACCGGGCAGCCGGCTATCCCGGTGCGCACGAAAGGCGATGACGACGCGTCCTGGGCGGTCCTCTATAACAGCGCGCAGGTCCCCGGTGTGTACCTGACAGCCGTTGAGGTTGCTGAGCCGGTGGTTGCAACCGACGACGAGGCTACCGCAGACCCTGAGCGGGACCCCGGCAGTCCGCAGTGGTACAGCGAAACCGTCGACCGTGCCGACCAGTGGCTGGGGCGCCAGGTGAGGGTTACCCTTAGCAATGGTAATCTGGTCGAAGGGCGGCTGGAGCAGGTTGGTGAGCGGGAGCTGGAGGTGGCGCGTATGGTGGGCGGCGGCGAAGTTGTCTACCCGATCCTGAACCGGGCGATTGATGAGTTTGAGGTCTGGCGGCTGGGCCCTCAGGGGCAGCCACAGCAGGGAGCGCAAGATGGTTCTGCACACTGATGTAAACGCCCGGGTACCTGGCGTGAAGGAAATGCTGTCCCGGTTGATTGCCCTGCCATCGGTCAGCAGTGCCTCAGCGCACTGGGACCAGAGCAACGAAGCGGTGGTCCGTACCCTCGGGGAATGGCTTGAGGCTCTGGGCTTCATGGTCGAAATCCTTGAGGTACCGGGGGTGATTGGTAAATATAACTTGGTGGCGACGCTCGGCCGCGGACCGGGTGGGCTGGTGCTGGCCGGTCATACCGATACCGTGCCCTATGACGCCAAACGCTGGCAAACCGATCCTTTTGTCCTCACGGAGAAAGATAACCGCTGGTATGGGCTCGGTACCTGTGACATGAAGGGCTTTTTTCCGCTGGCCATCGAGGCGGCCCGGGCCTTCGTGGACGCCCCGCTGAACCAGCCCCTGATCATCCTCGCCACCGCCGATGAGGAAAGCTCGATGAGTGGTGCCCGGGCGTTGGCCGAGGCCGGTAAGCCCGCGGCCCGCTATGCCGTTATTGGTGAGCCCACCGGCCTGCGCCCGGTGCGGATGCACAAGGGCATCATGATGGAGCGTCTCGTCCTTGAAGGGCTTGCGGGCCACTCCTCCAATCCGGCATTGGGCCGCAATGCCCTGGAGGGCATGCACGAGGCCATGTCAGAGCTGATGGCCCTGCGCGGGCAGTGGCAGCAACAGTACCGCAATCCGGCGTTCCAGGTAGAGGTACCCACGCTGAACCTGGGCTGTATTCATGGCGGCGACAACCCCAACCGGATCTGTGGCCGCTGTGAGTTGCATTTTGACCTGCGTCCGCTGCCGGGCATGGACATGGCCACGCTGCGCGGCGAGATCCTGGACAAGGTGCAGCCGGTGGCCGAGCGCCGGGGCCTGGAGCTGGGCTTTGAGCCTTTGTTTGAAGGCGTACCGCCGTTTGAAACACCGGAGGAGGCGACCCTGGTAAAAGCCTGTGAGCAGCTCACCGGCCATACCGCGCACGCCGTGGCTTTTGCCACGGAAGCGCCCTGGTTGCAGCAGATTGGTATGGAAACCTTGGTGATGGGCCCGGGCTCGATCGACCAGGCGCACCAGCCGGACGAATATCTGGAGCTGTCGCAGTTACAGCCTGCGATAGAGATCCTGCAGGGCCTGATCAGAAAATTCTGCACCGGATGAACTGGGAGACAGACTTGAAATCAAATGACTGGCTACACGGGTTCCGTCACTCGTCCCCCTACATCAATGCCCATCGCGGGCGCACGGTGGTGCTGACCATGCCCGGCGATGCCATTGAGCATCGCAACTTTATCAATATCATCCACGATATCGCTCTGCTCAGCAGCCTGGGTGTGCGACTGGTGGTGGCCTTTGGCGGCCGGCCCCAGATCCAGACCCGGCTGGACGACGCCGGCCTGGAGTCCGGCTTTGCCCGGGGCTTGCGGGTAACGCCGGATAACCACCTGCCGCTGGTGATGGAAGCCATCGGAGGCTTACGCGCGTACATTGAGAGCCAGCTGTCCATGGGTCTGGTCAACTCGCCCATGCACAACGCCCGGATACGGGTCAGTAGCGGCAACTATGTGACCGCGAAGCCTGTTGGGGTGCTGGATGGCATCGACTTCGGGTACACCGGACGAGTGCGACGGGTGGATACCCGGGGGATCGAGGAGCTGTTGGAGCTCGGGCATATTGTACTGTTGCCACCGATGGGCTATTCGCCCACCGGAGATGCCTTCAACCTGTCCTACGAAGACGTAGGGAGCCAGGTGGCGGCGGCACTCCAGGCGGAAAAACTCATCGTATTTATCGAAGACGAAGGGCTGCTGGAGGAAGACGGCTCCCTGATCCGGGAGCTTTCCGCACGCCAGGCTACCCTGCGCCTGAACGACAACGCCGTGACCGGCCACGATGCCACACTGCTGAAGGCCGCCTGTGATGCCTGCGTCAAGGGAGTGCGCCGGGCCCATATCATCAGCTACGCCGAAGACGGTGCCCTGCTGGAAGAACTGTTTACCCGCGACGGCTCCGGTACTCTGGTCAGCGGTGATAACTACGAGCAGATCCGGCAGGCCCGCGTGGAGGATATCGGTGGCATTCTGGAGCTGATACAGCCGCTGGAAGAGCAGGGGGTTCTGGTCAGGCGTTCCCGGGATATGCTGGAAACCGAAATCGACCGGTTCGTGGTGGCGGAGCGGGATGGCACCATCGTGGGCTGTGCGGCGCTGTACAGTTACCCGGAAGAAGGCGCCGGGGAGTTGTCCTGCTTTGCGGTTGATCCGTCTTATCGCCGGGCCGGCCGGGGTGACGATATTCTCGCCATGGTTGAGAAGCTGGCCCGCAATCAGGGCATCCGCAAGCTGTTTGTGCTGACCACTCAGACCGAGCACTGGTTCCGGGAGCGGGGTTTTCTGCCGACGGCCGTGCAGGATCTGCCGGGGCCCAAGCTGGCGTCCTATAACACCCAGCGAAATTCAAAGGTGTTCGTCAAAGCGATGTGAGAGCGCCTGGAGCCGGGCCTGACGCCGGGCCTGCGGCTGGCGCGACAGCTCCGTCACCTGGCGGTAGAATTCGCCGAAGTCGTAGTCCAGCTCCCGTAACCATTGCCGGAAACCCGGCACATACTGGTTGTACTGGCGGAGCAGGGCCAGGTGCGCGTTGTTGGGTTGCACCGGAGGTCTGCCCAGAGGGCCGGGGTCCTGATAGTGCTCTGCCAGACTGGCATAGTCGCGGGCCAGCTGCTCCAGATAGCGGGATTTGTGCTGGCGCATCAGGTCGGGTGGCAGGCTGTTCTGTTGCCGGTACAGTCGCGCCAGCGCGCGGCTGGTGGTATCAACCAGCGCCAGGGTCCGGTTGCGGAGAGCCTGCCGCTCCAGGACTTGCGCAAAGGTGTTGTCCTGCCCCTGCTGTTCCAGCCACAGCCGGAGGCCTTCCAGTTCCACCGCCGTGGCAAAGCTCTCATTGAAAGCAGTGTCGTCGGCGAGGTAGACCGCCCGGTGGGCCAGTTCATGAAACATGAGCGCGGCCATCCGGTCTTCGGTCAGGTTGGTGAAACCGGTGTGCAGGGGGTCGTTGAACCAGCCGAGTGTAGAGTAGGCGGTTACTCCGCCAACAAAGGTGTCATACCCGCGTTCCCGGAATCGTGCTTCCTCTTTGCGGGCGCGCTCAAGACTGAAGTAGCCGCGGTAAGCCTGACAGCCCACTACCGGGTAGCACCAGTGGTGGGGCTCCAGGGAAAATTCGGGCACCGCAACCAGGGTGACCACCACCCAGGGTTGCTCAAGCCCGACAAACCGGGTGTAGGTGTTACCGACCGGCAGTGCCAGCCGGCCCCGGGCAAAACTGCGCATCTGTTCGGACCGTTCCAGTTTTTGCCGCAGTGCCGGGGAGGTATCCGGTTGCGCTGTGAGGTGGCTGATCGGTTCCGACCTGAGCATTAGTGAAACGTGGCCGGAAATCATCTGGCTGTAATAAGTAAAAGTCGAACACCCGGAAACTCCGGCCAAAAGTAGTAAAACGAGAAGGATGCGAATAAGCTGTTTCATGACACGGAATGTTATGATGAATCCAGCGATCGGTCATTGCCTCTTCGTTGTATGCAAAACCCGTCGATTTGGTCACCGGCCAGGAAGCCCATGGAATCAAAAGAACGCCGCAGTACTCCCCGACAACCTATCAAACTTGCCGCTCAGCTGGATCTTGGGACAGGCCATCCTTTGCCCTGTCAGATCTCGGATTTCTGTGCCGAGGGGATGTACATCCGTTATTCCGATGCCACCTCCCGGAAAGTCGAGGAGGTGTTTGCCACTGAGCCTCCCCGGGAGCTGGTGGTGCGTTTCCGCGGGCCGGAGGCAAACCGGAGCTATGAGCTGTTTGTGACGCCCACGCGACGCGTACCGGGTGCCATGGGCGTCAGCTATACCCGCCCCGCGATTGAAGCAGTCAATGCCATGCTGGCGCTGTGCGGTGCCAGTCAGCACCAGGAGGGGGCTCCGGACCGGCCTGCCCTCAAGGCACCTTCAGACCGGGTCCAGTTTGTACTGCATCAGGCCGCCCGTACCATCACCCAGTACATCGAGCCGCTCATGGATGCCTGTGTGGTACAGATGGCGACAGAGCTTCGCGACAAGGCCAGCAAGGCGGGTCATGATCAGCAGGCGAACGACTTTATCGATGCCGCCGGGCAGATTGACAGCCGGCAACGGGTTATCTGGCATCAGATGGCCAGCAGCCTGCAATCCCCTTTGAAGCCGGAGCCCAAAGGCGCCCCGGGCGCGGCTCTGTCGGTGGTCGACAAGAATGAGTTTGAAGAGTGGTTGGCGGTGCGGGTAATGGTTACCCGCGCGGATACCCGCTATCGGGGTGAGTTGCTGCAACTCAAGCTGCGGCTTGATCATCTTCAGATCGCCAACCGTACCGGCCACCATAATCCCCTCGGGCCGGCACTGGTCAGCGAAGCGTTTCACAACGCGCTGGCGCAGCTGGATCTGACCCGGGAGGTAGAGAAAACCTGTCTGCAGGTATTTGAGCAAACCGTGTTGCGGGAGTTGGGACCCATGTACCGGGAGCTCAACCAGATTCTGATCCGTCAGGGAGTGTTGCCGGATCTGGACCTGTCACGGTACCTGAGTGAGAAACCGGCGGTTTCCCGGCCGGCGCCGGAGCCAGAACCCGAAGCCCGGCCGGAGCCTGAGCCCCGGCCAGAGCCGTCGTCGATAAGTCGTGCCAGCGGTGACTTCCGCGGGCACTCTGCCTCCGCCCGGACGGCATTCGCCACGGTACGGAATCTGCTGGCCAGCCTGCAGGCGAGCCGGTCGGAAGGTGGCAGCGTTACGCCACCGCAGCCGGCGGTCACCGACGGCCGTCCGTTATCCCTGGGAGAACTGCATCGCGAGTTGCAGGAGCTGCAGCTGCAGGTCGATGAGGACTATGAGGCGGTGTCCCTCAAGGAGCGCGTGCTGGGGAAGCTTGGCGAGCGCCCCACGTCGGCCGCCCTGGACAGCGAGCAGACCGAAACGCTCGACGTTGTCGACCAGTTTTTCCACAGTGTTCTGGCCAGTCCGAAACTGGGCGATCAGGCACGGGGCATCATGCGCCGGCTTGAGGTGCCGGTGCTCAAGGTGGTGATGCGGGATCAGAGCTTCTTCGAAGACCGCAACAGCCCGGTGCGGGCGGTGATGAACCGCCTGGCCCAGCTGGGGTCTCAGGGCGCGCGCATTAACCCGGTGTTGCAGCGCCGGGTCGACGAGCTGGTCCACAGGATCGCCGTCGAGTTTGAGCAGGATGCGACGGTGTTCGAACAGACCCTGGCAGAGCTTGATACCCTGGTTGAGCGCCAGGAGCAGGTTTACCGGCGTAATGTGGAGCGGGTAACTGCGGCCGCCGAGGGTGCCCAGAAGGTGGCTGAGTCCCGTGCGGTGGTCAACCGCGCCATCAACAGCAAGATTGCCGGACGCAGCGTGCCCCGGGTACTGCTGACCCTTCTGGATGGCGGCTGGCGGGATCTGTTGTCGCTGGTCTGGTTGCGCCAGGGGCCGGACAGTTATCTGTGGGCTGACTACCTTGGGGTGATTGACTCGCTGCTGGCTCACGCCGATGACCCGGGGCAGGATATCGATTTGCCTGAGTTGGTCCGCATTACCCAGGATGGGCTGGCGTCCATTTCCGGTAACCAGGTGCCCTCGGCCCGGATTCGGGATGAGCTCAAGCAGTTCCTGGTGCGCGCCCCGGACAGCCATCCCGATCTGGTGGACATTCCGCCGGAGCCGGCCGAGCCCTCGCCGACCGAATCCGGGCACCTCAGCGAGCTGGAGCGCCGGGGGCTTCAGCGCTGGGTTACCCGGGCCAGGGACCTGAGCATTGGCAGCTGGCTGAAAGACCAGACACGGCCGGAGCAACCCCAATATATCCGGCTGGTATGGATCGCCCAGGATCAGGGCCGGTTTGTGTTTGTCAATCAGCAGGGCATGAGGGTGGTTGAACTCAGTCTGGCAGCGCTGGCTCAACAGATGCGGGAAGGCCGGATTGTGCCCGATACCGACTACGACCGGCCGCTGGTGGATGAAAGTATTGACCGAATGGTCCACAAAACCTACGACCAGCTGGCGTGGGCGGTCCGGCATGATCAGCTGACCGGTTTGCTCAACCGGCGGGAATTCGAGCTTGTGCTGGATCAGCGCCTCGCAGGCCGGGAAGAGAACCTTGCTCTGCTGTATCTGGATTTGCGTGGTTTCCGTTTGCTGAATGATACCGCCGGTTATCAGGCCGGTGACGAGGTGCTTAAACGCCTTGCCGATATTCTGTGCCAGCACGCAGAGCCCGGCCGTCCGGTGGCCCGCCTGGCGGGTAACGAATTCGCCATGCTGGTACCGGCGGGCCAGGGTAATACCATTGCCCGGGCTCTGATTGGTGCTGTCGAAGCCGAGGCGTTCGGGTTTGGTGGAAATCAGTATGCCCTCTCGGCGAATGTCGGACTGGTGCCTGATCTGCCCGTGCTGACCAGTGGTGAGCGCTGGCTGAGGGCCTCTGAACAGGCGCTGGCCGCCGCCCGCAAGCAGGGTGAGGGGACCATTGCCGAATACGTGCCGGATGAGGCGGAGCAGGCCCGGCAGGAGCAGATTGCGGCCCGGCTGGCGAATCTGCGGGATCCGGCAGATGAGCGGGTGTTGTTGCGTTGCCAGAAAATCATTCCGTTGCATCCGGGGGCCCGACTGCCCTCGCAGTACGAAATTCTGATCAGCATGTACGATGACAGCGGGCAGTTGATCACCGGCCACGATTTTATCCGGATGGCGGAGCGCTATAACCGGATGCATGTCGTCGACCGCTGGGTGGTGGGGTACATGATCGACTGGCTGCGGGATGCGAAGCCGGACAGCCAGGCCGTTGCCGGAGTCTGCATCAACCTGTCGGGACAATCCCTGAACGATCAGTCGCTGCTGGAATTCATTTATGAAAAGCTCAGTGAGCGGGACGCCCCGATTGAGCGGCTCTGGTTTGAAATCATGGATGCGTCGGCGATTCACGATCTCCCGGCGGTGGCCGGTTTCATGCAGGAAATAAAAGAGCTGGGCTGTCGTTTCTGTCTGGGCAATTTTGGCACGGGCCCGGGCTCGTTCCAGATGATGCGTTCATTGCCGGTTGACCTGATCAAAATTGACAACGCCTTCACCGGGCGCATCACCTTCGACAAAACGGATCAGACGATGGTCAGGTCGATGGTAGAGATGGCGCATTACATGCAGCGGGAGGTGATCGCTTCCCATGTGGAATCCCGGGAAGCGCTGGACCTGTTGGTCCAGCTCGGAGTTGATTATGCTCAGGGTTTTGCCATTGAGAAAACCCAGCTGCTTGACAGCCTGATCTGAGTCCGGGAGCCCTGCTGCTTATGTCCAAGCGCCATCCGATTATTGCGGTCACCGGCTCCTCTGGTGCGGGTACCAGCACCACCGGCCAGACCTTCAGCCGGATGTTTGCCAGTGAAGGCATACGGGCGGCGATGGTCAGCGGTGACAGTTTTCACCGTTATACCCGGGAACAGATGGCCCGGCTGGCCGCCAAAGGGCAGTTTGGCGAGCGCAACCACTTCGCCCTGGAGGCCAATCACATAGACCGGCTCGAGGCACTGCTCGACGATTACAGCCGGACCGGTGAGGGGCGCTATCGGCAATACGTCCACGATGAAGACCGGGAGCTGGCGGCCGCCGGTTTCAAGCCCGGCACCTTCACGCCGTGGCGTGCCCTGCCGCCGGATACCGATCTGCTGTTCTACGAAGGCCTGCATGGCGGGGTGGTCAGCGAGAACTACAATATTGCCCAGTATGTGGACCTGTTGATCGGGGTGGTCCCCATCGTGAACCTGGAGTGGATCCAGAAAATCCACCGGGACACCAACCACAGGGGCTACAGCTCCGAGGCGGTCGTCAAAACCATCATTAACCGGATGGACGACTACGTGCGCGACATAGTGCCGCAGTTTTCCCATACCCATATCAACTTCCAGCGGATTCCGCTGGTTGATACCTCCAACCCGTTTACCGCCCGGGACGTGCCGAGCGAAGATGAGAGTATGGTAGTGATTCACTTCCGGGACGGTACCGATGTGGATTTTGCCTGGTTGCTGCAGGCCATTCCCCACAGTCGTCTGTCACGGCATGATACGCTGGTTATTCCAGGCCCCAAGATGGCGCTGGCCATCGACCTGATCGTCCGGCCGATGGTCCAGCAGCTGATGGCGGGTAAGGCGTTTGCCTGAGGCTCAGGAAGTCAGAGCACCGCTCTGGTAGTCGCGGAGGGTCTGCTCGATTTCTTCCCGTGTATTCATCACAAAGGGACCGTACTGCACAATCGGTTCGCCGATGGGTTTACCGGCGATCAGTAACAGCCGGGCGGGCTGCTCACCGGTGGCCAGCCGGACCTCTTCGCCGTCGGTCAGTACGCTGGCGGCCGAGTGATCCAGCGGGCTCTCACCGTCGTTGTCGAGTAGCCGGGCGTTCCCTTCATACAGGTAGAGCATGGCGTTATGTCCGGCTGGAACCGGCAATGACAAGCGAGCCTGTGGTTCGAGATGGATATCGGCGTAGACCGGTTCGGTACTGCCGCCGGCCACCGCGCCGGCTATTTTGACGCCGCTGACGGTCATGTTACCGGCAATCAGTTTGACGGTGGCTCCGGTCTGGCTGAATGACGGAATGTCTTCGGGCTGAATATCCCGGTAGCCGGCGGGTTTCATCTTTTCGGCGGCCGGCAGGTTCAGCCAGAGCTGGAATCCTCGCATCAGGCCGGACTCCTGCTGGGGCATTTCCGAGTGGATGATGCCTCGCCCGGCGGTCATCCACTGTACGCCGCCGTTACGAAGGTGGCCCTGGTTGCCCAGGTGGTCCTCATGCAGCATATGGCCGTCGATCATATAGGTGACCGTTTCGAAACCGCGGTGCGGGTGGGAGGGAAATCCGGCAATGTAATCCTGCGGCTGGTCAGAGCCGAACTCATCCAGCATCAGGAAGGGATCCATGCGGATGCTCTGGCGCTGGCCCAGGGATCGTTTGATCTTTACGCCGGCGCCGTCGGAGGTCTCCAGGGCAGGAATGGTGTTCTTCAGGGAGCGAAGTGTCATGGGGTCATCCTCACAGTCGTTGATGCCCGGCGGGCAATCATTCATGACTCTTATTAGAACGGCTTGTGAGGAAAGATGAAAACGCAGTTTTCTGGAGGGGCAGTTCAAAAAAACTGAAGAAACCGCCGGCGACCAGGGCTGGTCGCCGGCAGAGCCGGATTATTCGACGTTCCGGGAGTAGAAGATTTCCAGCATTTCCCGGCGTAGCCGATCTTCGATGGATTTGGCTTCCTGCGGGTCCAGGTCGCTGGCATTCACCCCGAACACGTAGTTATCCAGTTTGAAATCTTTCACCATCATCTTGGTGTGGAACAGGTTTTCCTGATACACGTTCACGTCGATCATCTGATAGGCGTTCTGAGTATCTTCCGTGAGGTAGTTCTGGATAGAGTTGATGTCGTGATCAATGTAGTGCTTGGTGCCATCTACATCACGGGTAAACCCCCGTACCCGGTAGTCTACGGTGACCACATCGGAGTCGAAACTGTGGATCAGGTAGTTCAGTACCTTCAGCGGTGAGATAAGGCCGCAGGTCGACACATCGATATCCGCCCGGAAGGTGCTCACACCGTCATGGGGGTGACTTTCCGGGTAGGTATGTACGGTCACGTGGCTTTTGTCCAGGTGAGCGACGATGGTGTCGGGCAGCGGGCCCGGGGATTCTTCGTTATTGGCCTGAACGTCGCTGATCTCGTGCTCGGCAATCAGCATGGTCACCGAGGCCCCGTGGGGCTCGTAGTCCTGGCGGGCAATATTGAGAATATTGGCGCCGATGATCTTGACCACATCCGACAGAATCTGAGTCAGACGCTCAGCGTTGTACATCTCATCGATGTAATCGATGTAGGCTTCACGTTGCTCTTCGGTCTGCGCGTAACAGATGTCGTAAATGTTGAAGCTCAGGGATTTCGTAAGGTTGTTGAACCCGTGCAGCTGCAGCTTTGTTTCTCTAGTCATTGTTCACCTTTTGCACAGACGGCGGAGAAAGGGGCGTATTATGCACACCGACTCTGCTATTGAATAGTGCTGGCAACGACTATTTGCGGCCTTTTTAGCCAGCGTTCCGGATCTCGTAACTGTGGCTGATCTCAACCCCGGCATTGCCCAGCATGATTGAAGCCGAGCAGTACTTCTCAGCCGACAGGCTGACTGCACGCGCCACCTGTTTTTCCTTGAGATTATGGCCGCTGACCACAAAATGCAGATGAATCCGGGTGAACACGGCCGGCACTGCGTCGGCACGCTCCGCCTCAAGCTCGGCATGGCAGGCAGTGACGTCCTGACGGCTCTTTTTCAGGATGCTCATGACATCAAAAGATGAGCAGCCCCCCACGCCCATCAGCAGCAGTTCCATCGGCCGCGGGCCCAGGTTCTCTCCGCCGTGGTCGGGAGGGCCGTCCAGCTGCACGCTGTGGCCAGAGGCGCTGGTGGCCTTGAAGCTGGCCTTGCCGGTCCAGTCTATGGTTGCTTTCATGGCTTTGTCTCCCTGGAGGTTCACTTAAGGCCTGGAATGCTAGCACAGTTGCCCGTAACCAGCCTTCTTGTTATAAGTTGATGGTTATATCCGTGAACCCCTAACCCGCAGGGAAATGCGGCGATATAAAAAATAGAATTGCCAGACTCTGAGGAGGCGTGTCTCTCACTATGGCCACTATCATTAAGCCGGTTGAGCAGAAGACCAAGCATCTTGACTATTTTCTCTCCCAATGCCATCGCCGGCGTTACCCTGCGAAAAGCACCATTATTTATGCCGGTGATAAAAGCGACTCACTGTTTTATATAGTAAAAGGCTCAGTCACAGTCATCATTGAAGATGATGACGGCCGTGAGATGATCATGGCCTACCTGAATGCCGGTGACTTCTTCGGCGAGATGGGCCTGTTTGACAACATGGATTCCCGCAGTGCCTGGGTCAAAGCCAAGACCGAGTGCGAAGTGGCCGAGATCAGCTACACCAAGTTTCGTGAAATCGCCCAGCAGGATCCCCGGGTGCTCTACTTTATCGGTGAGCAGATGGCGACGCGGTTGCGCCAGACCACCCGCAAGGTGGGTGATCTGGCGTTCCTGGATGTGACCGGACGAGTTGCCCGGACACTGCTGGATCTGTGTAAAGAGCCGGATGCCATGACGCATCCTGACGGCATGCAGATCAAGATTACCCGCCAGGAAATCGGCCGTATCGTCGGTTGCTCCCGGGAAATGGTTGGCCGTGTGCTGAAAACCCTGGAAGAGCAGGGGCTGGTACGGGTCAAAGGCAAAACCATGGTGGTGTTTGGTACCCGCTGAAGCGGTTGGCCCTCTCACCTGCCAGAAAAGCCGCTGTTGATCAGCGGCTTTTCTGTTTTAGTCCCTCAGGCCCGGGTATTGGCCTGGGCAAACCGGTGCACCAGCGCGCTCACCTGATGGGCTTCGGTCACCAGAGCCCAATGGGGCGCATCCAGCTCATGAACGGTCAGCTCGTCTACCCAACGGGCTAACGGTTCCGCCAGCTGAGGGCCAACGTAGGCGTCGCGGGTGGGAATGATCACCTGCACCGGGCAGGCGGCCGGCCGGGGTTCGGGGTTCAGCAGCTTGGGCAGAAAGTTGGCCCGGTACAGTTTCACGCCAAATTGCCCGTCGGCTTTCTGCAGGGGGCTGAAACGGGCCTCCTCGACCTGTTCGTATTTGCGCAGATACCCCGGCCAGAGCCGGTCCAGTCCGAGCTGCCACAGCGCCTCGGGCAGCAGCGGGAGCTGAAACATAAAGACGTACCAGGAACTGGCCAGTTGTCTTAGCACCCGGAAGGTTCCGCCACTGGTGGTATCGGTAACCCGTTCCCGGAGCCAGTAACCCACGTGGTCCAGGCAGGGGCCGGAGATGGAGGTGTAGGAGCGAATGCGGCCCTCCAGCGCGCCGGTGGTGACGGTTTCCCAGCTCTGGATGGAGCCCCAGTCATGGGCCACAAGATGAAACTCCCGGCCCCCGAGCAGTTCGTCTGCCACCGCCCGCAGGTCCGCAGCCAGCAGGCTCATCCGGTAATCCCGGGTGCGGCGGGGCTTGTCGGAGCGTCCGGCCCCGCGCACGTCATAGCGCACGACAAAGTAGTGCCGGGCCAGCTGCCCGGCCATTTTGTCCCACACCGTCAGATTATCAGGGTAGCCATGCACCAGTACCAGGGCGGGATGTTCGGGCTCGCCCTGGGTGACCGCGTGCAGGGTGACGCCGCCGCTGGATATCCGGTGTACCTGTGGTTGGCTCATGGGGGCTCCGCGTCTTCGGGTTATTGGACAAGAAAATGGTTGAATGGCACCAGCATACGGTGGCAACCCCACCGGCGCTGTGGCCGAACCGACCGGACTGTTGATCAGTGCCGGTCAGGTTCCGGCTGATGCCGGTCGCCGGGGTGGGGGTCTGGCTCCGAACGCTGCCACTCCGGTGGCCGCCACAAGTGTCCGAGCCGTGAGGACAGGCTGCCCGGGCGGCGCATGTCCCGGAACATATCGGTGTATTCGTGGGTCCAGAGCACAATCAGGTTGGTGGAACGGATCTGCCGGGTGATGCCGTATTCCGGCGGATTGGCGTCGTTTTCCGGGGCAAAGGTACCAAACAGCCGGTCCCAGACGATCAGGGTGCCACCGTAATTTCGGTCAATGTATTCCGGATTCCGGCCATGGTGAACCCGATGGTGGCTGGGCGTGTTCAGGATCAGTTCGATCCAGCCGGGCAACCGGCCCACCAGGGTGGTGTGCACAAAGAACTGGTACACCAGGGAGAAAGCATAAGCCACGCCAATCCACACCGGATTGAGCCCGAGCAGGGCCAGGGGCAGGTAGAAAACCCAGGTGCCATTGAAGATGTTGGTGGCGTTCTGGCGCATGGCGGTGGAAAAGTTCATCCGCTCGGAGGAGTGGTGTACCACGTGGGCGGCCCAGAACCAGCGCATGCGGTGGCTGGCCCGATGCATCCAGTAAAAGCAGAAGTCCACGCCAAGAAACGTCAGAAAACCGGTCAGCCAGTTCAGTTCCGGTTCGAACAGCCGGTAGTGGTAACACAGGGCATAGACGGGGAAGGCGATGAGCCCGGCAAACAGCAGCTCGGTTATCTGATAGCCGGCCCCCAGGGCGAAGTTGCGGATGGCTTCGGCGGTGTCCATCAGGCGGGGGTCGTGGCGGATCTTGCGGTATTCCCACAGGGTAATGCCGATAAAGACGGGCGTCGCCACCATGAAGATCAGCTGGCGCTCGTCCAGGGCGAGCCAGGGTGCCAGAGCATGCCAGAGGGCCAGCAAGCCGCTATCGTCGAGCACGGCCCGCATCATGTCGAGTAATGTCATTGAGGAACCCGTGTTGTTGTTATTCCGGGTTCATCTTGGCATAACCAGCCACAAATGCATTGTCCTGTTGCAACACTCTGGGTGACTTATTCGGCCAGGAACCCGGGTTGGCGGTGGCGCTGGTATATCCGGACGACGGGCTCCAGTGCCGGTCGCCAGTCGGCCAGCCAGGCCTGAACCGGTTGTGGTATTTTCCCCGGCCGGGGCCAGGGTACGGGGAATTGTTGCGGCTGGAACAGCGGGGCCAGCAGGGCCCCGGCGGTCAGGTCAGCCCGGCTGAACCGGTCGCCCGCCAGGTAAGCCTGTTGCTGGTAGGTGTCCGCCAGTTCGGTGATCAGTTGTTCCAGGGTTTGCTGCGCGGCATCGGCGGTGCGCTGGTTGATCTTCATCCATGTGCGCATCTGTTCTTCCACCCGGCTGAACATCAGGCTGAGCAGGATGCGGTTATAGAAAGGCGTGCCGGCGGTCAGCATGGGCCCCAGTACTTTCGGCCGTTGCAGGTAGTAATGGTAGACCCAGGTACGGATCGCAGGGCCGGCCAGGCTATCCAGTTTCTGCTCCCATTGACGTGCCTGTGCCTGAAGATCCGGGGCTTCCGGCATCAGAGGCTGCTCCGGGAAGGCGTGGTCCAGATGGTCGAGGATACGGGAGGAGCCCTGGATCAGCTGGCCGTCGTGGTCCAGAACCGGTACCGAGGAGCCGGCCCCGGTCAGTTTCCGGATGGTCTGTACGTGCTGACCGGGCAGCAGGTTAACCGGCTGGTAGTTGATGCCCTTGTAATCCAGCGCCCAGCGAACCTTTTCCGAATAGTGGGAGACACAGAACTGGTAGAGTCTGATGGCCATGGTGTGGTTTTCCCTGAAACGAATACGGGCAGGTTACCCCGTATGGCGCTCGTTCCACAACGGTCCGGTTGTGTGCTGCCCGGCATGGTGAAACCGTGCCGGAATCTCTAAACTAGTGCCCCTGAGCCTGGACCAGAAAAGGAAGTTTTGATGTTGATGGGACGAATTTTATCGCTCACGGTGCTGATGGCCGCCAGCCTTGTGTTGACGGCCTGTGCCGCCCGGCCTGAAGCGCCGGGATTGTCCGAATACGGCCGCTATCACTGCGGGCAACTGGAGATCCGGCTAACGCCGGCTGAAAATAGCCATTTGCTGGGCCTGGAGTACCTGGATCGCCGGATACTGATGAAGCCTTCCCCGGCACAGGCCGGTGCGCTTTACGTGGCCCCGGGCGATGCCTCGACACAGTTCCTGGCCCGTGGCGACCGGGCCACGTTTACCCTGAAAGGTGAAGTCCTGCCGGAGTGTCTTGAGCCGGGTGCCGTGGCGTTTCCGTTTGACGCCATCGGTGCAGAGCCGGAGTGGTCTGCGGTGCTGGACGGCAAGCGCCTGAGC
Source organism: Marinobacter sp. (assembly GCA_035306945.1). Taxonomy (GTDB): domain Bacteria; phylum Pseudomonadota; class Gammaproteobacteria; order Pseudomonadales; family Oleiphilaceae; genus Marinobacter. The sequence continues at coordinate 38,116 of DATGNB010000022.1, forward strand.
CTGACTCCGCCCTATCAGCAGGAGACGATCGATGAACTCTGGCTGACCCAGACACAGGCCAACCGGCATGGCCGTGTGTGGGAAGTAAAAGGCGGAAATCATCAGGTGGCCGTGCGGGTGGCAAGCCAGCTGTGTGAAACCGGGCTGGAGCAGCGGCAATATCCGGCCCAGATCCGGTTGACGCTGGATGGTAACGACTTTCAGGGATGTGGCGGCGACCGTCAACGGCTGTTCCGGGGCGTACACTGGGTGGTGGAGGATCTGGCCGGAACCGGCCTGATCGACCGCTCCCTGGTGACCCTGAAATTCATGGACAACGGCCGGGTGGCGGGGCGGGCGTCCTGCAACCATTTTATGGGGAGCTATGCGTTGCAACCCGATGGCCTGAGTTTTTCGGCCCTGGCGGGTACCCGTATGGCGTGTGCGCCGGCACTGATGAATCAGGAACGCAGGTATCTGGAGCTGCTGGAGGCGGTGGTGGATGGCCGTATCGGCCGCCACGGGGAGCTCGAACTGGTCACCGGGTCTGGTGAGGTGATCCGGGCCTTCCCAGCCAGCACCGATAACCTGTAACCTCGGCTGGTCATTGTCGATTTATTCAGGGAGTCCGAAACAACAATGAAAATCTTTGAAACCCGAACCGCCCCCAATCCCCGTCGTGTGCGGATGTTTCTGGCCGAGAAGGGCCTGCTGGACAAGGCCGAGTTTATCGAGATTGATCTGGCTCGGGGCGAGAACCTGACGCCGGAATTTGTCGCCCGAAACCCCATGAAGAAAGTGCCAGTGCTGGAGCTTGACGATGGGACCTGCCTGTCTGAAACCATGGCGATTTGCCGCTATTTTGAGGAAGCCTGTCCAGACAGCCCGACGCTGCTGGGCGACACTGCGCTTGAAAAGGCCCGGGTTGAACAATGGCTGCGCTGGATTGAGTTCCATTTTTTCATGCCGACGGGCATGTGCTTCCAGCACACCAGCGGGTACTTCAAAGATCGCATGACCCCGAACCCGGCCTGGGGCGAGGAGTGCGGCCGGCAGGTTGCCGTCTTCATGGATTTCCTCAACCAGCATCTTGAGGACAGGGAGTTCATCTGTTGTGGCCGGCTGACCGCAGCGGATATCAATGCATTCACCACAGTGGCGTTTGCCCGGGTAGTGGATATCCGCATCCAGCCCGGGCAGGCTCATCTGCAGGCGTGGTACGACCGGATGCGGGAGCGGCCTTCGGCCCAGGCGTGATCAGTGGCTGGCGGCCAGCTCGGTACGGTTGCGGCCCTTGGCTTTGGCCTGATACAGGGCGGCATCCGCCCGGCCGACCAGCAGGGTGACTGATTCGGTGCCATCAAAACAGGCTACGCCCAGACTGATGGTCTGAGTGTGGGGCTGGCCGTTGAGCAGCATTGGCTGGCCTTCAAGGTGTGTGCGGCACTTTTCCGCAACGGTAAAAGCGCCCTGAGCAGAGGTGCCGGGCAGCAGGATCAGAAACTCTTCACCTCCCCAGCGGCACAGGACGTCCTGTTGGCGCAGGCTTTGCCGGAGCCGGGTGGCGGTTTCCCGCAGTACCTCGTCGCCGAGCTCATGACCCCAGGTGTCGTTGACCAGCTTGAAGCGGTCCAGGTCGCCCAGGACGACACTGAAGGGCTCGCCGGTGCGTTGGGCCCGGGCGTGTTCCTGCTGCATCAGCGGAGTGAATGCCCGCCGGTTCATCAGGCCGGTCAGGGTGTCAGTGGTTGCCAGTTCCTGCAGCTCTTTGCCGGCCAGGAAGCCTTCCAGCACTAACCGGCGGATGATGGTCATAAACACGCAGGTCACCAGCATCATCAGGGCTGGTGCAATGAATACCGTGGCCAGCGTAATGCTGGCAAGGCCGGCCCAGCATACGGCGACCACGAAGATCGCAATGGGCAAGACTACGATAAGCAGCCATTCCTTAAAGCTGCGTAGCCCAAGTACCGTGGCCCCGAAGATGGCTATGGTCAGCGTGTCGGGAATCTGGTTGAGTGTGCCAGGATCATACCGGGCGAACATAAACACCATGGACAGCGCCAGGCCACTGAGCCCTAGGCCCATGAGCCGCAGAAAATACCGGGCTGGCCAGGGTGGTATCTGCCACCGCCAGTTGGCCAGGGTCAGTAGAGCGGCGAACAGCAGCGGTGCCCGTACGGCCCATTCCAGATAGCCGAGGTCCACCGTGTGGACGTGCAAATAGGCATGAGAAGCTTCGTGAAGATGAATCATGGCCAGCAGCAGCCAGGCGCTGCTGACTGCCAGGCACGCCTCCAGCCTCTCACGATAACGCTCAAAAGCAGGTTGCCAGCGGGCTGGAATATCGGGGTAGAGACTGGGCAACGGCTATTCCTTGATCAAAATTTAGGCATGCTGCAATTTAAGGGTATGCTTCGACACCGCGCCATACGGTAAACGACCTACCGTTTATCTGGATACAGGATAACCACAATGACTCAGGAACGTTTAGACAGCACTCTGGCCCGAATTGACGCGGCCAACCAGGCCGACCCGAACCTGGAAGAGGTCAATGGGGAACGGCTGCCGAGGGAGTATGCCTACAGTCTGCACATGACCCGCTGGCTGCATGCACTGGAACCGGAGCCGGGCGAGCGTATTCAGATCGCCTGCCGGGCCCAGCACATTGAGCGTTGGACCATGCCCCGCAGCGACTACGGGGAAGGCCGCAGGAATTACTACCAGTGGCGCCAGGCCTGTGGCCGGATGCATGGCCGCCGCGCTGCGGAGATCATGGCGGAGGCGGGATATCCGGCGGACGAATGTGAGCGGGTCGAGACCATCCTGACCAAGCGGGCGCTGCGAAACGATCCGGAGACCCAGTTGCTGGAGGATGTTGCCTGTCTGGTGTTTCTTGAGCGTTACTTTGCCGGCTTTTACGGGGACAATCCCGACTACGACAAGGAAAAATGGTTGCGGATTATACGCCGCACCTGGGCCAAGATGAGCCCCCGGGGGCATGATGCAGCCCTTGTGCTGGCGCAGCGGTTGCCAGCGCACCTGCAGAGCCTGCTGCAGGAAGCGCTGGCCGGGGTTCCCTAGAAGAACAGTTCCTGGAGTTTTTCACCGGGTTCCGGGGCGCGCATGAAGGACTCGCCCACCAGAAACCCGTAAATGCCACGGCTGGTCATCGATTCTACGTCGTCGCGGGTCATGATCCCGCTCTCGGTAATGGTCAGCCGGTCCGCAGCGATACGCTGGTGCAGGCTGAACGTGGTGTCCAGCGTTACCTCAAAGTTGTGCAGGTTACGGTTGTTAATGCCCACCAGTGGCGTGCTCAGGGAGAGAGCGTCTTCCAGCTCTGCACCATCGTGCACTTCGACCAGCACATCCAGGCCCAGTTCGTGGGCGATGCCTTCAAGTTCCTGCATCTGGTCTTTGGTCAGGCAGGCGGCGATCAGCAGGATGCAGTCAGCACCTATGGTCCGGCTTTCATAGACCTGGTAGGGCGCCACCATAAAGTCCTTGCGAATGACAGGCAGGCTGCAGGCTGCCCGGGCTTCTTTCAGGTAATCCTCATGACCCTGGAAGAAATCGTGGTCTGTCAGGACAGACAGGCAGGCCGCACCGCCGTTTTCGTAGCTCTCCGCAATGGCCGCGGGCAGAAACGGGTCCCGCAGTATGCCCTTGCTGGGGGAGGCCTTCTTGATTTCCGCGATCACCGCGGGCTGGCGCTGATTGATCCGGTCCGCCATGGCACGGGCGAAACCCCGGGTTTCCGGCTGGTCACCGGCCATGACCCGGAGGTCTTCCAGGGAGGTCTTGCGCTTGCGCTCTTCGAGCTCTTCCCACTTACGATCCACGATCTTGCGGAGGATGGTAGGGGTCCGGTCGTTGTGTCGGTCAGTCATGGTATCGGTGCTCAATCAAAACAGTGGGTGAAGTCGGCCAGCTCAGACATTTTTCCGGCGGCGAGCCCGCTGCCCATGGCGTCAAGCGCCATTTCCACGCCTGTTTGCGGCGTCGTCGCGAGGCCGGCCACGTAGATGGCCGCACCGGCGTTGAGGGCGATCATGTCGCGGGCCTTCTCGGCCATTTCATCATGGCCCCGGCCAAAGGCGGCGCGGATCAGCTTCAGGGAGTCTTCAGCGGTATCCACCGTCAGGCCCACCAGCGACTGGCTTTTGATGCCCAGGTCCTCCGAGTTGATATCGTACTCATTGATGGTGCCGTCCTTGAGCTCGGCCACCCGGGTTGAGGTGGCAAGACTGATCTCGTCGAGGCCATCTTTTGAGCAAACGACCATAATATGTTCGCTGCCGAGCTTGTGCAGGACTTCCGCCATGGGGCGGCAGAGGGCCGGCGTAAACACGCCCACCAGCTGGCGCTTTACCCCGGCCGGGTTGGTCATGGGCCCAA
>DATGNB010000023.1:0-2357 GCA_035306945.1 Marinobacter sp.
CTGGCCGGACCGACTGAAACCCGAATTCAGCCAGGACGACCCGAACCTGGCCTGAGGAGAATGCAATGAGTGTATCGGCATCAGGCTATGACCTGACCCCGCTGAGTGCAGCGGACATTGAAGACAGGGCCAGCGCACTGAGCGCGGAAGAGCGACGGGTGTTGCTGGACCACGGCACCGAGCACCCGTTCTGCGGCACCCTGCTGGACAACAAGAAGGCTGGGGTATACCACTGCCGGCTGTGTGACCTGCCGTTGTTCAGCTCCGATGCCAAGTTTGATTCCGGCACTGGCTGGCCGAGTTTCTTCCAGCCGCTTGACCCGGAACATATCCGCTACATTGAGGACACCAGCTTTGGCATGGTGCGAACCGAGATCCGTTGTGCCCGCTGCGACAGCCACCAGGGCCATGTGTTCCCGGATGGTCCGCCGCCTACCGGGCAGCGGTATTGCCTGAACTCGGTGTCGCTGGTGTTCCGGGAAGCGTAAGCAAGAGCGGGGCCAGAAGGCCCCGCAGTGTTACTGGCTGCCGCCCGTCACGCTACTGACATACCTTGCCACCGCCTGTATCTGCGCTTCAGACAGGGACTCTTCAAAGGCAGGCATTACGCCAACGCCACTGGTTACCGCATTCAGAACCTGTTCGAACGAGGGTTTGAGCTCGTCCAGGTTCGGGCCGATCTCGCCGGCAGAACCCGCATCGGCCAGGGTGTGGCAGATGGTGCAGGAGGGCTGGGCGCCTTGGGTGAAGATCTGTTTGCCTTGCTCGGTGTCGCTGGCCCAGGCCTGAAGGCTCAGGCTCGACAGGGCCATGGATACAAGTACTGCTCGCTTTATCATCTTGTTATGTTCCGAAACATCCGGGGGCCTGCTTAACCCTGGCCGGCCCCCGGTTTTTTTAACTGACGGTGACCGTTACTCCGTGGTCACTCCAGCCATTGTGGCCGTAGCCACGTTCGTTATCGATTCGCCCTTCGGGTTGGGCATTGCCCTCAACATCAGTGGCCCTGCTGACAATCCGGTGTTCGCCGGCAGGCAGGTCTGTTGCCAGCACGAACGGCCGCCAGGCGTAGGGGCCCAGATCCGGCCCCAGGAAGCGAGCCTGTTTCCAGGACTTGCCACCATCGGTGGAGACGTCGACTTTATCCAGCGCTACGGTGCCGCCGAAGGCCACGCCGTAAATCATGTTGCGACCGGCGCTGCCGGTTTCCAGCGGTGAGGTCACCCAGGATTTGACGTTCATTTCCCACATGGAGGGCTGGTCCGGTGAGCCTTTCTTGCCGACTTCCCGCACCCGGTAGCCAGAGGATTGAATCTTGGCATCGGTCTGGTTTTCAGTGAAGGCAATGTGCTTTACGTATTTGACGTTGTTTACACCATAATAGCCGGGTACCACCAGCCGGACTGGACCGCCGTGGGTGTGGGTCAGGGGTTCGTCGTTCATTTCCCAGACCAGCAACGCGCTGTCCAGGGCCCGGGTGGGTACCGAACGCTCTACTATGATGCTCTTGGGGTCCAGGCCATCGGGCAAGGATTCGCCGCCCGTCGCGGTTATGTACCGGGTGCCATCGGCCATTCCACCCAGCGCATCAACAACATCCTTCAGTGGCACGCCTGTCCACATCACACAGCCTGCAGCACCTACGCCCCACTGAGTGCCACCTGCACCATGGGGGAAGAAGGCGCGGCCGTTACCGGAGCACTGCAACACCGAGGCAACGGTAGTCACGCCCATGGTTTTCAGTTCGCCCAGAGTGAGGGTGCGGGGATTCTTTACGCCGTCGATATGCACTTCCCAGGCGTCCGGGTTTTCGGTGATTGACGCTGGTGGTGCCGGCAGGTTGTTGCGTACAAACAGCCGGTCGCTGGCGGTGATTACGCCGTTACCGATGGCTCCGCGCTGGGTTTCCATGGTGTTGGCGCTGTGCACGATCAGGGCGGTGCGTTCTTTCCAGGCGGCAAACTCGGGAAGTGATTTGGGCTCTTCGGCCCGGGCCAGAGGTGTGAAGCCCAGCAGGCTGACCGCTGCCATGGCGCCGGCGCTGCCTACCAGCAGGCTTCGGCGCGACGGGTTGGCCAGGCCGGGATCGTTAACGCCCCTTTGAAGGGCTTGTTCCTGCTTCATAGTCCGTCTCCTTATCAGGATTGTTGTTGGACGGGAGGATCGGCCAGTTTGTATTCGGCCGGTTATATCCTTATTACTTATAGAGGGTGCATGCAAATTGATCAACACCTTTTGCTCGTTATTCAGCCATCACCTGGGCGGGTATAATCCGCCGCAGTTGTCCGGACTCTGCACGCCCGGGAATTCACATACAGGTGTTACACGATGAAACGACTGAACTTGAGCCCGTTAAC
>DATGNB010000024.1:0-24568 GCA_035306945.1 Marinobacter sp.
GAGAAGCGGGCGATGCGTCCGAGTACCGTGCCGTACTGTTTAGCGAAGGTGCCGGTGTTGTACGGGATATCATACTTCTTGCACACCGCCTGGACTTTCCCGGAAATCTCCGGGTAGCGATGTGCAGGGAGATCCGGAAAAACGTGGTGCTCCACCTGGTAGCTCAGATGGCCGCTCAGGATATGCAGCCACTTGCCACCGGTAAAGTTGGAGGAGCCGGTCAGCTGACGCAGGTACCAGTGCCCCTTACTCTCCCCCTCGCACTCTTCTTCTGTGAACGTTTCTGCATCCTGAGTGAAGTGCCCGCAAAAAATCACGGTCGACGCCCAGATGTTACGAATCAGGTTGGCACCTACGTTACCAGCAAGCACGATCGGTGCCACGGGCAAGGTCAGCAGCGGGAAGAAAACGTAATCCTTGAATGCCTGACGCCCGCCCTTCTGCACAAATTCTTTCAGAAACGGCAGCTTGTCGCGCCAGCGCAGCTGGCCACGGCGCAGTTTTTCACTTTCCAGTTCGTGCACGCCTACACCCCACTGGAACAATACCGTCAGCAGAATGTAGTTCACAAACTGAAGCAGATGCCCGGGATGCCATTTGACATCGTCACTCAGTCTCAGCACGGCATAGCCGTAATCCCGGTCTTTGCCGATGATGTTGGTGTAGGTGTGGTGTTCGTAGTTGTGGGTACGGCGCCAGGAGGTGCTGGTGCAGACCGTGTCCCACTCGTAGGTCTGGGAATTCAGCGCCGGATCGTTCATCCAGTCGTACTGGCCGTGCATCACGTTATGACCGATTTCCATGTTCTCCAGGATTTTGGCAATCCCCAGGGATGCGGTTGCGGCGATAAATACCGGCGGAATAAAGCCAAAGGGCATCATGACCCGGCCGCCCACTTCAAGGGCCCGGTGCAGGCGGATAATCTTGCGGATATAGCGGGCGTCCCGCTCGCCCAGGTCAGCGACGACCTCGTCGCGGATGGCATCCAGGTCTTTTTGCAGATTGTTCAGTTGTGCATCAGTCAGTTGTTTCATATCAGGACTCCCTGCGGCTTGGGGCCGCCTTACGAATTTGATCAGACATCCAGAGTGACCGGGCCACGGGGGACAGAGACACAAAGCTGAACGCTTTCTTCCCCGGGGCCAGAGACCTTGCCGGTGAGGCGATTAACCACGGTGCCACTGGTTTTACGGCAGCTGCATTGGTGACAGATGCCCATCCGACATCCGTACTGGGGCTTGAGGCCGGCGGCCTCGGCAATCTCCAGCAGGTTGGCGTCGCCTTCAGAGCCCGCTTCGACCTGGCTATGGGTAAAGCGGACCTGGCCTCCCAGCGCATCTCCATCCAGAACGACGGGTGTTGGCGGGGCAAAAAAGGTGCTGTGGATCCGGTCCGGAGCAACGTTCTTCCCGGCCAGTAACTGGCTGGCGAGGTCCATCAGGCCTTTGGGCCCACACAGGAATACGTCCCGGTGGGTGAGCGCAGGCACGGCGTCCAGGTCAGAGGCAGACAAAAAACGTGGTTCCTTGCTCTCGTCGGCCGAGATGATACGCAGCGAAAGCTGGCTGTACCGGCTGGCCAGAGCCTCAAGCCGGGCCCGGGCAATCACATCGTTCTGGCTGCGGACAAAATAAAGCAGCGTCACTGGCTGGGGGTAGTTGCTGTCCGCCATGGTCTCGAGCTGGCTCAGGATGGGGGTGATGCCGCTCCCGCCCGCGATAAACAGCACCGGCCTGGCCGGGCGGGGAATCAGGAACTCCCCAAAAGCCGCGCCCAGGGCGAAGGTCTGGCCCGGGGACAGGTTGTCGTGCAGCCAGTTGGTGACCAGCCCGCCCGGCAGGCGTTTGATGGTCAGGGTGATCTGGCCCTGGCGGCGCCAGAGTTCGGGCGAGCTGGATAGGCTGAAGGTGCGGGTATGGCGAACCCCATTGATTTCAACGCAGATGTTTACATGTTGCCCTGCTTCGAATCCTTGCCAACGGCTCGCCGGTGCCAGAACAAACGTGCGGGTATCGGCGGTCTCTTGGATAATTTGCTCCACCCGTACCGGTGTGTGCTCTTGCACCCACATCGGATTGATGGTTTCGGCGAGCGGGTCGAGCCAGGCGGCGGGATTGTCCCGGTTCAGCAATTGCTGGCCCAGCCAGTGCAGAGGTTTGGTTTGTGTCAGTCGTGCCAGCATGGAGTTCTCCATATAATCTGCTGTCCTCGAACACTGCATGTGTACAAGTGTTCACTTATGTGTACGACTGTACACACGGGTGCGGCAGGTGGCAATTGCCTTTAGCTTAAGTTGGCTTGAAATGACAAGTGGTCAGGGTTTTTCTCCTGTCTAATGTGTACACTTGTGAACCTGATATCAGCCGTGCAGGTAGATAATGACTGACAGACCTAGACGAAAACCCGGGGAGACCCGGGAAAAACTGATGAGCGCAGCCTTGGAACTGGTGGGTAAGGGGCGGCATTTTGCCAGTCTCGGTATCCGTGAGGTCACCCGCCAGGCCGGCGTGGTGCCTACGTCGTTCTATCGGCATTTCCGCAGCATGGATGACCTTGGCCTGCAACTGGTAGACGAGCTCGGGCTGGTATTGCGGCGGATGATGCGCGAAGCCCGGGCCAATGTGCTGCAGGCAGACAAACTGATTGAAGAGTCGGTGGGGATTTTTGTGGCCCACGCCCAGGCCAGGCGCAACTTCTTTTTGTTTATGGCCCAGGGCCTGGCGGGAGAGAGCCGGGCGGTTCAGGAAGGTATTCGCAGCGAAATGCGTTACTTCTCCAGCGAGCTGGCCAACGATCTGCGCCGGTTGCGGCTGGCCGATCACCTGAGTGATTCAGATCTGGACCTGACCTGCGATCTGGTGGTCAGGACCGTTGCCTTCAGCCTGAGCGACCTGCTGGGCATCCCCGAGGGTGACGACTATCAGATCAGCCAGGTGCACAAGCGCACCACCCGGTTTTTGCAGTTGGTATTTGTCGGCGCTGCTCACTGGAACAGCGACAGCGCCCGGACTGAGTAAGCCTCAGTGGCCGGTGTTGCTGCGCCGGCGTTTTTGGGGTTTTGGTGGCAGCAGCAGGCTTTCCAGCTCGTCCAGTGCTTCACCGGTGTACACCGCGAGTTTCTGCATGCTTGGCAGGGTGTCACGGCAGCCCGTAAAACCGAAATTCAGAGAGCCCGCGTAGCTCAGGCAGGTGATGTTCAGGGCACCACCGTGGGCAATCAGCGAGACCGGGTACATGGCTTCGAGTTTGGCCCCTTCATAGTACAGGGTCTCGTGGGGCCCCGGCACGTTCGAGATCGTCACGTTGAAGACCGGTCGCATCCGGCCACCCAGGCCAGACATCAGTTGCAGGATATAGGGTGACATCAGCAGCATGGTGTACTGCGTCAGGGCACTCTTCGGCAGTTGCTGCAGGTGCTCTTTGGCCCGGCTGGTCGATAGCCTGATCTGCTGCAGGCGCGCCAGCGGGTCGGCCTCGTTGGTGGCCAGCGAGGCGATCATAAAGCTGATCTGGGTGCCCGTGCCCTGATCGTCGGCGGGCCGGATGTTGACAGGGATCCCGGCGGTCAGCGGGGTGGCCGGTACGTCGTCCTGTTCCAGCAGGAACCGGCGCAGAGCCGTACCGCACAGATAGAGCACAATATCGTTGAGCGATCCGCCGGAAATCCGGGCCAGCGCTTTCAGACGATCCAGTTGATAGTGCTGGGTGGCAAACCGCCGCTGGCCCGTGACCCGGTGATTGAGAATGGAGACCGGGCCGGTAAAGGGGGCCGTCAGCCCGTCGTCCGGGTGGTATACCGAGTGCACAAGCCGGTTACCTGCCTGCCACAGCCGTGGTGCCATATCGGCCTGGAGCCTGAGTGCATCCAGTGCCTGGGAAAATGCCGCAGGAACGCTGGCTTCGGTGTCGGTTTTGCTGCCCCGGCGACGTTTGGGGCGTACCGTCCAGGGCGGAGGCATATTCAGTTCTCCGGGGTCGGACGACAGTACCCGCTGCATCAGGCGCACCCCACTGATGCCGTCGATGACCGAGTGGTGCATCTTGGTATAGATCGCGAACCGGTTGTTTTCCAGGCCTTCGATCAAGTGGCATTCCCACAGGGGCCGGGCCAGGTCCAGCGGGTTCGAGTGGAGCCGGGAAACCAGAATGCCCAGTTCCCGCTCGCCGCCCGGCCGGGGCAGGGCAGAATGGCGGACGTGGTAATCCAGGTCGATTTTCGGATCAACTTTCCAGGCCGGCGCCAGCAGCCGGGCGAGAAAACCGGGCCAGGCCAGCTTGTAGCACCAGGGTGCGGCCACGTCGCCGGTGTCTTTCATGCGGACGACCATGTCGCGCAGAAAAGTGTCGGGGGCCTCTTCGGGCAGGGAAAAGATCTGCAGCGTCCCGACGTGCATCGGGGTATCTTCAGACTCGACCGCCAGCCAGGAAGCGTCCAGTGTTGCGAGGCGTTTCATTCCTGATTTGTCTCCGCCAGTTTCTTGCCATTGATTTATGAGCGGCAAGTATACTGTTTACAGCGCGTGCGGACGATCTAAAACGCAGCGGAGTGGCGGTGTTTTTGTGGCTTTTGTGACGCCGCTGGTGTCGCCGCAAAGGATAAAGAAAGGGCCGGGTGAACCGGCCCTTTCTACGTGCCCGGGTGAGATCAGTTGCGGTCCACTTTTACCGGGGTCCTGTCACCCACGCGAAACCGGATGTCCAGATCCTGACCGTTCTGGTCTTCACCTTCCACTTCGACGTGGCCATTTGCTTTGACCTCAAGTTCGTCGATGGTTGCCATGCCGTTGTTGTGGGCGGCCTCCAGGTAGGCACGGACATCATCCGCGCTCAGGCCCCAGATCTCGCCATCGTGTTTGCGGCGCTTTTCTTTCTCGATGGTGGCGTTGTGATCAAGGTCCAGCTCGACATACATGCCATCGTCCAGCCAGCCTTCTATTTCCATGTCCCTGTCGTCGTCCACTTCGATGCTGCGGAAGTGGGTCATGTTGTAATCCAGGCCCGCCTTGATGGCTTTTTCGGCATCATCAAAACTGCCGGCTGCGAGGGCGAAGGGGCTGGCAACCAGGCCGGACAGCAGGGTCATTGCAACGAGCTTTTTCATGGTGTTCTCCTTTTCGTGTCACACGGGTTGTGTCAAAACGGTGCTGAGGTTTTCGATCAGCATGGGGCCATCTTAGCGACTCCGGTCTTGCGAGAGCGTGACGGCTTCATTCACATTCTGTTCATGTTGGTTCTGAGAAACTTGGCGGTATGAAAACGCTGTTGCGAGTTTTTGCCCGATTGATCCCTCTGGCTCCGCTGGCGAGCGGGGCCTTACGTGTTTTGCTGCTGCTCGGTTGCCTTGCCGCCGTGCCTGGCTGGGCCCTGGCCGATGACGATGTGGACTGGCGTCAGCTCCACGACGGTGTCCAGCAAGGCAGAATCAAGCCGTTGTCCGAAATTCTTGATATCCTGCACAGGGACTGGATTGGCGAGGTCTCCGGGGTCGACATTGGTCGTGAGGATGGCCGCCTGATCTATGAGATTGACCTGCTTGGCCCCCAGGGCCAGCGGGTCGAGTTTGAAATCGACGCCGCCACCGGCGACATTCTGGAAATCGAAGGCCGCAACCTGCGCGACATGGAGCGCCGATGAAGATCCTCCTGGTTGAAGATGATGACGCTCTGGCATCGGGCCTCAAGCACTCGCTGGAGGCGGCCGGGGTGCTGGCCACGGTTGCCGGAGACGGCCGCACTGCCGATTATCTGATTGCCACTGAACAGTTTGATGCTGTGGTGCTCGACATCGGTTTGCCCGATGGCAGCGGCGTTCACTGGCTGGGCTCCTGGCGCGGGCAGGGGATTGAGTTACCGGTACTGATCCTGACTGCCCGGGAGCGTTGGGCAGATAAAGCCGCCGGTTTCTCGGCCGGGGCCGATGATTATGTGACCAAACCGTTCGAGACGGCAGAGGTGCTGTTTCGCTTGCGGGCGTTGGTGCGCCGGGCTCATGGTCATGCGCATCCGGTCATTGCACTTGGTGACCTGGCGCTGGATACCCACGCGGGGCAGGTGACCCGGGCCGGGATGCCAGTGGCACTGACCGCCCAGGAATTCCGGCTGTTCTCCTACCTGATTCACGCGGCCCCCCGCATTGTCAGCCGGACCGAGCTCGCGGAGCACGTTTACGACGGTGATCAGGAGCCGGACTCCAACGTCATCGACGTACAGGTCAGTCGCTTACGTCGAAAACTTGGGAGCGGGTCCATCGAAACCGTACGTGGCCAGGGCTACCGTGTGGTTGCCGGGGCCAAAGCAGGCGAATGTTGAGGAGCCTTAAACGCTGGCCGGTGGCCCGGCGCATGGTGGTCTCCGCGGTCCTGGTTGTGCTGCTGATGCTCCCGGCTGCCGGTGCCATGCTGGCGTATAACGTCCGCCAGACCATGGAGGCGTCGTTTAACAGCCAATTGGTCTGGTTGCTGGATGCGGTTGTGGCCAGCGTGGATTATCAGTTCCAGACCGATGCACTGATCCTGCGGAGGGGGCTGCCCGACCCCCGGTTTGAGCGGGTCTATTCCGGTTGGTACTGGCAAGTCAGTGCCGGCCCTGGCCGTGTACTCACCTCTCGCTCCCTGTGGGACCGGCGACTGGCAGAGCCGGAGCCGTCGCAGCTCACCTTCCGGGAACTTGATGGCCCGCGCGGGCAACGCCTGATGGTGGTGTCCCGGCAACTGCTGCTCCCGTCGCTCCGGCACCCGGTGACGGTATCGCTGGCGGCGGACAGCAAAGACCTGCGTCAGGACATCGAGCGGTTCCAGACCCTGCTGTTCGGCTCGCTGGCCAGCCTTGGCCTGCTGCTGGTGCTGGTGCTCGGCTTACAGGTGCTCTGGGGGCTGGCGCCGTTGCGCCGGATTGAGCGGAGCTTGCAATCTGTAGAGTCCGGTGAAGGGCGCGCGCTGGATACCGATCTGCCGGATGAGCTGGCCAGCCTGGCCCGCACCATTAATCTGGTCCTGGCTCGGGATCAGGCCTTGATCGAGCGGGGAAGAACCACCGCGGGCAACCTGGCCCACGCCCTGAAAACGCCGGTGGCGGTTCTGATGACGCTGGCAGAACAGTTGCCTGAAGCACGTCGGCAGGCGTTTGCTGTGGAGTTGCGCCGTATTGATGAGGCGGTTCGGCATCATCTGGCCCGGGCCTCGGCGGCCGGGCCGGTGGCTTTGGGTGCCGGTATCAATCTGGCCCAGGCTCTGCAGCCGGTGCTGCAGGCACTGGGCACCTTCGCGGGCCGCCGGGGCCTTAAGCTTGAAACAACGATTGACCCCCGCATCGTCGCTCGGATTGAGCAACAGGATGCCGAAGAGATCGTCGGCAATCTGTTGGAAAACGCCATTAACTGGGCTGAGACCGTGGTCACGCTCACCATCGTCCGGGGCCCGGCGGAGGTTGTCATCACGGTAGAGGATGATGGCCCGGGTATGGCAGAACAGGCACTTCAGAAGGCGCAGGAACGCGGCGCTCAGCTGGATGAGTCCCGCTCGGGTTCGGGGCTCGGGCTGGCCATTGTAAAAGAACTGGCCAGCCTGTACGGCGCTATTCTGGATCTGGAGCGCAGCCCCCTTGGGGGCATCCGGGCCCGGGTCAGCTTTCCTGTCGGCTAGGCATCGTCGCCCTGGTCAGGCGGGCATCGGAACCGGGCCACCACATTGCCCTCATCCATGCTCTCCAGATGCACATCAAAGCCCCAGAGCCGGTGTGCGTGCTTCAGAACCTCCTGGGTGTCCTGGCCCAGCGGTACCCGGTCTACCGGGATATGCCGCAGAGTCAGGGAGCGGTCACCGCGGATGTCGACATTCCACACCTGGATGTTGGGTTCCCGGTAGCTCAGGTTGTACTGGCGCGCGAGTTTTTCGCGCAGGGGGCGGTATCCCGGGTCGTCATGGATGGCGGTGATGAGGTAGTGGTCGGCCTGATCGTCGTTTTCCAGGGCGAACAGGCGCAGATCGCGCATCACCTTGGGTGACAGAAACTGCTGGATAAAGCTCTCGTCCTTGAAGTTCTGCATGGCAAAGTGGAGGGTTTCCAGCCAGTCGGTGCCGGCAAAGTCGGGGAACCACTCACGATCTTCATCGGTGGGGTTTTCACAGATGCGCCGCAGATCCGAGAAAATAGAGAAGCCAAGGGTGTAGGGGTTGATACCGGAATACCAGGGGCTGTTGAACGGCGGCTGGTATACCACCGCCGAGTGGCTTTGCAGGAACTCCAGCATAAAGCCGTCATTCACCAGTCCCTTGTCGTACATCCGGTTCAGTAGCGTGTAATGCCAGAAGCTGGCCCAGCCTTCGTTCATCACCTGGGTCTGGCGCTGGGGATAAAAATACTGGGCCAGTTTGCGCACAATCCGTACCAGCTCCCGTTGCCAGGTTTCCAGCAGGGGGGCGTTCTTCTCGATAAAGTAGAGCAGGTTTTCATGGGGTTCTTCGGGATAGCGGGGCCGCCGGTGCACAGGATCATCACCCTCGTGGGCTTTAGGAATGGTGCGCCATAGATCGTTGATACGCCGTTGCTCGTACTCTTCCCGTTCTGTTTGCCGACGGGCTTCCTCCGCCGCTGAAATGGGCGACGGGCGCTTATAACGGTCAACCCCGTAATTCATCAGGGCGTGGCAGGAGTCCAGGATCTCCTCTACCGCGTCTACCCCGTAGCGTTCTTCGCATTCCGAGACGTAGTTGCGCGCAAACACCAGGTAGTCGACGATTGCGCTGGCGTCGGTCCAGGTCTGGAACAGGTAGTTGCCTTTGAAAAACGAGTTGTGGCCGTAGCAGGCGTGGGCAATCACCAGCGCCTGCATGGGCAGAGTGTTTTCTTCCATCAGGTAGGCGATGCAGGGGTTGGAGTTGATCACGATCTCGTAAGCCAGCCCCATCTGGCCCCGCTGGTAGCCTTTGGCGGTTTGCAGAAACTGCTTGCCGAAGGACCAGTGGTGATAACCCACCGGCATCCCCACCGAGCTGTAGGCGTCCATCATCTGCTCGGCGGTTATTACTTCGAGCTGATTGGGATAAGTATCCAGCCCGAACTCGGCGGCGCATTTGGCGATTTCCTCGTCGTATTTCCGGATAAGCTCAAAAGTCCATTCCGAACTGGTGGAAATCGGCGTGCGGGCCTGTGGCTGATCCGGGCCCGGTGTGGTCGGTCTGTCAATCAGGCTGCTCATGCCGCTTTCCTCTCGAACAACTGGCGGAAAACCGGATAAATATCACCCGGATCGGCGATCTGTTGCATGGCAAAGCTCTGGGGAAACTGGCCCAGCAGCTTCTCGTATTCGTACCACAGCATCTGGTGATCCTGGGGCGTGATCTCGATGTAGGAGTAGTACTGCACCATCGGCAGGATTCGCTCGGCCAGCAGCTTGCTGCAGATCGGCGAGTCGTCGTTCCAGTTGTCACCATCGGAGGCCTGGGCGGCGTAGATGTTCCACTCGTCCGGGGAATAGCGGGACTCGACAATCCGGTGCATCAGTTTGAGCGCGCTGGAAACAATGGTGCCGCCGGTTTCCCGGCTGTAGAAGAACTCTTCCTCATCCACTTCTTTAGCGCTGGTGTGATGGCGGATGAAGACCACGTCGATCTTCGTGTAGTTCTTTCTGAGAAACAGATACAGCAGGATGAAAAAGCGCTTGGCGATGTCCTTGTGCATCTGGGTCATGGAACCCGACACATCCATCAGGCAGAACATAACCGCGCTGGTGGCCGGTTTGGGCTGTTTGAGGTGTTGCCGGTAACGCAGGTCGATCTCGTCGATAAACGGAATGCGCCGGACGTTCGCTTTCAGCCGGGCAATTTCATCCTCCAGCACCTGGATCTGATCGTCGTGGCTGAACGCCGGGTCCAGATCATCCGGGGCAGCTTTCAGTGCTTCCAACTGGGCTTCAAGGTCCCGGATTTTTTTCTTGCGGGCACCACCCAGGCCCAGCCGCCGGGCATGGGCACCTCGCAGGGAGCGCACCACATCCAGCTTGGCGGGAACCCCCTGGGTGGTAAAACCGGAGCGCACGTAGCTGAACGCTTCGGTATCCTTGAGCTTCTTGCGGGCCAGGTTAGGCAGCTCGAGATCATCGAACAGGAAGTCGAGAAACTCCTCCTGGGTGATCTGGAAGGCAAACTCATCCATGCCTTCGCCGTCCGGGCTGGCCTGTCCCTGGCCTTGCCCCTTGCCTCCGCCCTGGGGCTTGGGGACCGTATCGCCGGCAACCCATTCGGTGTTGCCGGGGTGAACGATTTCGCGACGCCCGCCCTGGCCGTGATGGAACACAGGCTCGTCAATGTCCCGGGCCGGAATGCTGACTTTCTCTCCCCGCTCAATGTCGGTAATGGACCGTTTCTGAACAGCATCTGATACCGCCTTCTTGATATGATGGCGGTACCGGCGCAGGAACCGTTCCCGGTTAACTGCGCTCTTGTTCTTGCCGTTCAGGCGCCGGTCGACAATGTGGCTCATACCCATAGTTGTGCTCCCGCTGGCCGTTAATGGGACTTCCGTACACGCAGATACCACTCGGCAAGCAAGCGGACCTGTTTCTCGGTGTACCCACGATCAACCATGCGTTCCACAAACTGTTTGTGTTTTTTCTGATCTTCCTGGCTGGCTTTCGGGTTGAACGAAATAACCGGCAGCAGATCCTCGGTGTTGGAGAACATTTTCTTCTCGATCACGCTGCGCAGTTTTTCGTAGCTGAGCCAGGACGGGTTCCTGCCCTGGTTGTTGGCCCGGGCGCGCAGGACAAAGTTCACCACCTCGTTGCGGAAGTCTTTCGGATTGGAGATGCCCGCCGGTTTCTCGATCTTCTCAAGCTCATCGTTAATGGACGACCGGTCCAGAATCTCGCCGGTTTCGGGGTCGCGGAACTCCTGGTCCTGAATCCAGAAGTCGGCGTAGGTCACGTAGCGGTCGAACAGGTTCTGGCCGTACTCGCTGTAGCTCTCCAGATACGCGGTCTGGATTTCCTTGCCAATAAACTGCACATAGTGCGGTGCCAGGAATTCTTTTATGAAGCGCAGGTATTTGTCCTGCAGCTCCGGCTGGAACTGTTCCTGTTCGATCTGTTTTTCCAGCACATAGAGCAGGTGGACCGGGTTGGCGGCGATTTCGGTGGTGTCAAAGTTGAACACCCGGGAGAGGATCTTGAACGCGAAGCGGGTCGACAGGCCGTCCATGCCTTCCATCACCCCGGCCGCATCCCGGTATTCCTGGATAGATTTGGCTTTGGGGTCGGTATCCTTGATGCTCTGGCCGTCGTACACCTTCATCTTGGAGAAGATGCTGGAGTTTTCCGGGTCCTTGATGCGGGACAGCACTGAAAACTGCGCCAGAATATCGAGGGTGTCGGGTGCGCAGGGTGCCCCGGCCAGTGAACTGTTCTTCAGCAGTTTTCGGTAAATCTCGATCTCTTCGGTAACCCGGACACAATAGGGCACCTTGACGATATAAACCCGGTCCAGAAACGCCTCGTTGTGTTTGTTGTTACGGAACGTCTGCCATTCGGATTCGTTGGAGTGAGCCAGGATCACGCCGTCAAAGGGTACTGAGCCCATGCCTTCGGTGGTGTTGTAGTTGCCTTCCTGGGTGGCGGTCAGCAGTGGGTGCAGAACCTTGATGGGTGCCTTGAACATCTCGACAAATTCCAGCAGGCCCTGGTTAGCCTTGCACAGTCCGCCGCTGAAACTGTAAGCATCGGGATCGTCCTGGGAGAAGTCTTCCAGCATCCGGATATTGACCTTGCCCACCAGGGCCGAGATGTCCTGGTTGTTATCATCCCCGGGCTCGGTTTTTGAAACACCGATCTGGTCCAGCACGGAGGGGTAGCGCTTGACCACGCGGAACTGACTGATATCGCCACCAAACTCATGCAGACGTTTGACTGCCCAGGGCGACATGATGTTTTGCAGGTATCGGTTGGGAATGCCGTACTCTTCTTCCAGGATCCGGCTGTCTTCCGTCGGGTCGAACAGCCCGAGCGGGCTTTCGTTTACCGGCGACCCCTTGATGGCGTAGAAGGGCACCTTCTGCATCAGGGCCTTGAGCTTCTCGGCCAGTGATGACTTGCCGCCACCCACCGGCCCGAGCAGGTACAGGATCTGTTTCTTCTCTTCCAGTCCCTGGGCGGCGTGGCGGAAGAACGACACGATGTTTTCGACCGCCTCTTCCATGCCGTAGAACTCGTCAAACTCCGGATAACGTTTGATCACCTTGTTGGAAAAAATACGTGACAGGCGGGGGTCACGGGAGGTATCGATCAATTCCGGCTCGCCAATCGCAATCAGCATCCGCTCGGCGGCGGTGGCGTATGCTGTTGGGTCCTGTTTGCAGATCTCCAGGTATTCCTCAAGAGAAAACTCTTCTTCCTGAGTCTGTTCATACCGGTTTTTGAAGTGCTGCAGAATGCTCATAGATGGCCCCTCGCTTGTTTTTAACTGTTATAAACGCACGCAGTTTCCCCGTTGCCGTGTTGCCGCCGGCCCCGGCGGCGGTGCTGTTGGTTGGAGTGGGTTGATACCCTGAGCTTAGTTCAGACTTGTAAAGTTGGACAGGCGGTAAACCAATTCGATTCATTAAATTATGGCGAGGGGGGCTGGTGCCCCCCCGGGGCAGGGCAGTTATTTCCGGGTCAGTACGAAGACGCTTTCGGTTGCGCCATTATGCAGGCCCCGGCGCTTTGCGAACGGATTGTCCCGGGCCATGTCCTGTTTCATCACCTGCCGGATGTCGTAGTCTTCGCCGTAAAGACGGAGAACTTCTGTGTCACTGACGTTGAACGGCGGGCCCTGCATCTCGGCGTTGTCATAGTCGAGCGTAATCAGCAGGATTCTTGTACCATCCGGAATAACGGCGCTCAGGTGCTCTACGTAACGCTCGCGCATGGCCGGAGGCAGGGCAATCAGCGCGGCGCGATCGTATACCAGGCGAATGTGCCTGAGGTCATCCGGTACCAGCTGGAAGTAATCACCGCACCAGAGCTGAAGATCCTTGTGGCGGAACACGGTGAAGGGCTCGGCCGGCTGGACCTGGGCCTTTTCCTGAGCCTCTTCGAAGAAGTCCTTGCAGGCGATCTCACTCAGCTCAACGCCGAGAACCGGGTGGCCGCGATCGTGCAGCCACCACATGTCGCGGGCTTTACCGCACAGCGGTACGAAGACGGCGTCGGTACCTTCACCAGCCAGCTCTGGCCAGTGATCCTGCAGGTACTGGTTGACCGTACCCTCGTGGAAGCCGGTTTGGTCATTGGCCCAGCGTTCATGCCAGAATTCGTGTTCCATGGGTTGCCTCCGGGAGTTTGATCGTTTTCCGTGTGTAATCAGTCTACCTTAATCTTTGGGGTTCATGAGTCAGGAGAAAAAGATGAAAGCTGTTTTTCTGGATGCTGCCACGCTGGGCAAGGATGTGGATCTGGGCCCGATTGAAGAAGTCGCCGGCGGGCTCACCTGTTACGATGGAACTGCGCCAGAACAGGTGGCTGAGCGGATTCGGGGTTTTGACACTGTGCTTGTGAACAAGGTGGTGCTGGGCCGTGAACACTTCGCCGCGAATCCGGAACTGAAAACCATCGCCGTGGTGGCCACCGGGCTCAATAACATCGACCTGCCCGCAGCCAGAGAACACGGTATTGAGGTACTGAACGTAAACCACTACGGCCGCTCGACTGTGGCCCAGCACACCATGGCGCTGATCCTGGCGCTGGCGACCCGTCTGCTGGATTACCACCGCGATGCCCGTAACGGTACCTGGGCCAGAAGCGAGATGTTCTGTCTGATGAACCACCCGATCATGGAGCTCGAAGGTAAGACCCTCGGCATTGTCGGTTATGGGGATCTGGGGCAGGGCGTGGCTGAACGTGCGCGCGCGTTCGGAATGAATGTTGTGCTGGGCTGTCGCCCCGGGCAGGCAGCCGGGGAGGTCAGTGGCCTGCCGCGGATCCCGCTGGACGAGCTGCTGAAGCAGGCGGATGTGCTGACTCTGCACTGCCTGCTGACCGATGAAACCCGCCACCTGATCGGTGCCCGGGAGCTGGCGCTGATGAAATCCAGTGCGCTGCTGATCAACACCAGCCGCGGCGGTCTGGTGGATGAGTCGGCGCTGGCGGATGCGTTGAGGAAGGGCGAGATCGCCGGTGCCGGTTTTGATGTGCTCACCGAGGAGCCACCGCGCCGGGGTAACCCGCTGCTGGCCGACGATATTCCGAACCTGATCCTTACCCCGCATTCGGCCTGGGCGAGCCGCGAGGCGAGGCAACGAATTGTCGGGATCACCGCGGATAATCTGGCGGCTTGTGAACCGGCGTTTCGCTGATAAGCTATAGAAAATACTGACAAACAGGAACTTATGTGGCGTCTCTTCAATTGAAAGACCGGCTCCGGGCCGCTGAAGACTGGATTCTTGCCAACCCCAATCCGCCGAGCAAATGGCCATGGACCTGGCTCTACAAGACCGGCCGCTCGGTGTACGCCCTGATACGGGATGTACTCAGCGGCCAGCTTACTCTGCATGCCATGAGTCTGGTGTACACCACCCTGCTGAGTATCGTGCCCTTGCTGGCCCTGAGCTTCTCGGTGCTCAAGGCGCTGGGGGTGCATGAGCGCATGGAACCGTTCCTGTTCCAGTTCTTCCAGCCGATGGGACCCCAGGGTATACAGATGGCCGAGCGGATTCTCGGCTTTGTGGATAACGTGAAGGTCGGCGTTCTGGGCTCAGTGGGCCTGGCGCTTCTGGTTTATACCGTGATTTCTTTGGTACAGAAGGTGGAACGTTCGTTCAACATGATCTGGCATGTGCCGGAGATGCGCTCCATTGCCCAGCGGTTCAGTAACTATCTGAGCGTCATCATGGTGGGCCCGCTGCTGATTGTCTCTGCCATCGGGGTCACGGCGACGGTATTTTCCTCCAAGGTGATGCAGGATATCGTTGCCATTGAACCTTTTGGCTCGCTGATTCTGGCACTCAGCCGGTTTACACCGTTTTTCCTGGTGGTGGCCGCCTTCACCTTTGTGTACGTGTTTATTCCCAATACCCGGGTGAAATTGCGCTATGCCTTCATTGCCGGTGTCATCGCCGGTGTGTCCTGGCAGGCGGCGGGGATGATCTTCGCCTCGTTCGTGGCGGGCTCAACCAAGTATGCGGCGATATACTCCGGTTTTGCCGTGGGCATCATCATGCTGATCTGGATCTATCTGAACTGGATGATTCTGCTGCTTGGTGCCAGCCTGGCCTACTACCTGCAGAATCCCGGCGCCGTGGCAAAGCGGCGGGAGGTTCAGCTGGCGCCGGAGCTGCAGGAGCGTGTGGCCCTGACACTGATGTGGCTGGTGGCGCGGCCGTTCAGCCGGGGTGAGCCGGCGCCGCAGCAGGAAGAGCTTGAGTACCAGATGCGAATTCCGGGTGAGATCACCCGCAATATCAGTGACAAATTGATCCGTGCCGGCCTGCTGAGCCTGGCCGGGCACAATGGCGATCAGCTGGTGCCGGCGCGAACGCTGGACCTGATTACCGTCGGCCAGGTGCTGCAGGCCGCCCGGCGTGATGAGGACCGGGTAGTCGAGCGCCTGCCGGTCCGTACCCTGCCTGAGCAACTGCTGGGTGCCGGGCCAGGAGCGGCCGCAGAGACCACGTTCGCGGAGCTGCTCAGATAAGAGCCTCGCCGAATACGAAGACCAGCTGGCACACGCCGGCCACAAAGCCCAGGAAAGCGCCCACCAGAATCAGCTTGATTTCGTCCTCCTGGAAACAGGGCCTCAGCAGGTCCTGAAACTCTTCGGATGACAGCGCCACCATACGTTCAACCATGATGGCTTCCACCGACCGGGCGCGGTCCTTCTCGAATACCGGGTTATTGAACGAAGTCTGGGATATTTCGATGGCCTTTTCGCCGACCTGGTTTTTCAGGGTGGCGAAGCCGGTCGGGCCGAAGGCCACCTGAGTGAGCGCCTTGCCCATGCCGGCGGTTTCATCCACCAGTGGCTTGATGTGCTTTTTCACCATATTGCGGGCACGGTCGCCTTTGGGACCGTCCAGAATGGCCTGAATAATGTTGCCTACGGTCAGGATCTCATGCGTCACAATGTGACAGAACGCCTCGGCGACCTCGGTCTGGCGTTTGAGAAACAACCCCTGCAGTCGCAGGGGGCCGACTCTGTGCTCCCGCAAGGGCCGGAAGATGACGTTCAAAGCGATCCAGTTGGTGGCCCAGCCTACCAGAAGCCCGAAAAACGGAAGCACCCACACTGCGGGGTAGAAGTACCACACGGCCATCTGGATCAGGCCGAACAGAAAGCCGAAGTAGAGGCCCGAGTTGATGATGAAGCGGAACTCGACGTCGCCGCACTCCAGAAAAATCCGGTTCAGCAGTTTTTTATCCCGGGCCAGCCGCTCAATCACCATGCTTTTGATGTCCAGCAGCCCTTCGATGTTGTCAGAGACATCTTCCACGAGGTTATCCACCAGCTGGGGGGTGGACTTCCGTACCCGCTCGTAGACCATCTTGCGGGCCGACACCGGAAGGTTTTCCCAGAAGGTGGGGTACTCTCTCAGCATCATCTCGTCGACGTACTCTTCGATCCGCGGGTCGACCGTATAAATGATGTGGGCGGCGAGCACCTTGGGATCAATCTGAGCGAAGATTTCCTGCACGGTACCGATCTTGGAAATGGTGGCGTCGACGCTGATGGCGGCCATTTTCCGCGCCTTGGAGGGAATAATGCCTTGCCAGCCCAGTAATGGTGGTTTGCCGATGAATTCCAGTGGGTAGAAGGTCATCTTGATGGCAAGCCAGTTGGTGCTCCAGCCTATGAGGGCCGCCACCATCGGGATGCTCAGGTACTGCCAGAATTCAGGATTGGTAAGCAGGCTAGTCATCAGTTACTCGCGGTTGTTCTGGTTGTGGTGCAAGCGGCGTCAAGCCAACAGTAAGTCACGGATGATGTTGCCGGTGGCTGGATCTGTCAATGACTCAACCGCCACCTGAAAACGCTAACGAAGGCCATTCAGCCTCAGCGGCCGATATCCCCCCACAGCCACTGGCACAGGGCCATTGCTGCCACGGGCGCGGTTTCCGTGCGCAAAACCCGGGGCCCGAGGGCAACCGGCTTAAACCCATGCTGCTCGGCCAGGGTGATTTCGCCGGCGCTCAGGCCGCCTTCCGGACCGATCATCAGAGCCACGTGGGCCGGCTTTGCGAGGGTGTCCAGGGATTGTTCGGTACGGTGGTGGAGGACCAGCCGCAGGTCGCAGTTACGGGTATGCCCGAGCCACTGGGGGAGATCCATCACCGGCAGGATTTCCGGGACACGGGCCCGGCCACATTGCTCGGCGGCGCTGATCGCGATTTGCTGCCAGTGGCGCAGGCGTTTGTCTTCCCGGTCGCCCTTGAGTTTCACATCACAGCGCTCGCTGGTCAGTGGCACAATACGGGTAACACCCATCTCAACCGCTTTCTGTACGGCATAGTCCATCCGGTCGCCTTTGGACAAGGTCTGGCCCAGAGTGATCTGGAGCGGCGACTCGGTGGGGTTGGCGGCGGTGGCGGTCACGGTGACCCCGACCACCTTTTTGCTGACCTCGGCAATGGTGGCGGTATAGTCCTGGCCATCACCGTTAAACAGGTACAGCTCCTGGCCGGGCTGCATACGCAGGACCCGCCCGACATGGTTGGCGGCGCTTTCATCCAGCTCGCAGCGGGTGCCTGTACTCAGTGGGCTGTTGGTGTAGATGCGGGGAATTCTCATACCGGGGTGTTCAGTCCTTGGTGGCGATCTCGATCCCTTCGGTGGCTACCTGAGCCAGGTGCCGGATCTGATCTTCAGTGATGACATAGGGCGGCATAAAGTAAACCACATTCCCCAGCGGGCGCAGCAGGGCCTGGCGGGTAAGGGCATGCTGGTAGACCTTGATGCCCCGGCGCTCCTGCCAGGGAAAAGGCGTCTTCCCGGCTTTTTCCTTAACCATTTCAATGGCCAGTGTCATGCCATGCTGGCGGATATCGGCCACATGGGGGTGGTCGGCCAGGTGGGCGACGGAGTCGGCCATGCAGCGCGACAGCACCCGGTTGTTCTCGATGACGTTCTCGTCCCGGAAGATATCCAGGGTAGCCAGTGCGACGGCACAGCCAATGGCGTTGCCGGTGTAGCTGTGACTGTGCAGGAAAGCCCGCAGGGTCTGGTAATCGTCGTAAAAGGCGTTGTACACCGTCTCTGTCGTCAACACAACCGAGAGTGGCAGGTAGCCGGCGGTGAGCCCTTTAGACAGGCACATGAAATCCGGTGTGATGGCGGCCTGTTCACAGGCAAACAGGGTGCCGGTGCGGCCAAAGCCAACCGCAATCTCGTCGGCAATCAGGTGTACATCATAGCGGTCGCAGGCCTCACGCAGACGGGTATGATAAACCGGATGGTGCATCCGCATGCCGCCGGCACACTGAATCAGTGGCTCTACCACCACCGCGCAGATTTCAGCATGGCGTTCGGCCAGCAGCGTCTCCATGGCTTCGAACTGACGCAGGGCATACGCTTCTTCGGTCTCTCCCGGCTCCCGGTGATAGGCATCCGGAGACGGCGCGGTCAGCACCTCCATCAGCAGCGGCTGGTAGGTGTCCTTGTACAGCGCCACATCGCCCAGCGCCAGAGCACCCAGGGTCTCGCCGTGATAGCTGTTGCTCAGATTTACGAAGTTCTTCTTACCGGGCTGGCCGAGGTTTTTCCAGTAGTGATAGCTCATCTTCAGGGCCGCCTCGATGGCCGAGGAGCCATTGTCGGCATAAAAGCATTTGGTCAGCCCTTCGGGCGTCACTTCAATCAGCCGTTCAGAGAGATTGACCACGGGCTCGTGGGTAAAGCCTGCCAGTATCACGTGTTCCAGTTGCCCGATCTGAGCCTGGATCGCTGCGTTGATGCGCGGATTGGCGTGCCCAAACAGGTTAACCCACCAGGAGCTGACGGCATCGATAAAGCGGTTGCCCTCAAAGTCTTCCAGCCACACACCTTCACCGCGCCTGATGGGTACCAGCGGCAGGGTCTCGTGGTCTTTCATCTGGGTGCAGGGATGCCACACGGATTTCAGGTCTCTTGCGACCAGGTCGGCGTTGCGCATGGTTGTCTCCTGTCGGCCCTCCCGGGCGGTTGGTGATCGGCAGAGCGGCCATGATACGTGGCTGCCGTTAACCTTAACAGTCCGGATTGTGAACAGCGCTTTGTGAACGGGCCGGATGGCTTCCATGCCAGTATCCGGCGCTCGGTCGGCCAATGTTGGCGGACCGGCTCACAGCAACAATACGTGAAAATTAGCAGGAGGCGAATATGGAGCTTAATCTGAAGCACCCTTATGACGCTGGCGTTGATTATCTGATGGAGCAGTTTTTCAGCAAAAGCCTGATTCTTCGGAAGAACGAGAAGCTGGGAACTCGCAATGTCCGACTGGCGGAGCTTACAAAAGACGAGGTATCGGGCAAGCTGGTGATCGAGCGCGAAATGATGACCTCAGCCCCGGTGCCCGGTGTCCTGTCAGGGTTCCATCGGGAGTGGAACAAAGTGCGCCAGGAAGAGCACTGGTTCCGTAAAGACGATGATGAGTGGCATTGTGAGTTCCGGGTAAAAATCGACGGCGTACCGGCCAGGATCAAGGGCGAGATGCGGTTGCTGGGTAATGGCAACCGCTGCATTAATTATGTCAGCCTGACGGTACGCTGCGATGTGCCGCTGCTGGGTAAGAAAGTGGCCAGGTTTCTGGCGGAAGACTCCCACACAAAGATTGAGCGGGAGTACGAGGTTACCCGACAGCTGATCTGACCATGCCGCCCTGTATCAGTGCGCCAGTACCCGGGACAGGAAGGCCTGGGTGCGCTCATTTTGCGGGTTGTCGAAGACATCGGCAGGCTTGCCTTCCTCAACAATCTGCCCTTCATGGATGTAGATCACCCGGTCGGCCGCTTCCCGGGCAAAGCCCATTTCGTGGGTAACCACCATCATCGTCATCCCTACCCGGGCCAGCTCCCGCATGACGTCCAGTACCTCGCCGACCATTTCCGGGTCGAGTGCCGAGGTTGGCTCATCAAACAGCATCAGTTTGGGCTCCATGGCCAGGGCGCGGGCAATGGCCACCCTTTGTTGTTGCCCGCCGGAGAGCTGGCTGGGGTATTTGTCGGCCTGGCTGCCGATGCCTACCCGATCCAGTAACCGCTCTGCGGTTGCATTGGCAATCACTTTGGCGGTGTTTTTTACCTTCATGGGGGCCAGCATGATGTTCTTTCTCACCGTCAGGTGAGGGAACAGGTTGAACTGCTGGAACACCATGCCCACTTCCTTGCGGATGTCGGCCAGTACCGATTGGCTCTGGCCGTTGGGCGCCACCTGCTGGCTGTCTACCTCCAGTGTGCCGGACTCAAACTCTTCCAGCCCGTTGACGCAGCGAATCAGGGTGGATTTGCCGGAACCACTGGCGCCAATAATCACCACTACTTCGCCCTGTTCGACAACCAGGTCAATATCCTTCAGGACATGCAGCTTGCCAAAGTGCTTGTTCATGCCCTTTATTTTTACAATCGCGCTCATTCATGGGCTCCTTCAGGCCGAGGCAACACCGCGGCGCTCCAGCAACCGCAGAATCAGTGACAGGGACAGGGTGATTGCCAGGTACATGATGGCCACCACAAAGTAGACCTCGAACGCGGTAAAGGTATTGGCAATGTAGACCTGCCCCTGGCGGACCAGTTCGCCAACTCCGATGACCGAGAACAGGGAGGTATCCTTGATGCTGACAATGCCCTGGTTGCCCAGCGGCGGGATCATGCGGCGGAAAGCCTGGGGCCAGGTGATAAACCAGAAAGTCTGGGTACGGGACAGACCCAGAGACAGGCCGGCTTCGCTCTGGCCAGGGTCGATGGATTGCACGCCACCGCGCACCACCTCTGAGATATAGGCACCGGAGTTCAGGGCAATCGCTGCAATGCCGGCGGTGAGCGGGTCAATCGGCCCGCCCACCAGATCAGGAAGGCCGTAAAAGATGAACAGCACCTGTACAAGAATGGGGGTGCCGCGGAAGATCTCGATGTAGGCGGTGGCGGGCCAGCGCAAGTACCACTTTTTATTGATGCTCAGCAAGCCAAAGATAATGCCGAGGACAAACCCGATGATCAGGCCACCGAACGAAATCATCAGGGTGTAGGGGATGCCTTTGGCAAGATAGGGAATGGAGTTTATGGCCGCCTGCCAGTCAAACTGAAACTGGAATTCCACAGTGCGAATCTCCGTTGGGTTGGGCGGAAAAAGCCGGGGCAGGAGCTACCCCGGCCAGGTATGAAGGAGGATCAGCCGTCTTCAGGCATGGGGCCAAACCATTTTTCGTAGATGGTTTTGTAGGTGCCGTCCTCTTTGATTTCCGCCAGGGCTTCGTTGACCTTCTCAACCCATTCGCTGCCCTTTTTCAGAGCGATACCGTATTGCTGGCCCTCGTACAGGGGCCCCACGGTCTTGACCTTGCCCTCACCCCGGGTGCTGGCAAAATAGCCGACGTTGGGGGCGTCGTAGAAGACCGCATCAATGGCGCCGGACATCAGGGCCATGTACATGTCGGAGCTGCCCGGGTAGGGGGTAACGCCGTCATTGTTATCCAGGCTTTTCATCAGGAAGTCGTAGCTGGTACTGCCGATCTTGGTGCCGATCTTCTTGCCGTCCAGGTCGTCCATTTCATCAACGTCGTCGTTGTTCTGGCGCACCAGAATACGCAGACCGGAGTCGTAGTAGGGGTCGGAGAAGTCAACAATTTGCTGGCGGGCGTCGGTAATGGTAATGCCGGCAATGGCAATGTCCACGTTACCGGTTTGCAGGGCGGGAATAATACCGTTGAAGTCCATGGTATTGAGGTCGTAATCAAAGCCTGCCCGCTCGGCTACCTCGGCGATGATCTCCATATCAAAACCGATCATTTCGCCGGTTTCCTGGTCCATCATTTCGAAGGGGACAAAACTCGGGTCGGTCACCACCCGTAAGGTGTCGGCGTTCACGGCGGTTGCCGCTACTGACAAAGCCAGGCCAGCGCTCAGGGTTTTCAGCCAATTGGTGCTCATAGTTGCTCCTTTCTCTTGTTTTGGTCCCTCCCGCCTGCTCGGCGGAGAACACTGATGCCGGTCTGGCCCGGGGATCAGCAAGGAACCTTGTTGGGGATGCACAAGATACAGGTTAGCCCATCAGCAAATGGATTGCAGTAAATCATGAAGTTAGAACGGAATGGAGTGCCCCCGCTGGCGGGGGCAACCTGCTTCAGAAGGCGATCTTTTCCCGATCGCTGATCCCCAGGTTCTTCCAGATGGACAGGCTGGGTTCCGCCTGATTCAGCGTATAAAAGTGCAGGCCAGGAGCGCCGGCGTTGAGCAGCTTTTCACACATCTCGGTCACAACCTCTTCGCCAAACTTGCGGATGCTGTCAACGTCGTCACCGTAGGCTTCAAGCTGCTTGCGGATCCAGCGCGGGATCTCGGCACCACACATGTCGGAGAAGCGCACCAGGCTTGAGAAGTTCACGATAGGCATGATTCCCGGTACCACCGGGAGGGTCACGCCCATCTGCTCCAGGCGCTCGATAAAGTAGAAGTAGCTGTCGGCGTTAAAAAAGTACTGGGTAATGGCGCTGCTGGCACCGGCCTGTACTTTGCGCGCAAAGTTCTTCAGATCCTCTTCGGCATTGCGGGCCTGGGGATGAAATTCCGGGTAGGCGGCCACTTCCAGGTTGAAGTGATCGCCGCTGTGCTCGCGGATAAACTCCACCAGTTCGTTGGCATAGCGAAGCTCACCAGAGGCGCCCATGCCCGAGGGCAGGTCGCCACGCAGAGCCACGATCCGGTTGATGCCGTTTGCTTTGTAGACATCGAGCAGTTCGCCGATTTCCTCGCGGGTACCGCCCACACAGGACAAGTGCGGGGCGGTGGAAATACCCTGTTTGTGCAGGTTCAGAACCGTTTCAATGGTGCGGTCCCGGGTGGAGCCGCCGGCACCGAAGGTCACCGAGAAAAAATCCGGGTTTACCTCGGCCAGCTGATTGCGCACAAGCTGCAGCTTTTCTCTGCCCTGGTCGGTCTTGGGCGGGAAGAACTCGAAGCTGAAGCGGCGCTTGAATTGCTTCTGGGATTCCATAATGTCGTCCAATCAGTACCTGTAGGTATCGGGCTTGTACGGGCCTTCGACCGGTACGCCAATGTAGTTTGCCTGCTCGGGTGTCATTCTGGTGATCACACCGCCAAAACCTTCCACCATGGCACGGGCGACTTCTTCGTCCAGTTGCTTGGGCAGCACCTGAACATAGACACCCTTGGCCTTGGCATCCTCCGGCAGGTCGGCAAACTTGCGCTCGAACAGATGGATCTGGGCCAGCACCTGGTTGGCAAAGGAGCCGTCCATGATGCGGGAGGGATGGCCGGTGGCATTCCCCAGGTTTACCAGGCGGCCTTCCGACAACAGGATCAGGTGGTCGTTGGTGCCCTTATCGCGGTAGACAATGTGTACCTGCGGTTTGACTTCGTCCCACGTCCAGTGCTTACGCATGTAGGCGGTGTCGATTTCGTTGTCGAAGTGGCCGATGTTGCACACCACCGCGCCGCTCTTCAGAGCCTTGAGCATGTTCGCATCGCAGACGTTGACGTTACCGGTTGTAGTTACCAGCAGGTCTGTGGTGCCGAGCAGTTCGGTATTGATGCCCTGTTCGGTACCGGTATTGATACCGTTGAGGTAGGGCGATACCACCTCAAAACCGTCCATGCAGGCCTGCATGGCGCAGATCGGGTCGGCTTCGGTCACCTTCACGATCATGCCTTCCTGGCGCAGGGAAAGAGCCGAGCCCTTGCCCACGTCACCGTAACCGATCACCAGTGCTTTCTTGCCGGACAGAAGGTGATCGGTGGCACGCTTGATGGCGTCGTTCAGGCTGTGGCGGCAGCCGTACTTGTTGTCGTTTTTGGACTTGGTGACCGAGTCGTTCACGTTGATGGCCGGGATCTTGAGGGTGCCGTCACGCAGCATTTCCTGCAGGCGATGGACGCCGGTGGTGGTTTCTTCTGTTACACCGTGGCATCGGGCGATTACCTGAGGATACTCTTTGTGCAGGAGCTCGGTCAGGTCGCCGCCGTCATCCAGGATCATGTTGGGTTCCCAGCCGTCAATATCCGCACCGACGGTTTTATGCAGGCACCACTCGTACTCTTCCTCGGTCTCGCCTTTCCAGGCGAAGACCGGTACGCCGCTGGCGGCGATGGCTGCGGCCGCCTGATCCTGAGTGGAGAAAATGTTGCATGATGACCAGCGTACGCTGGCACCCAGTTCCACCAGCGTTTCGATCAGTACGGCGGTCTGGATGGTCATGTGGATGCAGCCCATGATGTTGGCGCCTTTCAGCGGCTGCCCGGCCTTGTATTTTCTGCGCAGCTGCATGAGGGCCGGCATTTCGCCTTCGGCGATTCCGATTTCCTTGCGGCCCCAGTCGGCGAGCGTAATGTCGCGGACTTTATAGTCTTCGAAATTGTTCGGAGTGCTCATGGTATTCTCCTGTCAGTGCTTGATGCC
>DATGNB010000025.1:0-8411 GCA_035306945.1 Marinobacter sp.
CACGCTGCTGGAAACCGCCGAGGGCAAGGTTTTCCACAACTTCAACGAGCAGCTCAGCCGGTCCACCGAGCTGGACAACATGAAACACCGGCTGCGGACCATCCTGAAGAATCCGGCAACCCGCCACGCCCTGTCCCGGCAGCAACAGGACGAGTTACGCTGGCTGGTCATCCGTCTGATCCAGGAATCCGCTGCCGTTATCCGCGCCCGGGCCCGCAGCGAAAAAGACGTCAAAGGCTTCCTCAAAACCGGGCTCGCCGCAGAGAACCACAGGGTGGGCGAGCTGCTCAATGGCATACTGAACACCGCCCTTAACATCGACTGGTCCAGCCATAAGGTCCGCAAGGGCGACACGCCCCTGCCTCCCATCGCTGTGGCGGTTTCCAGTCTGCCACTAGTTGAGCGCCTGCGATTCAAGTCCGCCAAGGAAGAGCAGGCACAAGGCCTGGAACTGACCGACCAGGGCGTCAACCTCGAAGAGGTCGACGAAGAGTTCTGGCGTGCCTTTGATGGCCTCGACCGGGAAGCCCTGTACCAGGAAACCGTGGAACTGCTGAAAGTCACCGACCGCCCCATGAGCATCGGCGACCTGGCCACTCACCTGCCGCCGACCCACGACCTGGAAACCATCGCCCTGTGGCTGGCCATGGCCCGTGAGGCAGAGGTGGAAATCACCGACGACCGAGAAGCTGTGGATATCACTGACAGCAACGGGCACAAACTACGCTTTCACGTGCCGCAACTGACGCTAACCCGGCAAGCCGCAGAATCCATCGACTGGGAGCTGTAAACCCGTATGTCTGACTATTTTGACCGCCTGACAAGCCAGGCAGAAAACCAACAAGCCCTGGACGAGCCGCAACAGACACCCCAGGCCATGGACGACGTCGATGAACAAGCGGCCGCTGAGGCTGGCCACTACACACCCGGCAAGGTCAAAGCCACCGCCCAGGAACTGCTCAAGTTCGGATTGCTGGAAGCCGACCGCAAACCCAGCCTCTACCAGGTTGCCATCACCCAGACTGCGGCAATCAATCGGATCCTGGAACCCTTCGACCTGCGCCTGAAAGTGGACGATGTGCGTGGGCTGGCTTTCCTTGTCGTTTCCGAACAGCTGTTCAGCGAAGGCGAAGAAAACGACGACGAGTGGTCCCATCCGCTGGTGCGCCGTCAGCGCCTGACCATGGAGCAATCCCTGCTGGTGGCCATACTGCGCCAGCACTTTATCGCCCACGAACAGGAAGCCGGTCTTGGCGCCGGCGAAGCCACGGTGGAACTGGATGAGCTACTGCCGCAGCTGCAGCTTTACCTGGGCGACACCGGCAGCGACACCCGCGACCAGAAGCGGCTGCGCAACCTGCTGGACAACCTGAAGAACCACGGCATTGTTTCGGACATCGACGCCAACGACCAGGTGGTCATTCGCCCGATCATCACCCACCTGGCGAACCCGGAAAACCTGCAGAATCTGCTTCACCATTTCCGGCAACTGGCCGGCCAGTCCGCCCCGGGAGACACTGAGGGAGAGGATGTATGAGCCAGCCCCAGACAGATCTCTTTGCTGCCGAGGTACTACCGCCCACGGCCTATATCCTGACCCACCTGGACCTGTACAACTGGGGGCCTTTCGGGGGGCGGCACTGCGCTGAGATTGACCCGAAAGGCACGGCTATTATCGGCCCCACCGGCAGCGGAAAGACCACGCTGGTGGATGCGCTGATGACCCTGCTGACTCACCAGCCCCGGTACAACCTGGCCTCCACCGGTGGCCATGAAAGCGACCGTGATCTGATTTCCTATATCCGGGGTGTATCCGGTGCCGGTAACAACAGCGGCGACAACAGCCATATCGCACGCCCCGGTAAAACCGTAACCGCCGTGAGCGCCCGCTTCACCAACGGCGACAAGGCCATTCGCATCGGGGCATTGTTCTGGATCGACGGCAGCAGCTCCGCCGCCAGCGACCTGAAACGCCTGTGGCTGTTTTCAGAACAGGACGACCAGAGCCTGGACACCTGGCTGGCCATTCACCACGAGGGCGGCGCCCGGGAGCTCAAGCAATACGCCAGGGATAATCCCGGCTTACAGGCCAACGACAGTAAAAAAGCCTACCTTGCCCAGGTACGACGCTTTTTCGAAGTGGGGGAAAATGCCTTCACCCTGCTCAACCGTGCCGCCGGTCTCAAACAGCTCAACAGCATTGACGAAATCTTCCGCGAGCTGGTGCTGGACGACCACTCGGCGTTTGACCGGGCGGCCGAGGTGGCCAGCGAGTTCGACGACCTGGCCGCAATCCACAGCGAACTGGAAACGGCCCGCAAGCAGCACCAGTCACTGCTGCCCATTGCAGAAACCTACGAAAAGCACCAGGGCGCCACTAACGAGCTGGATCAGCAGCTGTTGCTGAAAAACATCCTGCCCATCTGGTTTGCGCAAACCGGTTACGAGCTATGGAACAACCGGAAACAGGACCTGGAACGACAGCTTGGTGAGGGCAAGGAAACCCTCGAGTCATTGGCCATCACGGTTGCGCGACTCAACAGCAAAGCCGACACCCTGAAAGACATTTACCTGCAGGCCGGCGGAGCCAGCATAGAGCAGCTGAAGGATCAGATCGCCCAACAGAAACGCTGGGTTGAGGAGCGAGATCGCCACGCCAGGGATTATCAGACCCTGACCGGCAAGCTTGATCTGGACAGTGCACTGAGCCCCGAAGCATTGGCCCGGAACAGGCAGCTGAGCGAGGAAAAGCTGCGTGAACTGTCCGAACTTGCGGAGACACAGGACGAATCACTGCTCGATCTGCGCCTTCGTCATGGCAAACTCAACGAAACCCTGACTGAACTCAGCGAAGAAATCGACCGCATCAAGGCCCGCCCCGGCTCCAACATCGACGGGCGTTACCAGGAATTCCGCAGCGAACTGGCCCAGGCCCTGAATCTGGACGAAGACAGCCTGCCCTTCGTGGCAGAGCTGGTGGAAGTCAAAGCTGAAGAACGTGACTGGCGTGGTGCCATCGAACGGGCCATCGGCGGGCACCGGCTGCGCCTGCTGGTACCGCCCGCCGCCATGCAATCCGCCCTGGACAGGATCAATAACCGGGACAACCGTCTTCACGTCCGACTGCTGGAGGCCCAGTTGCCCCAGGCCGCTGCACAGTTCATGGATGACGGCTTCACCCGCAAGCTGAACTTCAAGGACCACCCCCACCGGGAGGCCCTGAAGCAGTTGCTGGCCGGCATCGACCGCCACTGCGTGGACTCCCCCGAAACCTTGCGCCAGACACCCCACGGCATGACCCAACAGGGGCTGATGTCCGGCAAGAAGGGCCATTTTGAAAAGAGGGACAACCAGCGGCTCGACAAGGGCTGGATGACCGGCCTCAACAACCGTGACCGCCTCTCTGCGCTCAACAACGAGTTGAGCGAAACCCGACAGCAAGCGGACAACCTGGAGCAGCAACTCACAACCGCCCGCAGAAATCTCAGAGACACCCAGGATCAGATAAAACTCTACGAACTGCTTGGCGATACCGAATTCAACGCCATCGACCTGCCCAGCGCACAGCGTGAGCTGGATACCCTGCAAAGCCGGCTGGTGGCCCTGATCGCGCCGGACTCGGATGTGGAGAAAGCCCGGCGGGAATTCGAAACTGTCAGCCAGCAACTGGAAGAAAGCCGGAAACAACTGTCAAAGCAGGAAACCAACCAGGCCCTGCTTGAGGAAAAGCGCAACCAGGCCACGGCCCGCTGCACGGAACTGCTGGACCGGATTGGCGAAGGCCTCACGGACGACCAGCAAAGCCTGGCCGCCAAGCACTTCCGAATCCCGAAACCCGATCAGTATGAACGCCTGGAAGCCCTGGAACGGGGCCAGCGCGAGCAACTGGACAAAACCATCGGCAAACTGGGCAAGCAGATCCAGGGTTACGAACTCAGCCTGACCCAACTGATGGAAAAGGCGCTCACCATTGATACCGGGGCGCTGATTGAAACCGGCAGCAACATTCAGGACATCCCGGAATACCTGGAACGCCTGCGGGTACTGGAAGAAGAAGCCCTGCCCCAGAAGCTGGAACGCTTCCTCAGCTACCTGAACCAGTCATCGGATCAGGGGGTCACCCAGCTGCTGGCCCATATCCAGAACCAGGTGGCCATCATTGAAGAGCGGATCGCCGACCTGAACGCCACCCTGCGGCGGGTCGACTTCCAACCTGGCCGCTACCTGCGCCTGGAACCCCGCCGGGTTACCCATGAATCCCTGCGCCGGCTGGAGCGCGCGCAGCGGCAGCTGCGGGCAGATGCCCTGAAAGACGACCAGGGCGAAAGCCATTTCAAGGCGCTGCAGGCCATGGTGGCCCTGCTGCGGGACGCGGCAGACAACAAGCGCACCGTGGGCGCCCGAGCCCTGCTGGATCCACGCTACCGGCTACAGTTCGAAGTGTCGGTGTTGGACCGGGAATCCGGCACGGTAATCGAAACCCGTACCGGCTCCCAGGGTGGCAGCGGTGGCGAGAAGGAAATCATCGCCAGTTACATCCTCACCGCTTCGCTAAGCTATGCGCTATGTCCCGACGGTGCTACCCAGCCTCTGTTCGGCACCATCGTGCTGGACGAAGCTTTCTCCAAGAGTTCCCACGCCGTGGCCGGGCGAATCATTTCGGCACTGAATGAATTTGGCCTGCACCCACTGTTCGTCACGCCCAACAAAGAGATGCGACTGCTACGGGCCCACACCCGCTCAGCCATACTGGTCCATCGCAAAGACCTGCGGGCTACCCTCACCTCCCTGAGCTGGGAAGAACTGGAAGCCCACGCGGAGAAAATGACCCGGAAAGCCCATGAAGTCCCCGGCTGACCTGGCCAGCCGCCTGGCCCGGCAATGGCAGAATGCAGACCTGCGGGAACAGCGCCTGTTGCGACCGGGGAGCTGGCCGCTCACCCTGTCCATCGGCAAACCCACCGGCGCAGAGGTCCGGGATAACATCGGGCAAGTGCGGGAACACCTGCGGCAATGGCGGGAGGTGACGATCGGGCAGGTTCAGTGGCAGCCGGTCCGATTCCAGAGCGCCAGCGAAGCCATCGACATTCCCACCCACTGGACACTGGAATCTCCCAGTCAGTGGATACAGGCCACGGGGAGCAATGAGGTAAAGCGGGAATACGATGTGCTGAGTCGCCTGGCCCCTGCCTTGGACCGAAGCTTTCACTCATTGATCGTGCGCCGGCGCAGGCTCGTGCTGGATAAAGCAGAGACCGACGTTATTCGCAGCGGTGAGGTTGCCCTTCGACTCCAGCCCGGCTGCGCAGACGGCAAGCCCCTCAGGGCACTGTCGGTCGCCGGTACTGACACCAAATTCTTCGAGCGCAACCGCCAACTTGTAACGCTGATGCTGGATATCCTGTTTGACGGCCAGGCCAGCGAAACCGGCCTTGAGGCCTTTCTGGGCGCTGAAGACGAAGGCCACCACTGGTTACTCGTCACTGACCTTGATGGCTCGTTATTGCCCTTCTCACAAATGCGAGTCCGGGCCCACGAACTTCAAAGCACGCCTTTACCTGGCGAACGGCTGATATTGGTTGAGAACGAACGCTGCATTCACCAGTTACCCATGATATCCGGTACAGTTGCCGTACTTGGCTCAGGGCTGAACCTATCCTGGCTCAATGCAGCATGGCTGAAACCCCGGAAGACCGCCTATTGGGGCGACATCGACACCTGGGGCCTAACCATGCTGGCCAACGCCCGGAAGCACCTCCCATTGCTTACACCACTGCTGATGGACGCGGTTACCTTCGACACCTTCGCCGGCGCTAGTGCTGTTGAAGAACCACAGCCAGCCACATCAATCACTCCACCTGGATTGACCAAAGGCGAGGCTGAGCTTTACCAACGACTTAAGCAGTCAGACCGGGGCCGGCTGGAGCAGGAGTTTCTGCCGGCCAGTATTGTTCAGAGCGCTATTAGTGACTGGGCCCACCTCGAATCAACGGCATGAAACCACTCATGAGCCATTGCTACAAGCACCTGCGTTCTTTGCCAGCGCTAGCGGTCGGGTTACAGGAGTAAAATGCTCGGCGGCGCCCTGACGCATTCGGCTGCCTCGATACCGAGTGAAAATCCGTTACCCTGCCTTTAATCCCACGCTTCCAAAATTTTAATTTTCGATATGCTTCCGAATCAGCTTCAACGCTTCTTCCATGTGCTCAAACCGATGGCTGCCGCCCTCAAAGCTATGAACCGGAAAATAATCCGCAAGCGTCCTGACGGTGTCGCTCCACGGAAGCAGTTCATCCCCCTGATCCAGCAACACAAGCCCGCTGCCATAGTGAGTGAAGGGATAGTAGCTTGAAACCACTTCGTCCGTCAGTTGATAGGCGTGCCCCTGATGATCAACACCCTGCCCTATCCAGGGCTTGAGAGTGTGACCGGGATCCGTCACCGGGTTGATGGCGACAAACGGAATGCCGGATTCGGCACCCAGAATACCCGCCAACCATCCCCCCATCGAGGTCCCAACCAGAAGGTCCGGGTTCACTTGCATCAGTTTGTCCAGGCTATCTTCAATGACGTCTTGCGAGGCTTGAGTGTAATCGATGTCGTGACCATAGACAGGGCCAAGCTTCGCGAGCGCTTTAAGTTTGTCGCTGGTGGTATCGAAGCGGCTGGCGAAGCCATGGAGGTAGTATATTTTCAGCATTTCCTTCGCTCTGGACGCGATATTTTTTCTGACCTTAGCACCGTTGCCGGGTAAATGCCTGCTTCACTGCCTAGCTGCTTTCCTCACACACCATCTAATGAAAAAGGGGTGTGGCCGCCATGTGCTCACACCCCTCACTGTAGTTTCCATCAGCCTCATCCATGAGCTTCTATCGATGGCCGCCAATATGTGTTGTTTCCGAGCCGCCCAAAACCGATTGACTGGCGCTTTCGATAGGCCTTCCGCTGATTGTCAGCCATGGCACTCTGGGCATCGGCGTCCCGAACGTAGCGGGCAAGCGTCATCGCAGGGCTGACACCGTAACGTGCGCCGGGCGAGGCACAGGTCCAAATGTGCCTGAGTGCGAGAGCCGCATCAGGGTCTACCTTGTCAAGATAAGCCAGACCGTAGGCGCAGGCTTCCAAAGTCATGTCGGCGTGGTCGCACAACCTCGCGGTTGCCGTCGGCTTACCCCACGTATCGTAAGTGTAGGTCTTGCCAATATCGTGCAACAAACCAGCAACGAAACCGAGCTCCTGAAGTTCTCGAGGCATGTCTGGCTCATTGGTCTTCGTCATGACCACTACGTTCTTCGCCACGTCCAAGGAATGAGCCAGCAGCCCGCCAGGTTCATTATGATGGTAATTCCTGCTCGCCGGAGCTTTCAGAAAGACTTCAAGCCTGTCACGGCGCTCCAATACTCGCTTAATGAACATCTGTAACGTGGCTGACTGCAAAGACCGAACCGCAGCCACCAGCTGATCCAGTGCCTCCGGTCTCGGACAGAACGTCCGTGGCAAAGTCTGCAGTGCAGGCAAGCTGGCAACGTCTGCCTGCAACGGGCGGCGGATATCGGTCAGCAGGATCTCACTTTCCTCCGCACCCACGCACACCTGCCCTTTGACCACGACCAGATCCATGTGGCCCAAGTGCTCTGGAATCAATATAGAACCAATTACCGCCAGCACCACGATGTCACTGGCACAGCTGCTCAACCGAAGTTTCAGATACGGAATGCCTTCATCGTCAAAACAGGCAACACGCCCCGTCAGTCGGTAGGTGCCTTTAAAAGTTTCCTGCATCAATGGGCGCAGATCATTCAGTTTCATCACCCACCTCCTTATCGTTTTCGATGACCCGACTCTGAATCAGGCGCTCAAAGGCGCTGCCATCCATGCGAGTCAGGTTCGGGATATAGCGGGAATACACTTTAAACAGCATTTCCGTTGAGGAATGGCCCAGAGTGCGGGCGACCCATTCCGGGTTTTCACCCGACGCGAGGAGTAGCGTCGCCGCTGTATGCCGGGTCTGGTAGGGTCTGCGTTTCTTCAGCTTGAGGTGTTCCAACAAAGGGTACCAAACACGCTTGGTCACGTTATTGTGGTCCAGCGGCTCTCCCAGCCGGTTACAGAATACGAACTTGCTGAGCTTGCCCGTTGCCTCGTACTGGGATTTGAGTGCCTGATACACGGGACCAAACATTGGAATTTCCCTTTGTGAGCCGTCCGTTTTTGTGTACTCGGTTTGGCCGTGGATAAGTGTTTCACGTACCAGGATTTCCCGCTTTTCGAAATCCACGTACTCCCACTTGAGGCCATCAACCTCCCCCGTTCGCATGCCGGTGTAAAAACGCACCAGGTAATAGTTGTGGTAATCCTCTCTGACCGTTTCGAGAATCTTTTCTACCTCATTCAGGGAGAAAGGCTCGATG
>DATGNB010000026.1:0-27982 GCA_035306945.1 Marinobacter sp.
CCTTGTGGTCTTCGAGGAACACCAGTACCGGCGTGAGGTCGCAGTTGGTATTGATCAGGCCTGCCGGTGCCTCACGGATAGACGCGTTGATGATGGTCTGGTTACGGGAGATCTCAAACCATTTCCAGTTACCTTCGTTCAGGGCTTTGGTAACCAGTTTGGAGACATCCGCAAGGGAGGCTGACCCCTGCACTCCCGGCGTGTTCTGCAGCTCCCACTGCAGGTTATCCATGGCCCTCAGCACACTGTACTGCGTACACTGCTCCTCAGGCGTTCTGACCATCACCACCAGTACATCCGCACTGCTTGAATAGTTGTCGATGATGAAGGCGTTATCCTGGTTATAGCGTGAATCCGCCCGTAACTCGGGCGCCCCCTGATCCAGGTCACCAACTTTCAGGTCCTGCTTGTAGTACAACCCCAGCCCCAGGCCAACCACGGCAATAAGCAGGGAAATAGGCGCCACGCCAGGGTGGGCGAAATAGGACATCAGACGCCACTTGCGATCCTGCTTCTCACCATGGCTCTGCACGTGACGGATGCCACTCGGAGAGATGCCGATGTAGGACATGATCAGAACGTGCAGCACCAGGTTGGTGATGATGACATAGGCCACACCAATACCCGCGGCAACCGCCAGATCCCGGATCACGTCGATCTCAATGAATACCAGGGTGATGAAACCCATGGCATCCGACACCAGCGCCAGCATTCCCGGAATATAAAGTGCGCGGAACGCCAGTCGCGCGGCGGTTACCGGATCAAATCCCCGGGCTGCTTCGACAGCCATGGCATTGACAATCTGCACACCGTGGCTGATGCCGATCGCAAAGACCAGAAAAGGCACCAGCACCGAGTAAGGGTCCAGCCCATACCCCAGCAACCGCAGGGTACCCAGCTGAAAGAACACGGCAATAATCGAGGTCATTACCGGAACCAGGGTGCCGGCAATGCTCCGGGAGTACCAGAATAACAGCAGTGTGGTCAGTACGATGGTGATGCCGGCAAACCAGGCGATAGAGCCGATCCCTTCGATCAGGTCACCCACCTTCTTGGCAAAACCGACAATATGGATGGAGATGTCCGGATTCTGCTGCTGGTACTTGGCCCGGATCTTCTCTTCAAGCTCTCGGGAGAACTGGGCATAATCCAGCGGCTCGCCGGTTTCCGGGCTGGTTTCATACAACGGAGCGTATACGATGGTAGACTGGAAGTTATCGGAAATCAGACGCCCTACTTCGTTGGAACGCAGCACGTTCTGGCGAAGTTCTTCCAGGCTTTCGGGGGAACCATCGTAACCGTCCGGGATCACCGTGCCACCCTGGAAACCCTGTTCGGTGACTTCCACCCAGCGAACGTTAGAGGTCCACAGAGACTTCAGCCCCGAGCGGTCAACGCCGCTGAGATAGAACAGCTCATCGGTAATCTGCCTGAGCGTTTCCATATACTCGGCGGTAAAGATATCGCCGCTGTCCGTAGCCACCGCGATACGCACAAAGTTGCCCAGGTTATCCAGGTCATCCCGGTGATCGATCATGTTGACAATGTACGGGTGCTCCAGCGGAATCATCCGTTCAAAGCTGGCATCCGGCTGGATCTTGATGGCGTTGTAACCCAGAAAGAGCGTCAGAAAAAAGAACGCTATCAGGATGGCCACGCGGTTATTAAAGATCAATCGCTCAAGGAACGGCTCGGCCTTGGGCGTTGTCAGGTAATGCTCACCCCTGTCATGCATCGGGTTAGACATTAAAGAACCCCTC
Source organism: Marinobacter sp. (assembly GCA_035306945.1). Taxonomy (GTDB): domain Bacteria; phylum Pseudomonadota; class Gammaproteobacteria; order Pseudomonadales; family Oleiphilaceae; genus Marinobacter. The sequence goes on from DATGNB010000026.1 coordinate 1,761, forward strand.
TATCATTCAATCTGTTGATGCCACACCAGGGCGTTAATTCAGGTTTCGGCCACGGGCGTCCGTCGTTTTCACGCCGCCCTCACCGACCAGAAGGAGATTGGTTCCGCCAAGTGGAACCACGCCCATGACACCCTCCCGGTCATTCCGGAAGTGCGCGCGGAAACTTTCACCATTGTTGCTGCTGGTCAGCACCACACCGCTGTTGCCCACCAGTATGATCCGGCCACCCTCTGCCACTACGCCATTGTTGAGCGTGGTACCGCCTTCGTTAGGCAACAGGGTCCAGTCGCGGCCCAGGCTGGTCGACAGCATCATGTTGCCGCGCAGGCCGAACGCGAGGATTTCATTCACCTGTCCTGTGCCCATTACACCAAAGAGCGAGCCATCATAAGGGCTTTCCTGCAGCTCCCAGGTCTCGCCGTTATCAACGGACACATGTACCTGGCCAGCCTCGCCGACAATCACAAGTGCGCCACCGGTAATTGCAGCGATGCTGTTGAGATGGAAATTCTGTTCGTTATCCAGCCGGGGAGCCCAGTCTTCCCAGGTGTCGCCGCCGTCCCGGGTGCGCAGCACCATACCGTATGCACCCACCACAAAGCCGTGCTGATCGTCTTCAAACCAGACGTCCAGTAACGGGTTTACCGGGCCGATATCCATATCGGCCTGAACGTTCTCAAGGGCGAAGACCAGATCATCCAGCGCCCACTCCAGATCATCCCTCTCGGCATCCGGAGCCTCTTCGATGCGCTCTTCCATCTCTGCAATCTGATCCTCCCGGCTCATCACCACAAGCTCGGCGGCCTGCAGGCCGTCAAACTGCAGCTCCCAGGTTGCACCGGCATCGGAGGAGTGCAAGACCACACCGCTGTGCCCGACGACCCAGCCGGAACGTTCGTCGCCGAAGTCCACCGCGTTGAGGGTCACCGCCACCGGCACTTCGGCCTGGGTCCAGGTCTGACCTTCATCATCGGAGTAAATCACATGGCCTCGTTCCCCTACGGCCACAATCCGATCGCCCGCACGGGTAACGTCATTCAGGAGTGACCGGGGCGCCAGCTCAGACACTAAAGCCGGCGTTTCGATGATATCTGCCAGCGCATATGCTGCCGACGCCGCCAGCGTCAGGGACAACCCTGCACCGACGGCCCCGAGGGTCGCGCATAAAAACCTATTAGCCATTCAGATTGCCTTTACGTTTGTTGGATCGGGAAACCGCCGCCCTCAGCGCACGCTCCGCCGGCGCAGTGATGCTGGCGAGAAATAACGCTTGCTGGGCACGTTGTTGGTAAACACCCGGGTGTTGGGCTCCTCGGTGTCCAGGCCCAGGACGTGGTAACGCCGGGCCTGGAGGTCGTGGTACACATCAAGTACTGTCCACACCCCCGGCATATCGTAGTAGTTCTTCGCGATGCCCATGGTTACGCGCCAGAGCTCGCCCCGGCCATCGTACTGGTCGAGCAGCAGAGTGTTCCAGCTGTCGGCATCCACGTAGAAACGGCGCTTGCCGTAGATATGTCGCGCTCCGTCTTTGAGCGTGGCTTCTACCACATGCACCCGGTGCAGTTCCCAGCGGGTCAGGTCGGGGTTGAGGTGGGAAATACCCAGGATCTCGGAGTAAGGCGTTCCTTTGTCACCGATCTTATAGTTGTTGTAGGGCACATAGATTTCACGGATGCCTTCGTAGTTCCAGTTGTAACGGTCCATGGCACCGTTAAAGATATCGGTGTCATCCGCGGTACGAAGGTTGTCCGATGCTGCAATCGGGGAGTCGTAGCCCAGGTTCGGGGCGCGGCGAACACGGCGCTGGCCGGCATTATAGCCCCAGCCATTACGCGGGCTGACGATCTGGTTCAGGGTTTCGTGTACCAGGATGGCGCCACCGGCAAGGCGGGGCGGCGACTGGGTAAACGACAGATAATAGAAAATGATGTTATCGAGGTCTTTCTCATTGCCTTCCGGGTTGTAGAAATTAAAGAACGCTTCCTGCTGGGAGGTCACCAGGCTGTAATCGCCATTGGGCTGGACCGCAACTTCGCTGGAGCGCCGGGTGGCGGAAACACCACGCCAGCGGGTCAGGTGGTTCCAGATGACCTGCCAGGCTTTCTGCTCGTCATTACCGTGCAGAATGGGGAACGGATAACCACCGTAGGCTCCTTTCAGGCCCTCGGTTTCGCCCACAACTTCTGCAGTCACCGCATTCTTGCGAGTGTTCTCCGCCACCCAGTCGGGCACGGTATGAGTACGGCGCGACTGGTACACGGGGATCCGGAAGGTGGTGGGGTAAGTACGGAACATGGCCTTCTGGCCATCGGTGAGGTGCTCACTGTACTGATCCATATTGGACGAGGTGATCGTGAACAGCACTTTATCGTTCGGGAACGGGTCGATGTGATGCTGACCGCTGCCCTGATAGCCCGCAGGCGGTTCTGTCAGCCCGCCATCCCACGCGGGAATCGTACCCGCCGCATTCCCGGCCTTGACCGAACCGAATGGAGTGAGGTCATTGCCCAGGCGGGCAGCCTCGGATGCAGACACAGCAGCCTGAATGGGGGTTACGGCAACGGAAGCAGCCAGCAGCCCACCCAAAAGTACACTTTTGTTATATCTCATTGTGCAACCTATCCGTCTGGAAGCCTCTACAGGGCTTTTATTGTTATGGTCTGACGCTATGACAGACTTTCCGACAGATTACCCGATAGAGCAACGTTGTCTATCGACCGAAAGTGCGATTTTGATTCAGGCTGTGACCGCGGTTGAAAAATTGGTAACAAATTGCAGGAGAGACTGGCCGGGAGCAAGCGCTCCCGGCCAGTAAAGGGATTAGCCCGCCAGACTCTTATGGAGGACTTCGTAGAGATCGCGCGACAGATTCTCTTTGGCGCGGATGCCTTCAAGTGCCGCCTTCATACGCGCGGAGCTGGCCGGGACAAACTTGCGCCAACGGGTCAGCGGCGTGATCAGGCGCGCCGCGATCTGGGGATTGCTGAGATCCAGCCGGGCCACCTGTTCCGCCAGGAACTCATAACCGGTACCGTCCGGATTGTGGAACGCAGCCAGATTCTGCCCGGCGAATGCCCCCACCACCGAACGGACCTTGTTGGGATTTTTCCAGTCGAACGCGGGATGTTCCAGCAGCTTTCTGATCTGTGGCAGCTGCCCCGCCTGCTTACTGGACGCCTGCACTGAGAACCACAGCTCTACCACCTGAGGATCGTCACTGAAGCGCTGATAAAAGCTCTCCAGAGCCTGGTTCCGATCATCCGCAAAGCCTGAGTTGACCAGGGCCCGCAAAGCACCGAGACGGTCGGTCATGTTGTCCGCGCTCTCAAATTGCTGCAGCGCCAGGGTACGGGCTTCCGGGCTGTTGATATGCATCAGCCAGCCCAGCGCCGTGTTGCGGAGGCTGCGACGGGCAATTGCCTCGGGATCAAGGCTGTATTCCCCCGGCGCCAGATTGCGCCGGTAGCAGGCCAGAAGGTCTTCCTGCAGCTCAAGCGCCAGGTGCGAAACAACGCGCTCGCGGGCGGAATGAATGGCCGGTGCATCAGCCCGGTCTGCCAGTTCAATCAGGTAAGCCTCTGAGGGCAGGAGCAGCATTTTTGCCACCAGCGCCTGATCCAGGGACGTATCCTGCAGCAGCTGACGGCAGGCCTCTGCCAGCCGGGGCTCTACCTCGGCCTGCTCCGGATGATCAATCAGGGACTGGATAACATCGACTGCCAGGCGCTGGCCGGCATCCCAGCGGTTGAACCCGTCCGGGTCGTGGCGCATCAGGAACAGCAACTGCTCACGCGTCCAGGGGTACTGCACCCGAACCGGTGCCGAGAAGTTTCTCAACAGGGACGGCACAGGGCGAGCGCTCAGGCCATGGAATTCAAAACGGTGACGGGCGCTGGTCAGTTCCAGTACCTGCTCAGCCGGGCCCCCGGTCTGATCCGGTGTCAGGTTCAATGCTACCGGCTGGCCCCCGGCATCCAGCAGCCCCAGGGCAAAAGGAATATGCTGGGGTTTCTTGTTGCTCTGGCCCGGGGTATCCGGAATATGCTGGGCGATGTCCAGATGGTATACACCTGTTGCTTCATCGTATCCGTCTGCCACGGTCAGCACCGGCGTGCCGGCCTGGTCATACCACAACCGGAACTGGCTCAGGTCGCGCCCCGAGGCATCTTCCATGGCTTTCACAAAGTCGTCGGTGGTGACCGCCTGGCCATCATGGCGCTCAAAATAGAGATCACTGCCCTTGCGGAACAGCTCTTCGCCCAGCAGGTTATGGAGCATGCGCACCACTTCTGCCCCTTTCTCATAAATAGTCAGGGTATAGAAGTTGGAAATCTCCATGTAGGACGCCGGCCGGACCGGATGAGCCATGGGGCCGGCATCTTCGGCAAACTGGGCGGTGCGCAACAGAGTGGCATCTTCAATACGCTTGACGGTGGGCGAGCCCATATCGGCGGAGAATTGCGCATCCCGAAACACCGTAAAGCCTTCTTTCAGGCTGAGCTGGAACCAGTCCCGACAGGTTACCCGGTTACCGGACCAGTTATGGAAGTATTCATGGGCCACAATCGACTCGATGCGCTGGAAGGTGGCGTCGGTGGCGGTCTCCTGGCTGGCCAGAACGCAGGAGGAATTGAAGATGTTCAGCCCCTTGTTCTCCATGGCCCCCATATTGAAATCGTCGACCGCCACAATCATGAAGATGTCGAGGTCGTATTCACGCCCATAGACTTCCTCGTCCCAGCGCATGGAGCGTTTCAGCGCGCCCAGGGCGAAATCGCACTTGTGGGCGTTGCGCGGCTCCACGTACATCCGCAGGTCGATGCGGCGCCCCGAGCCCGTGATGAAGTGATCTTTCTTCTCTGTCAGGTCACCGGCGACCAGCGCAAACAGGTAGGCCGGCTTGGGGAAGGGATCTTCCCAGGTCACGTAGTGCCGGCCATCGGGCAGTTCGCCCTGCTCTACCGGGTTCCCGTTAGACAGCAGAACCGGATAGGCCGTCTTATCGGCCTCGATACGGGTGCGGAAGCGCGCCATCACGTCCGGGCGGTCCGGGTAGTAGGTAATGCAACGGAAGCCCTCGGCCTCGCATTGGGTGCAGAACATTCCCGATGACTTGTACAGCCCTTCCAGACGGGTGTTATTCTGCGGTTCGATCCAGGTCACCACCTGCAACTCAAAGGCGTCGGGCACCTCCGGGACCACCAGCGCTTCACCGCGGTCGTCATAGGCACCGGCCTCAAGCTGCATGCCATCCAGCGCTACGGATTCCAGTTTCAGGCTATCGCCGTGCAGGTACAGAGGCCCGGGCTGGCCCGGGGCGTCCGGATTACGGCGGACAGAGAGCGTACTGTGCACCCGGGCGCCGTCCTCGAATAACTCAAAGCGAAGGTCAACCTGGTCCACGAGGTGGGCCGGTGCCCGGTATTCGCTGAGATGGATGGTTTGAGGCTGGTCAGTTCGCATTCACACGCTCCCAAAAAATGTGACGGGTTCAGTCAAGAACCCGAAACCGGACTTCGTAGCCGGTAAATTTACGGATATTGATAACGCCGGAGTCGAGCATCAGGTACTGGCCTTTGATTCCTTCAAGGCGACCCTCCACTTCCGGGGTTTTGTCCAGGTTGTGGGTTCGGACCTTGGCCGGCCAGTTCTCTACCGGATAACTCAGCCCGAGCGCCGGTTCGTCGACCCCCCGGATACTGTCTGCGCCGTGCTCCGCCCGCAGGGGGGCAAGGTCTGGCTCGATCAGGGCAAGCAACCGCTCCCGCTCCTGCTGCAGGTCCAGCTCCGGCACGTCGCCTTTGAGCATGGCCCGCCAATTGGTGCGATCAGCCACATGATTCTTGCACACCACCTCAACCAGGCCCGATAGGTAACGACTGCTTACCCGCAGCATCGGGATGGCATCCACGGCACCCTGGTCAATCCACCGGGTCGGTACCTGGGAAGCCCGGGTGATGCCCACCTTCAACCCACTGGAGTTGGCCAGATAGACCACGTGCTCAACCATGCAGTTGGCTTCACCCCATTCCGGCTCCCGGCAGGTACCCAGATGAAAATGGCATTTTTCGGGGCTCATGATACAGCTGTCACAAGCCGCAAGTTTCCGGAAGCAGGGGTAACAATGCCCCTGGTTAAAACTCTTTTTGGTAACCCGGTCGCAATGAATACAGCGGATTACCCCGTCAAAATCCAGCCGGATCGTCTGGCCGACCAACTCATTCAGAGCGATTCGGCGTTCGCCGACCGCCAGGGTGTAGTTAACCGGGCTGGCGGTCGTCGCCGGCATTTTGCGCAGGCGACCGGTTACATCAATGGTGTCGCTCAAATCTTGACCTCAACAAACTGGCCAGGGTCGACGTCTGGTGCCTTACCGTCCTTGCGGAACTGCACCGACGGATCGCACGCGGTACCGGCCTTCTCGCCGCGGTCCAGGTAGCCCACCCGCTGCTCCTCGGGCACATCGTGCTTTTGCTCATAGAAAATGACGGCTTCGAGACTGATTTCCCGCTGCCGGGGACTCATGGCCCGGCCATCAGGCCACTTACCCAGCTCAATCGCCTGTTTCAGGTTGCGGTACACATTCGGATCCAGCCGCTCGATCAGCTCTTCGTAGGTCATAACCTACCTCCTGAAAAAATAATTCATTAATAACCGGCAAATCCGTTTGACAGATGCAAATGATAACACTTATCATTCAATCACCAAATGACAACGGTCGTATCATTTGGTCTCTCTCATCAGGAGCTAACGCTCTTTTTATGCCCCGCCCATTGGCGGGGCTTTTTTTAACGCCAGCGTTTGCCCCGCAGCGGCGAGAGAGCCGCCACGACCAGTCCTGAGATAAAACCGCCCAGATGGGCTTCATTCGCCATGCGTCCCAGGCCCAGCATCTCGGGCAGGGGGGTAAAGCCAATAAGCATCCACACCAGGGCAAACGTGATCAGGGCGGGCGGAAACTGGAACCGGGCCCGGCGCCGCTGGCTCAGCCAGCAGTAACCCAGGATGCCGTAAACCACACCCGAGAGCCCGCCAAACAGGGGGCCTGACACCAGATACTGCAGGAGGTTGGAGCCCAGGCTGCTCACCACAAAGAGGACGATCAGCCGGCCCCGGCCGTCGATCCACTCAACCTGGCTTCCGAGAAACCAGAGCATGACCGAGTTGAAGATCAGGTGCATCCAGCTGAAGTGCAGGAAATCCGGCGTTAACAGCCGCCAGATCTGCCCTTCTGACAGGGTCAGTGCCAGCGCCTGGGCACGCCCCGCCAGGGTACTGAAGACCTCCCAGGAAAAGAAGCGGGGATCAACCATCATCAGGTTTGCCGCCAGCGCATTCTGCCCCATGGCCGTCAACCACACCATCACCAACGCCAGGCCGATACAGGCGACAACAAACGGTGCATGTGCCGGGCCCGGTTGCCAGCGGCCATCAGGGGTGATCGGATAGGATCGCTCGTTACTCAATACGGTTCTCCGCCTGTGTCCACCTAACGTGCCACACTATCTTCGCTGGTGGGGTAATCCGGTTGCTCAGGACGGTCTACGTCCACCCAGACAAACTTGTCTCTGGAGAGCACCTGTTCGCCATCCATCCGGTACGCCACGAGCTTGCCGTATTTCACCGCGCTGTAATCAATACAGGCGACATTGGCGCGCAGCGGCGCGGGTTTTCCGTCCATCCAATAATGCCCGACAAACACCGGGGGCGCGTCCAGCGGGTAGCTGGTCAGTTGCCGGTACTCATGCTCCGCCAGCTCAAGCCTCGCCACTTCCGGTGGCAGAGGATCGGGCTGGAACACCACATCTGCGTATGTGCGCGGGTTTTCCGCCCAGAACTTGGTGCGGAAGAACTCCCGGACGTAACCATCGCGGCCGGTAATCGACATGCCTTCAGGCAGGCGCAGATCGGTGCCCCGCAACAGGGTGTCCATAACCTGGCCGGCAAAGGATTCGATGACCGTCGAGGCGTGCAGGAAATCCTCATCGATACAGGCACCACCCTGGGTGTCCCGGAATGAGTCGATCAGTTGCTGATCCCAGCAGGCGTGCACGACCCGGAAGTCCTCATCGTCGATAAACAGCGGGATAGTGTAAAACCATTCCAGGAAGTCATTCCATTCGTGAGGGTACGCATCAAACTGCTCCAGGGTTTCCCGGATCAGGCGCTCGTGGCGCGGATTGTGTTCTCTCAGGTACTCCCGGCCACTGCCCGGCCGTGCCCGGGTGCAATAGCCCAGGGCATTGTATTCATGGTTACCCATCACGATGCGGGCGGCGCCGTGCTCTACCATGTCCCGAACAAGATGCAGTGCTTCGCGAATGCGTGGCCCCCGGTCGATGATGTCCCCGAGAAATATGGCCTGGCGCCGGGGGTGACGGTAGATCCCGTTTACCTTGCTGTAGCCCATCTGCTCCAGCAACCGTATGAGTGTGTTGGCGCAGCCGTGGATGTCACCAATAATGTCGTAACCGCGCTGAGCGGTTGAAGATTTTCCCACCATAATCAACTCGCTGATATTTCGCTTGCCCAGCCCAGTTTGTCACGGCAGGTTGCGTAGAAATTGTGGTCGCTGGGATGGATCAGCCGGACCTTGAACGGCTTTTTAGTGATGCGGATGATATCGCCCGGTGCACAGGCGATGTTCATCTGGCCGTCGAAACTGACCTGTGGATAGGCTTCGTTGGTTTCGCCGATGACCAGTTTTATCTCGCTTTTGCCATCCACCACGATGGGGCGGCTGCTGAGCGTATGGGGGAACATGGGCACCAGGACAATCGCGTCCAGCTTGGGGTGCATGATCGGCCCCCCCGCCGACAATGAATACGCGGTAGACCCGGTGGGCGTGGCCACGATGAGACCATCCGAGCGCTGGCTATAGACAAAGTGCCCGTCGATAAACAGATCGAAGCCAATCATCCGGGTGGACTTACCCGGGTGCAGGACCACGTCGTTCAGGGCGGATCCGTAACCCAGGGGCTGGCCGTTGCGCTCTACGTGGCCATCCAGAAGGAAGCGGGTTTCTTCAACGTAGTCTCCGTCGAGCACCTTGGCCAGACGCTCTTCCAGGTCTGAGGGCGAGATATCCGTGAGAAAGCCCAATCGGCCACGGTTGACTCCGAGAATGGGTACTTTCGATTTTGCCATCTCCCGGGCCGCGCCCAGCAGACTGCCGTCCCCGCCGACCACAATCACCAGGTCACAGATCTCTCCCAGCAGCTTTTTACTGGCCACCTGCAGCCCATGGCCGGGGATCATGGTGGCGGTGTCTTCCTCGACAATCACCTGATAGTTGTTGGCGGTCAGGTACTGCTTCAGCTGACGCAGCGTTTCAACCACCTTGACGCTGCCCATGCGCCCGATTATCCCGATGTTCCTGAACTGATCCATGAAGTATCCCGTGGTGTCTGAATGAGGCAGAAACAGCCCGCGCCGGCCCTGCCCTGAACGAACAGAGTCACAGTTTAACGAAACTCGGGCAGATACTGAAAAAAGTTCGCCGGATCAGGTTTTGTGCTGCTCACAGCGGTCGTCTATTCCGGCTGTAAAATCCGCGGGCTGGGATACCCGCATTATGGGTTCACCGCAAGGCCCGGGCTCGCCATGGTTGCAGACCGGGTTCTCATAGTGGGCGAGCCATTCACGATACGCGGCCTCATTCATGCCGCATTTGTCGGCCGCATAAGCCTGAGGATTGGAGAAATAGGTTTCGATGTCATCGTAGGGCAACGCCATGTGCCCCACCCCCGGATGGTAGGCCACAAGGAATACGCTGCCGCCCTGAAGCTGTTCAAACAGGGACTCCTCCGGGATTTGGCGATGCTTGAGCTCGTGGTTCTCGCGCTCAAGGGAGAGAATCTTTTCGTCACGCAACTCCAGCTCGCGCTCTTTGCGCTCAAGCTGTTCCCTCAGCAGCACCATCTCGGCGTCTGTGCTGGCGTCATTTTCGAGGCTGCCGGCGCTGTTGCCCACCAGCTCCTGCAACGCCAGGTACTGGGCATTACGCTCCTGGAGCTTCTGTTTGAGCTGTTCATTGCCCAGCCTCAGGCGCTCGTATTTCTGCTCCAGCCCGCTGACGTCGGCGCGCAGTGCCTGCAGTTCGAGGCGGTGCCCACGCTCAAGCTCGGAAACCTTGTCCCGGTGCATGCTCTGCAGGGTTTTGATGCGCAGACGCTGCTCCCTCAGCACCTGGGCCAGCCGCGCCCGTTCGATTTCGATGTGCTCCCGGGTCAGCGACGGTGTGGCCGGATTGGTCAGGACCGGTATGTTCTCTTCAACCACTGTCTCCAGCTTCCGGAAATGCAGTGAGTTGGCCTCAACCGCCTTGCGGATCGACTGAAAGTGGTTATGCCCGGGGGTCATGTCCGGGTCCCACAGCTCGTCAGCGTAGGCTGGGTCCGGGCACTGGCTCCGGCACACCAGACGGATAGCTCCGCCGCCCAGATCGGGGCCTTTCGCGCCCCGCTCTGCCAACGCTTCGATCGGAATGTTCCAGCTGCCGTCGGCACGCCCTTCCTCGTCAAACCAGATGCGGAAGAAAACCAGAGAGGCGATGGTCAGATCGGGGTGAAGATTAACCAGTACCGACCTGACATCCGTTTCTGCCAGGTCTGAAAGCCCAACATACCCATCCAGAAATGCGCCAAATTCAGACCAGCGCATCTGCCGGGACACCTGGTTACCATCCATCAGAAATACAGCTGAGTTCGTTTCTGCTGTACGGGTGGCCGTCACCATCAACTTCTCCATACTTCCGCTTGTTAAGAGACGCTCGGGGCTGGCCTTCAGGCGGATACCTGAGGATCAGCTCGTCATAGTCTAGCCAGACCAGCCCCCAAAACACAGCGGACGATAGCAGGTTTTTGGTCAGATCTCTGCCGCCAGGCGGCTTCCCTGGTCAATTGCCCGCTTGGCATCAAGCTCCGCAGCCACATCTGCACCGCCAATCAGGTGAACCGGCAGCCCCGCCGCCTCGAGCCCGGCCTGCAGTTCACGCAAAGGCTCCTGGCCCGCACAGACAATGATGGTATCCACCGCAAGCAGCCGGTCTTCACCATGTTCCGCTCCTTTTGGCGTAACGGTGATGTGCAGGCCTTCGTCATCAATCTTGCGGTAGGTAACCCCGGGAATCATCTGTACATTCCGGTTTTTCAGGGACGTACGGTGAATCCAGCCGGTCGTTTTACCCAGGTTCTTGCCCACTTTCGAGGCTTTGCGCTGCAGCAGGAACACTTCCCGGGCCGGAGCCGGCACCTCCGGCTCTACGCCTTTGATTCCGCCCCGGTGCTCTACCGTCAGATCAACACCCCACTCCTTCATGAAGTGTTCGGTGTTCAGCGACGCCGATTCGCCCTGATGCACGATAAACTCCGCGACATCAAAGCCGATCCCGCCGGCACCGATCACCGCTACCCGACGGCCTACCGGCTTGCGCCCCAGCAGGGCGTCCAGATAGCCAATCACGCTCGGGTGGTCAATGCCATCGGTATCCGGGGTCCGAGGCTCTACGCCGGTCGCCAGCACCACCTCATCAAAACCGCCGGCCTTCAGGTCGTCCGCGGTTACCCGGGTATTCAGGCGCACATCCACCGCATACTTGTCGAGCATCACCCGGTAGTAACGCAGGGTTTCGTAGAATTCCTCTTTGCCGGGGATGCGCTTGGCCACGTTAAACTGGCCACCCACTTCAGAGCCCGCATCAAACAGTGTGACCTTGTGGCCACGCTCCGCCGCCACGGTAGCAAATGCCATACCCGCCGGACCGGCGCCAACCACGGCAATGCGCTTGGGATTAGCCGTCTTCACATAGGCCAGCAGGGTTTCGTTACACGCCCTGGGGTTGACGAGGCAGGTCGTCAGCTTGCCGCCGAACGCATGGTCCAGGCACGCCTGGTTGCAGCCGATGCAGGTATTGATCTCATCAGCCCTGCCTTCTGCCGCCTTCTCCACAAAGTCCGCATCGGCAAGGAACGGCCTGGCCATAGACACCATATCCGCATCGCCCTCGGCCAGCACTTTCTCCGCCACATCCGGCATGTTGATCCGGTTGGTGGTCACCAGCGGTATGCTGACCTCGCCCTTCAGGCGAGCGGTGACCTTGGTGAAGGCGGCACGCGGCACAGACGTCGCGATCGTGGGCACCCGGGCCTCGTGCCAGCCGATACCGGTATTGATGATGGTGGCACCGGCCTTTTCGATTTCCCGGGCCAGATGTACGACCTCGTCCCAGGTGCTGCCGTCCTCGATCAGATCCAGCATCGACAGACGATAGATAATGATGAAATCCGTGCCGACCCGCTCACGCACCCGCCGTACGATTTCGAGCGGCAGACGAATACGGTTCTCGTAGCTGCCCCCCCACTGATCGGTACGATGGTTGGTGTGCCTGACGATAAACTGGTTAATGAAATAACCTTCGGAGCCCATAATCTCCACACCGTCATAGCCGGCCCGCTGGGCCAGCGCCGCACAATTGACGTAATCATTGATCTGCTTCTGGATGCCCGCTTCGTCGAGCTCTTTCGGCCTGAACGGATTGATCGGAGCCTGAATCGCAGACGGCGCCACCAGCTCGGGCGAGTAGGCGTAACGACCGGTGTGCAGAATCTGCATACAGATGGCACCACCCGCTTCGTGGACGGCCTGGGTGATGACCTTATGCCTGTCGGACTCGTCCTCGGTGCTCATCTTCGCGGCGTGCTGGAAGGGCGCCCCTTCGCTGTTCGGCCCGATGCCGCCGGTCACAATGAGCCCGGCGCCACCTCGTGCCCGCTCAGCATAGAAGGCGGCGAGTCGTTCAAACCCGCCCTTCACTTCTTCGAGCCCGGTATGCATGGAGCCCATCAGGGTGCGGTTACGCAGTTTGATAAAACCCAGATCCAGGGGTTCAAGCAGGTGCGGGTAGTTCTGGACACCAGGGGTGGCGGTCATTTCAACTCTCCTCATAGGGTAATCAGGCCGGGGCTGCCAGCGCCCGTTGTTATAGGCCTACCCTACCCAGCAGACGCCGAGTCAACAATATCCTGAAAGCACATTTCATTATCCTTAAATAACACCGATAATACACCCATGAACAAACTCTCTTTTCCCCGACGGAACTCCCTGGGCGATATCAGCCTGCTGTATGTGTCGGTGCTGTTACGCGCCACAGAAGCCGAAGGCGGTGATGTGCAGGCCCTGGCAAGCCGGTTTCATCTTGAGAACGCGGTGTGCCCGGCCCCCGAAGCCAGCATCAGCATTCCCCGGTATATGCGCCTGGGCCACGCTGCTATCGAGGCTACCGGCAACCCCGCACTCGGCCTGCGCACCGGCGCCCTCACCCGCCCAACCGACGCCGGCCTCGCCGGCCTTGCGGCCGAAACCGCCCCCAGCGTGTGCGACGCCTTTCGCTGTCTGGTGGGGTATTCCCTGCTCACCACCCGTAACTCGCGCGGCGAACCGTCTATGGACGAGGCCCGGCGCAGGGTTAACTTCTACTCGATCCAGCCCTATAACAGCTACAACTACTTTGTTGTGGACTCGGTACTGGCCGCCTGGACACAACTGAGCCGCCATCTGACCGGCCGCTACGATGTGCTGGAGCGGGCGTGGATCGAATACCCCCCGACCGGGCAGGATGATGTGTTCGAAAGCTGGTTTCGCTGCCCTGTCGAGTTCGGTGCCCCGGTCAACGCCCTGCGTTTTAAAGAGAGCGTATGGAAGCAACGGCCCGCCCAGGCTCACGAAGGCATGCACGACAAGCTGAAAAGCTGGTGTGAAAAGGAGTTGCAACAGATTCGCCGAGGCTGGAGCGTTGCCGACAAGGTGCGCTACCTGCTGACCCCGATGCTGCGCGGAGAAACACCCACATTGGACGCCCTGGCCGCCAGAATGGGCACCACTGCGTGGACCCTGCAACGACAACTGGCTGAAGAAGGCACCGGTTTCCGGCAGCTGTTGGACAGCACGCGCCAGCAACTGGCCGAGGAGTATCTGAGAGAAACCGAGACATCCCTTGCAGAAATTGCCTGGCTGCTGGGATTTTCCAACCCGCCGGCGTTTCACAAAGCATATCAGCGCTGGCACGGCATCAGTCCGGGCGAACAGCGTAAGAAACTCAAATCAGGGAATTAAAAAAAGAGGCACTGCAAGAGGAAGATAAATGGCGGAGCGGACGGGACTCGAACCCGCGACCCCCGGCGTGACAGGCCGGTATTCTAACCAACTGAACTACCGCTCCGCGCGGATTGCCTGAGCAGCCTTGCGACTCCTCGGTGACAACGAGGGCGAATTATATAGAGCCCCCGGTGTATGTCAACGCTTTTTCAGAACTTTTTATGTTTTTAGTTGAAGCCTCCTGTTACAGGGCATCCACCATCACATCTTTGGTCTGGGCAGTCTTGCGATATTCGATGGGCGTCATACCGGACCAGCGCTTGAAAGCGCGATAGAAGGTACTGGGCTCGGAGAACCCGGTCAGGTAGACGATTTCATCAATGGACTCATCGGTGGTCGCCAGCAGCTGACGAGCCAGCCGGTAACGAAAGTCCGCCAGCACCTGATTAAAGCTGGTCTCGGCTTCTGTCAGCCGGGTACGCAGTGTCCGGGGCTTGATGCCCAGGCGCTCGGCCACCGCATCCAGTGTCACCTCACCGCTGTCCAGCAGCTCGGCAATGATACGTTCCACCTGCCCTACGATGTCTTTCTTTTCGAGCTTTGCCACCTGTTCACTGGCAAACCTCTCATGCAGGGCGAGCAACTCGGGCTCGGCATGGGGCGAAGCGTAAGAAAGGATCTCAACCGGAAAGTAGAGCCGGTTTTCTTCTGCGCCGAACACCACCTCACACCCGAGTACTTCCTTCACGTGGTCCATACCCCGGTCCCGCTGGTGTTCAAACTCAATACGCGAGGGGTAGAACCGGTCGTCGGTGATCGACCGGAAGAACGTTATCAGGCCCTGCACAAAGCATTCATTGAAGTGTCGCAGCCGGCTGACTTCTTCAGAGGCAGCGTCCAGCACCATACAGGCTTCGTCACCCTCAACAAAAAAGTCCGTGTTGGCGGCATCGCTCAGCAGGCGCTGGTACGCCTGAGCCCGCCGCAGGCCTTCGCCAAACGTCGAACTGCTCAGAAACAGATACTCCAGCACCTGGCCTTTGTAGGCCGGCAACATGGGGCCCAGGTGAAGCCCGATATCTTTATCTCCGGACACCTCTTCAAGAGCTTGCCAGAAATACAGCTGGGCGTTGTGGGGAGTTCGAAGCTGGTCGGTGTAAACGTAGGTTTCGTCAACACCCAAACGGTTGAAGAGAGCATCGGTATCAATGCCCTTTTTCTTCATCGCCTCATAAATCAGGCGCAACATCACGCCCGCATCACGTAGTTCCTGCATAGAGTCCCGCTTTTTATTTATCATTTACCACTTTGACCGGCCGGACAAGGTCCGAGGCACGCCGGGTCAATGCCACTTCTGGTCGGGTTTGCCAGACTTTCGTCGTACATTAGAGCATATCGGGCCACGCACGCACAGTTGTAACTGACACCATTTAACAATCGGGAGACTGCCTTGATGCCGGATTCACTGGTTTACCACAGCGCACCACCATCCTTGCTGCCGCTTTACGGTAAGGCCCTGCTACCCAAACAGGAAAAACCCGGAGAGCACACGCAGATCCCCGAGTTGCAGGCGGACCTCCTGGGCGTGGCCAGCAACAGCCCGGCGCTCCGGGAATACCAGCGCATCTGTGGTTTCAAACCGGGCACTCAGCTTCCTATTACCTGGCCTCACATTCTCAGTTTTCCGCTACAGCTGAAGCTGCTGACCGAGAAATCGTTTCCGTTGCCCCTGCTGGGGCTGGTACACCTGCGCAACAGCATCACCCGACACCGCCCGTTGCACAGCGGAGAAAATCTGGACCTGCAGGTACGGCTAGGCAATCAACAGCGCACCGATAAAGGCATCGAGTTTGATCTGATCAGCCAGGCACGGGCTGCCGGCACTCTGGTATGGGAAGAAACCAGCACCAACCTGTACCGCATCAAGACTCCGGCCCAGCCCGCCAGCGCCAGAACCCGGCCTGAACTGGAGCACTACCCTCTCTCGGAGGTGATCCGGGCGCCGGAGAATCTCGGGCGTGCCTATGGCAAGGTCTCCGGTGACTGCAACCCTATCCACATGTATGCGCTGACGGCCAAAGCTTTCGGCTTTCCCAGGGCGATCGCCCACGGCATGTGGAGCAAGGCCCACGCTCTGGCATTGCTGGAACAACAGGAAGGGTGGCAACAAGGGCCGGTTGAGGTCAGCTGCCAGTTCAAGAAACCGCTTTTCCTCCCCGGCACCGCACAACTTAACTGGCGCCCGGGCAAAGCAGGGTGGGATTATCAGATTCTGAATGCCCGGGGCGACGCGCCGCACCTGAGCGGGCGCATCCGTTGGCTGTCCTAGCGGCTCAGCGCTCCGCAGGCGCGCACGCCGCGCCCTCGGCTCCGGCCATGGGCAGGATAAACCAGAAACAGGCACCGCCCTGCTCCGGCCGCTCATAGCCGATATCACCACCCTGGGCATGAATCAATGACCGGCAGGTAGCCAGGCCGATGCCCATGCCATCCTCTTTGGTGGTGTAGAAGGGATGAAACAGCTTGTCTTCGGCGTCTTCGGGCACGCCTACGCCATGGTCGCGCACGTCTACCCGGACGCACTGCTCACCACAGAGCCGCGCCGTCACCTGCACAGGCTCGGAGGAGCCCGCACTGCGGGTCGCCTCCAGCGCATTGCGGATCAGGTTCAGTGCCACCTGCTGGACCTGGATCGGATCTGCCAGCACCGGAGGCAGGTCTTCCTCTACCCGGACCTCAATGCCTCCGTCGTTGTTGCGCATATCCACTTCTGCAAACTGACGGGTGTCTTCCAGCAGCTCCGGTACCGATAGCTCTTCTTTCCCGGTAGCGGGCTTCTTCATGAAGCGGCGAATACGGCGGATAATTTCGCTGGCCCTGTGGGCCTGGGCATCGATCTTATCCAGGGTCTCTCCCAGCAGGGCGAGATCCGGCTCGCCCTTGGTCATCATCCGCTTGGAAACCCGGGCATAGTTGGAAATGGCGGTCAGTGGCTGGTTCACCTCATGGGCAAAGCCCGCAGCCATCTCCCCGACCGTAGTCAGGCGCGAGGTGTGCGCCAGCTGGTCACGCTGCTCCTGCACCAGCTCCCTGGCCTCTTCCAGTGCCCGTTCATTCTCAAGATCGGCGGTAATGTCGTAGAACACCACCACAGCCCCATGCAGTTCGCCATCGTCAAGCTTGGGTGTGGCGCGGTACTCAGCAGGGAAACCGCTGCCATCGGCCCGCAGCATACGGATATCCCGCTGGAACTCCGGCTCACCCCGGGTGCAGGTAGCCATCACAGGCAGGCTCTGGCGGCATTCGTCGGCCGTTGCGAAGTGCAGGTCAAAGAAATTCTGCCCGATCAGCTCCTCTACCGGCCGCCTGGCAATCTCCGCCGCCGCCGGGTTGGCAAACTCGATAACGCCGTTTTCATCCAGGCCGTAGATGCCTTCGCGGATGGAATTAAGGATGCGGGCCTGATCACCCTGCAGCTCGCGGTTTCTGGCTTGCAGCTCACGCTCAAGCCGGATAACCCGGGCATGGGTTTTAACCCGGGCGATCACTTCCTGGGACTGGAAAGGTTTGGAAATATAGTCCGCACCGCCCAGCGAAAAGCCTTTGACCTTGGCCTGCAGGTCGTCCAGTGCAGACAGAAACACCACGGCAATATCTGCGGTTTCCGGATCTGCTTTCAGGCGGGCACATACCTCATAGCCATCCATCTCCGGCATCATGATATCGAGCAGGATGACTTCGGGATGGTGCCGGTGGGCCAGGTCCAGCGCCTTCTCACCTTCGTTGGCAATGAGCAGACGATAGCCTTTGTCTTTCAGGGTCTCATAGAGGACTTTCAGGTTCTGCGGGTTGTCGTCAACCAGCAGAACCGTTACCTCAGCGTTCTCACAGACAGCTTCAGTCATAGAAACAGGACCGGTTAGATACGTTCGGGCATGATGAACACAGCAACCGGTTTAGTCGATAAGGTCCTTTACGGACAGAACCATACGAACCAGGTGCGCGAGGGAATGCGTACCCATTTTATGCATAACGCGGGAGCGGTGTATCTCTACAGTACGCTGGCTGATCTCCAGCTCGATGGCGATCACCTTGTTGGCCTGGCCACCGATCATGCGCTCCATGATCTCGGTTTCACGGGGCGTCAGGCTCTTTACACGACGAATGATTTCCTGTTTTTCGTCCAGGCTCTTGCGCTGCTCCTGATCCTGTTTCAGGGCGGCCTCTATTTTTTCAAGCAGGGCCTCTTCCCGGTAGGGCTTCTGGATGAAGTCTACAGCGCCTTCTTTCATGGCGTCTACCGCCATGGGAACGTCACCATGGCCGGTCACGAAAATGATCGGGAGGATGGAGTGCTTTTCGTTCAGTTTCTTTTGCAGCTCCATACCGTCCATACCCGGCATGCGGATATCCAGCACAATGCAGCCGGCCATCTGGTCCGAGTAATCCTTAAGAAAAGCGTTGGCGCTTTCGTACGGCTTTACCGGCTTGCCATCGGATTTCAGCAGCAGCTCCAGAGAGTCACGGACGGCTTCGTCATCTTCGACTACGTACACGGTTTGCTGGATATCAGTCATGGATCTGTATTCTCCTGTCCGTTTTATTATGGCCCCGATCAATGGATGGACGGGTCTTTGTGCTCTTCCCGCGCGTGCTCCTGGCGCTCATGTTCCCGCATTGTTTCAAGCCGTTGCTGAATAATGCCAAAAACACTGTGCCTGGGATACCGGCCTCTGTCATTTACCTTGCCGGCTGGTTTCCCCAGCAGGAGCGTCACCGCTTCTTCCACGCGGGTTACAGGATACACCGCAAACTTGCCGTTGCGGGCCGCCTGAATCACTTCGTTATCGAGCATCAGGTTCTGCACGTTGGTAACCGGGATGATGACCCCCTGGGTGCCGGTCAGGCCACCTTTGAGCTCGCAGGTGGCAAAGAATCCCTCAATCTTTTCATTAACCCCGCCGATTGGCTGGACCTCACCAAACTGGTTTACTGAACCAGTGATGGCAAGATCCTGCCGGACAGGCACACCGGACAATGAGGAAATCAAGGCGACCAGTTCCGCCAGCGAAGCGCTATCACCATCCACTTCGCCATAGTTCTGCTCAAAGGTCAGGCTGGCAGACAGGTGCATCGGGTCCGTCACGGCAAAATGCGACGCCAGCCAGGAGCTGAGAATCATCACGCCCTTGGAGTGGATGTTGCCTCCGAGCTTCACATCACGCTCAATGTCGATCACTTCGCCATCACCATAATAGCAGGTTGCCGTCACCCGGTTGGACAGGCCAAACTCGAAACCACCGGTCGACAACACCGACAGGGCATTTACCTGCCCGACACAGGTGCCCGTCGTGGTCACCAGCGTCGTGCCGTCCCGGATCGAATCATAGAACTCGTCCCGGATACGGCTGCTACGGTAACGGGCACTTTCCAGTGCCCGCTCCACGTGCACTTCGGTAATCTGCCGGGCCCCGGCCTGCCGGGCCCAGAAGTCGGATTCCCGCAGCAGGTTAACAATGTGGGCAGCATGCAGCGACAACCGGTCCTGATGTTCTGCCATGCGGGCACTGTGCTCGATCACCCTGGCCACCGCCTTGGTGGTGCAATGCAGGAGCTGCTTTTCGGCCACCAGGCTGGCAATAAACTTGGCGTACTGGAGCTGGCTCTCGGGCGTGCGGTACATTTCATTCTCGAAATCCGCCGTTACCCGGAACAGCTCTGCAAACTCGGAATCATACTCCTCCAGCAGCATCCAGGTTTCCCGATCGCCAAACAGCACAATCTTGACATCCAGCGGCATGGCTTCCGGTTCGACAGAAATGGTGCCTGACAACGTCAGCTCACGCTCCAGGGAATTGATCTGCAGGGTGCGCGAGCGCAAAGCCCGCTTAAGACCATCCCATACAAAAGGCTGCTCCAACACCTTGATGGCATCCATCAGCAGGTAACCCCCATTGGCCTTATGCAGGCTGCCGGGACGTATCAGAGAGAAATCCGTGAACACCGTCCCTTTGTAGGTAACGGTTTCCACATAACCGAACAGGTTATGGTAGGTAGGGTTATCTTCCACCACCACCGGGACTTCATTGCTGGTTCTGTGCACCAGTACATTCACGCTGTAGCGGCGCGGTGTTTTCTTGTCGAGTGAGGCGTAGGCAATGGCCACCTGCTCTTCGTCATCTTCAAGAAAAATGTCGAGATTATCCACCAGGTCTTTGCGCACCGCTTCGAAGTAGGCAACCACCTCCGGCAAGTCCTGATATTTCTGGACCAGTTCGTCGATCTGGTGGCCGGAAATGGTTTCCAGGGTTTCCTGATTCAGCGCCTGCTGCTTTTCCGCGTATTCCTGCTCCCAGTCCGCCAGCTTGCGTATAACCTGCCGCAGCCGCTTTTCGAGCGTGTTGATGACTTCTTCGAACTTGTCCCGCTGGGCCTGGGTCAACGCCTGGAAGCTGTCGGCGGTATGCGGCTCCTCGCCGTTCATCGCCACCAGGCGGTAGCCACCGGGCGTGGTAATGGTGAGCCGGACTTTCTTGCGTTTGGCCTGGCCGGCGATTTTGTCGAGCGCGTCTTCCTGCAGCTTCACATAATCGTTTTTCAGCTGTTCCGCCCGCTCCAGGAAGCTGTCGCCCTCAAATGTCTGAGGGATCATTTTGACCAGCCGCGCCATCAGCTTTTCCATATCCTGCCTGAGCTGCGTGCCTTTTCCGGACGGCAGCTTAAGCAACCGCGGGTTGCGCGGCTCTTCAAAGTTGGCAACGTAGCACCAGTCGTGGCTTTGCTGCTGGGTATCCACGTGATGTTCCAGATAGCGCAGCATCATCGTGCGCTTGCCAAGCCCATTACGGCCAACCGCATAGACGTTATAACCACCATGGGGCATTGCCAGGGCAAACCGCACCGCCTCCTGGGCCCGGTTCTGACCGACGATCTCCGCCAGGGGCTCGAGTTGCCGGGTTGATTTGAAGGGCAGTTCTTTCAGAACACAGGCTTTATAGAGTTGGTTCAGCGGCAATGACTTCAAGGTTACTTCCCGTGGACATCGGATTGGATTGAATCGAACCCGCCATTGTAGTGGTTGGTTCCAGGCCTGTCGCCTACCAGCTCAGGATTTAATCATAGATCCGGCCAAATCGCCGGAATGAGAAGCGAATCACAAAACGCGGCCGGCTGATTCCCCAGGGCCTGAGCAAGGGCTACACTCTAAGGTCCGGTTCGGCTCCGGAGACAACAATGACAAGAAAAGACAGTGGGTAAAGAATGGCAGGCAAACCCAACGAGCGCCGTATCAAGGAACGCTTCCGCGCCAGTTGCCTGAGCGTACAGCTCAGCGAGCGGGGCTTTTTCGGCCGGGGGAAAAACCCGGTTATGGTCAGCTGTCTGGACATGAACCGTTACGGCATGGCCGTGCAGTGCCCCCGGTCCGTTGAGCCCGGGGCCCGCCTGTATCTGAATATCCGCGGCAAGTACATCCACGAGCCCCTCGTGGCCGCCCGCGTCGTGCGCTGTTACCCATGGCGCACAGGCTTCCGGGTAAGCCTGCAGTTCTGCTATTACCTCGACCAGAAGCGCTATTCCCGCGCCGTCGACAACGCTCTCTCCCGCATAGAAGGGTTCTACAGCCGCCTGGCCGGCTGAGCCTCTACCTGTTCAGACGGCCTTCTCAATCCACTGCCTCAGATCGTCAAGGCGCATCGGACGGGCAAAATAGTAGCCCTGGAAGATCTTGCAACCGTGCTGCTTGAGATAGCAGAACTGCTCCAGCGTTTCGACCCCCTCAGCCACTACGCTTAATCCCATTTCCCGTGCCAGAGTAATGACACCTTTGCAGACTGCGGCATCTTTGGCGTTGGTGGTGACATTATCAACAAAACTGCGGTCGATCTTGATTTTGTCGACCGGCAGGTCTTTCAGGTAGCTGAAACTGGAGAACCCGGTGCCAAAATCATCAATATCCGTGGCAATCCCCATCTCGCTCAGGGCGTTGAGTATTTCAATCGCCCCCTGGCTGTCACGCATCAGGATGCCTTCCGTCAGTTCCAGCTCCAGATAGTGAGGGTCAAGGCCGGTTTCTTCGAGGATCAACCGGAGCGTGCTGAGGAACCCGGGGCGGTGGAACTGCAAGGGTGAGAGGTTAACTGCCATACGGCCTTTCAGCAGCCCCATGCTCAGGAGCTTGCTGGCATCCGTACAGGCCTGGGTGGTGATCCATTTTCCCAGATGGGCGATCTGGCCGGTTTCTTCGGCGAGCGCGATAAAGTCGGAGGGCGGAATCAGCCCCTTGCACGGATGCTGCCAGCGTACCAGCGCTTCGAGCCCGCAGAAATGGCCCTCGGCATTCACCTGGGGCTGGTACATCAGAAACAACTGCCCGGTGTTGAGCGCTTCCTGCAACTCGTTACGCAACACCACGCGCCTGGACAGATTCTCATCCAGATCATCGGAATAGACCTGATAGGTATCCCGGCCTTGCTGCTTGGCCTTGTACATCGCCATATCGGCTTGCTGAATCAGTTTTTCCGGCCCCTGGACCTGATCATTCAACAGGCTGATGCCAATGCTGGCCGAAATATACAACTCGTGCGCTCCCACCTGGTGGGGGTCGGCGATCTTGTTCAGAATGCAGTTTGCGATATCGACCGCCTGTTCCGCATCATCAAGCTCCGTGAGCAGCAGAATGAACTCATCGCTACCAAACCGGGCCAGAGTATCTTGCGGGCGCACAATCTGCATCAGGCGCCGGGCGATACTGATCAGCAAGCGGTCGCCCACTTTGTGTCCGAGCGTATCGTTGATCGGCTTGAACTCATCCAGATCAATAAACAGTACGGCCAGCTTGCCGTCCCGGTCTGCCGCTATCGCAACCTGTTGCGCCAGCCGCTCCTCGAACATCTGGCGGTTGCCCAGCCCGGTGAGAACGTCGTGCCTGGCCTGATAGGCGAGCCGGCGCTGCTGCTCTTTCTTTTCCGTTACATCGGTCATGATGGCGGTAAAGTGGGTCACCCTTTCGCCCTTGTCCCGCACCGGTGCCAGGGCAACGTGATTCCACACAGGTGTGTCGTCGGTACGGTAAATTTTCAGGGTGGTACTGGTGGAGCGCCCGTGGCGTACGGCATGCCGGAGGTCGGCCATACCGCCCGGTTCAGCGCCCGGCCTGGTGAGCTGCCTGATCGGCTTCCCGATCACGTCGGCACGGCTGTATCCGGCCATCCGCGCAAAGGCGGGATTGGCAAACACCACCGGCATGTCACGCCTGAGCACGTCCACCACCACAACGCCATTGTCGCTGGTCTCCAGGCTGCGCTGCAAAATGCGCTGGCTCTCCTGGCGCTGGCTGATCTCCAGAGCCTGGTCGCGCTGGATCTCAAACAGGCTCCGGCCGATGACCAGCAGATAGGTCATCAGCAACCCGAACACCACCAGCACGGGCGGCAGCATGCCCTGCAGGGAAAGCAACGGGGCAGGCCCGGCCAATGCACTGAGCACCAGCCCCGGGCCACCTGGCACAGGCACCAAAACCTGTTCATACACCTCATCCTCAACGAGGTGCCGTCCCCCGGCGACCGGCGAGATATAACTCACAGGCCCTTCCAGCCGAACACGGAAGTCGTGATAAAGAGCCGGCATGTTCAGATCAAGTAAAGTAGCCACGTCAAACACCGCGGCAACCGTCACATCGGCGGTATGCAGCGGCCGAACCAGCACCATTCCGGACAACGGATAGTCGCGATCGGGAAAAGTCCACCTGGCCCGCTCATCTGACGGCTCCACGTCGGTGGTCCTGACAGACATCAACAACCGTTCCAGCGCTTGCGACGTACGGCCGTGTTGCTGCAGCGCAGGCATACCGTCACGGAGTACCGTCAGGGCCTGGAGGGCGGGAATATCATTGAAATATGACTGGATTTCGGTAGTAACCAGCTCGTCCGGAACCTTAAAGTCCAGCGACGCCCAGCGATTGGCAAGCCGGTCGATCAGCCCGGCAGAGGCATGCAGCTGCAACATCAGCTCGCTGCTGTAATACTGAAGGGTGGAACGGGCAACCTGATGACGTTCCTGATGCGTACCCCAACTTGCCAGCACGGTCAGCATGAAGGTGGCAAGCGCTCCGGCTACGCCTGCGATTACCGCACTCTTTCGCAACAAAAAAGGCTTGCCGGGCCGGCGCCTTGCCAGCCACACGATGGCCACCCCACCGGCAATGAGCGTCAGCATACATTCAACAGACGTTACCCCCGGATGCACGGCAAACGGAGCCACCGGGAAGGCGTGGAAAACCAGCCCCCAGAGGCCTGTCTGGAGCACATAAAGGAAAACGACCAACAAACCAGCTTGCAGTCTTAGAGCACCCGGAGGCTGTGGCATAGTGTTACAGGGTTCATTCTGGAAAAAAGTTCGAGAATCCTAGCACTTACGTATCCACAGTTCCGTTGCGGGCGTGTTACATCTGTTACTCTTTGCAACGTATCAAAACATGCTGGCGCCTGGATTGCGATAGCATTATAAAGAGACGGAGTGTCCCAGACCATCCGGAACCATGCAACAGGCCACGCCACGGAGCCTGGCACCATGCCAGATCAGATGATACCCGCTTCCAGACCGGCGGCCATCCATAAACCCAACTCTTCGCACTGGCGGGCAAACTCTTCCCGGTACTCCCCGCGACACAGCAGAGGTTCCTGAACAAGCTTCCAGCGTAATCCGGTGGTGATGCTTTCAATCGCCCTGCGGGTGCCGGTGCCATCGTGACCGGCGCGGATATAGAAAGCGAACGGCAGACCCTGGGTTTTCTCAAGGCAGGGATAGTAACTGCGATCAAAAAAGTCCTTCAGGGCTCCGGACATGTAACCCAGATTTTCGGTGGTACCCAGGACAATGGCATCGCACGCCAGAACATCATCCGGGCCGGCATCAAGGGGTGCTTTGATAAGGACATCGATGGAATCAATGTCAGGGTGACGGGCGCCTTTTGCGACGGCCTCCCGGAGAGACAGGGTGTTGGGGGAAGGAGCATGAGCGACGATGAGCAAGCGTTTCTTTACCAAAGCCTTCCGACCTCCTCATGACACCAGTGCCGGTATGCGGACCAGACAGAATACCTGGCCCGCATACCGTCATACAGCAGTCGTTGTTACAACAACTCGCCGTTTACTTCTGCCGCTGCTGCCTCTTCTTTTTTCACCGGCTTCGGCATCAGCTTTTCACGAACCTTGGCTTCAATCTCGTGGGCAATATCCAGATTCTCTTCCAGATACTTGCAGGCATTCGCCTTACCCTGGCCAATCTTATCGCCGTTGTAGGCATACCAGGCGCCAGACTTGTCCACAAAGCCTTCTTTAACGCCCATATCCAGGACTTCGGCCATGTGATAGATGCCCTTGCCGTACATGATCTGGAACTCAGCCTGCCTGAACGGCGGAGAAACCTTGTTCTTGACGACTTTTACGCGGGTTTCGTTGCCAACCACTTCGTCACCATCTTTTACCGCCCCGATGCGTCGGATATCCAGGCGCACAGAGGAGTAGAACTTCAGGGCATTACCGCCGGTGGTGGTCTCCGGGCTGCCGAACATAACGCCGATTTTCATCCGGATCTGGTTAATAAACACCAGCAGGCAATTAGCGTGCTTGACGTTACCGGTCAGCTTGCGCAGCGCCTGGGACATCAGCCTTGCCTGAAGGCCTACGTGGCTGTCGCCCATTTCGCCTTCGATCTCGGCCTTGGGCGTCAGGGCCGCCACTGAGTCAACAATAATCACATCTACCGCATTGGAGCGTACCAGCATGTCGGCAATTTCCAGTGCCTGCTCGCCGGTATCCGGCTGGGAAACCAGCAGGTCGTCTACGTTAACGCCGAGCTTTTCCGCGTAGATCGGATCGAGTGCATGCTCAGCATCAATAAAGGCACAGGTCTTGCCCTGCTTTTGCGCTTCTGCAATCACTTGCAGAGTCAGCGTGGTCTTGCCCGAGGATTCCGGACCGTAAATCTCGACAATCCGGCCATACGGCAGGCCGCCAATACCCAGGGCGACGTCCAGCCCCAGCGAACCGGTAGACACCGCAGGAATGGCTTCACGGGGCTGGTCGCCCATTTTCATCACGGCGCCTTTACCAAACTGGCGCTCA
>DATGNB010000027.1:0-13957 GCA_035306945.1 Marinobacter sp.
GACACCGACAAGATCGTGGTTGGGCTGGGCGTAAGCGCCACTTACGACCGCACCCGCTGGCTTGCTTACCCGGTCCGTCTGGACCTGGGCTATCAGTACCAGAAACTGGAAGAACGTGACTTTACCCTGGTGGATTACAGCGGTAACGAAACCGAGGTAACTGCCGACGGTGATGTGCATGTATTCAGCGGCTCCATCACGTTCAAGTTCTGAGGAGGGGTGGCCCATGAAACAGTTCAAGACTCTGGCACTGATTCCCGCCATGCTGCTGGCAGCCTGTGGCGGCGACAGTGATACCCAGACCATGCAAGAGCAGACCACGCCGGGTGAGCTGGTCTACTCATACCCGACCGACGGGCAGAACGACGTCAGTCCCAAAGCTGAGATCGTATTGCGCTTCTCCCACGCCGTGGTGGACGATGCCGCCACCCTGGCCCGGAAAATTAACGTAGAGGCTGAGGGCAGCGCCGTCGACTTCGCCATTGAGGCCATCGACAACGGTAAAAGCCTGAAGCTCACACCCAATACCAGCCTGGATTCAGGTGCCGGCTACAGCGTGACCTTCAGCGAGCCCCTGGCTGCGGAGGGCGGCCGGAGCATCGCCACCCCCAATGCGGTGGGTGAGCCGGGCATCCAGTTTAATACCCGGGCCGGGATCAGCGGCATCGCCGGGCTTGGCAACCTCACCGACCGTTTTGGGGTGGCCTGGCAGGTGCCGGCTGAGGGCAGTCAGTTCCAGGCCATGAATTTCTCCACCTTCCGCCTGGCCATGACGCAACCCATCCACCCCAGATGGCAGGAACTTGGCGGCACGATCGCCCTGCTCGACCAGAACAACGAGCCGGTCCCTGCCACGGTGCTGGTTAAAGGCAACCGTATTACGGTCGACCCCTGCGTCGCCGAGCGCTGCGGCAGCAAAGACGATGTGCTCACGGCCGGTGAAACCTATACCCTTAAACTGAGCAACCTCGCGAGCCTGACGGACAGCGGCGAGAGCAACCGGTTCTCCGCGGACTACCACTTTACGCCCAGAGACACCGGCCCTACCGTGATGCTCGAACAGAAAGCGGTGACCAGCAATGGCGGCGCTGTCACTTCTGTGCTCAACGGCCAGTCAGTGAATGGTGTGGTGCTCAATTCGGTGTTGCAGGGCATCACCGATTCGTCCCAGCAAACCGGCTCGCTGTTTGCGGAGCTGGCCTACGCCCCCAGCTTTGAGGCAACAGAGCCCTTGCCCCTGCGCATCCCCAAAGGCAGCGTGCTCGCGAGCACCAGCCTGAATGTCCGGGTGGGCGGCAAGGTACAGGTTCTGGATGCCGCCACCGGCGCGGATCAGCAAACCGGGACCATCAAGGTCACCATGCTGTCGGACGCTTCCGGTTACCTGAGCCCCAACGCCTATACCGATGACATCAATGCTCCGCGCCATATCTCCCTGTTCATGGACGTGTCCATGAGCACCGAAGAGGCACAACCGAACGCGGCCCTGTCGCAGGATCTGATGGGGGTTGAGCTGCGCGGTATTGCCCTGGTACAGAACGGGGTACTGACCATCGACGCCATCGGGATGGTTGAACCCAACCTGCTGGGCCAGGAATACACCGACTCTACCATCGCCTTCCACCTGCAGGCGGCCACCGACGTGAACTCGGCGCTGGATGCAGAGGATGACTGGCTCCGTGACCTGGACACCACCGCACCCAAACTGCTGAGCTGGATGCCTGGGGCAGAAGATGCCATTCCCCCAACCCGCCAGGCCATGCAGCGGCCCGGTGATCCTGTGATCCTGTTCTTTGATGAACCGCTGGACCCGGCCTCGGTCGCGGAGGGCGTCAAGCTCCTGGCCGATGGCGAGGCGCTCACCGTCGGCAACGGGCAACTGCAGACCATGCTCGACGGCCCAAGCCTGACCCTGAACCCCGTGGGCGGGCTGAAAGCAGGCATCAGCTATGAGGTAGTCGCGACCGGTCTGACAGACCTCGCGGGCAACCCGTTCGACAGCACTGGCAACGATTTGTCATTCCGTCTCACCGGCGCCAGGGATACCCTGCCCCAGGTATCGCCCCTGGCCCTGACCACCTATCCCGGCTACCCATGCGAAACCGACCACTCAGAACTTGACCTGAAAGCAGGCGTTCTCGGCAAATGCTATACCGCCAAAGACAATCTGGGCGACCTGTTGCCGGTGAGCAAAATGCCGGCAGACCGACCGATTACCGTTGTGTTCTCCCAGCCGATGGACCTGGATTCCATCCGGCTGAACGAAACCTTCATCGTTCAGGAGGTCGATGAGCATGGCAACAATGTTCAGGCGATAACCGGGCGGCTTGAGAAGAACAACCAGCGTATCCGGTTCTACCCGGACCAGCCCTGGCGCACCGGCGCGTTCTATCAGTACACACTCGTGGTCATGCGCGGATCAGAGGATCCCTCTAACGCGGCCTATACCAGCCACTGCACGATGGCACCGCCCCAGTCAATCTGCGGGGCTAATGGCTATCCGCTGAAATCGGATCTGTTAGACGGGCTGAATTCCGGGGGAGCGCCTGAGCAGTCGATGAAAATCTACTTTGAAGGTACCGACGCCCAATCCACTGTCTTTACTCCGTTAAGGAACCTGCCGGTTCGTGATGCGAACGCGGATTTCCAGATCGATTGCAGCTCCAACGACAGTGACAGCTGCCTTGAACCCTTCGCACACGAATACCGGGACCCCGGCTCGGTTACCGACAACACGATGGTGAGCGGCTGGCTGCCCTCTGCAAACTCCACCAAACTCGGTGTGGTCAATAACACCGCGGTGCTAAACCCCGGCCCCTTGCAGGTAAACCTGGCGGCGCAGGCAGGGTGTAGTAATGACACCACCTGCCCGAAAGACAAGTTTATCTACCAGACCTACGCTCTGAACACGGAAGTGCTCGGCCCCGGCATCTGGAAAGATCCGGAAACAGGCCAGGAGCAGGAGGGAATTCTGGTAAACCTTTACCCGACCTTGCTGGCAACCTCCTCGATAACAACCTACGTAAACATACTGGGGCTTCTGGAGGCCGAGGTACCCACCAACACCCAGATTATCCGTATGCGATATGCTGAAGATCCGGGCTGTAAAGGTGAAGCCGGGTGCCCGCGTAATCAGCTGATTCCCGGCGCTATCGTAGAAGGCGAGAATGGCCAGCCGGTTTTCAAAACACGGGCTGAACTGATGCTGGATGCACCCGAGATGGAGATTACCGCGAACGGACCTCATGATCTGTATGCAACCGAGTTCCATTTTGACCTTGAGGGTGACATCACCTTCTTTGACGACGGCCGCATGCAAATCGAACAGCGCAATACGAACGTGGTGAACATCAGGGTCATCGCCCAACCCATTGGGATGACCATTGATCTGCCGCTGGAAATCCTGGCCGGCGGCACCTACCTCAACTTCATCTCCAACCCGGTCAAAGACCTGCCGGCCCAATATGAGCAGCTGACGGCCCAGTAAACAGCCGGAACTCCGTACCCGCCTCACGCCAGCCTTCGGGCTGGCTTTTTTGTTTCTGCCCGCCCTTCCGCCCGGGCAGGCATCCGGTCGTGAAATCTGGCAAACTGAGGCCTGCTACCGATCACCAGACCGAGGTTAAGTCATGCCCAGAGGGCTACAACTCACGCTTATTGTCGCGGGGCTGATCGTGATTGGCCTGTTGCTGTTCTATATCTGGCGGCAATCCCGCATCCTGAATGAAGACCGGTTGCGGCAGAAGAAAGCGAACGAGTTTCAGGCAAAGCGCCGCAGCGAAATGATCGAAAGTATCCGCATCATCGCCATGGCAGTAGAGGCAGAGCAGGTGGAGCATTCCGAGGCCTGCTTACGGCTGAAAGGTCTGCTGGATTACGTTGCTCCGGAACTTCTGGACCAGCCGCCCTATCGGGTGTTCCAGGTGGTGCACGAGAAGATCCGGCACATGCCCACCCACCGCGCCCGCAAGGCGACCGATTCCGGGCTGATAAAGAAAATGGATAAGGAACGGTTTCTGGTGGAGCAACAGCACGCAGAGGAAGTTCGCACAGCCGCTGCGGCCCTGCGCCATTACCGCTTCGACTAGCTGGGCGTTTACCGGGCTGCCGGCAAAGAGCCCGTCATGGCCATGAAACCGCCACGGCTGTGTACCAGCCTGTCAAACTGAGACTCTACCTGATGCCGGTTCAGGCCCAGCTCCTGATAGATTTCCTGAGGGACGGGTTCGGCTTTGCCGGGCAAGGCGCCCCGGGCAGCCAATAACTGCCGGCTTAGCCAGACCAGCCTGATCAGTTTCTGGTAAGGCCCCTGGTAGTCCGGCTCCTGCTGGTGCCGTACGGCCAGGGTCACCTCGCTTGGCATGCCCCAGTTTTCCAGTAGCCGGGCGGCAATGTGCTCCCGGGTCAGGCCCATCAGCCTGAGCTCTTCCTCCGCCCGGTTGGCGTCCGGATTATGGTGCTGCCAGTCAGAGAGCTGCTGGTGATAGGGCAGGAACAGCTGCGCAAGCACAAGGTCTCCCAGATTATGCAGTAACCCGGACAGATACGTGAGACCAAACGCCGGGCGCAGCGGGCGGGGCATCATACCCGTGAGCACGCAGACGGCGTGCGCCTGCCAGTTGGCATGCCGCCAGTAGCTCCGGTGCCCGTCTGGACCCGCCATGGGATTTTTGAGGGGGCGGCCCAGGGCAAGCCCGACGGCCAGGTTCATCACGGTATCAAACCCCAGCACGCGAGAGATGGCATCCTGTACCGACCGGATCGGCCCTGCCGGGGCGTAAAACGATGACGAAGCCCAGCTGACAACCTGTGCCGCGAGCCCGGGATCGCTTTCCACGATGTCCACCAGATCGGCCATGGTGACCCCGGGGGCTGACCTCAGGTTCATCACCCGGTCGGCGGTTTCCGGCAGCAGCGGCAGCTCCAGAGTGTCGTCCAGGCGCTGCATGATTCGCAGCCGGGTAAATTTGCTGGAAGCCCGAAAGGGCATGGCTACACCTCTCCGTAACGGGTTTTCTCACCCAGCCATCGGCGCACCAGCGCGTTGGCTACCCCGGGCCGTTTCACAAGTACCGGCGCCATTTCCCTGACCGGTTCGATCCAGCCCTTGTCGCGCTCGAAGTCTGCCAGCCGGAACTGCATCAGGCCGGTCTGACGGGTGCCCAACACCTCCCCCGGGCCCCGGATTTCCAGATCCTTCTCGGCAATAACAAAGCCGTCCTGGCTGTCCCTGAGGGCCTGCAGCCTGGCCTTCCCGTTAGCCGACAAGGGCGGGTGGTACATGAGCACGCAGAAGCTCGCCTGCTCCCCCCGGCCAACCCGGCCCCGGAGCTGATGCAGCTGGGCCAGGCCAAGGCGCTCCGGGTTTTCGATAATAATAAGCGATGCGTTGGGCACATCCACACCCACCTCAATGACGGTGGTGGCGACCAGCAGGTCCAGCTCGCCATCTTTGAAGCGCGCCATCACATCCGCTTTATCCTGGGCCTTCAGGCGGCCATGCACCAGCCCCACCTTCAGATCCGACAGGCGTTCCGTCAGCTCCTGCGCGGTCACTTCAGCGGCCTGACACTGCAGCGCTTCCGATTCCTCAATCAGGGTACACACCCAGTATGCCTGACGGCCTTCGCGGCAGGCACCACGTACCCGTTCGATAATATCATCACGCCGGCTATCCGGAAGCACAATGGTTTCGATGGGTTTCCGGCCCGGTGGTAATTCATCAATCACCGAGGTATCAAGGTCGGCATAGGCGCTCATCGCCAGGGTGCGGGGAATGGGGGTGGCGGTCATGATGAGCTGGTGCGGTGCCAGCTGTCCGCCTACGCCTTTCTCCCGCAGAGCCAGGCGCTGATGCACCCCGAACCGGTGCTGTTCATCGATAATCACCAGAGCCAGCCGGTTAAACTGCACCTCGTCCTGAAACAGGGCATGGGTGCCAATCACCACCGGCGCCTCCCCCGCTGCCACGGCCTGCAGGGATTGCTGCCGGGCCTTGCCTTTTACCTTGCCTGAGAGCCAGGCAATCGGGATGCCCAGAGGCTCGAGCCAGGCCCGGAAGTTGTTGTAGTGCTGTTCGGCCAGAATTTCCGTGGGCGCCATCAAGGCAACCTGGGCCCCGGCACCGATCGCCTGCAACGCCGCAAGGGCGGCCACAACGGTTTTACCAGACCCCACATCGCCCTGCACCAGCCTGAGCATTGGCAGGGGCTGGCTCAGATCCTGACGGATCTCTTTCATCACCTGCCGCTGAGCACGGGTCAGGTTAAACGGCAACGCCTCCAGAAAGCGCTCAGTCAGCTCTCCGGCTGGCAGCAGAGGCAATGCTTCACGGGCCTGGATCTGCTCCCGCACCTGCAACAGGCTAAGCTGGTGTGCCAGCAATTCTTCCATCACCAGGCGCTGCTGGGCCGGGTGGGTACCCTCAAGCAACTGCGGCACCGGTGAACCCGCCGGCGGCTGGTGAACAAGCCTGACGGCCTCGGTAATACCCGGCATCTGGTAATCCGCGAGCAACTCCGCCGGCAGCCAGTCTTTGATCGGGTACCGGTCCAGGTATTGCAAAGCCTGCTGGCAGAGCCCCCGCACCCGCGGTTGCTGAATCCCCTCCGTCAGATGGTAGACCGGGGTCAGGGTGGCCTCGGCGGGCGGCACCATGGCGGGAGGATTAACCTGATACTCGGGATGATAGAACTCATAGCCGGCACGGCCCGGACGTACTTCCCCAAAACAGCGAACGCGCACGCCTTCGGCAAGCTGGTTACGCTGCGCAGCATTGAAGTGAAAAAACCGCATGACCAGAAAGCCGCTGTCGTCGCGCAGCGTGACCTGCAGGCTGCGCCGGCGGCCCATGATCAGGTCGGTCTTCACCACTTCTCCCTCTGCCACGGCGATATCACCGATGCGCAGGCTGCCCATAGGAATGATGCGAGTCCGGTCTTCGTACCGGTAAGGGAGGTGGAACAGCAGGTCCTGAACTGAATGGATACCCAGCTTTGCCAGTTTTTCGGCAAGGGCCTTCCCGGCGCCTTTGAGCTGGGTAACAGAGATGTCTTCCAGTGACGTCATGGTCGCCCTCAGGCGCCGGAGGTAACCGCCGGCGTTTCCGTTTTGGCTTTTTCGATAATCCGGCACTGGCTGGCTGCCAGCGATAACACATCAATCGCTTTGGGCCGCGGGAACGTCACCCGCCAGGCCAGCGCAACGGTACGGAACGGTACCGGCGTGGCAAACGGGCGCACCGCCAGAATATCTCCCTGGTATTTCATGCTGGTGGCCGCCGACAAGGGCAACACCGTGATCCCCAGGCCAGAGGCCACCATATGCCGGATGGTTTCAAGGGAGCTGCCTTCGGTAACCAGCTCCGGCTTGTTGTTCTCGGCACGCCGGGTAACCGCCTCTACCAGGGGTGGGCAGGATTCCAGTACCTGATCCCGGAAACAGTGGCCCGGCCCCAGTAACAACAGCTGCTCCTGAGCCAGCTGCTCTGCCGTCACCTCGCTTTTGGCCGTCAAGGGGTGGTCGGCTGGCATCAGCACCACAAAAGGCTCGTCGTACAGAGGCAAGGTCAGCACTTCCGGCTCTTCGAACGGCAGCGCCACGATAATGGCGTCCAGCTCGGAATGGCGCAGCTTCTGACGCAGCGCAGCGGTGTAGTTCTCTTCGATGTATAACGGCATCTCCGGGGCCGCCCGGCGCAGCTCCGGCAACAGGTGTGGAAACAGGTAGGGGCCGATGGTATAGATAGCGCCCACCTTGAGCGGCGAGTTCATCTGGTTCTTGCCGTCCTGCGCCATATCCCGGATCACACCCACCTGATCCAGCACCCGCTGGGCCTGCTCGATAATACGCTGCCCTACTTCGGTGATACCAATGCTGCTCTTGCTGCGCTCGAACAGTGGAACGCCCAGCTCGTCTTCCAGCTTTTTAACCGCGACACTCAGGGTCGGCTGGCTGACATGACAACGCTCTGCCGCACGGCCAAAATGCCTTTCGCGGGCAAGCGTAACAACGTATCGTAACTCGGTGAGGGTCATGACGAGCTCCGGTCTGATCAAACGGTCGAAGGTTCACATACTTTATCAGTCAAAGCATAAGGATTGAAATTGTCTATGGCAATGTCAGACGGCCATAAAACATCAAGAATTCTGGTTGCCGGGTGCGGCAAGCTCGGAGGCGACATCGCACGCGCGCTCAGAGACGCCGGTCAGGTTTACGGGTTACGGCGCAATGCGGATAAAGTGCCGGAAGGCGTGACCGGCATCCAGGCCGACCTGACCCGCCCCGAAACCCTGCACAAGGTGCTGCCCGAGGCACTGGACATCGTGATCTACTGCCTCACGCCCTCCTCCTACGACGAGCAGGGCTACCATGCGGCCTATGTCGCGGGCCTGAGCAACCTGCTGCAGGCGCTGGGGCAGCGCCCCCTGGCCCGGCTGTTCTTCATCAGCAGCACCAGCGTTTATGCCCAGGACGATGACAGCTGGGTAGATGAGGCCAGCCCCGCACAGCCCGCACGCCTTACCGGCCAGCAGATCCTGCAAGGCGAGCAGGTGGCCCTCAACAGCCTCCATCCTGCGACGGTGGTGCGGTTCAGCGGCATTTACGGGCCCGGACGGGGCCGGTTTCTGGAAGAAGTTCTGGAGGGCAGGATAGACCCGCAATCACCGGCGCCGTTCAGCAACCGTATTCATGAGCACGATGCCGCCCGGGCGGTAAGCCATCTGAGCCGGCTTGCTCTGCAGGGGCAGGCGCTGGAGGAGATTTACATTGCCACAGACTGCGTACCGGTACGGCTGGACGCGGTTGTGCGATGGGTGCGGGAGCAGGTGCCCTGCAAACCGGTTGGAGACGGCGCCCGGCGCGGTGGCCGGGCGGGGAGCAAACGCTGCAGTAACCAGCGTTTGCTGGCCACCGGCTTCGAGTTCCGGTACCCCGACTACCGGGCCGGGTACCGGGAGATGATCAGCAGGCTCAGCTAAGCACCATCACCGCTTCCATTTCAACCGGCACGCCTTTGGGCAACGCCACGACACCCACCGCGGCACGGGCCGGATAGGGTTGCTGGAAGTAGGTGGCCATGATCTCGTTAACGGTCGCAAAATTCGCAAGATCAGTCATGTAGATGTTCAGCTTGACGATGTCCTGCAGGCTGCCACCGGCGGCCTCACAAACGGCTTTAAGGTTGTCGAACACCTGGCGGGTTTTGGCCGCGAAGTCGCCGGCAACCACTTCCATGGTGGCAGGGTCCAGCGGAATCTGGCCAGACAGATAAACGGTATCTCCGGCTTTGACTGCCTGGGAGTATGTGCCGATGGCTTGCGGGGCGTTATCGGTCTGGATAACAGATTTATTGGTCATGTTCTTGTGTTTCCTTTTGCGCAAAACACCAATCGTCCCCTCTGCACCGGGCTGGTGTCAACCGGCGGCAGCGCCGTTTAGTATCGTACCCGGCTGATATGGGTAACCGCCCGGATATTCCGCACACGGCGCATCACCCGCGCCAGGTGCCGGCGCCCATGGACATGCACCACCAGGCTGACGACACCAAACCTGGCATTCTGATCTTCCACGTTGATGCGCTCAATGTTGCCGTCGGCCATGGCCACCGCATTGGCCACCTCGGCGATCACGCCGCGCTGCCGCTCAAGCTCGACTCTCAGCTCCACCGAAAATTCGTCGGTGATGTCTTTCGCCCAGGTCAGGTGTGTGAGGCGTGCGCGCCCTTCGCTGTCTTCCGGCAGGCAGGAGCAGGTATCGGTATGGATCACCATGCCATTCCCCGATTCCATAATCCCCACCACCGGATCCCCCGGGATGGGTTTGCAGCAACTGGCAAAGCGCACCACCATGCCTTCTGTGCCCCGGATAGTCACCGCTCCTTGCCGGTCGTCTGCCACCGCCTCCAGATTGGTGACGGTTTCCGAACTTTCGGCGCCGCTCACCAGCTGCCGAGCCACCAGATACGCCATCCGGTTCCCGAGCCCGATATCACTGACCAGATCGTCAAAGCTGTTCACCTGGTTATGGCTGACCACGGCTTGCCGCTGTGCTTCGGTAATCTCCGACAAGCGCACCCCAAAGCCTTTCAGTGACCGCTTGAGCAAGGTGCGGCCAAGTTCGATCGATTCGGCGCGCTTGCGGGTTTTCAGCACATGGCGAATACTGCTCCGGGCTTTCCCGGTAACCACAAAGCCGAGCCAGGCCGGATTGGGCCGGGCCCCCGGTGCGGTGATGATTTCCACGGTCTGTCCGCTTTGCAGGGGCTGGCTCAGAGACGCGAGATTACGGTTGATCCGGCAGGCGACGGTCGCGTTACCAATATCGGTATGAATGGCGTAAGCAAAGTCTACCGGCGTGGCGCCGCCGGGTAGCTCCATAATGCGGCCCTTGGGCGTGAACACGTAGATCTCATCCGGGAACAGGTCTACCTTCACATGCTCAATGAACTCCATGGAGTCATCGGCACGCTCCCGCATCTCCATCAGGCCCTTCACCCAGCGGTCTACCCGGCTCTGGTTGATGTTGGTAACCCCCGACTCCTCATTCTTGTACATCCAGTGGGCCGCGATGCCGTTGTTCGCGATATGTTCCATTTCTTCGGTTCGGATCTGGATCTCGATGTTTACGTGCATGCCAAACAGGGTGGTGTGCAGCGACTGATAGCCGTTGGCCTTGGGCATGGCGATGTAATCCTTGAACCGGCCCGGCAGGGGTTTGTACAGGCTGTGGACCGCGCCAAGGATGCGATAGCAGTCGTCTTCGGTATCGGTAATGATCCGGAAGGCATAGACATCCATGATTTCATGGAAGGATTTCTGCCGGAGCTTCATCTTGTTGTAGATGGAGTTCAGGTGCTTTTCCCGGCCCAGGATACGGCCGGGCAGCCCGCGCTCTTCCAGCTTTTCCTGGAGCTTGCCACGGATGTCGTCAATGATTTCCCGGTGCGTGCCCCGCAGCTTGGCCACGGCCTTGGAAATGTACCTGGAGCGCATGGGATAGAGGGAAGCAAACCCGAGATCTTCAAGCTCCGTCGAAATCGAGTGCATTCCCAGGCGGTTGGCGATGGGAGCGTAGATATCGAGGGTTTCGGTGGCAATTCGCTGGCGTTTTTCGTAGGGCATGGGGCCCAGGGTGCGCATGTTGTGCAGGCGGTCGGCCAGCTTGACGAGGATGACCCGGATATCCTTCGCCATCGCCAGGGTCATCTTCTGGAAATTCTCGGCCTGGGCCTCAGCCCGGGACCGGAATTCAATCTGGGTCAGCTTGGAGACACCATCCACCAGCTCGGCGACTTCCTCACCGAACTGGTCAGACAAAGCCTCCTTGGGAATCCCGGTATCTTCGATAACATCATGCAGCATCGCCGCCATCAGGCTCTGGTGGTCCAGCCTCAGATTGGCAAGGATCCCGGCGACCGCCAGCGGGTGCGTGATATAACGGTCACCACTCTTTCGCATCTGGCCTTCGTGGGCTTGCTCGGCGTAATAGTAAGCCCGTCGCACCTGATTGATACGACTGGTATCCAGGTACGATCTCAGCTCTTTGGCCAGATCCTCAACCGTTGCCTCTGCGACCACTGCATCCCCACCGTTTTTAACTGCCATAAACAAAAAAGCCTGAATGCGAGCATCCAGGCTTTTTTGTGTCCATCCAGCGACTCTCTATAGCTACACTATAAAACCGCGCGGGCAGATTTCAATGCTTCTGAGACAATGGTGGTAAATCTACCAACATTGTCTCACAGCCGTATTATTCCTCGTCGTCTTCCAGTAACAACGAACGGCTGACCTTGCCTTCAGCGATTTCGCGCAGAGCAATAACCGTAGGCTTGTCGTTTTCTTCCGGCACCATGGGCTCGGCACCCTTGGTGGCGATCTGACGGGCGCGTTTGGAGGCCAGCATAACCAGCTGAAAGCGGTTATCTACGTGTTCCAGACAATCTTCAACGGTAACTCGTGCCATTATCTTCCCCGAACAAAAAGAATCACTGATTTAGCAGACCGCGTAGTTTACCGGCCCCGGCTCAATTTGTATACAGGGGAAGCCCCCTACCCGCGGCCATCACTGCTGGCCGGTAAGGCCCGCAAGCAGATCCGCATAGCGCTGGCGCTGGGCACCGATCCTCAGGCGCTGGCTGCGCACAATGGCCAACAAATCCGCCAGCGCCTGATCAAAGACATCGTTAACCACCAGGTAATCGAAACCGACCGCATGGCGGCATTCCTCTTTGGCCTCTGCCAGACGCCGCTCAACCACCTCCGGCGCATCGGTACCGCGGCCCACCAGCCGCTCACGCAGAACCCGGGCAGACGGCGGCACGATAAACACGCTGACACATTCGGGGATTAACCGGCGTACCTGCTCGGCACCCTGCCAGTCGATTTCCAGGATCACATCCTGCCCGGTCGCCAGCGCTTCCCGCACCCACACCTGGGATGTGCCGTAGTAATTGCCAAAGACATCGGCGTGCTCAAGAAAATCACCCCGGAGGATCATGGCCTCGAATTCGTCACGGGCAACGAAGTGATAATTCACGCCTTCCTGCTCACCGTTGCGCATCGGCCGGGTGGTATGGGAGACCGACACTCTGAGTTTCGGGTCCTGGCGCAGCATCTCGGACACAAGGCTGGTTTTACCGGCCCCCGAAGGCGCGGAGATAACAAACAGGGTGCCCTGCTCACCGGCGTGACTCATGCTTGGTGACTCCTGATCTTGGGTTTACGACCAGTGCGACTGGCCAGAAAGCGGCAAATTATACGGGGTTTGATCTGGCTCCGCATCCCGCCCTGACGGAGCTGCTAATATGGACACATCACGCCACTGTAAACGGATGAAAGTATGGACAAACTTCTGATTATCATGGACCCCCAACACAAGGAACAGATCGCCCTTACCCGCGGCCTTGAGCTGGCCCGGGCAACCGGTGCCGAGGTAGAAGTGGTCGCCTTTGTGCATGAGTATCTGGACGCCTTGCCGGCAGCCCCGGAGGTACAGCGCCGGGCCAGGCAGTCCCTGATCGATTACCGTCAGAAGTGGCTGGAGCGGATTCTGGCACTTTCAGCCCAGCAGGGCCTGAAGCTCAGCGCCCGCACAGTATGGGAAAAACACATCCATCGCTGGATTATTGAACAGTGTGAAACCGGCAGGATCGGAGCCGTGATCAAAACCGGCAACCGTTCCGAGACCTTCCTGTACACGCCGACCGACTGGCACCTGCTCCGCGAATGCCCGGCACCGGTGATGCTGGTGGCCGACAATAAATGGAACAAGGCGAATCCGATACTGGCCGCCGTCGACCTGAGCACCCAGAAACCGGTCAAGAAGGCCCTGAACAACCGCATCATCGATCAGGCGTTCAAACTCTCCAAAGCGATGGAGGCAGAG
Organism: Marinobacter sp.; assembly: GCA_035306945.1. Taxonomy (GTDB): domain Bacteria; phylum Pseudomonadota; class Gammaproteobacteria; order Pseudomonadales; family Oleiphilaceae; genus Marinobacter. Next base: position 13,387 of record DATGNB010000027.1, read on the forward strand.
CTTCATCTGGTCCATGCGCTCCATACGTCTGTGGTCCTGGCCGATCTGGAGATCGTGGACCCGGTGGCCCACACACGTAAACGGCAGGCCGAACTCAAACCGCAGATCGAGCACCTGTGCCACACCTGGCACCTGACGCCGGAGCAGGTCCATATCGTCGCCGGCCCCGCCCAGAAAGTGATCCCGAGTGTCGCCAACAAGATCAAGGCCGACATGGTAGTCATGGGCACCACCGGCAAAACCGGGCTGGCCGCCCGGGTCATCGGTAACACCGCTGAAAAGGTCCTGACCCACCTGCGGACCGACCTGCTGGCGGTCAAACCGGCCGAGTAACGGATTAAAGGGCGCGGCGATTTGCGCCCTTTAGCCGGGCAGCGGCAAAGACAGATTTACCGGGCACTTAATTTTTACAGGAACACACCAGAACTTCACTCAATATTCTGCACCTGCTCCCGCATCTGCTCGATCAGCACCTTAAGATCAACCGCTGCACGGGTTACCGCCGCGTCAATGCTCTTGCTGCTCAGGGTATTGGCTTCCCGGTTCAGTTCCTGCATCAGAAAGTCGAGCC
>DATGNB010000028.1:0-5203 GCA_035306945.1 Marinobacter sp.
CTGGCGGGGTTGGTTCTGGTCCTGCTGTGCTTGCGGGCCTTGGAGCGGCGAGCCAGCCACTAGCCACTCTCGGGGGCTTCCACCCACCTCCTACATCGCTGGCATGCAGCCGGAAATACCATACCCTTTATATTCTACAAAAGAATAACTAATTAACTTTTTATTACTTCATCAACCTAAAGATTCTGTTTATGATTCATCCATCTCTCCCCTAGTGGGATAAGAGCAATAGAACAACCACGCTGACCGAACAGACGGAAGCCGAACTGAATCATCAGAAGGAGGCTTCCATGCTGCATATTCGTTATCCCCACAACGTCCGTCACGCCTGGCCCACTCAGGGCGCTGTCCACCAATCAGCCCAGTGGCCAAGCCGGACCTTGCCGACCCCGACTTCTGTACGCACCCTGGCCAGTCTCAGCCCTGCTACCGGGCTGCCGCCATGGCCCGGTGCGGTTGATTCCACCCTCGACATTCAGGATTAAGCCATGCTCGTCACTGTTCTGCTGGGCAGTCCCAGCCTGTATTCCCGCTCCAGTGCCTTGGCTGAATACAGCCGGGTTCTTCTCGAGCAACGGGGTATCGACACCCAATTCATTGGTGTCCGCCAGTTTAACGCTGAGGATCTGCTCCATGCCCGGTCCGAGAGTCCAGCCGTCAAAGACTACGTCCGCAGTGTGCAGGACTCCGCCGGACTGATTCTGGCCACACCGGTGTACAAGGCATCTTTCGCCGGCGCCCTGAAGGTGTTGCTGGATTTACTGCCAGAGCGGAGCCTGGAGCAGAAGCTCGTGCTGCCGCTGGTCACCGGCGGCTCGGAAGGGCATCTGTTGGCGGTGGATTACGCCCTGCAGCCCGTTCTTTCAGGGCTGAAGGCCAAGCAGATCTTCAACGCGGTCTACGCCACCGACCGCCAGGTCACCCTCGGTGTTGGCGGTGAGCTGACGCTGGAGAGCCGGCTCAAGGAACGGCTGGACCGAGCCATCCAACTGTTTAGCGACAGCCTGCCCGGCGCCTTGGCCCATACGGACCCGCACCTGTTATACGAACGAGTCCGTAACGCCCAATTAAGCATTTGATTTTTTTATAAACCCGCCTGACTCCACCGCCATACGGGGAGAAGGAGACAACCATGTAAACACGCTAACCCAAAAAGGAGCACTGCACTCATGAAACTGTCCCATTTCTGGCGGGGCCTGGTGGCCACCGTCCTCTCCCTCTCGGTTCTGTCAGCCCAGGCTGACGTCAAAGACAACACCCTGCGGGTCGGCTATCAAAAATCCGGCGGCAACTTCCTCTTTCTGAAGGGCCAGGGGCTGCTGGAAAAGCGGCTAAACCCCCTTGGCTTCAAAGTAGAGTGGGTTGAATTCCCGGCCGGCCCGCAAATGCTCGAAGGCCTGAACGTGGGTAGTATCGATGTGGCCACCGTGGGCGAAACGCCGCCCATTTTTGCCCAGGCAGCCGGCGCCCAACTGCTCTACATCGGCCACGAGAACGCCACCCCGGCGGCTGAGGCGATTCTGGTTCCGGAGCAATCGCCCATTAAAAGCGTGGCGGATCTCAAGGGTAAGAAGATCGCCCTCAACAAAGGTTCCAATGTGCACTATCTGCTGGTGAAAGCCCTGGAAGAGGCCAACCTCAGCATTCGCGACATCCAGCCCGTCTACCTCAAGCCATCTGACGCCCGCGCCGCCTTCCAGCGGGGCAGTGTCGATGCCTGGGTGATCTGGGACCCATACCTCGCGGCCGCCCAGCATGACGACAGGGCCCGAGTCCTGCGGGACGGCACCGGGCTGGTCAGCAACTACCAGTTCTATCTGGCCTCCGAGCCGTTCGCCAAACGCTACCCGGAAGTGCTCAACGTCGTCCTGGAAGAGCTGGATACCGTCAACCAGTGGGCAAAACACAACCTGGATACCGCCGTGGCCGAGTTAACGCCGCTGGTCGGCCTGCCGGACACCGTGGTCCGTACTGCCCTGGGCCGCTACAACTTCGGTATCAACCGGATCAGCGATCAGGTGCTGGACGAGCAGCAACGCATCGCCGACGCCTTTTACAACCTCAAGCTGATTCCAAAAAACATCCAGGTACAAGGTACCGGCTGGACTCCCGCATCGTCCTCAGCCCACACCCTTTCACAGAAATAAGTCCACTGATAAGGAAAACGCCATGAATATCTTCTGGTTTTTACCCACCCACGGCGATGGACATTACCTGGGTACCGCCCAAGGGGCTCGTACCGTGGACCTCGCCTACCTGCAACAGATCGCCCAGGCCGCCGACCGGCTCGGCTACGAAGGGGTGCTGATTCCCACCGGCCGCTCCTGCGAAGACCCTTGGCCGGTAGCCGCCGCCATGGTGCCCGCCACCCAACGCCTGAAGTTCCTGGTGGCGGTGCGCCCCGGCATTACCTCGCCCACCGCCGCCGCGCGCCAGGCCGCCACGCTGGACCGTCTGTCCGGCGGACGCCTGCTGATCAACGTGGTGGTCGGCGGCGACCCGCAGGAAGCCGCTGGTGACGGCCTGTTCTACAGCCATGGCGAACGCTATGCGGCAGCCGATGAATTCCTGCAGATCTGGCGTCGGGTGCTGGCGGGCGAAACCGTGGATTTCGCCGGCGAGCACCTCAAGGTGGAAGGCGCCCGGGTGCTGTTCCCGCCGGTTCAGCAACCCCATCCGCCCGTCTATTTTGGCGGCTCCTCCCAGCCTGCCCACGAGCTGGCGGCCAAGCATGTGGACCTGTACCTCACCTGGGGCGAACCCCCGGCCCAGGTGGCGGAAAAAATTGCCGATGTGCGCGCGAAAGCCGCCCGTGAAGGTCGGACCGTTCGCTTTGGCATCCGCCTGCACGTGATCGTCCGGGAGACCGAAGAACAGGCCTGGCAGGCGGCGAACGAGCTGATCAAGCACCTGGATGACGACACCATTGCCCGGGCCCAAGCCGCCTTTGCCCGTTTCGACTCCGAAGGCCAGCGCCGGATGGCGGCCCTGCATGGCGGCAGGCGGGAGAACCTGGAGGTGAGCCCCAATCTGTGGGCCGGCGTCGGCCTGGTACGGGGTGGCGCCGGCACCGCACTGGTGGGCGATCCCGTCACCGTGGCCCAACGGATGCGGGAATATCAGGCGCTGGGTATCGAAACCTTCATCCTGTCGGGCTATCCCCACCTGGAGGAAGTGTACCGGACCGCCGAGCTGCTGTTCCCGCACTTGCCGCTGAAACAGGTTCAGCCCCCGGCGCAAACCCAGTTCACTGGCCCCTTCGGGGAAGTCGTGGCCTACGAATACCGCCCCGAAACAACGGCTTCGGCCTCCTGAGGACTGCGCCATGAAAGAAACCACGCGACCGAACCAGACTTGGAAACAGCTGTCCGCCCATGGGTTACCCTGGCTGGTTCCCCTGTTGTTACTGGCCGTCTGGCAGCTGGCTTCAAGTCTCGGCTGGCTGTCGGCCCGGATCCTGCCCGCGCCCATAGCCGTGGTCGCGGCCGGCTGGGATCTACTGCTGTCGGGAGAGCTGTTCCGGCACCTGTGGGCCAGCTTCGAACGGGCTGCCATTGGCTTTGTGATCGGCGCTGGCCTGGGGCTGATTCTGGGGTTTATCACCGGCCTGTCCAGGCTCGGTGCCCAGCTGCTCGACAGCACGCTGCAGATGATCCGCAATGTGCCCCACCTGGCGCTGATCCCGCTGGTGATCCTCTGGTTCGGCATCGATGAGACCGCCAAGATCTTCCTGGTGGCCCTGGGCACGGTGTTTCCGATCTATCTCAACACCTATCACGGCATCCGCAATGTGGATGCCGGGCTGATCGAGATGGCCCGCAGCTATGGCCTGAAAGGCTTCGCCCTGTTCTGGCACGTGCTGCTGCCCGGTGCCCTGCCGTCCATCCTGGTGGGGGTGAGGTTTGCGCTGGGCTTTATGTGGCTGACCCTGATCGTGGCGGAAACCATCGCCGCCAACCAGGGCATCGGCTATCTGGCCATGGATGCCCGGGAGTTCCTGCAAACCGACGTGGTGCTGCTCACCATTCTGTTATACGCCCTGCTGGGCAAGGCGGCAGATATCGCGGCCCGTACCCTGGAGCGGCTCTGGCTGCAATGGCACCCGGCTTATCAGAAGGAGACCAACCTATGAACGCCCCCTTTGTGGTCTCGGATTATCAGATCCACCTCAACCGGGTTTCCAAACAGTTTGGCGAGCGCCAGGTGCTGGACAACATCAACCTGCGGGTTCCCCAGGGCCAGTTCGTCGCCATTGTCGGGCGCAGCGGCTGCGGCAAAAGCACCCTGCTGCGTCTGGTGGCGGGACTGGAAGAAGCCTCCGGCGGCTATCTCGGCCTGCACTTTCGGGAGTCCGGCGATGAACGCTCCCAGGTACGCATGATGTTTCAGGACTCGCGGCTCCTGCCCTGGAAAAGCGTGCTGGACAACGTGCTGCTGGGAACGCGCGGCTTCAATCTGGCCCGCCACGCCCTGGAGGAGGTCGGGCTCTGGGATCGCCGGGACGAATGGCCGAGCCGCCTGTCCGGCGGCCAGAAACAGCGGGTCGCCCTGGCCCGCGCCCTGGTGCACCGGCCTCAGCTGTTGCTGCTGGACGAACCCCTGGGCGCCCTGGATGCGCTGACCCGGCTGGAAATGCAGCAGCTGATCGAGCGCCTGTGGCAGGAGCACCGCTTTACCGTGCTACTGGTCACCCATGACGTGTCGGAAGCGGTGGCGCTTGCCGACCGCATCCTGGTGGTGGAAGACGGTCGGATCGGGCTGGATCTGGCGGTAAACCTACCCCGCCCCCGGTTACGGACCGCAACCGCGGTGGCCGAACTCGAAGACTTGGTATTACGGCGCATCATGGAAGATCGCCACCCTTATATTCCGGAGCCGCCGCAGGAGGCGACGACTCCTTTACCCATTTACCGGATCGCCGTGTAAGCGGCGCTCCATCGGAACCCACCAATCTATTCTCACGACTTATTGAAGGAGCACTGACATGAGCATCAAATCCATCAACGCCCGTAACCAGTTCCGTGGCGCCATCAAGGAAATCATCACCGGCCCGGTCCTGTCGGAAATCGACGTCCAGACCCCGGCGGGCATCGTCACCTCGGTGATCACGACCCGTTCCCTGAAAGAGCTGGAGCTGACCGTCGGCTCCGAGGTCATCGCCTTCGTCAAATCCACCGAGGTGGCGCTGGCCAAACTCTGAGCC
>DATGNB010000029.1:0-53737 GCA_035306945.1 Marinobacter sp.
ATTTAACATAATATACATTATGCGCATTCTATTAACTCTGAGGTTGTAACCGCGACAGGCGCGGCTACAACCGTTATGGCAAGGTGTTAATGAATGTTCGCAGCCGCCTCAAGCAGGAACAGAAGCCCGACGACGGGTCTGCCCGAGCGCCAGCAAGGCATCTATCACAAGAAACACCGCAAGGCTAACCCCCATCACGGGCGCAAACCAGCCCAAACCCGCCGCTATCAGGGCCATCGATATCAGTGCCAGCGGCGGCGCCTTACGCAGCTCGGTCCATACTCTTTGGGCTGAACGCTGGTGGATTGCTGAACGGGTCGGGCGGCGTAGCCACCACATGCGATAACCCAGTACGATCATCACGCACAGGCCCAGAGCACAAGCCGCCACGAACAACTGATTGGCCAGGCCGAACAGAATCCCCATATGCGCATCAATGCCCCAGCGGGTGAGTTTGGCCGCAACCGGGAAAGTCTGAAAATCCACCCGGTCGATCACCGTCATTGTCCGGGGATCAACGGCTACCATATCTACCTGGGTGGGCCAGCTGCGGTCGATTTCCCGCACAACCCAGGCGCGGCCAGCCCCCCTACCCGGCTTTATCTCCAGCATACCTGCGTCAATACCTGCCGCCCGGGCCAACTCCAGAACCAGATCGTAAGTCGCTGCATTGTCCTGTCCCTCGGCGGCACCAGTCGTCATGCCGTGGCCGGCGTGTTCATGGTGGCTTTGCTCAGCCGGTGTTCCGGACAGGTCGGTGTTCAGGCCGGGCGTTCCCCAGTCAAGCTGTGCGCGTAGTTCGGCGATGTTTGCCCCGGCCCACTTTGACCATGTCAGGCCGGTCACGGAGAAGAACAGGAAGGCCAGCAGCAACACCAAACCAGTCCGGCTGTGCCAGTTGCGAAGGTGGCTCCGATCTGTGTCTTTGCTCGAGCCGGCGGCTGAACGTCGGCGCCACCAGAGAACCAGGCCTCCTAGCGCGACCAACCATAACCAGGACGCCGCCAGTTCGCTGTAATAGCGCCCGACTTCGCCCAGATGAAGGTGCCGGTGTACATAGTCGATCCAGGTGCGAAACGGCAGGATGCCGCTGGTTCCGTAAACCACCAGATTGCCCCGAATATCCAGGGAAACCGGGTCCACGAAAATCGCCTGATGCTCGAAGGGCTCCAGGCTGTCCGTCGCAAACATCACGCGGGTGGTCTCGCCGGCCTCTGGTGCGGGCCGAACCGCGGCCAGGGTCGCGTTTTCTCCTATCTGATCCCGGGCCGCCATAATCTGGTCAGCCAGTGGGCGGGCTTCGCCCATGGTTTCGGTGGTCAGCTCCGTCTGATAAAGCCAGTTTTCGATCTGAGGTGTCAGGGCAAATAGCGCCCCTGAAAGTGCCGCCACAAAAATAAACGGGCCAACAAGAAGGCCTGCATAGAAATGCAGACGCGCAAGCAAAGCATACCCCCAGCGCGGAGCGCTGGAAGACTGAGAGTCGGTCATGGTCTTCCCTTAAACGTAATGAAAATTGTTGTTTGTTAGGTCAGACCATGACGGGCGGGGCGCGTACCGGGGCATTAGGGAATCCCGGAAGCCCTTGCGGGGCAGAAATCAGGCGCGGGGCGGTGGGGTTGCCCTCACCGATGGCACTTCTCGGAAAAACGGCCGCTCCCCGGGGAGACATGGCGGGCAGCTTGGTAAGCAGCACGCAGTAGTCACAATCCCCATGGGACATGTGCTGCAACGGATCGGAATGATCCATCTGTTCCGCAGCAGAGACGTGGGCTGAATGTTTGTTCAGCGTATGGGCTATCTGAGCTTTGGTGACCAGAGGCCCAAGGTAGATCAGCAGCATGGCCAGGAGGGCGATCCGGGCGCCGAAAATTCGATGCTTTCTGCGAATCAAACCCATCAGATGTCAGCCCTGTTTACAGCGACCCACTACAGTATTGCAAGTTTAGTTCATTGTGTGGTCGTCCAAACACCTCCGACGCTCCGGCGCATAACCTACTGCCTCATCCTCTCCACATCCCGCCGCGCATCCTCCAGAAAGCTTTCCACGGTTTCTCCGGGCAACAAGAGCTGCTGCTCAATCATCCCGTCGCGCCACTCCGATTCCTCAAAGATACAGCGGTACTCGTTGGGAAACTCCACATACAGCCGCTTGAAATAGTCCCGGGCGCGGGCTTTGTTGGGATCTTCACGACGGGATTCCAGCACCGCCATGTTATAAAGCGCGCCGGCACGGATACGATCAGGCTGTTCCTCGTCCCGGTAGATGCGCTCCAGGCGGCTCAGCACTTCGTTCATGCCAGTCAGGCGGTGTTCTTTCAGGATTTCGGTCGCAGAAGCCAGGATGCGGTCTTCGCCATGCTGGCACGGAGAACTGGCGTGGTCCTGAAGGTAACGATCCACCTTGCGCTCAACTTCATGCCGGTGTTCGTGGTCCTGTTTCTGGTCATACACCAGGCCAGTGCCAACCCCGGTGGCGATGGTGCCGGTCATACACCCGCTGGTGATGCCGCCGCCAATGACGAGCATGCCCATATAAGCCAACGTTCTGAAAGGTTTCTTGTTTGTCATTTTGTCATCCCTGATGGTCCGGATCACCTAAGCTACAATCAGTAAACACTAACCTGGCACGGTACCGCTGTTATGCCGCCCGTACCGTGATGTCTGTATTAAATCCGATAAGGAACCTGTCAATGGCTAACACCAAAGCATACGCCGCCACCGCCCCGGACTCCGGCCTGGCCCCCTACTCCATTGAGCGGCGTGGCCTCAGGCCCGACGATGTGTTGATTGAAATCGACTACTGCGGGGTTTGCCACAGCGATTTGCATACCGTCGAGAATGACTGGGGTGGCTCGGTGTATCCGGTGGTCCCGGGGCACGAAATTGTTGGCCGGGTAACCGGAGTGGGCCCGGAAGTCTCCGGGTTCAAACCCGGTGATGTGGTGGGTGTGGGCTGCATGGTGGATAGCTGCCGCCGTTGTTCCGCCTGCGATTCCGGCCTCGAACAATACTGCGCGGAAGGTGCGGTGATGACCTACGGCGGCGAAGACCGCCACGACGGCAGCATCACCCATGGCGGCTACTCGGAGCGGATTGTCGTGAGTGAGCGGTTTGTGGTGCGGGTGCCCAAGAATCTGGACCCGGCAAGCGCCGCTCCCATCCTCTGTGCCGGCATCACCACCTACTCTCCGCTCAAGCACTTCCAGGTGGGCAAGAACCATAAGGTCGGCGTGCTCGGGATGGGTGGTCTGGGCCATATGGGTGTCAAATTTGCCAAAGCGCTGGGGGCCGAAGTCACCATTTTTACGCGTTCAGAAGCCAAGGTTGCCGAAGCCAGGAAACAGGGCGCGGATCATGTGGTGATTTCCGGGGACCAGGCGCAGATGAAAGCAGTCGCCGGCACCTTCGATTTTCTGTTGGATACCATTCCTGTAGGGCACGATCTTAACCCTTACCTGAAGTGTCTGAAGCACGATGGCATCCACATTCTGGTGGGGCAGCTGACACCGGTAGAACCGCCTCTGAAGGCAGGATTGCTGGTTACCCAGCGCCGGATACTTGCCGGCTCGCTCATCGGCGGCATGCCGGAAACCCAGGAGGTACTCGATTTCTGTGCGGAGCACGACATTACCTGCGACATCGAGATGCTGGATATCCGTGACATCAACAACGCATACGAGCGCATGAAAAAAAGCGATGTTAAGTATCGTTTTGTGATCGATATGAAGACCCTGCGAGAAAGCTGAGACAAACCGCTAATAACCAAGCGGTCAGCAAAGGGCTAGCATGACGTTACTGTTACTGACCCTGACTGTGGACAAGCCGAATGACTTTTGCACGCATTGCCGGAACCGGTTCGTATCTGCCGGAGAACATTGTGACCAACAAGGACCTGGAACAGCGGGTGGAAACCTCGGACCAGTGGATCCGGGAACGCACAGGCATTGAGCAACGTCACATCGCCCTGCCCGGCCAGACCACGGTGGACCTGGCGGAGCAGGCGGCACGGCGGGCAATCGACGCTGCCGGTATCAGCACTGAGGATATCGACCTCATTATTGTTGCTACCACCACACCAGACAAAGTGTTCCCCAGCTGTGCCTGTATTCTGCAGGCCCGGCTCGGTATTCAGGGTTGCCCGGCGTTTGACATCCAGGCCGTTTGCAGTGGTTTTGTGTATGCCCTGGCCACCGCTGAAAAGTTCATTCGCTCCGGGTCCAGCAAAAAAGCGCTGGTGATTGGGGCGGAGGTCTTTTCCCGCATCCTTAACTGGGATGACCGCACCACCTGTGTGCTGTTTGGTGACGGCGCCGGTGCCGTTGTGCTTGAAGCCAGCGAAGAGACCGGAATCCTCTCCAGCCACCTTCATGCCGACGGCCGGTATGAGGAGCTTTTACACGTTCCCTGCGGCGTGGCCACCGATTTCGAAGCGGTCAAGGCCGGGCGGGCGTTTGTTGAGATGAAGGGTAACGAAGTCTTCAAAGTGGCCGTGAACACCCTTGGCCGGATTGTTGATGAAACACTCAACGCCAACCAGATGCAGAAAGCCGATATCGACTGGCTGGTTCCCCACCAGGCCAACCTGCGGATCATCTCGGCTACCGCGCGCAAGCTGGATATGTCGATGGACCAGGTGGTCGTTACGGTTAACCGGCACGGCAACACCTCGGCCGCATCGATCCCTCTGGCGCTGGATGAGGCGGTCAGAGACGGACGAATACAGCGCAATCAGGTGGTTTTGCTGGAAGCCTTCGGGGGTGGGTTTACCTGGGGATCGGTGTTGTTACGCTTCTGACTCTTATCTCTTAAAGATATTTGATTATTTTCTTTTAGTATTTTTGGTTCTTAGCCAGTTTTGTTAAATTGCTCCGAAGATCGATTGATTATAATCCGAGGAGCTATTGATGAACAACTTGCTTAAAGGACTCGCCCTTGGCGCCGCCCTGCTCTCTGCCCAACCAGCCCTGGCTGCGGACCGGGAGTTGCTTAACAGCTCTTACGATATTGCACGCGAGTTGTTCGCTGCCTATAACGTTGAATTCCAGAAGCACTGGCAGGAAAAAACCGGCGAAACGGTGGACATCAGCCAGTCCCACGCCGGTTCCTCCAGGCAAGCCCAGGCCATTATCCAGGGCCTGAAAGCCGATGTCGCGACCTACAACCAGGTGACCGACATCGATATTCTGCACCAGCGCGGACAACTGATTCCGGAAAACTGGGCCGATCGCCTGCCCAACAACAGCTCCCCTTATTACTCCACCATGGCCTTCCTGGTGCGCAAGGACAACCCGAAAAACATCCAGAACTGGGACGACCTGATCAAGGAAGACGTCGCGCTGGTCATGCCTAACCCGAAAACCTCCGGTAATGGTCGCTACACCTATCTGGCGGCCTTGGGTTGGGCTCAGGAAGAGTACGGTGACGACCAGGCCAAAATCGACGAATTCATGGCGGATTTCCTGAGCCATGTGCGGGTGTTTGACAGCGGCGGCCGCGGTGCGACCACCACCTTCATTGAGCGCGGAATCGGCGATGCTCTGCTGACTTTTGAGTCCGAGGTTCTTAACCTGGCCGATCGCCTGGGCGACGAGTATCAGGTCGTTGTGCCGGAAATCAGTTTCCTTGCCGAATTCCCGGTCACCTGGATTGACGAGTACGTAAAACAGAATGGCACTGAAGAGCTGGCTAAAGAATACCTGACTCACCTCTACTCCGAAGAGTCCCAGCGCCTTCTGGCCGGTTTTAACTACCGCATCCACAATGAAAAAGTGAAAGCGGAAACCGCCGATCGTTTCAAAGACCTGAAACTCAAGTCTATCGAAGAGATCGCCGGTGGCTGGGAGAACGCCAACAAGGTGCACTTTAACAGCGGTGCCAAGCTCGACCAGTTGCAACGTCGGCGTTAAGAGGAGTTTATGTCGACCTCCGCTCATGCAAGCGCCGCCCCTGTGCGGCGTTTCGCCGGTAAAAGCAAACGGGTATTGCCCGGGTTCGGTTTGAGCCTTGGCATTTCCCTGCTTTTTGTCAGCCTGGTTCTGCTGCTGCCCCTGACCGGCCTGGTGGTGGAAGCTTCCGGGATGTCCTGGGATCAGTTTGTTTTCACTATCACGGATCCCCGGGTTGTTGCGTCTTATAAAGTGACGCTGCTGGCCGCCCTTGGCGCCTCCTTGTTCAACGGACTGTTCGGGCTTTTACTGGCCTGGGTCCTGGTCCGTTACGATTTTCCCGGCAAGCGCCTGATCGATGCGGTGGTCGACCTTCCGTTTGCGCTGCCTACCGCCGTGGCAGGCATCACCCTCGCCACGCTGTTTGCCCACAATGGCTGGTACGGGCAAATTCTTGCCGGCGTCGGCATCCAGGTGGCCTATACGCCCCTGGGCATCATGGTGGCCATGGCCTTTACCAGCATTCCCTTTGTTGTGCGCACGGTGCAGCCGGTGCTCGAAGAACTGTCTGCCGCCGATGAAGAAGCTGCGGTAAGCCTGGGAGCGTCTGATGCCCGGGTGTTCCGCAAGGTCCTTTTTCCCTCGCTGTGGCCTGCGCTTGTCACCGGAGTGGCATTATCCTTCGCCCGCAGTCTGGGCGAGTTTGGTGCAGTTATCTTCATTGCGGGCAACAGCCCTTATGTGAGCGAGGTTACCAGCCTCATGATTTTTGTGCGCCTGCAGGAATACGACTACGCAGCCGCCAGCGCCATTGCCTCTGTGGTCTTGCTGGTCTCGCTGGTACTGCTGTTTGCCATTAACCTGTGGCAAGGCCGTTACCTGCGACGTCTGGAGGGCCGCTAAATGGCTAAGAGTCATCACAGAGTCGGCGACCAGCCGTGGGTACGGCGCAGTCTGATCAGCCTGGCCGTGGCACTGACCCTGATCCTTCTGGTCATTCCGCTGGTGGTTATTTTTACCGAAGCCCTGGGCGCTGGCTGGAACACTTTCAGCAGCAACATCATGGATGAGTACACCCTGCACGCCATCAGCCTTACGCTGTTTGTAGCCCTGCTTACCGTGCCCCTGAACCTGGTGTTCGGCACCGCCCTGGCCTGGGCCGTGACCCGCTTCCGCTTTCCGGGACGAAAGCTGCTGATCACCCTGATCGATATTCCCTTTGCCGTATCCCCGGTTGTTGCCGGCCTTCTGTACCTCCTTCTGTATGGCAGAAACGGCTGGCTGGGCAGCTGGCTCGCCAATTACGATGTTCAGCTGATGTTTTCCTGGCCCGGAATTGTCATGGTGACCGTGTTCGTGACCTGCCCCTTTGTGGCCCGGGAACTGATCCCGCTGATGCAGCAGCAAGGCAGCGAAGAGGAGGAAGCCGGCGTGGTGCTGGGCGCTTCCGGTTGGCGGATCTTCCGCAAGATTACGCTGCCCAATATCAAATGGGCCCTGATTTATGGCGTGGTACTGACCAACGCCCGGGCGGTGGGTGAGTTTGGTGCCGTGTCGGTAGTATCCGGCAACGTTCGGGGGCAAACCAATACGTTACCGCTGCATGTTGAACTACTTTATCAAGATTATAACGTGGCGGGCTCGTTTGCGGCCGCATCGCTCCTGGCCGCCATTGCCATTCTCACCCTGATCATCAAGGCCTTTGTGGAATGGCGCCAATCCCGAACTGAAGAACCAGCACCCACTACAGGAGGTGTCTGACATGAGCATCACCATCGACGGTATCAGTAAATCCTTCGGCACGTTTCAGGCGCTCAAGGACGTTTCCCTGGAGGTTCCCGAAGGCAAGCTTACCGCACTTCTCGGCCCGTCAGGCTCAGGCAAAACCACCTTGTTGCGCATTATCGCCGGCCTGGAGTCGTCGGATTCCGGGCGCATTCTGTTCGGCGGAGATGACGTCAGTAACCTGCACGTCAGGGACAGGAACATCGGCTTCGTGTTTCAGCATTATGCCCTGTTCCGGCACCTCACCGTGGCGCAGAACATCGCCTTTGGCCTGGAGTCCCTGCCCCGCAAGGTCCGGCCCGGCCGACAGGAAATCCATGAGCGTGTCACCAGACTTCTGGAGATGATCCAGTTGCCGCAGCTGGCCAACCGCTACCCCGCCCAACTGTCCGGTGGCCAGAAACAACGGATTGCGCTTGCCCGTGCCCTGGCAACCAAACCCCGCATTCTGTTGCTGGACGAACCGTTCGGTGCGCTGGATGCCAAGGTCCGCAAGGATCTGCGCCGCTGGCTGCGGGCACTGCACGACGAGTTCCATTTTACCAGTGTGTTTGTTACTCACGATCAGGAAGAAGCGCTGGAGCTCTCAGACCAGGTGGTGGTGATGAGCCAGGGTAAGGTTGAGCAGGTGAACAGCCCAACCGGCCTGTATGCGCACCCCGAAACCCGCTTTGTCTTTGACTTCCTGGGCCACGTGAATGTGCTGACCGGCCTGATTCAGGGCCAGCATCTGGTACAGGGTAATGCCCGGGTTGCCCTGCATCGGGTCGCCAACAATCATGAAGCCCAGCTTTACCTGCGGCCCCACGAGGTACAGCTGGCCAAGGCACCCGCGGCCCACGCGCGCCTGCCACTGCGAATAGAAGCCATCAGCCTGATCGGCTCGGAAGTTCGCATCGAGCTGGCGCCTGAGGGCTGGGAAAGCACCGAGCTCTGGGAAGTGGGCATGAGCCATGCCGAATTTGCCCGCCACAACCCTACCCGGGGCGAACTCTGGTACGCGATTCCAGCGGTGGGGCACCTGTTCGTTAATGACAGCTCTCAGCCGGAAACCGTTGACTGGAAAAACATTGCCAGTGCAAACGCCGCCAACATGTGATCGTTCCGGCCAGTCAATCTGGTCGGAATAGACTTTCTGTTACCAGCCCGGCCAGCTATAGTCGGGTCGCATAAGAATAACGTTTCAGGAAGCAGTATCCATGACACGACGCTGGCGTTCACACACGCGCTCCCCTTCAGTCCTCATTATTGGTACCGGTTTTGGTGGCATTGGGATGGCTATCCGGTTACTCAAAGCCGGGATTCATGACATCACCCTGCTTGAGAAAACCGGGGGCGTGGGCGGAACCTGGCGGGATAATACTTACCCCGGTGCCGCTTGCGACGTTCAGTCCCACTTGTACTCCTACTCGTTCGAGCCCAAGCACGACTGGAGCCGAAAGTTCGGAACCCAGAAAGAAATTCTGGAATACATCGAATCCTGCGTTCGAAAATACCAGCTGACGCCCAGAATCCGCTTTAACCAGGCCGTGCAGTCCGCCGAGTTTGACGATCAGTCTAACCAATGGCGGGTGACGACAGAAACAGGCGACATCTATGCCGCCAATGTTCTTGTGACCGCGACGGGGCAGTTGAACCGTCCGGCCATACCCGACCTGCCCGGGCTGGATTCATTCCAGGGGCAACAGTTTCACTCCGCGCGCTGGGATCACAGCCTGGACCTCAGGGGCAAGCGGGTTGCGGTGATTGGTACCGGTGCCAGCGCCATCCAGTTTGTCCCGGAAATCTGCGGCAAGGTAGCCAGCCTCGATCTGTATCAACGCTCCGCTGCCTGGGTGCTGCCCAAAGCAGACAGGCCGTTCTCGCCGCTGGAGCAGACTCTGTTCAAAAAACTTCCGCTATGGGACCGGGCGTATCGGGCCACGATCTATATGAAAAACGAAGCCCGTGCCCTGGCGTTCACCCGTTTTTCCGGTGTACTGGACATCTTTGCCCGCCAGGCCCGCAAACTAGCGCGCCGCGACGTTACCAACGAAGCGAAGTTTGAGGCCATCGTCCCGGATTACCAGATCGGCTGCAAACGCATCCTGATTTCCAACGAATGGTATAAGGCAATCAACAAACCCCAGCTGAACCTGATCACCGACGGTATCGAGCGCGTCAATGAAACCGGCCTGATCTCCGGCAGCGGTGATCATCGCCCGGCGGATGTGATCATCTTCGGAACCGGTTTTCGTGCCAGCGAGTTTCTGTCGCCGATCCGGATTACCGGCCGCCACGGCAGATCTCTCAACGAGGCCTGGGCCAACGGAAGCCGGGCATTCAAGGGGATCACGGTCAGCGGATTCCCTAACCTGTTCATGCTGTACGGGCCCAACACCAACCTGGCGCACAACTCGATTCTTTACATGCTGGAATCCCAGTACCGTTACATCATCAGCGCACTGAAGGCCCTGTCCCGTTATCCCAATGCGGCGATGGACGTGCGCGAAGACCGGCTCGTGAGCTACAGCGAATCGGTGCAGGAAAACCTCGATGGCAGCGTATGGCAGGCAGGCTGTACCTCCTGGTATCTGGACAGGCACGGTCGCAATACGATCAACTGGCCTGGCTTTACCTTCAGTTACCGTTTTTCGACTCGCGCCGTTGATACCGCGGACTACCAGTTTATCGCGCCTGCCGGCGAACCCAGCTGATCCGACACCCGGAACTCGATGCGTTTGAGGTCGCTTGAAGTCTCCGCTGATTCATAGGATGATTGGGTGACCAAATCATAAGGTGATCCTCAGCATGCTTACTCCCATCCGAAAAGGTTCTCTGGTAGAAACCGCGATCGAAGCCCTGCGCAACAATATCGAAAATAAAACGTGGCCGGTGGGTACTCGCTTACCTGTAGAGGCAGAGCTGTCAGAAGCGTTGGGGATCAGCCGTAACACCATCCGGGAAGCGGTAAGGGTGCTGGTGCACGTTGGGATGCTGGAAACCCGCCAGGGCGACGGTACCTATGTGCGCGCCGACAGAGACGCGGGTGAGACCCTGAAGCGGATCGCCCGGAGTAAACTGGCGGAGCAGATCGAGGTCCGCATCATGCTGGAAACCGAAGCTGCACGACTGGCGGCCCAGCGCCGCAGCGATGCCGACCTCAGGGACATGACGGCGGCCCTGGACGCCAGAGCCGCGGCCGGCGACGATATCGCCGAGCGCATCAAACAGGATGAACGCTTCCATCACGCCCTGGTTAAAGCCTCTGCAAACACAGCACTCATTGAACTGTACGAGTACTTCTCCCACGCGGTGAGCCAGACGATCGAGCGCACAGAAAAGGATGCCAGCCTGCCGGAGCCAACCCAGGAAGACCATGAACTGTTGCTGGCAGCGATCCGTCGCAAAGACCCGGCACGGGCCGAAGCCCTGTCGCGTGCGTTACTGACGCCAAGCCTCAACGTGCTTACGGGAGATAAATGAGCTGTGAAGTTCCGGATCGATCGCTTCACCATCCTGCTGTTGGGGGCCATTGTTCTGGCTACCGTGCTACCGGTAACCGGCAGCGCAGCGGATACGCTGGCGACGGCGGGCACAATCGCCGTCGCCCTGCTGTTCTTCTTTCATGGCGCGGCGTTGTCGCGCCAGCAGATCATTGATGGTGCTACCCACTGGCGGCTCCATATCCTGATCACTGCCCTCACCTTCGTATTCTTTCCGCTGGCCGTATTACCCATCAACGGATTGAGCGGAATTGCACCGGACTGGATGCCAAAAGATCTGGGGCTGGGATTCCTCTACCTTGGGGTGTTACCGTCTGCCGTGTCGTCGTCCATCGCTTATACCGCCATGGCAAAAGGTAACGTTCCTGCAGCAATCTGCAGTGCCGCGGCCTCTAACGTGTTCGGAATGATGTTGACGCCGTTCCTGTTGCTGCTGCTGGTGTCAACGGCCGGGACCGGGGAGTTTGCCGTGCTCGACGCCCTGAAAGACATCGTGCTCCAGTTATTGCTGCCTTTTGCCCTCGGCCACGCGCTCAGGCCCTGGCTGGGCGGCATTCTGGGACGCAACGAGTCGTTTATGGCCCGTTACGACCAGTGCGTGATCTGGCTGATCGTGTATTCGGCGTTTTCGCATTCGGT
This sequence comes from Marinobacter sp., assembly GCA_035306945.1. Lineage (GTDB taxonomy): Bacteria > Pseudomonadota > Gammaproteobacteria > Pseudomonadales > Oleiphilaceae > Marinobacter. The sequence continues at coordinate 11,798 of DATGNB010000029.1, forward strand.
GGTCAGCGGCTTATGGCAGAACCTGCCATTGCAGGCGATCATTCTGGCGATTGTGCTCTGTTTTATCCTGCTCGCCCTGTTCATGATCATCGCCAGGCTGATGGTGAGAAAGCTTGGTTTCAGTCTTGAGGACGAAGCCGCAGTGGTCTTCTGCGGCTCCAAAAAAAGTCTCGCCTCAGGGCTGCCGATGGCCAAAGTGCTGTTTTCCGGGCACCCGGGTTTTGGCATGATCGTACTGCCCATTATGTGCTACAACCAGATTCAGGTAATCGTGGGTGCCATTCTTGCGGAGCGGTACAGGATCAGAATCGAGGCGGCCTCAGCCGCCGCCCATGCCTCCGAAGATGGCCGCAAGGATCGCTAAGCCGACGATCCAGCCAATAACGGCGGGCCAGAAATTCATCATCTGGGGCGGCTGATCCGCCTCGTTAGCAAACTCACCCTGCCTGACATTATCAGGCTCCGGATAATGGCGGGCTTCTGGCTCAGGGTGGGCTTCCCGCAGGCTGAGCCATCCAAACCAGTCTCCCAGAAAACGGGAAACCGGCCCCGGCAGGCCGCCGTTTTCCGCCATCGGCCGCACCTGATGCTCCAGCTGGCGACCAATTTCCCGCCTTAACGCCGGCTGATCCGCCGGGGGCTCACACAGGACCGCTCGCCAGATATCCGGGTCGCCCTGGCGATAATTGTCATTCATCAGCGCTTTAATCTGGATAATGACTTCCCGGACCACTTGAGCATCCGCGGCCCCCAGGGGCTCATCAGCCTGAGCTTCTTCCTCTCCCTGTACCGGTGGTTGTCGGGTCTGGCGTGCGGCGGGCTCTTTCTCCCGGGCCGGCTCTGCCGGCGACTGACCGGTCGCTTCCCGGTAGGCTCTGTTCAGTGCTTCAGCTTCATCACCCGAAGCAAACTTGATCTGCCGCTCATACGCCTGCCGGATATGTTCCCGATTATTGGTCGGCTCAATCCCCAGAATGTCCCAACAATTCATATGCACACAACCCCGGTCATGGAAACTTGACAATGTTTATCGAGACAAATCCCCCGATCTACCTTACGATGAAGTAATAATTGCAATGGATATGCCTGCCCGGCAGATTATAGAACGACACCGATGCTTATTACGAATTCCCGGACAGTCTCGCCGGTGTGGCCGTACGCTCTCGGCGGACGCTGGCGCAAAAACGTTTTGCCCGTACTTGCGGCTCTGCTGGCGACCATCCCGGCATCAGTGTCAGGCGCGGATGCGCCCGCTGATGTGCCGTACCCCGGCCTGAGCAGCGAGATTCCTGAGGTGCTTACCACGACGCGCCTGCGCCAGCCCAAGACCCGGGTACCCGGCAGCACCACGGTGATTACCGGAGATCTCATCCGCAACCTGGGCATCGTCAACCTGTACGAAGTGTTCCGGCTGGTACCGGGAATGGTGGTCAATTTTGTTGGCAGCCACTCGCCGGTGACCACCTATCACGGTACCGTTCACTATGAGCAGCGGCGTATGCAGGTCCTGGTTGATGGCCGGACCGCGCACCGGGCAACGCTTTCTGATATGGACTGGGAAACCATGCCGGTCCCACTGGAGATGATTGAGCGCATCGAAGTAGCACGAGGGCCCAACTCGGCTGCCTATGGCATCAACGCGTTTCTCGGCACTATCAATATTATCACCCGTGATCCGGCCGACACCGCCGGTGCCAGCGTCAAGGTGACCCGTGGGTCACGGGGGCATCTGCGCACATTCGCCAGTGTCGGGGATGCCACACAGAACTACGACTGGCGCCTGACGTATGAGAAACGGAAGTTCGACGGTTTTGATTACCAGATTGATGAGGGCCAGCGCCTGCCCTTCGAAGACGGCCACCATTTTGATTCATTTACCTACGACTCCCGGCTTTTGTTAAATCCACGGGCAGACCTTGAAATACGCGGCGGGGTGATTAACGGCACCAATCATCAGGACAGGTTCAAGAGCGGCGAACTCGGCCCCCACGAACACCCCGATATTGAGGTCCGGGATTTCTATTTGCAGACCCGGCTCAACTACGCCACCTCGGACCGTCACTCATTCTGGATTAACGCCGGCGTGGAGAACTTTGATCGCAGGCAGGTCCACGATATCGCATTCCCTGATAACACGGTGCAGTGCCTGCGTAACGGCACACCGTTGTACCAGTATACCTACTTCAATAGTGGTCAGGACCGGGAACGGCTCTGCTTTACCAGCAGCGGGGGCCAACCGGGCCTGGCCAGTGTCAACAGCAATTCTGAAGATACCCGGATGGAACTGGAACTCCAGGACACCCTGCTGTTCAGCGACAATCTGAAGCTGGTTTCCGGTGCCGGTTTCAGAAAGGACACCTACCGCTCCGAAACCTATTTCAACGGGCGCGGCAGCAGTTACCACACCCGGTACTTTGGCAACCTGGAATACACACCCCTGCCCTGGTTTACTCTGAACACCGGCGGCAACTGGGAAAGAACCAGCACCACCGATGAAGGCTATTTTTCACCCCGGGTTGCCGCAAACTTTACCCTTAACAATCAGCATGCACTTCGGTTTGTCTTTTCCAGGGCGGTTCGTACACCGGATGAGTTTGAGCAAAACCCAGACTGGGGCTATACCCTGCGCAACGTGCGCCCGGACATCTACTCAGACCTTGAAGGAATCCGGGTGGATACCCTGGCCACGGTCCAGGATCTTAATCGTTTAACACTTGGCGAAACTCTCGAAGAAGAGCGTATAACCTCGCATGAAATAAGCTATTTTGGGCACTTTCACTTAGAGCGGGCTTTGCTTTCCCTTGAGGTACGGGGATTCAGGGATGAGCTCCGGGACATGATCAGTGGCGTTATTCAGCTCAAAGACTGGAGTATTGCCAACAACGTAGCCGCCGACCAGAAAGGCTTTGAGGTGGAAGCTACCCTCGATTTTCCTGGCACAAGCCTGCGTGCAAGCTATGGTTATCTTGATCAGGATACCTGGTACACCGGCGCGCCGATCCTGGATGCTAACGGGAATCCCGATACCGGGGCTCAGGACAGAGCCGTCAGACTGCTTACGCGAATGTCGGTACGGCATTCAGGCAGTCTGGCCGCGATCCAGGAGTTGCCCCTCGGTTTTCGGATTGCTTCGGCTTTTTATTGGGCTGATGAGTTTAATACCCAGTTTGAGAGAATTGATACCCGGCTGAGCAAACAGTTTTACGGCCCTCGCTACAGTGCCGAGCTTGCGTTCATCCTGCAGCACTACCTGAACCGTGAGCCAGAGCTGAGCTCAGACAATAACATTAGAAATCATAACCAGCTTTTTGTTGAGGCTGGCCTTAAGTTCTGACGGAACCAGAGCAAATTAAGTATGTTGAATGCGACCAGTCAGGAAGGTGACAGTTAACGTGCTGACGCTTCTTCGAAACAGGCTCCCGGCCCTGACCGGGCGTCTGTTTCTCCTACTCATCCTGTCCGCGCCGCTCACCCTGATGGCTGCGCCGGAATTGCACGTGGCCTTCGTGGCGGGCTCCGGCAATGCCGCACTGGATCGCCACATTACCAGTCTGCTCCGTGAACATCTGAACAACCGTATCGAACTCCAGGCCGTACCTCAGACACGGCTGCCGGCACATAACCACATCCCGGTGGTGACCATCGGCCCCGCTGCTTTCAATCGTTATATCGAGGCCGGAGACCACACGCCCATTCTGGCCCTGCTGATTGACAGGCGTAACGTCGAAAACCACCAAGGTGGCCCGGAGGGCCGCCTTTCCGCCGTCTATTTTGATGTGCCCCTGGTACGTCAGGCACTGACGGGCAAGGCCATCCTCCCCCATGCAACCCGGGTGAGCATGCTCGCTTCCCTCGCCTCGGCCGAGATGTATGAGTCGGTGATTGAGCAGTTGCCACGCTACGGTCTCGAGGGACGGGTGTTCATCGTCAGCAGTGATGATCAGCTGATCCCGACCCTGAACCGGGCCCTTAGCTATGGTGATTTTGTCCTGGCCGGGCTGGATGACACGATCTACAACCCCCGAAACATCAAACACATCCTTCTTACAGCGTATCGGCGTAACCGTATCCTTATCGGTCCCAGTCAGCCTTATGTCAAAGCCGGCGCACTGGCCTCGGGCTACGCCCCCTTCGAGGCAATGGCAAAACAGGCCGCCGAGGCGCTGCTCGCTTATTTTGATAGCGGGAAACTACCCGCCCCGGGCTACCCTGACCAGTACCGGGTTGACGTAAACCAACAAGTCGCACGATCCCTGAACATTGCTCTGCCCAACCGAAAATGGATCGCGGAGACAGTGGATCACTTTATTCAGGACCAGCAGGAGGCACAGCCATGAAGCGCCCTTCCTCCGAATCCGGAATTTCTCTATCCCGGCGTTTAATCATCGGGGTATTGCCGGCAGCGGTCATGTTTGTTGTGCTGATGGCATTCTTTACGTCAGCAAGGCTTGAAGATGCCCGGCGGGATATGGAGGAAAGCAGCCTCCTGTTTGCCGATAGCCTGGCGCCGACCCTTGAGTACTCGATCATTTCGGGCAACCGTAATGCGCTGGAACGGGTGCTCCGCCAATCCTTGAAGTACACCAAAGCCGAATGGCTCAGAGTGACAGACGTGGCCGGGCAGGAAGTCGGATTTGTCCGTAACGGCACAGCCGCTCCGGACGACCAGAGCGAGCCTGCGCTGATCTATACCGCAGAGATCCTCAAAGAACCGGTGGAGATCAGCGGAGATACAGACTGGCTGGCCGGGCACTGGAATATCAGCAACGGCGCTCTCCGGGTAGGCACGCTTGAGGTGGCTATCAGCAACTCGGTACTGGAGCAGAAACAACAGGAGATTCTCTGGTCGTCCCTGTCGGTGGGCATTGCCATGCTCCTGTTCACCATGCTGGTGCTGAACCACTTTCTGAGTTCGGTCTTTCGTTCCGTCAATCAGCTTTCCGACCGGGTACAGCAACTGATACGCGGTGATTACCAGGAGCAGGAAATCAACGCCAAAAGCGGCAGCCGCGAAGTCACCCGCATTCAACAGCATCTGAACGCCCTGGCGCGCCATCTCGAAAGCGCCAGCGTCGCCCGCAATCAGACTCTGGCTCTGTCTGAAATCGCCAAGGATAAGGCAGAACAGGCAAACCGTGCCAAGTCCGAGTTTCTCGCGGGTATGAGCCAGGAGTTGCGCGCCCCGCTGATCGGGGTGTTAGGCAAGCTCGACCAGATCGGGCAGCAACCTCTGACCAGTGAACAGCGGTCTGATCTCGAAACCGCTACCCAGTCCGCCCAGGACCTGCTGACCGTGATCTCGGATGTGCTGGAGTTTGCCCAGATCGACAGCGGCACGTTTGAGCTGGTGCACCAGGAGTTCGATTTACGCAGCCTGATCACCAATTGTGCCGCCTCCTACCGGCTGACCGCCGAACAACAGGGCCTGGTGCTGGAGCTGCATTTTCAGGGTAACTGGCCCGACTCGGCAATGGTGGTGGGCGACTCTGCGCGGTTACGGCAGGTTCTCGCGGCGTTGCTGGGCAACTCGCTGAAACACACTCGTGACGGCTATATCAGCATTCGCGCCAGCTGGACGGCCGAAGCGGAACACAAGGCTTTGCTGAGTTGCACCGTTAGTGATTCGGCCTCCGACAGCGGAGAACGATTGCTGAGCCTGGCGCCCCAGTTTGGCATGTCGCTGCCTGGCATGACCGGAACCACTGCCAGCACAAACGGACTCGAGCTGGCGATGGTACAGCGCCTGGTGGAACTGATGGGTGGGCGCGTGCAGATAGATACGGATCTCGGGCAGGGAGCGTACTTTCGCTTCGACCTGCCCTTTCAGTTACCGGATCACCCTTAGCGGGTAGCCTCGCGCATGGTGACAAACTCTTCCGCTGAGGTCGGGTGTATACCAATGGTGGCATCAAACTGAGCCTTGGTTGCGCCCGCTTTGATGGCCACGGCCAGCCCCTGAATGATTTCTCCGGCCTCGTGGCCAACCATGTGCGCACCAAGCACCTTATCGGTCTCCTTATCCACCACCAGCTTCATCATGCAACGCTCGTCGCGGCCACTCAGCGTGTGCTTCATGGGGCGGAATTCGGAGGTGAAGACGGTTACCTGATGCCCGGCTTCGGTCGCTTCTTCTTCCGTCAGGCCGACGGTGCCGATATTGGGCTGACAGAACACCGCGGTCGGGATCGTGTGGTAGTCCATTTCGCCCTGCCCGTCCCCGAACAGGCGGCGGGAAAGCACCATGGCCTGAGCCAGAGCAACCGGCGTCAGTTGTGGTGTACCGATAACATCGCCAAGCGCATAGATGGAGGGAACCGTGGTCTGGAAGCCATCATCTACCCTGATGTGACCGGCATCGGTCATCTCAACGCCCAGGTCAGTCAGGCCAAGGCCATCGACAAGCGCCCGGCGGCCGGTTGCCGCCATCACCAGCCCGGTCTCGAGTGACTCGCCGTTGCTTAGGTCAAGCTTGTATTGGCCATCCTGGGACTCGACGGCGTTGATGGTCACGCCAAACCGCAGATCAACGCCTTTTTTGCGCATTTCGGTTTCCGTAAACCGGCGGACATCGCCATCAAAGCCCCGCAGGAAAAGGTCTCCCCGGTACAGCAGCGTGGTCTGCACCCCTAAGCCGGCCAGAATACCGGCGAACTCGACGGCAATGTAGCCGCCACCCCAGATCACCGCATGGCGCGGCAGCTGGGGCAGGTAAAACATATCGTTAGATGTCAGCAGGTGTTCCTTGCCGGGGATATCGGGAACGACGGGCCAGCTACCGGTCGCCACGGTAATCCGGCTGGCCGTGTAAAGCCTGTCGCCAACGGCCACGGTGTGAGGATCTCTCAGGGTCGCAGTACCGTTGATGATTTCAACACCGGCATTCTCCAGCAACCGCTGGTAGATGCCGTTAAGGCGCTCGATCTCGGCGTTTTTGTTGGCAACCAGTGTGGGCCAGTCAAAGGTTACGTCGTTGACGGGCACATTCCAGCCGTATCCTGCGGCGTCTTCCAGCTCTTCCCGCACGCTGGCGCCGTACACAAACAGCTTTTTCGGTACGCAGCCGATATTCACGCAGGTCCCGCCCAGATGCCGGGCTTCGACCACCGCGACCCGGGCGCCGCGTTGGGCGGACATCCGTGCCAAACGTACACCGCCGGAACCGGCACCAATCACAATCAGGTCAAAATCATGGCTGTCAGACACAGTCTCTCCCGTTTATACCGTTAGTCAGTATCGGATTCTTCCGAGTGCGGGACCATCATATCGCAAGTGTCAGCCTTACGGACACGGTACCCGGCTCGTTGCCACGATCCATGGCAGCCTGATCAATGATAACACCATGATTGCTGTACATCCGCTCCAGCCAGGCGGCCACGTCTGCAAAGGGCACGCCCTCAAGCCAGACACGGATGGCACTGTCGCCACTGGGCTCAAAGCGTTGCAAGGCCAGTCCCGACTCACCCGCTGAACGGGTCACCAGGGCCATGAGTTCACGACCACTTTCCGGCCTGTTAGCCGCTGCCGGGCCGCCGGAGGCCCCGGAGCCCGTGCCCAGGCGCTGGATGGTTGTCTGGTTTGCCTGCATCCAGGCCAGCAGTTCTGTGGCATTGTCCCGGCTCGCCTGGGCCCTGTCGTTAAACGAGGTTACCGGTGCCCAGACCATAAAGTACAAAACGGCCAGCAACAGTGCGACCGACAGCACCAGGAGTGCCTGGCGATCCCGGAGAGGAAGCTGATCGTAGCGTGCCACCAGTTTGCCGACGGCCGGCTGTTCCTTGATTTTTGCCCACATAGCTTAACCTCCGGAAACCGTCAGCCGGGCACGAGCACCGGACGATTCATTCACCACCGAGCCGATCTGGGCTTCAAGCCCCTGATTGGCCAACCCGGTCCGCAAGCGGCTCAGGCGCTCATAGTTATCGGCACGGATATCCACCACCAGTTCGCCACGGCTGCGGCTGTAGTTGATGGAATTAAAGGTAATCGCCGATGCGTTGGGAACCCGGCTGTACTGGTCGCCGGTAAACTTCATCAGTGATATGAAATCAACGTCGGGGCCCGACGCCCCTGCCGTTCGCAGCTGACCTTCGATCACCCGGCGGACATTACCGGCGTGGGTACGCCGATCGGCCGGGAAGGCTTCGCGATACACAGCCATCGCCTGGGCCTGGAGCTCTTCGGCCTGCTGCTGATGGTAAAAGCCCATTCCGGCCTCCAGAGCCAATTGCACCACAAACCATACCGCCGCTACGGCCAGCAGGGGCTTCCAGGGTTTGAGCGGACTGGCTCCGGTCGCTGTCACCGAAAACACACCCTGGCAGAGGTTGATGGGGCTTCCCAGATTATGGTGATGGGACCATGCCAAAAATTCCACCACTGAAAACTCCAGCGGCTTTTGCTGCACCTGGAGCCGGCCGCTGCCTGATGCAAACTCACTCAGCACGGTCTGCCAGTTTTCCAGGTCGGCCTCGGTACCGTAGACCTGCACCGGGATCTCAGCCACCACTTCCTCCTGAGACGGCGCCGCCATGGTCATGGCAAACAGCGGCAGGTTGTCGGTCTTCATCCGCAACCATTCCCCCCTGTGGCTGAGCAGCATGACCGAGTCACCGTCCAGGCACAGGGTCCAGACACTTTCGGTGGCGGAGATCAGAGCTGCATCGGGGTAGATGGCATCCAGGCGGGCATGTTCCCAGCCGCTGAAGAGTGCCTGCCAGCGCGCCATCTGCAGATTATCGATGGCCGCCACACGGTAACCCTCGGGGGTCTGCCCGCCAAGCGCCAGGTGAACGGTTTCGATGTCCTGAGCCACCTGCTCTTCGACTGCAAACGGCAGGGCCTGCTGGATAAACCGGGTTTGCCGTGCGGGAATGTCTGCCAGGCAGAACGCGGTTTCATCACCGGGAATCAGGCCTATCAGCAGCACTTTCTCAAGCGCGTTCTGGGCCAGGGTCTGCTCAATGTGCTCACGGGTAGTGCCGGAGCCATGCGCCTGGGCATCACCACTGGCATCCTGCAGAACCCAATCGTACAGCTGGGCGTCCGGACTCTGTTCCGGGTCCGCAAACGGCGGTAACGGCCGTGCGTAGAGGCGGTATGACATGGCTATCCTTCTGAGAACGTAAAGGGTTCTTTGGTGATGCGATTCTTTTGCCCGGTATCCCTGTGCACCGTCTTCACTTCGCCTTCAGGGGTCCGGAATACCGTACTGACCATATTAACGACACGGTTATCGTAGGTAATCCGTGATACAACCTCAAAAAACCGGGTCTGCAGGGTAAGACCCACCGGCTGCAGCCCCAGCCCGGAAAACTCCGGCAGCGCCAGAAAAGTTCTGAGGTCTTCAAACCGCTCTTCTTCGCGCTGGACGATAATCGACCGGGCCTGGGCTTCTGTCAGCTCATCATGCAGCGACATCAGTACCGGCCCTGTCGCTGAGTTTACATTGATCCCGAGGCCAGTGACCGGAACCGCCGTCACATGGGGCCTAAGTGCCACGTAGATTTCTTCCGTCATGCCTTCGATCAGCCTCAGCTCGCTGACCGACACAAATGGCTGGTTGGCTGCCCGGAATGAGGGCTCTGCCATCAGGTACTGGCCGTCTTCCGCGCCATAGGCACTGGTCGGCTGATCATCCGGATCAATCCAGTCAATCAGGACGTCCACACTCAGGCTGGTAATGCCCAGAGCCGCAAAAAGACGCCTTAACCGGTCTTTGGTGAGCGGATCAATCTGACCGCCGGGCCCCACCAGGTCGTTCAGGTTGATTCGCCCGCCCAGGTCGTCAATCTGTACTTCGGCGACCCCATTCTCGTCCAGGGGGAGGATGGCGGCGTTCATGGCCCAGAATTCGTCCGGACTGTCGACCATCAGGGCTTTTTCCCGGTCTTCCTCAAAATCGCGAACCAGAATACGGCGGGCAAATTCCTCGGCGCCAAGGGCAATGTTGTAACCTTGCTGCTGTGCCAGGTAATGACCCGCCTTGAACACCCTCAGGCTTTGCTGGCGGGTCATGCCCGAGGCCAGCAGAACAACCAGTGCCATCGCCAGCAGAACGATGATCAGCGCTACCCCGTGCTGATTACGCATTCGTCGGCTCATCAGACACCCTCCGCTGATTCAGCCGCCTGTTCATCCGCGGCCTCATCATCCGTATCGTTCTCAGACGCTTCGCGTTGCTGGCTGATGATGCCCTGCGCTTGCTCGGCATCAAAATCGGGCAAGGTGAAGGTCCTGACCAGCTCACCGAAATACTCATGCTCCAGAGTGATCTCCATTCCCCGGGGGAGCGGAATGGCCGGGCGTCCCTCCAGCGACAGACTGGCCATCGCCTCGTCGCTCGGCCAGTGTTCGTGACGATTGCCGCGATGGTCGATAAACCGGATTTCAAGCTCCAGCAGATCTTCGAGCAGCAGAAGGTCCCGGCTTGAGTCTTCCTGCCCCTCATCCAGCACCGGCCAGTACCGACGGCGGAGTTCGGTACCGGTAAACTCCCACGCAACCCGCTGCAAGCTGCTGCGGCGCAGGCCCAACGGGTTGCGCCAGCCCTGGCGGGTAATCTTGAGCACAAAAGCATCGTCCCGCGTGGACAGGGCCAGCTCAAAATCTCCGTAAACGTCCCGGACCGGGCGATTCACCACCTGAGTAATGTCCCGCTCAAGAAACAGCATGGTCTTTTGCAGGTTATCAAATTCGTCGGCAAGCTCATTCACCCGGTCGCGGGATTTCACCACCCCGCTCACCACCTGCCACACACCCAGGCCGATGACCGCGGTGATGGTGACGGCAATCAGCATTTCCATCAGGGTAAACCCACGTTGGGGGGCTGCCTGAGCAAACCTGCGGGGGTTCATCTTTCCCCCAGAAATGCAGCGAGGGAATGCACAGAAAATGGCTCCCTCTGGCCATCGGGGTACTTCGCGACGGTAATCTCCACCCGACGCATGGTTGGCTCAGCGGTGCCCTGCACCACCGTCGTGACCTGCCAGCGGTGATTACCAAAGTCTGTATCGGTGGAGTTTTCGGAAATATCAGGCAGGCTTTCCTGCAGGCGCAGCTCATTGATGCGGTTTTCTGCCAGCCACCCGGCCAGGGTTTTATCCCGCACCCGTTCAAAGCTGGAAATATAGTTACTGCCGACTTCGGCGGCCGCGGTCGCGATCAGCCCGAAAACCAGAAGGGCCACCAGCACTTCAAGCAGGGTAAACCCCCGGTGACGGCTTACCATTCTTCCTCTCCGGAGCCGGGCCGGCGCCACTCAAGAGGCGACACACCATCCGAGGCGAGCACGTGCATGTTGTCGGTGTCCCGCCCGATCGTGAATTCGATCTCGAACGGGGTGGTTTCGCCGCTGGAAAAAAAGACCAGGTCGGGCCGCAACTCGTCTTCGGTACTGGTCAGCCGCGGGGCATCACTTTCGATATACCGGGTGACTACCAGCCACTCCGGCAGGGTTCGCTTACGGTACACACGCTCAGCCGGTGCTTTCCATTCGCCGGGGTCGTCCTGAAACACCAGAAACCGATAACCATCGTCTTCCAGCAACAAACCCAGCTCAAGATTATTCAGGACCGCCTGTTCCGAGGCGGTCTGCATCAGCAGGTACAGGTCCCGGATCTGGTTCTCAAGCTCCCGCTGCTGGGAGCTGCCTGCCATGTTGAACACGGCAAGCGCTGCCAGCAACCCGACAATAATCAGGACAACCAGTATTTCGATCAGCGTAAAGCCGCTGTGGTTCGCCCTGTCCTGCACGGTTGGTTAGTTCCCGGTTTTCCAGACACTGATGTCGGCGGCATCGCCGTCGCCGCCTTCCTGGCCGTCAGAGCCGTAGGAATACAGGTCATACGGGCCTTCAACGCCCGGGCTTACGTACTGGTACGCGTTGCCCCAGGGGTCATCGGGTACGCTTTTAAGGTAGCCATCCGCATTCCAGTTTCTGGGCTCCGGCGTGCCACTGGGTTTGCGCACCAGCGCTTCGAGCCCCTGCTGGGTAGAGGGGTAATGGCTGTTATCAAGGCGATACAGATCCAGTGCGTTGGCAATATTGCTCAGCTGGGTTTCGGCTACCGTAACCTTGGCCTGATCGCTACGCCCCATGATATTCGGGGCAACTACCGCCACCAACAGACCCAGAATAACCATAACCACCATGATTTCGATCAGGGTAAAACCCTGGCTGCGCGCGACGTTGGTGTTCTGGATATTTTTCATAGTTTCACTCATGTCAGACCTGTGTTTTCCGTGTGTTACCCGGGCTGATTCCGGCATCAGCCCACCAGATTACTCATGTTCAGGATCGGCAGCATGATCGCCAATACAATAATCAGGACCACCACACCCATGACCAGCAGCATCAGCGGCTCAAACAACCCCACAATCGCTGCAATTTTAGATTGCAGGGTGTTTTCCTGCATCCGCGCCGTGCGCTCCAGCATGCTGTCGAGCTCGCCACTGGCCTCACCGCTGGCAATCATATGGAGCATCATGGGCGGAAAGTAGCCGGTCTGATCAAGCGCCCGCTGCAACGACCCACCCTCACTCACCTTTCGGGCTGCCTCCCGCAGTTCCTGTCGCAGATGATCGTTTGACAGGACTTCGCCGGCGATTTTCATCGCGTCCACCAAGGGCACACCACTGGTGGTCAGGATACTCAGGGTGCTGGCATAACGGGCCGTGTTCACACCCCGGACCATGCCTGCAAACAAGGGCAGATGCAGCAACTGTTTGTGGAACCTCATGCGGAATCCCGGCTTCGCCAGGGCTGCCCGCAACCCGATACCAGCCGCAATCAGCAATATAAGAAGATAGACCCCGTAAGCCGCCAGAAATTCCGACACCGCAAGCATGGCCACGGTAAGCCCGGGCAGATCCTGCCCCTGCTTGAGGAACACCTCGATAATATCGGGCACCACGTACGTGAGCAGGAAAACCACAATGGCGATGGCGACCACGCTCAGAATGATCGGATAGATGGCGGCCAGCTGTATTTTCTGGCGCGCCTCTTGCCGGCTTTCGGTGTAATCCGCCAACCGGTTGAGCACCAGGTCCAGGTGTCCCGCATGCTCACCCGCAGCAACGGTGGAGCGGTACAGACGGGGAAAAGCCCGCGGAAACTCGCCCAGGCTGTCGGCCAGGGTATACCCTTCCATGACTTTGGCCCGGATCGCAATCAGCATCCCGCGGATACGCGGTTTGGTGGATTGCTGGGAGGTTGCGCTCAGCGCCTGCTCGATCGGAATGCCGGACTGGATCAAGGTCGCCAGCTGGCGGGTCACCAGCGCAAGATCCGCCGCGCCCAGCGACCCACGGCTACTCAGTGGATTACGGCGAGTCTGCTTTTCTGCGGCCGGGGTCACGGCCAGCGGCGTCAGCCCCTTTTCCCGCAGTTGCTGTCGCACCGCCCGGGGTGCGTCGGCTTCGAGCACTCCGTGCTTTTGCCGGCCTCGCTGATCGAGTGCCTTGTACTCAAACGCAGGCATGGATTATTTGCCCCGGTGAGTTACCCGCAGAACTTCTTCTACGGTCGTAACGCCATTAAGAATCTTCAGAACCCCATCCGCATGAATGCTCGGGCTGTGCAGGCGGGCTTCCCGCTCGAGATCAAGCTCACCTGCCCGTTTATGGATCTGGTTGCTGATCTCTTCGGTAATTTCCACCACCTCATAGATACCGATACGGCCCCGATAACCGAGCTGGTTGCAGTGTTCACAACCCTTCGCGCGGAAAATCGTTGGCGGGCTGGCCGGGTCCTGCTGCAGGAACTCACACTGCTCATCGGATGGGATGTAAGGCTCGCGGCAGTGCGTACACAACACCCGCACCAGGCGCTGGGCCACGATCCCCACCAGGCTCGAAGAGATCAGGAAGGGCTCAATACCCATATCCATCAATCGGGTAATGGCGCCCACCGCGGTGTTGGTGTGCAGTGTGGAGAGCACCAGGTGGCCGGTCAGGCTGGCCTGGACCGCGATCTCAGCGGTTTCCAGATCCCGGATCTCACCGATCATGACCACGTCCGGATCCTGCCGCAGAATGGCTCTGAGCCCCCGGGCAAAGGTCATATCAACCTTGGGATTCACCTGGGTCTGGCCAATGCCGGGCAGGTTGTACTCGATCGGATCTTCAACGGTCAGGATGTTACGGGTACGGTCGTTAATTTCCTGCAGCGACGCATACAGCGTGGTGGACTTACCGGAACCTGTCGGACCGGTAACCAGCATGATGCCGTAGGGCCGGTGAATCAGCTTGCGCAGGACTTTCAGGTCGTGCGCCGCCATACCGAGGGACTCAAGCCGGATGGTGCCGGCCTGCTTGTCGAGCAGACGCAACACCACCCGCTCACCACTGGATGAGGGCATGGTAGACACCCGGATATCGACTTCCCGCCCCGCTACCCGCAACGCAATCCGGCCGTCCTGAGGCACGCGCTTCTCGGCAATGTCGAGTTTGGCCATGACCTTGATGCGGGAAACCAGCAGGGGCGCCAGGGCCCGCTTGGGCTGAACCACTTCGCGCAGAACGCCGTCAATCCGAAAGCGGACAACAAGCTGCTTCTCGTAGGTTTCAATATGGACGTCGGAGGCATTGGTTTTTACCGCCTCGGTGAGAATGGCATTGATCAGGCGGATAATGGGCGCGTCGTCTTCCTGCTCCAGAAGGTCTTCGGTTTCAGGAACCGAATCCGCCAGCGACGCCAGGTCCATGTCGTCGCCGATGCCTTCCACCATCTGCATGGCTTCGGCAGAGTCGTTCTGATAGGCAGCATTGAGCGCCTGGTCGAAGCGGTCCGGCTCGATCGTGCTGAACCGGGCGCGGCCGCCACTGATCCGGTTGGCTTCGGCCAGGGCCGCGTGCGATGCGCCGGGTTTTACAAGCACTACCGCCTCGCCGTTGTCGTTACGGGTCAGGATAACCCCGTTACGCTTGGCAAAGGAGAACGGAAGGCGCGCCAGCGGAGCATCCTGCGGCTGAATTTCAGTCTCGGTGGTCAAGCTTTTCCTCGTTTCGATCCGTCAAGTCACTGATTGTTGTTATAGCCCAAGGGCACCGCGCGTGTAGCGTTGTCCGAAAAGGTACCACAGGAATGGGAACCACTGAACAACTCTTACACTATACTGCCACTAAATCGTTGCAGTCTGATAACCTGTGGGCTTTTTGGGATTTCCGACTCTTTTATCGCAATCAGGAACGCTGATGTTAGCAATCGACCGAAGGATTCCGCCGCTTCTTGCGCTGGCTGTTGCCGTGGCCATGGTCGGGCTTACCGCTTGGCAAGGCTACAGGTTCTGGCAGTCTGAAACCAGCCAGTCTGCCCCCAGGGTCCAGCCGGCGGTTGATGCCGGGAGTACCGGCCCGCAGGTGCCCAGTGTGGAACTTGCCGACCTGACCCTGTTTGGTGCCCATACACCCGAGGGCAGCCCGGAGGCCAGCCATACCGAAAACCTGCCAGAGACCAATCTCCGCCTGTTCCTGCGCGGCGTACTCGCAGCGGATGGCGACTTTCCGGGCAGCGCCCTGATCGAGGACGACCAGAACAATACCGAAGCCTACCTGGTGGGTGATGAACTGCCGGGCAGCGCCAGATTGCGGACGGTCTTTCCTAACCGGATTATTCTGGAGCGGGGCGGCAAACTGGAAAACCTGTACTTCCCCGTGAACGAAGACCGGTCCCGGTTTGAAATCGCCGCCAGCACCGACCCCGAGCCGGAAATGCCGGAGGCAGAGCCGGTGCGGGAGATCACCCCTGCCCCCGCGGCATCCGCGACACGGGCTCCCGCCTCTGACCAGCAGCGCCGGGAGGAGATCCGGCAGCGGCTGGAGCAACTCCGGCAACGCTTGCAAAACACCAACTGAGGCGGACCATGGCAGCGGCCAGCGTTCTCAATATCTGCCGCCCTCTCATGCTGGCGCTGGTCATTTGGGTATCACTGATCGGTGCCTTGCCGCTGAGCGACCGCTTGTTGGACTATATCCTTGAAGAATTCGGCCCGGAAGCCCACCAGAGGCTGCTACGCTGGCAGGACCTCAGCAGCCTGGCCATCAATGCCCCTGTCGACCGCAAGCTGCACCTGGTCAATTCTTTTTTCAACCGCGTCCAGTTTGTCAGCGACCAGAGCCATTGGGGTGAAGAAGACTACTGGGCGACCCCCGTCGAACTGCTCGCCACCAACGGCGGCGACTGCGAGGATTTCTCGATTGCCAAATACCTTACGCTTCGGGCCATCGGTGTGCCGGATGAGGAACTGAAAATCGTCTACGTCAAAGCCCTCAACCTGAATCAGGCCCACATGGTTCTGGCCTGGTATGAGACGCCCGATGCCGATCCTCTGATCCTCGACAACCTGATAAACCATATCAAACCAGCGTCACAACGCACTGATCTTGAACCGGTTTATAGCTTCAACGGTGAAGGAATCTGGCTTAATCAACAAGCCGGTATCCGCCAGCGGGTCGGGGACGCTGAAAAGCTTGAGCGTTGGCAGGAGTTCAACCAGCGGCTTACGGATCAGCTTGACCGGCAATGATGAAATTTCCCGAAATTTGTCTATAATGATTAAAAATAGACAAATGGTGGCCAGCCATGCCGGATGCAGCAGAAAGACATACTCCCGAGATCAACGATAAGACGCTCCTTGCCAGGGCCCTGCTCAGTTCGGCCAAGGCACTGGGCCTGCCCCAGGCTGAAGTAGCTGCCGTCGTTGGCCGGAACCGTACCGGTCTGGTCCGGGACGGGATAGACCCGGACAGCAAATCCGGTGAGCTGGCCCTGCTGTTTGTAAGACTGTACCGAAGCGTGTATGCCCTTACCGGCGGCGATACCGAGGCCATGGCCCACTGGCTTAACACGCCCAACCGATATTTTGACGATGCACCCCGGGCGTTGATTCAATCGACAGAGGGCCTTGTACGTGTGGTGCATTATCTGGATGCCATGAGAGGCCGGATTTGAATTACCGGGAACGGGCAGCCCGGGCCGTCGCCCCGCTTCAGGGCGGCCTTTATCGGGTGGTGGAAAGCCAGGAAGAGATCGCTACTGCCCGGATTGTGGACAACATGCAGGAACAAAACCGGCTGGAGGAACTGCTTGAAGCCAGCAAACCGGCACTGCCGTCTGCGTCCGGTAAGCGTCATTATCTTCTGACCACGCCGTTCCGCTACCCGCCCCTGCGTTACGGCTCCCGCTATGGCCGCAACTTTGAGCCCAGCCTGTTCTATGGGGCGATGAGCATCCCCACCGCCCTGGCAGAAACCGCGTTTTACCGTTTTGTCTTTCTCAGCCACCTGACCCAGCCCTTCAAACGGTCTCTGACAACACTCCATACCGTGTTCAGTGCGCGGTTTCGTACTGAGCGGGGCATCAGGCTGCAGTCCGAAGACTGGAGTGACCTGCATGAGGCGCTCACCCACCCGGCAAGCTACCGGGAGAGTCAGGCCCTGGGTACCGATATGCGGGCAGAGAACGTAAGCGCCTTCCAGTTTCTGTCAGCCCGGGCGTTGCAGGCCGGGCTGTACACCCTGCCTTATCGGCCAGACAACGGGATGGAAGGTGTGAACATTGCACTATACAGCGCCACAAACTTCAGAGACCGGGCGCCTCGCAGCTACCAGAAGCTCATCATAGTGACCGCCACAGATCAGGTGTCCATGAGCCTGTCAGAAACCGACGGCAGCAAGCAGGTGTACGAATTCAGCCGGGAGTGTTTTCTGGTGGACGGCCAGCTGCCTCTGCCCGCACCTTAGCAGTGGCACTGTCGGGGTCGGGCTCCCAGCCGCCGCCCAGTGCTTTATACAGATCCACCGCAGCCAGCAGGCGATTCAGCCGCACCTGGCTCAGCTGTTGGCGAGCCTCGAACACACTGCGCTGGCTGGCCAGCAGGGTGAGCAGCTCGTCCGCCCCTTCCCGGTAGCGTATCTCGGTCAGGCGCAAGGTCTCTTCCGCCTGTTCCAGGATGTCCCCGAGCCTGTACTCCTGTTGTTCATACAACAGTTTCCGGTCCATGGCATCTCCCACTTCCTGAAACGCCGTGAGCAGGCTCAGGCGGTAGTTTTCCAGCAAAGCAATCTGGCGGGACTCGGAGATTTTCACCGTGTTATCCCGGCGCCCTCCGTCAAACAGGGTCTGGCTCAGGCCCAGTAAGACACTGGCGGTACTCACCGGGTCCGCCAGCCGGAACGTGCCGTCTGTGCTCAGCCGGACAGCGCCGCCGAGTGACAACGCCGGCAACAGGGCCGCCCGCGCCTGCCCGACATCAGCGTTGGCAGCCAGCAGACGCGCCTCCTGAGCCGCCAGATCCGGCCGGCGGGTAACGATCTCAGAGGGAGTCAGAGGGTCGATTGAGGGGACGGATACGGTACGTAAAGAGGCCAGCGGCGTGTTTTCGGTATAGGGATAATCCCCGGTCAGGATACGCAGTGCTGCCAGGCGCTGGCGGGCCTGATATTCCAGCGGTGGCACGGCGTTTCTGAGATTGAGTACCGAAGTTTGCTGGCGCGACAGTTCGGAGCGGTCTGCCGCTCCGTTCCGGTATCGCGCCTCTACCAGCCGCAGCGTTTGCTCTCCCAGCTCAAGGTTTTTGCGGGCCACCTCCACCCGATGCCGCAATTCCTGCCATTCAAACCAGGTGCTGGCCACCGAGGCAATCAGAGTGATGCGGGCGCTATCGAAGTCATACCGGCTGGCCTCAAAGCCGGCCAGGGCGCTGGCTTCGGCAGCCGACAGCCGCCCCCACAGATCCACCTCATAATCCACCGACAGCCCCAGACTGGTCGACCCGCTGGTTCGCCGTTCCTCGCCCGGGGCGTCACTGGCCTGGCGTCCCGTGCTGCCCGAGGCCGACACCGAAGGTATCAGGGCTGCACCGGCGTTCCGCAGCTGCAGATCAGCCTGGATCACAGACTGCGCCATCGCAGCAAGACCCGGGTTATGATCCAGCGCCCGGGACACCAGAACGTTCAGGCGTTCATCCCCAAAGGCCTGCCACCACCGGGCGTTCACTTCGTTACCCGCATTGGCAGGTAAATGCCATTGCCCGGGCGGGACCACCGGCACCTCCACCGGCTGTGGCTGGAAACCCGCGCACCCGGTCAGCAGAATGGCGCAAAACAAAGGTAGCCTGAGGACTGTCATAACATTACTCCGAGGCCAGCGCATGGACCGGGTCCAGCCTGGCAGCCTTGCGAGCGGGCAGAAACCCGAAAATCAGACCGGTGGCAAAGGCACAACTGAAGGCCAGAACCATCGGCAACAGCGTCATGTGCACCGGGGTGCCCAGCGTGCCTATCAGTTGCGTGGCGGCAATCCCCAGACCCACCCCAATCAGGCCACCAATAGCCGACACCAGCCAGGCCTCGGTCAGAAACTGCTGCAGGATGTTCCAGGCCCGGGCCCCCGTTGCCATCCGGATACCGATCTCGCGCGTTCGTTCGGTTACGCTCACCAGCATGATGTTCATCACGCCGATACCGCCCACCAGCAAAGAGATTGCAGCGATAGAGCCGAGCAGCCAGGTTAGCGTATTCTGGGTTTCAGAAATCGTGTCGATTAATGACGCCATATTGCGGATGGTGAAATCTTCCACACCTCCATGGCGGGCCAGAAGTGTATCGTGAATCACCGCCTCCACATCCGCCATGCGACGGGTATCTGCCACCGCCACGGTAATATTGCGCAGGTGAGTCTGGCCGAAGATCCGCAGGCTGCCCGTGGTGTACGGCACAAACACGACGTCGTCCTGATCCTGGCCCATAGGCGATGCGCCTTTCTCTTCCATTACGCCAATGACCTGGAACAGCACATTGTTGACCATCAGGTGTTTGCCGAGCGGACTGTCATCGCCAAACAGGGCATCGGCGGTGGTTTTGCCAAGTACCGCCACGGCGGCGTAATTGTCCTGAT
Source organism: Marinobacter sp. (assembly GCA_035306945.1). Lineage (GTDB taxonomy): Bacteria > Pseudomonadota > Gammaproteobacteria > Pseudomonadales > Oleiphilaceae > Marinobacter. Next base: position 31,692 of record DATGNB010000029.1, read on the forward strand.
CGTACTCCGAGAAAAACATGCCCCGGGCCACCGGCCACTGGCGCGCTACCGGAAACTCAAAGGAGGTCGCATTGATCTCAGCCTGATGATCGCGATTGGAGTAGCGCAAAGTCTGGCCACCGGTGAGCTCAGGTATTGCTGCAAGAACCCCCTGTATCTCATTGATTGCTTGATAGTCTTCAGGGATCAGCGTGGTAACAGACCAGCGCCCGCCCCGCTGGTCCGGGCCGCCCGGGCGTATCAGTAACAGGTCGCTGCCCATGCTGCTGATACGATCAACCACGTCTTTCCTGGCGCCCTCACCGATCGCCAGCATGGTAATGACCGAGGCGACGCCGATCACTATGCCGAGCAGGGTGAGCGCCGTGCGAAAAAGGTTACTGCGCAACGAACGGACCGCGCTCTTGATGGCCTCCTGCCAGTCACCCAGAGCGGCACTCTGGCGTACGCCACCCGGTGACACCGCCCTGGGGCTCAGCCCGGTATCGGCACCGGTATCACTGATGATCTCGCCGTCGGCGATCCGGATCTGCCGGCGGGCAACATTGGCAACGTTCTGATCGTGGGTGATCAGGATAACCGTATGGCCCTGCTCAGACAGCTCGGTGAGCAGCCGGATCACATCACGGCTGCTTTTGCTGTCCAGCGCGCCGGTTGGCTCATCGGCAAAGATGATCTGGCCACCGTTCATAAGGGCCCGGGCGATAGACACCCGCTGCTGCTGGCCGCCAGACAGTTGAGCGGGCCGGTGGGCCAGGCGTTCACCCAGGCCAAGCTCTGTCAGCAACTGTTCGGCACGCTGGTGCCGGCGGGATGGCGCGACACCAGCATAGATAGCCGGAATCTCGACGTTCTCCCGCGCGGTCATGCCCGGAAGCAGGTTGTAACTCTGGAACACAAACCCAAATGCTTCCCGGCGCAGCAGAGCAAGGTCATCCCGGCTCAGGCGCGAGACATCACGTCCGTCGAACCAGTACTGGCCGGCACTGGGCTGATCCAGACAGCCCAGAATATTCATCAGGGTGGATTTGCCGGAACCGGACGGCCCCATGATCGCCACAAACTCACCGGGATAAATCCGCAGGTCGATGTCCCTGAGCACCGGCACGGTAAGCTCTCCCTCACCAAACCAGCGGGAAATCCCCCTCAGCTCGATAAGCGGCGTGGGAGCGGTCATCTCAGCATGCCCCGGAAAGACGGCCCGCTGCTGGCAGCGCTGCGGGGGTCATGAGCCACCAGCACCACTTTCTGGCCTTCTTCCAGACCAGAAACCACCTCGGTATGAACCCGGTTGGTGATCCCCGTTTCGATGGCCTGGGGCCGGGGCCTGCCGCTGGCATCCAGTATTTCAACCTTACCCCCCTGGACCGCACTGGCGGGCACGCGCAGCACATCCAGCGCCTCGTTCTGAATAAAGAACACCTGGGCCGTCATGTTGGGCAACAATTTACCGTCCGGGTTATCGGCGTGAAAGAGCGCGTTGTACAGCACCACATTGTTGGTGACCTCGGGCGTTGGCTCAATGTAATCCAGCGTACCGTAGCGGCGGGAGTCCGGATCTCCGAGGGTGGTGAAATACACCCGCATGCCCGGCTCCAGCCTGCCGATGTCGGCCTCCGATACCTGGGCCCGCACCCGCATGTTGGAGAGGTTGGCAATCCGTAACAGCAGCGGGGCGGTTTGGGTGGCATTCAGGGTCTGGCCCTGGCGGGCCTCTACCGAGACCACCGTGCCATCCATCGGAGCATAAATGCGGGCATAGCCAAGATTGGCCTCTTCGGCCCGCAGAGTCGATGACGTCTGCTCGATCTGAGCCTCCAGCATCGCCAACTGGGCTTTAGCGGAGGCAAGGCTTGCCTCTGCAGTTTGCAGAGCCTCCCGGGTGGTGGCGTCTTCCCGGTACAGGTTTTGCTGGCGCTGGAACTGGATTTCTGCCAGGCGCAACTGGGCTTTGCGGTCCACAATCTGAGCCTGCTGGTTCTTCAATTGCGCCCGGGTGGCATCCACCTTGGCCATGTACACCGTCGGGTCGATCTCTGCCAGCAGCTCCCCTTCTTCTACCGTCTGCCCCACCCGCACGTGAAGCGTCTCAAGCTGGCCGGACACCTGGGCGCCCACATCCACATAATTACTGGGCTCAAGCACACCGGTGGCACTGACGAGCAACTGAATATCACCACGGGTCACCTCCACCGTACTCAGAGCCGGCGGCTGACCACGACTACCGGCCACCGTCCACCACGCTGCGAAGACCATGGTGAGCACTACGGCAATTCCGGTAATTCCTATAATCCGACGTGCGGGCGAACCTGACGACATCTGCACCTACTCCACAGGCTGACAACAGTCGCAACCATAGAGAAGGTGCGTGGTGAAAAGAAGAGGCAGGCCACGGTTTTGCCAAACATTTACATTAACCGGCGACCAACACGCGGTTTGCAATTAGCCACGCAAAACCGCCCCGGGCAGTCTATTATGACTGGTGCATATTCAATCAGATAAGGATCCCGAATGCCCTTGATGCGGTCATTCAGAGAGATTCCGGTTACCGGCTGGCTTATTCTGGTCCTGACCCTGGGTATCAGCGCCCTCAGCGGTCTCTGGACCCTTGAGTTCCTGTCAGCAAGGGACAAGCAGGAGCAACAGTTCGCCGCCTCCCAGGTTACCGAGAAAATCAATGAGCGCCTGAGTTCCTACGCCCTGTTGCTCCGCAGCAGCGCCGGCCTGTTCGCCGGCGCCAATCGTGTTAAACGTGAAGACTGGCGAAGATACATCGACAAGCTCGGCGGCTCCGATGCGGTTTCTGGCGTGGTCGGGTTCGGATTCGCCGTGGTTGTGACGCCGGATCAGCTGGACGCGCATCAGCAGAGGATGGTGCGCGAGGGTTTCGAAGACTATCAGGTATACCCACCGGGCCCCCGTGATCTGTATACCGCCATCGTCTTTCTGGAGCCCCGGTCGCCCGAGAACCTGCCGGTGATGGGTTACGACATGTATAGCGAGCCCACCCGCCGGGCCGCGATGGATCAGGCGCGGGACACCGGCCAGCCGGCACTCACCTCAAAGCTGGCCCTGCAACGGGACCCCGAGGCCAGTATTTCCCCCGGCATACTGATCTATGTCCCGGTTTACCGGAACAATACCAATCCTGAAACGCTGGAACTCCGCCGGCAAACCCTGGCGGCCTGGGTCTATGGCGCGTTTCAGGTAACCACCATGCTCGAAGGCATTCTTGAGGACTGGGCCACGCCGTCCGGGGTACGGAGAGCTATCGGTGTACGCATCTACGATCAGACGCCCGGCGAGGAAAACCTGCTGTTCAGCAACCTGCCTGCACAGATCGACGTCGATCCGGAGCTCGACCACCAGATCAGCTTTAACGGACACACCTGGGTGCTTCGCTTTGCCCCTCGTGGCAGCACGGCCCTGCGCTATGGCGTCACCGTTATCCTGACAACCCTCGCGGTGCTGGCCCTTGGCCTGTTGATTCTGTTCCTGTATCTGAGCCTTCGTCGAACCCGGGACAAGGCAAATGCCATTGCCGAGGGGCTGACCAGAGATCTGCGGGACCTGGCCTATCAGTTCGACACGATCGCCAGCCGGGTGCCCGGTATCGTCTATACCTTTCAGCGCTTCCCCGACGGCCGTTTCTGTTTTCCCTATGCCAGCCGAGGCCTGAAAGATCTGTTCGACATCGACCCCGAGGATGTGAAAGAGAATGCTGAGCTGGCGTTTAACGCCATCCATCCTGCCGACACAGAGCGCGTTCTCAGGAGTATTGAAGTGTCCGCCACCAATCTGAGCATATGGGATGAAGAGTTTCGTGTGTTGCATACCGACGGCCGCATTCACTGGATGCTGGGTAACGGCTTACCTCAGCTAAACGACGACGGCTCGGTACTCTGGTACGGCAGCCTGACCCGCATCACTGAGCGCAAGGATGCGGAACTCAGGCTCCAGCAGGCACTGACCGAGGCCAGCCGGTTCCGCGACGCCCTGGATCGGATGGATACGTTTGTCTTCATGAAAGACATGAGCCTTCGCTACATCTACGCCAACAATGCCATCCTGAACCGCTTCGGGCTTTCCCGGCATGAGTTGATCGGCACCCAGGCCGAGCAGGTACTGGATACCGCCAGTTTACGGCGGATAAACGCCCAGGATACCCGGGTACTGCTCGGGGCCAAGGTGACCGAAGAAGCCGAACTGAACATCCGGGGCGAGCCGGCTATCCTGCTCCAGATCAAGACACCGATCTATGAACACGGCAACAGTGACCGGATCGTGGGCCTGATCGGCATCAGTACCGACATTACCAAAGCCAAGCAGCAGGCCCGGGAGATTGAGCGCCTGGCTCACTACGACGCTCTCACCGGCCTGCCCAACCGCGCCCTGCTCACCGACCGGCTGCAACAGGCCATTGCCATGGTAGACCGGCGCCAGAGCTCTCTGGCGGTGGTCTACCTTGATCTTGATGGCTTCAAGGCGGTGAATGACACCTATGGCCACTCGGTTGGCGATCAGGTGCTCATCACCATTGCCCGACGCCTGCGGGAGGTGCTCCGTGAGGAAGATACACTCTCCCGGCTCGGCGGCGACGAACTGGTAGCGGTACTGATTGATGCCTCAGCAGACACGGATTATCAGGCTCACCTGGAACGTCTACTCGAAGCCGTGGCCCGGCCGATCCTCATCAAAGACAACCCGATTGAGGTCAGCGCCAGCCTGGGTGTCACCTTTTACCCACAACCGGAAGTGAGCGGTGGTGATCAGCTGATCCGTCAGGCCGACCAGGCCATGTATCACGCCAAACTCTCCGGCAAAAATCGCTACCACCTGTTCGACACCGAGCTCGACCGGAGCATGCGCAGCCAGCATGAAACCATCGAGCATATGCGCCAGGCCCTTGCCAACGATGAACTGCGACTGTATTTCCAACCCAAAGTGAACATGAGAACCAGCGAAATCATCGGTGCCGAGGCGTTGCTACGCTGGGAGCATCCGGAACGGGGCCTGCTCAGCCCCGGCGCCTTTATCAACGTGGTGGAACATACGCCCTTGATGATTGACATCGGCCACTGGGTTCTCGACCAGGCCCTTCAGCAGATGTTTAACTGGCTCCAGCAAGGCATACGGGTACCGGTGAGTATCAACGTCAGTGCGGTTGAGCTGCACTCTGCAGGCTTTGTGGGGCGACTCACCGAATGCCTGCGCGCCTGGCCGGGGGTGGAGCCCGGCATGCTGGAGCTCGAAGTTCTGGAGACGGCCGCACTGGGAGACCTGGGCCAGATTGCCCGGGTGCTTGATGAGTGTCGCCAGCTCGGGGTCAGCGTTGCAATCGATGACTTTGGTACCGGTTATTCGTCGCTCACCTATTTCAAACGCCTGCCGGCAAAAGTGGTCAAGATCGACCAGAGCTTTGTTCGCGGCATTCTCGTAGACCCTGCCGACCTGGCCATCCTCGACGGCATCATCCGCCTGGCCGATGCGCTCGACCGTTATGTCGTCGCTGAGGGTGTCGAAACCCATAAACACGCTGAAATGTTGCTGCGTATCGGCTGTGAACTGGCCCAGGGGTACGGAATAGCACGGCCGATGCCCGCCCGGGACTTCCTCTCCTGGCGCGAGCACTGGCAGGCTCCGGCCAGCTGGCGTAGCCTGCGCAGTGTTTCGCGCCGGGCCCTTCCCGGCCTTTATGCAAGGGTGGACCACCAGGCGTGGATGGAACGTTTCCGCAGTTATCTGGCCGGCGACGGCGACCCGGTCGAGCTTGATCATGAGGCCTGCGGCTTCGGCACCTGGCTCAACCAGCAGGCGCTCAATAAGCCCGGGATGCCCCCCATAGCGCGCCTGCATGAGGAAATTCACCGGGTGGCGACCGACATTGACCAGCTCTACCGCAAAGGCCAGAAGGGCCAGATCCCGGCCCTGATGCAGGCTCTGGACATTCTGAGCGAGCAGTTACTGAACGAAATGGAGGAATTAATGGAGAGCTACCACTAGCGCCAGGCAGCTTCAGAGCCGGGTAGGACCATGGTCGGGCTCCCCCCGGTACCCGCAAAAGCATAGAATAGCGCCAGCTTGAGCGTGCGGCCGGGCAGGCCGCCCAGAACCAGATAAGGCACAGCATGTTTGCAGAACAGTTCTTCGCCGTCCAGGATGGACGTATTGTGATCTCCGCGCCCCAGGCGAGTTACTTTGCCAAAGAGATTGCCGGCGACTTTAACCCCATTCACGATCCCGATGCCCGGCGCTTCTGTGTACCCGGAGACCTGCTGTTTGCGATCGTCCTCGCGCGGTTTGGTCTGTCTCAGAACATGACCTTCCGATTCCGCAACCTGGTGGGCGCCGACGTACCCTTGCGCTTTGATGAAGCAGAGGCCGGCGCCACCATCAATGTGGTGGATGACAGCGGTAAACTTTACCTGGAGGTTACCCGCAGCGGCGAGATCATTCAGGACGAGCAGATCATTGAAGACGTTACCCGTTGCTACGTGGCGGCTTCGGGCAAGAATTTTCCCCACACCCTCAAACCGCTGATGGAATCTCACGGGGTTATGTTCAACCCGGACCGTCCGATGGTGATGTACGAGAGCATGAGCCTGTCCCTGAGCCAGCCTGAGGCCCGCGAGCCCGACCTGGAACTCAGCAACGCCCATCTTGAGGTGGCCGGCAAGCGCGGCAATGTCACTCTCGAGTACCGGCTCACGTCCGCCGGCCAGCCGGTGGGTGAGGTCACCAAGCAACTGTTGCTCAGCGGCCTGCGTGAATATTGCCCCGAAGCCATGGCCGGTATCATCGAAGAGTTCTACCGCCTCAAGGCGCGGGGCTCGCGCATAGGACTCGACCCGCTCGATCAGGCCACAGGCGCGTAACGTTCAAACACCTGAAGCACGACATCTGCGGTCAGGGAGATCGTCTCCAGCCTGGCCGCCTTCTCCCGCCCTTCCGCCTTGGCGCGGTACAGGTGCGGAGTCATCGCCAGCAAATCGGCGATCGGCTCTGCCTGATCCAGGGTCAGCTCAAACCGAAGACGCCGGCTCCCGGCCAGCCTGAACCCGTCCGGTTCTGTGCCCGGGCTTTTGGGCTCATCCCGCACCTCCGGGTAGATGATTTCCCGTAACTCCCGCAGATGATCCGGACCGGCATCCACCTGGATCAGTCGTCCGCCCGGCTTCATCACCCGGGCAAATTCCGGATAGACCGGAAAACCAAACAAACAGAGCACCCGGTCCACAGACTCCGGCAGCAGCGGCAGGTTGGCGTTACTCCCCACGATCCAGGTAGCACTGCGATCTGCCCTCGCCGCCGCCTGCACCGCCCACTTGGAGATATCCAGCCCGGCCACCGTCAGCGCCATCCGGCCTGCCGAAGCCTCTGCCAGTTGTCGCAGGTAGTAACCCTCACCACAGCCGGCATCCAGGCAGGCCAGCCGGGTTCCCGCATCGACACCCTCCAGAACAGCCGCCGACACCGCCTCCGCTACCGGCTGATAGAACCCCTGCCCCAGAAACCGTTGCCTCGCAGCCACCATCGGCTTGCTGTCACCGGGGTCTTTCGAACGCTTTTTCTGCACCGGTAACAGATGCACATAGCCCTGCCGGGCAATGTCAAAATTATGGCCACTGGCACAGCGCCACGAACCGCCCTCCCGTTCAAGGGGCAAGCCGTCCAGAGGACAGGCAAGAGACTGCAAGGGAGCGTGGTGTAATTCGTCGTGGACTGGCAAGGTAATGTCTCCTTCAACCTGGCGGGAGGGCGATTACCTTAGCGTAAAGTTGGGGGGAAGTCGTGGGGGCAGGACAACCGGCACGCAAACAGCGGCCGGTTGTCCTTCACATCGTATCAGCAGAGGTTACGTAAAGCTCCGTACGACGGACTGCGGCACCCGGGTAAACATCAAGAGCGCCAATCCGACCCCCAGCACCAGAAAACCCATCATCAACAACTGGACTTCACTAAGGCCGGCAACCGCCGTTCCCGGAAGTGCAATCATCAACCCGGAAATGAAAACCAGTGCACGGGGCAGCGCGCCGTAGAGCGGACCTTTTGCCAGTGTGCCTACCCCAAGCAGCCAGCCCTGGATCGCAGCCGAAACCAACACCACCCCAATCACAGCCTGGACAAACGACAAGGCGGTTTCCAGCAACTCCCCCTGGAACAGGAGACTGGGATTGAGGACGAAAAGGAAAGGTATTACGTAGATAATGCTCCCCAGCTTCATGGCACTGAACCCGGTTTCCATCGGCTTGGAACCGGCAATAGATGCCGCGGCAAAGGCTCCGAGCGCAACGGGCGGAGTAATAAAGCTCAGCATGCCCCAGTACAGGATAAACATGTGCACGGCCAGAGCGTCCATACCTGCGCCATTCACCAGAGCTGGCGCCAGCGCTACCGCCAGAAAGATATAGGCGGCGGTAACGGTCATTCCGATTCCCAGGATGAAGCTTGTCAGGGCACCCATGAAGAGAAGGATGATTGCATCGCCGCCGGCCAGGTAAATCAGATCGTTTGCGATCGTTCCGGAAAGGCCTGTCATCGTCAGAGCGCCTACCAGAAGGCCGACCCCGGCCAGAATCGTGGTGAGTTCCACCAGCACCTTGCCTGAGCTGGTGAAGAAGTCGACAACCGACTTCAGGTTCCATCGGTTGTACGGCAAAATCTGGTTGATAATGATCAGCACGGCTGTCGCGTAAAACGGAGCCTGCGCTTCACGGCCCAGGAAAAAGAGCATCCAGATCAGAAACCCGAACGCAAAAATATAATACCAGCCCTCTTTCAACGTCGCTTTCAGGGACGGCAGTTCTTCCTCGGACAGCCCCTTGATGTTGTTTTTCGCGGCATAGGCATCGATCTGCAGGAAAAGCCCAAGGAAGTAGAGGATGGACGGAATCACTGCAGCCAATGCAATAGTGGCGTATGGAATATTAAGGAAGCTGGCCATCACAAAGGCCGTGGCTCCCATTACCGGCGGCATCAGCGTACCGCCCGTAGAGGCACAGGCTTCAACACCGGCGGCATATTTCGGGCTGAAGCCGGAACGTTTCATCGCCGGAATGGACAGGGCCCCCGTGGTGATGACGTTGGTGATGACACTGCCGCTCAACGAACCCATCATGCCACTGGAAAGCACGGCCACCTTGGCAGGGCCTCCACGCACCTTACCCAGAAGCGCAAACGCCAGGTCGATAAAAAACTTGCCGCCCCCGGTTTTCTGAAGCGCCACACCAAAAAGCATGAAACCAATCACCAGATTGGCAAAGGACTGAAACGGGATGCCAATAATGCTCTCCAGGCTCATCGCGTGGAACGCCGCAGTCTCCCCCGCAGATGATGAGAAACCCTGGATTGGCCCGGGTACAACATCCGCAAACACCGGATAGATGCTTGCAACTCCGGCGATGATTGTTATCGGCAGCCCCGCAACCCGGCGAAGCGCCTCCAGCAGAAGCACCCAGAACAGACCACTCATGACCACAGCGCGATCAGGTGCCATATACTCCCAGCCTTCGTAGATAATCGTCTCACCGTTAACAACGAAATACGAAAGCACCACAAAACTCACCAGAGCGAGGGTAATGTCCAGCCCTCGGGTAAGCCCGTTGGAAATGCGTTTGCTGATCGGCCAGATGATAAAAACCATTGGAATCATCAGGGCCAGAACCGAATAGAAAAACTGGTGCTGGACGCCGGTAACGAACGAGAAAATCTTCGTGTTGAAGATGAAGTCCAGCGAAACCAGCAGCAACAGAATCGTCGCGATAAACAGAGCCCACGACCAGAACCCGCCATCGGTTCTCAGGCCTGAGCGAGCTTTTGAATCGGTACCCTGAGGTTTGAGCGTACCCATGTGATTACTCCGATAGCCTTAGAGTGGATGGGAGCCCGCGCCATGCTACAGCCCGAGACGCAGACTCCCCTTGCAGGTGCTTAGAAGGTAGGGGCAAATCCCGCTTTGCTCAGCGCTTCAGAGCGAGCGGTCTGCCACCCTTGCGCAAAGCGTTCACCCTCAAGATCCGAGTGAGCACTGCGATACTCGTCCCACGCGGCGTGCAAAACCCGTTCACGTTCAAGAAGCTGGTCCTGGTGCTTCTGGTGATCTTCGGTCCAGATCCCGATCTCTTTGTAGTAATCAACCACAGCCTCGTGGAACGGGATGATCCATTTCAGATTCTGCTCGGAGAGCGCATAGCCGATATTCCCGGGTGCGGCGTCCTTGTATTTGTCGAAGTCTTCGACGAAGACACGGATCATGCTGCTCGCAATGTCGTAGTCCAGTTCATCCGTTCCCAGCAGCACCGGATAGGGATAGGAAGAGCCATGCCACGGATTTTCGGCGCTGATATCACCGGCCGCTACCGTGACCTTGTGGGATTGCATATACGGCGCCACCGCTTGTGCCCTTTCCCAGGCTTCGGTCTCCTCCGGGTCCATATAGGGCCACTGGATTCCCCTGGAGCTTGAGGCAATCTGGTGCGTCGTCGACGTCACCGTCATAACAAACGCCGCATCAACCTGATTGTTGACGATGCCTTCCAGCGTCTTGATGTAGCCGGGGAATTCCACCCGCTCCACGTCATCCCAGGTCAGACCACCGAATGCCAGCACCGACTCTGCTCCAAGGTTCTGAGCATCGCCGCCCCGAATCGAGGCCACACGAAGGCCCTTCAGGTCTGCAGGTTCTTTAACCCCGACATCTCCGGCAACCACCATGCCCATACCGACGTCGGCAACGGCGGTGGTGATTACCCGTAGCTTTTGTGGACCCCAGCGCTCGTCACCGAACATCAGAACCCCTTCCTGTGCAAAATAGGCTGCGATACCACAGCTGCACAGAGGCACCCTCCCCGACCTCAGCAGAGTCATACGTGACACGTCGTTTTCGCCGGGAATAATGCGTAATGATGTGCCGTACTCATTCTTTAACAGGTTGCCGATGGAAACCATTTGCGCATGGCCGGCAGAGCCTGAGCCATAGGCTGTACTCGACAGCGTGCGTGGGAGATCAATGTTCTCCGCGGCAAAAGAGGCTGCCGGAGCAGCGAGAGCTGCAGCTAAAGCAATATTGGCGATCTTTCTCATTTGAGTCTCCTCCACCTATCGATGTATTGATTGGGTGGTGTCCGTCCGCTGATGGCAGAAATTCAGTACCAGCGACGGGTTGGTGAGTTATCAGAAGCTGTATCTGGAGATGAACATCAATCGGTTAGCATCATAGCTATCACCATTGGCCCGTTGAGCGTCCCAGTATTGGTACTCAACGCCCATTAGCACTTTGGCCATTGGCATCCATTGATAGTTCAGGAAGACGTTCTTGCGCGTTTCATCAACGCTGTCCGAAGCGACCGCACCAGAGGCTATAGCATCATCGTAGTCTACCTCAGTGAAGCCCACACCAGCATTGATGGAGGACTTATCCTTTAGGCTGAACGAGGCGCCCAGTGCACCGCCGTAGCCAGCGATAGACTCAAGCTTGCCCCCATCCATGTAGGCATCGACAGCACCAGACTGGTAAAGATAATTATTTGCCCCATCGGTGTAGTTCATAACGCCCTGAATGCTCAGCCGCTCGGCCAGCTGAAACTTAAGTGCGGCAAACGTACCCCAGCCAACAACTGAGTCATCCTCGTTACCGTCATCGTGGGTAGTTTGCTTGGCAACAGCACCCAGAGAATAAGCACCAAAGCCTGTCTTATCCTCATACCTCAGGGTGAAGGCAGGTGTAGAGTCCCGGTTATCGCCTCCCGCAATACCGACGGACTTGGGCTCTTCGACCGCAACAGACAGAGGGCCATTGGTGTAACGGAATTGCGCAGTACGCAGCTGATAGCCGCCTCTGGCGGCCTGGCCGTTAAAATCGAGAGTTGAGGTCATACCCACAAAGCTGGCAAAGTTAGACCAGGTCTGACCTGCGATAATACTGCCGCTTTTAAAGTACGCATGACGAAGACGAAAATCACCGGTATAGAAGTCCCCTTCTATAACAACATTGGAGTTGTCCGGCGCTTTAACGTTAATACCAATACGGCTCTGGTTGGCTGAGGCACCAAAATGACCTTCCCGGTCTGTGTCACTTCCACCAAGTGGGGTAAATGAACCATTTTGAGCAGGTTGAGAAAGGTCTTCGTTTAAATCATAACTGGCTGTCAGCTGCGCATAACCATATACGTCAACGTTAACATCCCCAGCCTCAAACGTTATTGCAGAAGCCCCTTGAGCGAAGATCATGAGCGACAGTGCAGAAACTTTGCTACCGGTTAGCAGAGTAGCGTGTTTTGATCTTTTGGAATTCATAAACGCTCCGTTCTTATATTTGTATTTGTCAATGCAAACTCATCAGGAAATTGACATCGATCAAATTCAGAATAATGGATGGGCGTGCGTGGCTCAACGACAACAAATCCAAGGTGCACAAAGTGCACCCTGGCAGGTTTTTCGCACCTTAGGGGAGAGTTTCTCGGCGGGATTTTCTAGGAAAAATCATCACAGCCAGACAGGGAGGCTTCTTCCCGGATATCACGGGAAAGCGCATTCAGGCGCCCGGCGATTTTACCTATATCCTCATCGGAAACGGCATGGTTCAGGAAAATCGCGTTTATGCATGCAACGATAGAGTCATTAACGATCACGGGAACTGAAATCCCACCAAACCGGGGTTCTTTTTCCCATTCGCCCCGGTTAACGCCGTACCCTAACTCCTGCGTCTGGTTGACTACCTGCTCAGCCTTTTTTACCGCATTGCCATCGCTTTTTATCAATAAGGACAATAAGGTTTCCCGCTCAGCTTCTGAGCAATAACTTATATAAGCCTTTCCGGCTGCGGTATCGAGTATCGGTAACTTGCGCCCAGGCATACCGGTATGAAATGAAAATACACTATAGGCGTGAGTTGACGCCCGAGTCACCATTTCAAGACCTTCCAAGGTTAACAGCGAACAAGGCCAGACAAATTCCTTGGTAAAAGCCATCATTTTTGGCCAGGCAATATCGACAACCCTGACACTATCCCTGAACCCGTAGCTTAAACTTAAAACCTTATGGGTCAGTCGGTAATAATTGGTGACGCGATCTGCCTTGATATAACCCTCGTCTATCAAGGTTTCCAGAATCCGTTTGACCGTCGTCCGGTGAAGTCCGGTCGTATCACTGAGATACTTGATACTGGAGGCCCCGTTGGGGCTCTGGTTCAACGCACGGACGATATCCAGGCCCTTCACTAATGATTTCGAACTCCGGTACCCGGTTTTCGTGGTATCGCTACACATAACCATCCTCAATTGCCAGACACTCGGGTTAATCGGTTATTATAGAAAACAGCCCCTGAAAAGGGGCTGGAAACCTCACTGCAATTTCTGGCATGTACGCAATCAGCTCAGATATCGAGCACCAGCTTCGCTGTTTTTGCTCCGGAGCAGCAAACCATCAAACTTTCATTTGCGTCTTTTTCTTCGTCACTGAGGATCATATCGCGGTGATCAGCTTCGCCTTCGAGGATCGGCACTTCACAGGTACCACAGGTTCCTTCCCGACAGGAAAACTCCACATCCAGGCCGTTATCGATAAGCACTTCCAGTATGGTTTTCCCTGGTTCCAGCTGAAGCGTTTTACCACTCCGCGCGCATTCGATCACCGCGCTTGAGTCGGTAGATGCCTCCGTATTGGACGCAAAGTATTCCAGATGAGCTCGTTCTTTGATATCGGCGGTGAGTGCGACGAAATGGTCAAGCATGCCGACAGGCCCGCAACAGTAGAAGTCGGCGAACGCCTTTTTGCCCTCGATGACTTTTTCCATACAGAGCCTCGATGAGCCGGCATCCTCATCGAAGTAAAAAAACACCTTGCCCTTAGACTCAGCAGCCAACGCTTCCAGGCGTTTCACGTAGGGGCAGGATGCCCGGGTTCGGGAGGCGTAATGCATCTCCCACGGCCGGCCCAGTTCGTTGAGCCTTTCAGCCATCGAAAGAAAAGGGGTCACGCCAATCCCGCCGGCAAAAAAACAGCTGAACTCAGAAGTCTCGTTAAGCTTGAAGTTATTCGCTGGCTCAGAAATGCTAAGCACGCTTCCGGGCACCACTTCAGTATGCAGGTACGCTGATCCACCCCGGCTTTTCGGATCCAGGCGAACTGAAATCGCGTAGGCGTTGTCGCTGTCAGACACAGGCACCAGCGAATAGGCTCGGGTGAGGCCGGGTTTTAGTTCGATATTGGAATGGGAGCCTGCGGTAAACTTCGGCAGCGCGGTACCTGAGACACCCTCAAGGATGAAGGTTTTTACGCCTTCAGCCTCGTCCATGATCGTTTTTATTGTTACGTCGTATTTCATAACTCACCTCTTAACTCATGAGCACATAATTAACGGCTTTACCGCTTCGCCAGCGACAATCAGATCGAATGCCTCGGTTGCGTTTTGCAGAGGAACTTTATGGCTCGCGATCGGATCGAGGTTGATCCGGTTTTCATAGACCAGTGGCGCGGTCGAATGCCAGGTTTCCCAGATCCGACGGCCGTGGATGTTGTAGATGGTTGGCCGGCCCGGACGCCACACACCAAAATCAAACTCCATGCTCCTGCTTGGCGTTGCACACCATTTCACCTCCCCAAGAGGAGCCACCATGGAAAAGATATTTCTTACACCTTCCGGGCTGCCGGTGTACTCAAACACCACATCCGCACCGTAGCCCCCAAAGCGGGTTTTTACTTCGGCGACGACATCCTGCCTGAGCGGGTTCATGGCAACATCGGCACCCATTTCCATCGCCGCCTGTAGCCGCCGCTCATTGGTATCAATCGCAACCACCACGTCTGCGCCAAAGTGCTTTGCCACCGCCACATTCATCAGCCCTATCGGCCCACACCCATTCACCACAGCGGTTTTACCGGCTACGCCCTTACCTTCAAGCGTGGCATGAACGGCAATACCCAGAGGTTCAAGCAACGCGGCTTTCTCAATATCAACATCGCCAGGGTTCACCCAGAGGATGGACTCGGGCACGGTCACGTACTCTGCAAAGCAACCGTTGATATCGATACCCGGGTAACGGGTATGGGGGCAGACGTGGCTTCGCCCGGTATCACATAACGGACAGTTTCCGCAGGGAATGTGGCTCTCCAGACTGACGATATCCCCCACCCTCGCGCGAGAGACATTAGCCCCCACCTCCTCTACAACACCCGCCATCTCGTGACCCAGAATGGTGGGCAACTGCACTCGTTTGGCAAACGCGCCCTGGCCGTGATAGATCTGCATATCGGTGCCACAAACACCGGCCACAAGCACCTTGAGGAGCACTTCACCCTCCCCCGGTCGCCGCACGTCATAGTGGCCCACTTGCAGGCCATTCACACCGGATTGAACTTTCGCCAGACCAAGCATGCATTTCTCCTTTTACCGGGTGCAGTTGTTTTTCAGAAGCCTTAAAGAATGAAGGAGAGCCCTTCGAAGGGACGGTGGCGCCCCAGCAGGATGATCTCTTTCCTGATCAGCCTGAAGTCACCGCCGTCTCTTACCGCCTCAATCTTCACCCGGCCCGGGTAGTAGCGCGTGTGCCCCAGCCCTGCCTGGCGCCAGTCACCTTCCCGGGATTCCACCAGCAGTTGCTTGTAGGAGGCGTGATAAACATCATCAACCATACTGGTCTGCAGGTTGGTGATCATCCGCAGGGTTTCGGAAGGCGGTGCCTGGGATACCCGGTTCTGGTTAACGATCTGATCAACCCGCATCTGCAGGCGGACCTTGTTGTCCCAGACAATCGATGAATCCAGGACCGGATCAGCAGACTCATCGATGGGAATCCAGTACACAACATCATCGTGCAGAAGCTCTAACCAGCCGTTAAGATCCCGCTGGTCGAGCAGGTCGGATTCTTTATAGACAAAACTCTCAAATTCTTTCATTTCCATCCCCCTTTTCTGATCAGTCGATCATGCTCGCCCATTTTCTCCAGAACGCTCGCTGGGGCGTTTCATCGCTATAAACCCCAACCCGCTCACCATCCGGACCCACCTCTTCCTTGCCGATACCGCGGCTCAGAGTGATGCGATCGGACGCCACCGCGCTCAACGCATTCTGGTTGCCGGCAAAGACATCGATATCATCGGTGGAGAGAATGCCAGCCGTGCCTACGCGGGTTTGCGCATCAAGCATCCGGTTGTTATTGATCTGATCGTGCTCTCCCTCAATCAGAAGGGGATAGGAGTAAACTTCCGTTTTGTTATGAGCAATCGGCTGAATCACCCGAATGTTGAAATCAAAGATGGTCAGGTTCGGGAAAATGAGAAACTGACGGTTGGTCAGAACATCATCTTTACCTTCTTCACCGTACAGATCGGTCAGCTTGCGCTCATAGGCCAGACGAACATCTTCATCCACGCCGCCTGATTCAAGGGGCGCGCCCGCCTCAAGAGTACCGTGCCCTTGTTCATAGCCACGGGTATGACCTTGCTGACGGACCGGGTTGTTCAGTTCCCGGTTAACAAAGGAGCCATCAAACTTCTTGATCGTATTAAACGCAGACCGGTGGACAAACCCCGGGTGATAACCGTCATAAACGTTCTCTGCCTGGAACTTCCAGTTACCTTCAAAGGCGTAACGGTGAGGCGTACCGACCTGATAGTCAGAGCCCGCGGTTCTCCTGGCCCAGATGTCGATATGGTGTTTAACACCTCCAAGGAACTCTTCAAGATCCTCAACATTTTCGTTAAAGGAACCAAAAACCAGGCCACAGTAACTGGCAACCCTCGGCACCTTTTTCAGGTTACGGGTAGACTTGTCGAAGTCTTCCGGGTAGCGCTCGCTATCGGGCACCCCCACCAGATTCCCGGCGGTATCAAATGACCAGCCGTGGTACGGGCATACAAAGGTACGGGTCTTGCCCTTCTCTTTCCGGCAAAGTGTGGCTCCGCGGTGCGTACAGGCGTTCACCAGGGCGTGTATTTCGCCAGAACGGTCTCTGGTAACAATCACCGGCTGCAGGCCGAGCAAGGTTGACTTGAAGTTGCCCGGCTGGGGAATCTCACTTTCGTGACACAGAAAGATCCATGTCTTGTAGAAAATCTTTTCAATTTCTTTCTGAAAGACCTCTTCCCCACGATAAGCACCGGTGGAGACCGTGAAGTCGTTCTCTACGTCCTGGACAAAGTCGGAATAGGTGATCTGTTTTGTTGGTATGTTCATATTGCCCTCCTTTCGATACCTATAGAGACTATGTTTGGTTGTTTTTTCACTCAACGCCGGCACCACCATGGGTGCACAATGTGCACCCCAATAAAGGGATCAGATTAAGCTGACATAAGACAAATAAAAGGCGCGCCAGCCCTGCTAAGCTCGCCGGATGGCGGGAGTTTTCCCGATAACGGGTGGGAAGCGGGAAGGCTTAAAGCAGCCCCTCGATCGGGAGCAGAGAAAGGAAGAACACCCAAACACTCCGGATCAGTCCGGCGTCGGGTTCACTCTTATGGCGGATCTGTTCATCGCCGACCTGCTCCAGCCAGTACAGATCGCCGTCTTCAGCAAGCCTGACCTCGTAGGCATTGAGCGGGATGGTGGTCTCAAATGCACGATGAATGTTCTCTGCAAGCTCAGAACTCTCGATAACAAAGCCCAGCTCGGTGTTCAGATTGAATGACCGCGGATCAAAATTGAACGAGCCGACAAACACCCGTTCGCCGTCGACGGCAAACGTTTTGGCATGCAGGCTGGAACCTGAGCTGCCAAAGGGGCCGGCACCGGGGCTGCGCCTGTGCTCTGCCGTAAAGCGCCGCATCTCGTACAGGCGAATGCCCGCTTCAAGCAGCGCTTTGCGGCGTTTGGCGTAGCCTGCATGCACCGCCGTCACATCCGTTGCATCCAGTGAGTTGGTCAGAATACTCACCTCAACGCCCTGCTCTGCCAGAGCGGCAAACGCCTCAACGCCGGCCTTTGTCGGAACAAAATAAGGCGACACCAGGGCCACCCGGCTGGCCGGAGAGCCCAGTACCTCGAATAACTGATGAGATAACAGGCCCTCGGGTTCTGCCATACCGAGCCCCTTGGCCGGATCATCGCTGACCATCCGGGTGTCGGCCCATTCCAGATCCAGCTGGCCCTCCAGCAGGCTTCGGACAAAGCCGGATTTCACGATGGCCCTGACATACTCGGAGGCCGACTCGTCACGCTCGATCAGTGAGGCCCGGGCCGAAAGCCGGTCAAGAGCCTCTTCATCCACCGGCGGGACAATGCTCTCAACCGGAAATGCCGAGGAGCTGGCCCAGTAGCGATCAAAGTCTGCGGAGACGTCCTGGACCACCGGCCCCACCGCCAGAACATCCAGATCTGCAAACAGGACCCCGTCGGTTGCACCGAAATACTCATCGCCAATATTGCGCCCTCCGATAATCGACGCCTGATTATCAGCGGTGAACGATTTGTTGTGCATGCGCCGGTTGGCCCGGGAAAAATCCGTGATAAATCCCAGCCATTTGGGCGTGCGAATCACAAAGGGGTTGAACAGCCGGACTTCAATCAAAGGATGCAGAGCCAGGGCCGCAAGCGCGTTATCCAGGCCGGAAATACCGTTATCGTCCAGCAACAACCGGACCCTGACGCCCCGGTCGGCCGCAGCATGCAGCGCCTCAAGCAGAAGCGTGCCGGTAATATCGTTGCGCCAGATGTAGTACTGGATATCCAGCGTGCGTTCCGCGGCCCGTGCCAGCGACACCCTGGCAGCAAAGGCATCACGGGAGTCGAGCAGCGTATGGATACCGCTTTTGCCCGGGTGGCTCCTAAGCATTGGCCCGACCGCACCACCCAGCCGGGTCTCCCGGGCCTGCCCCAGCGACAACGCGTGTGATTCCGGCGGGTCAACCAGGGGTAAAGCACAGCCAGACACAAGCAGACTCGCCAGGCCGAGCGCCAGCAAAACTTTCAGCAAATCAGGAATATTGGACACACAGAATCGGGACACAGAAAACTCGGCCAAGAAGGTAACCCACTGACTATACTACAAAGAAAGCCAAAAAGCGGGGCGGACGGGCAAGCCTCTGCCGGAAAAAACAGCAGCATACGCATAAGTAACTCAAAAAATAGCTTTCTATTCCGCCACGCCAGTAGTACAGTGGTCGCCGTTGGAAAGATTTAGCACAGCACTCATCAATAAGACGCATCTCTGTTGTATCAAGTAGCTTTCGTCCTGTTTTTGATCACGCCAGTTGTTTGTTTCCGCACACCGCTGACCAGGCCTCACAACGAAGTCTGGCGGCACATAAAATGATTGAATTCAGGATTGATTATTATGTCTACTGTTACCGGTACTGTTAAGTTCTTCAACGAATCCAAAGGTTTTGGCTTTATTACTCGTGAAGGCGGCCCCGACGTTTTTGTTCACTACAGCTCCATTCAGGGCGGCGGCTTCAAAACTCTGGCAGAAGGCCAGCAGGTTGAGTTTACCGTTTCTCAGGGCCAGAAAGGTCCTCAGGCGGATAACGTAGTAGCTCTGTAATTTTACAGTTCTAGTACGATTTAAAAAGGCAGCTTCGGCTGCCTTTTTTGTTGTTCAGAATTTGGAGTGATTAAACACACTACTCCCACCACCAGAGCCACCAGCACGCTCAGAGTACGAGCCTCTGTTCCATGCCGGTGGCGCGGCGCGCCCGGATTACTGGCTGTCAGGCCCGGCCTGATTAAGCAACCCCGGCTTCTTCAAACCCTTGGCAATCAGGTCCTGGTGTTCGGCAATTGTCATGGCAACCCGATCCGCCAGATCTTCCTCAAGCCCCTCTACCCGTCTGATCAGAAATTCGCGCAGCTCCTCTGCCAGCTCCAGTTGCCTGTCCCGGGCATCCGCCTCAGACTTGGAAGCGAAAATCATGGTGTCGGGATTCTTCAATGCCATTTCGAGCCCGTCCCTGTCTGAGTAATAGATTGCTTTAACTGCCATCGTGTTTCCTCGATTCAGAAAGTCTGTATGGATATACAGTATCATAAGATGAAGGCAGTTGCTGTCTCTATATCACGGGACACGCCAAAAAGCCGACCGGGACGCCACTTTGTCAAACACCAATCTTCCCAAAGTCGACATAACAGGTGTCGCGGTATTCAACTTCACTGCCATTCAGCAAGATCTCGAGGCCATGCCCCCGGCCACTACTCTCGCCATAGCGAGCTTCAACTGTTCCATCACCACTGACAACCATATGACCCTTATCCGGACAAGGCTCACCCTCCCGCTCTTCGATTACCACAGGAGTGGACAGGTTCAGATAACCGCCCATGGTCGATGAAATCAGCTTGCTCTGCATATCCAGGCTATATTGATCGCCCTTTTCTGACGTTCCTATACGGACCTCCTGTAACGCCAGATAGTCATCTCCGATCAGGTATTCCAGGGCTGGAGAGGACAGGACGAAAGAATAATTACGCGAATCCCGAACCGTTCCTTCTGCAAACGTTGTGCCGACTATAGCAAGTGGTTGTTGTTCGACTCCCAAACTACCGCGGATATCAATGGTTTCTGTGATCTCAAAGTGGGTACTAGCAGCAGCAGGGTTAAATGTCCCGTCATAAACATACCTGCCGCTCAGACGAAGCGGCTCGCCATAACCAGCCACCAGACAATTCTCAAAGCGGTACTCAACGAACTCCCTGGTGTCTGAAAATCGCGTTCTAATAACAAGGTTGCCGTTTTCTTCAAGACAATGCTCTGGCGTTACCTCTCCGTAATTCCAACCAGCGTTATATTCGCCTATCAGATACGCGACGTCTTCTAACCATGACTGCATACCTAGAGCAGCAGTATAGGCGCGACTGGCAGCATCAAAATCCGCGCTTTGTCGCACTGCAACCGGAGAGCCCGCATAATTCCCCGGATCCAGCTTGAGGGGCGTTGTTGCCGGCGAGTCCGAACCAGACCCACCACCTCCACCACCGCAAGCCACGAGGGTTCCAGAAATAGCGACAACCAAAGCTGTCCTGATGAATGCGTTAACCCTCATGCCTTGCTCCTTACGTTAAGTTCGTGCGAAAGCGGCAATTCCATCAGAACCACCGCCAACATACCCGCGTTATCCTGCCGGGTACGCTCATCCTTTGATGATTGCGCGATCAACTTTAAGGTAGAGAATGATGGTTTACCGTGGCGCAAAGCAAAGATGAAGGATTTTTAACAATTTTTGACAATTTATGCTTTTGATATTAAAGCACTTCGTTGAGGTACATCTTCCTCCGTCCTCCTTCAGAAGCATTCAGCCAACAGGACGTGATAAGCGACCAAAGATACCCCGCAGAATGCCGGACACGCTTTACACCAGCACTGTTTAAATATACAGTTTTCGCCACCAAAATATGGATGGGGCACCCCATCGCTGGCGACAATGTTCTATACTTGGAAAGATGCAGCTGCCAGGAAGGCGGGAGGAGTCTGTATGAAAAGCGTAGTACTGATGTTTGTTGGTGGCTTGGTAGGCGGCCTGATCGGGCCGGTGGCAGCCTTGGTGGGCGTGGCAGCCGGTTACGTGATAGGCCGTGCTCTGACGCACACGGCCACTCCGAAGCCAGCTGAGAAGCAGTCTCCCTGTCGTTAACTTCGGCTTAGTGGACACTGCTTCTGGAAAACACCTGGATCACCAGAACGCCAGCGATGATCAGTGTCATCCCGGCAATGCCCGGCCCATCCAGCTGTTGATCAAAGAACAGCCAGCCAACCACCGAAATCAGCACGATCCCGAGCCCGGCCCAGATCGCATACGCAATGCGGACGGGTATGGACTTGAGTAACTTTTCATAGGCAATTCCAATACAGTCCTGAGCGATTCGATGGATTGTCGCAGGAAGTGGATCGGGCATCTACGGATTTCAAGGGAAAAAATGGAGGCGCGGGTCGGAATCGAACCGGCGTACACGGAGTTGCAGTCCGCTGCATAACCACTCTGCCACCGCGCCGGGTAAGCCTGGAATCTGGCTTTTGCTCTCAGGGGGCGTGAGAGACTTGGAAAATGGAGCGGGAAACGAGATTCGAACTCGCGACCCCAACCTTGGCAAGGTTGTGCTCTACCAACTGAGCTATTCCCGCTCT
>DATGNB010000030.1:0-3378 GCA_035306945.1 Marinobacter sp.
GCAGGATGTGCTCACGAGTCTGGGGCATAGGGCCGTCTGCGGCAGAACAAACCAGGATAGCGCCGTCCATCTGGGCTGCACCGGTGATCATGTTCTTAACATAGTCGGCGTGACCCGGGCAGTCTACGTGGGCGTAGTGACAGGTCGGAGAGTCGTACTCAACGTGAGAGGTCGCGATGGTGATACCACGCGCTTTCTCTTCCGGAGCGTTATCGATCTGATCGTAGCCACGGGAGGCACCGCCGCTGCCGAATACTTCGGCGCATACGCGGGTCAGGGCTGCGGTCAGAGTGGTCTTGCCATGGTCAACGTGACCAATGGTGCCGACGTTCAGGTGCGGTTTACTACGCTCAAACTTCTCTTTAGACATTTGACCAATCCCCCTAATCAACCTGGATCGAAACGCTGACCGGAAAAAAATGGAGCTCATGACCGGAATTGAACCGGTGACCTCATCCTTACCAAGGATGTGCTCTACCGACTGAGCTACATGAGCGCTAAAACTGGAGCGGGCAGCGGGAATCGAACCCGCGTCATCAGCTTGGAAGGCTGAGGTAATAGCCACTATACGATGCCCGCGAGCAATAAGTGGTGGAGGGGGCAGGATTCGAACCTGCGAAGCTCTCGCGTCAGATTTACAGTCTGATCCCTTTGGCCACTCGGGAACCCCTCCCGAACAAATCCGCTCTCGCGAACCTGCTAAAACCTTAAATTGGAGCTGGCGGACGGAATCGAACCCCCGACCTGCTGATTACAAGTCAGCTGCTCTACCAACTGAGCTACGCCAGCCCACATTCGCCTCATCAGCGAGGCCGGTATACTACGGATTTTCTTTCGACGTTGCAACACCTTTGCAGGTACTACTTTCGATAAACTCGAATTTTTTGCCGATTTCCGCCTCAACCGACTGAACCAGTTCAGTTTCCTGACCGGACTCAACCTCCAAAACGAGGCCGTATCCTATCCGATTACGGGGGAACTTTGCTAGTACCACATCGAGATTATCCTGCTTTTTTTCTGCCAGCACGGCTTCAGCCGCCTCGCGGGACTTGAAAAGGCCCAGCGAGATCGCATTCTGATGTTCCCCGGACGCCACCACGTAAGACTCCACCCCCTCCGCCATCAGCGCCTGATGCTGCGCGCGGGCATCGGCTTCCGGCTGAGGACGAATCAGTACCCAGTGCAGAGGTGCCTGCTCAACCTGCTGCTCATAAACTGAAAACGGCACATCGACCAACTCGCCGGCCGCACGGGCCTCAGCCCCCCCGTCAAACCACCCGGCACGAACACACGCACGAGCCTCAGGCAAAGTCTCCGGCGGGGCCTCGGACGATTTCAGGCTCGCTACCCTGGGCAAGGCACCCCCCGGCCCCGATACGCCCGACTGGGCGCCGGCCCATTGGGGCAACCACCAGATCACAAGATTCAGCACCAAAAGAATAAAAGCGGTCCATTTCATGCATTCACTCCGGCTTCTGCTACGGCTGCAAGCCCATCCAACACCAGCCCGGGACAATGTTCAGCATCCAGCCCCAGCGCCTTCCAGCGGTCGGCATCGCCCCCGGTGACCAACACCACCGGCAAGCCGAGCGTATGGGCGTCTTCTTTGATACGACGGATCATCGCCTGGGTCATCCAGGCAAGACCATGATTGGTGCACGCGCTGGTGGAGTTACCCGGGGTGACATTGAGCTGGTCGTCGTCATCAAACCCTATCCGGGCGGCATCCAGCTTCAGGCTACGTCGCATCATCTGCAGCCCGGGCACAATGTACCCACCGATGTGCCGGCCACTGCTGTCGACGTAATCCACCGTTACCGCGCTGCCGGCATCGACCATCACAAACCCCTGTCTGGCACGCATCCAGCCACCCAGCATTCCGTGCCAGCGATCTGCCCCCATCCTGCCAACATCCGCGTAGGAGTTAACCAGCCCGGCCCTGGCCCGCTCGGCCCAGTAAAAGGTCACCGGGGCCCGGGCCCTTGCCAGCAGCGTCTGCCCGAGCTTGCGACAACTATGCTCCGAGCCCACCGAGGAGACTGCTACCCGGGAAATGACGCCGCCACGGGAACCAATTCCGGAAAAGAGCTCCTGGCTGTCCGGCGGGCCGGCACCTTCGGCGATGACGTCAACGTCGTTCACCAGACGCCACTTGATTCTGGAATTGCCGGAGTCCACCAACAGGATCATGAGCGTACTCGCAAGCTGATATCCCCGGCGGTCACCGGAACCGGCCCGGACCCGGTCTCCAGCAGGTAGTTGCCGCCGGGATCCACTCCGGCGCCGGTTCCCGATAACTGACCACCGCGGCTGATCAGCTCCTTACCGAAGAATATGTCACGACTCTGCCAGGCCTCTCCAAAGGGGGCAAAACCCTCACTCTGGAACAGTTCAAGTGCCCGGAACGTTTCCTCAATAACCCGGGCGGCGATGTCATTCCGGGTCCAGGCGGTTGCGGGCCAGGCCGCCGTCAGAGCGGTCCAGGGCTGATCCACGCCCTCGACATCGGTCATATGGACGTTGATACCGATACCTGCAATCACCTGGACGACACCTTCCTGAAGCTCCCCCTGGATTTCCACCAGGATGCCGCCAAACTTGTGGCCATTGGCAAACAGGTCGTTAGGCCATTTGAGCCCAACAGTATCAGCCCCCAACCGCTCCAGAGCCCGGCTGACCGCCACCCCGAGAACGAGACTGAGACCTTCCAGAGCCGCAAAACCACCGGTGAGGGTTAGCCCCATGCTCAGGTACAGGTTCTGCCCTCTGGGGCTCTGCCAGTCGCGTCCGCGGCGCCCCCGCCCGCCGGATTGGTAATCGGCGATCACAACCGGTGCTGTGGACCCGCTCCCCGGCAGCCTGCGGGCAACCTCCAGGTTGGTGGAAACAACCTCCGGCAGGACCTCCAGGCTAATACCGGCTCTGATCTCATCCGGCAACCTGGCGAAAACCGCAGAGCGATCAAGCAGGTCGATTGAGCCAACCAGTTGATAGCCCTGCCCCTTGATGCTTTTAACTTCCAGCACGCCGTCGGCCACCAGCTTGCGGACTTGTTTCCACACCGCCGTGCGGGACACACCGAGGGTTTTCGCCAGTGACTCGCCGGAATGCACGGCACCGTCGCTCAGAAGGGTTAACAGCTTATTGGAAGTCATCATGCAGATACCCGTGGCGCAAAAAGGTCAGGCACGGATTAAACAACAGGAGAAGACAAAAGACAAAACAGCTTTTCCAGGCACAAATAAAAAACCCCCGACAGCGACGCTGTCGGGGGTTTTGGTATTAAGAGCCTGACGATGACCTACTCTCACATGGGCGAACCACACTACCATCGGCGCTGATCTGTTTCACTGCTGAGTTCGGGATGGGTTCAGGTGG
>DATGNB010000031.1:0-3761 GCA_035306945.1 Marinobacter sp.
CTCAGCTTCCACGTCCGACAGGAACAACACGGTCGCCGGCTCTACGCCCAGCTCCGCAAGGATATTGCGATAAGACTGCGCTTCTTTTTTACCGCCCACACCGGTGTCAAAGTATCCGGAGAAAAACGGCGTAAAGTCGCCTTCATTACTGAAACCGAAAATCAGTTTCTGGGCCTTCACAGAACCTGAGGAATATACGAACAGCCTCAGCCCCCGATCATGCCAGCGCTGAAGATAATCCGCCGCATCCGGGTAGATATCGCCCTTCAGCTCTCCGCTGTGATAGCCCTGCTCCCACACCATGCCCTGTAATGCCTTGAGCGGGCCTTCCTTGCGATCCTCGGATATCCACCCCTGGAGGACATCAATCAGGCCTTCCACGTCTTTGCGGTCGACACCGCTCTTTTCCGCAACCAGGGCCAGCTGCTCAGCCACCGCCGGCGTGGTGTGATGGTGCGTGCGAATGAAGTCCGGCAAATGTTTGCTGGCGTAGGGAAACAGCACATCGTGCACGAACGAGATCGAGCTGGTGGTGCCCTCGATATCGGTCAGAACTACCCGAATCATCCTGCCACTCCCGCGAGCCCTTCATAGCGGGGCAGCCGACTGGCGATATCCTCACCGGTAAAGCTCGCAACCCAGCCGTCTGGATTGGTGAACAACCGAATGCAGGTGAATTGCGGCTCCGGGCCCATATCAAACCAGTGGCGAGTGCCATCCGGCACACTGATCAAATCGTTCTGCTGGCACAACAGGGCATATACCTGGTCGCCAAAGTGCAGATAGAACAGACCCTGGCCCCGCACGAAGAAACGCACTTCATCTTCGCTATGGGTATGTTCATCCAGAAACTTCTGGCGAAACGCCTCTTTCTGAGGGTTATCCGGGTTAAGGCTGACCACATCGGCGGTCTGGAAACCGCATTCCTGCTTCAGGTGCGCGACCTCCTCACGGTAGGCCTCCAGGATCTGTTCCTGGCTGGCATCTGCCGGCAAATCCCGGGTTGGCCACTGCTCAAAACGGACTCCATGGCCGGCCAGCGCCTCGCTGATAGCACCGGGGTCGGTCATCACGGTGTGGGCCTCGTCCGGCTGGTTCTGGTGGAATATGGTCAGGGTAGTCATGGGCGGACCCTCATGGTTTCAAGTTCACATTCAAAGAGAAATTCGAAGGCTTCCACATGGCGCAGGCAATCCGCCATGGTCTTGCCCCAGGTGTAGAGGCCGTGGCCGCGAATCAGGTAACCCGGTTGTTCCGGGTGGGCCAGAAACCAGGCCCGGGTATCTTCGGCCAACGCTGGAATATCCTGGGTGTTGTCAAAAACCGGAATGCTCAGCGCACCCTCGTGGGTCTCAATACCGGAAAACGCTTTCTGCAGTTCGTACCCTTCCAGCTGCAGCGCCTGACCGGCGGGAATCAAACGGCTCAACACCGTGGCTTTTACGGAATGGGTGTGCAAGACCGCACCGGCCTCCGGGAACACCTGGTAAAGCACGGTATGCAAAAGGGTTTCTGCGGAAGATTTACACTGGCTTTGAACCGGCCGGCCGTTAAGATCAACCACCATGACGTCCGCGGTGGTCAGCTGCCCTTTGTGGCGGCCAGACACCGTAATGGCCACATGGTCACTGTCGATCCGCGCGGAATAATTGCTGCTGGTGGCGGGCGACCAGCCACGGCTGTACAGGAACTGGCCTGCGTCTACGATGGACTGGGCCGCTGTGGCGTATCGGGTTACATCAAACACACGCATTCTCCCGGTTGAAACGTGCCCTGCCGGGCACGCAATGGCCGCCATTATAGGACGGCCATCGCTCCCGGAAAACCGCTTTGGCTCAGGCCGTCAATGGCAGTCGGCGCTGGCGCTTTCCGGTCAGGGCAAACAGGGCGTTGCCCAGGGCAGGAATCACCGGGGGCACCCCTGGCTCACCGACACCGGTCGGGTCTGCCTCGCTATCAACAATATCCACCACCACCTCAGGTGTCTGATGCATCTGCATCAGGCGGTAGTCGTGGAAATTGCTCTGCCGGATCTCGCCGTTGTCGAAGTTGATCTCACCGTAGAGCGCGGCGGTCAGGCCAAAGAGGATGCCACCCTCGATCTGGTCTTCAACAATCCTGGGGTTAACCACCTGCCCGCAATCCACGCTGCAGATCACCTTGTACACCCGTATTTCACCGTTCTCGATTCCGGCTTCAACCACCTGGGCCACGTAGGTACCAAAGCTCTTGAACAAGGCGAGCCCCCGGGCCCGACCTTCCGGCGCTGCCTCGCCCCAGCCCGCTAGCCGGGCGGCGCGCTCAAGCACCTCGCGGTGGCGCGGCTCGGCATCCAGCATCTTCATGCGGAATTGCAGCGGGTCTTCGCCCGACTCATGGGCCAGCTCATCCATGAAGGTTTCCACCGCAAACCCGTTGTGGGAATAGCCCACCGAGCGCCACCAGGTAATGGGCACACCGGGATCGGTATGGGTATGGCGAACGCTGACATTCGGCACTTGATACGGGTACTCAATAGCGCCTTCAATGGCCGAAATATCCTTAGGCGTGGCAATCCCCTCTGCCATCAGGCCCACCCGCCCCAGGGTGTCGTAGAGGAACTTGGGCGACCAGGGATACTGCGCGGGTGCGGCGTTGCGCACGTACCAGTCCAGAACCTGCGGGCCAACGATCTGGTGGTGCCAGCCAGTCAGCTCACCGTCGTTCAGGCTGCCTTTCATCCGGTGCAACATGGCGGGGCGCAGGAAACCGTGGCGGGTATCTTCTTCCCGTGACCAGATCAGCTTGACCGGAACCTTCAGTTGATAGGCCACCGCTGCA
Source organism: Marinobacter sp. (assembly GCA_035306945.1). Classification (GTDB taxonomy): domain Bacteria; phylum Pseudomonadota; class Gammaproteobacteria; order Pseudomonadales; family Oleiphilaceae; genus Marinobacter. The sequence goes on from DATGNB010000031.1 coordinate 2,821, forward strand.
GCTTCTTCGATATAGTCCTGGGTGAGGCGACGGCCGAACCCGCCGCCAAGGAAGGTCGTGTGAATATTGATCTTGCCCGGTGACAGGTCGGTATGACGGGCCGCCGCAATGCGCCCCAGGTCTGGCGCCTGGGTGGGCGCCCAGACATCCATTCCACCATCGCGATACCAGGCCGTGGCATTCATCGGTTCCATAGTGGCATGGGCCAGATAGGGTTGCTCATACTCGGCTTCAACCACCCGTTTTGCCCGATCGGCGGCCTTATCGACATTACCCTCACTACGTTCTTTAACCCCAGGATCTTTGCTCGCCGCCTGGCGGTAACCTTCAAAAACGGCTTCTGTGTTGGTATCCAGCGCTTCGGAGAAGTCCCACTCTACCCGCAATTTCTGCTGAGCCTTTCTTGCCTGCCAATAACGCTGAGCAACCAGGGCAACACCACGTTCTGTGATGAACGCATCGGTTACGCCCGGCATGCCGATGACTTCATCACGGTTGAAGCTGCTGGCCGTGCCTCCGTAGCGGGGGCTTCGGGTCATCACCGCATAGACCATGCCCGGAAGCTCAACGTCCATCCCGTAAACGGCGGTACCCGTCGCCTTGGCACGGGCATCCAGCTTGCCGCCTTTGCGGCCGATGTATTTCCATTCGGAGCGGGGTTTGAGGGGTACCTTGCCGCGGATAACTTCCCGGTCCGCCAGCTCCACCAATTGGCCGTAACGTAACGAATCAAGTCCGTTAGGATGCACCACCCGGCCGTCCTGGGTAGTGCACTGTTCCGCGTCTACTTCCCACACCCGGGCAGCCGCCATCACCAACATCTGCCGGGCCTGCGCGCCGGCAACCCTCAGCGGCTCCCAGCTTGTGGCCAGGCTGGTACTGCCGCCGGTCAGCTGCAAACCAAACAGGGGGTTTCGGTATTCCGGCGCCACCGGGGCAAA
>DATGNB010000032.1:0-31671 GCA_035306945.1 Marinobacter sp.
GGGTTATCGCGGTGTTTTGGCGCGTTGGTCACTAACAGGGACAGTTGCGCGATGAGCGTTTTGAGGTCGTGCACCATAAACGCCGTGGCTCTGTTGACGGCCTCAAACTGCATCGCCCGGGAGAGCCTGGTCTGGGCGTCGGTCTGGGCGAGAAGATTACATCCCTGCCGGGCCACTACCTTGATCAGGTCGAAGTTTTCCCAGTTAAGTTCAACCTGGGCGTAGGGTTTGCCAATCAGTGCGATACCGTACAGGTCGTTATCAAGGTAAAGCGGGATGAGCAGCCAGGCATCCGGGGTGTGCTGGATGCAGTCCGGCAATTCCAGCAGGTTGTACCTGAGCGGGTCCAGCTGATACTCCCGGAGATTGATGATCCATTCCTGATCCTCAAAAAAGCGCACCAGGTCGCTGTCGTGATCGATCAGGGTGTACTTTGGGGTTGTCACGTTGACGCTGGTTTTCAGCAGGTAGTCGCCCTGGTCCCCCTTGATCCAGATGGCGCCGGCGTTGCTTTCTACCAGGCTTGCCAGGATTCGGATCACCCGCTCCGGCAGCGGAGGCTCATTATTAAGGTCGGCCAGTTCCCGCGTCATTTTCAGCCATTCTTCGCGGTAGTCGTATTTGTAGTCAAAGAAGTGCTGGCTGATAAAGACCATCAGCCGTGCCCGTACCCGCCGGGACAGCAGCAGGGTCATGAGGAATGCCAGTGATACGGTAATAAACAGTACCTGAAGCGCCTCTCCCCACTGGCCGCCCATCGCACGGACGTAGTAACCACCCATCGCCAGAACCAGCAGGTAAATGGCGGCAAATAAAAGGGTGCTGGCGTGGAATACGGCCGCCCGGGAGAGTTGGAAATCAACCGGTTGTTTGCGCGTGTTGATCACATTAATTGCAAACAGTGGCATCAGTGCGGCGTTCACAAATCCCCGGGCGCTCCAGAAGGATTGCGAGAGTTTGCCAAAGAGTAGCGCGTCGGCGTACATGAAGAAGTCGAAGGCGAACAGGGTGGCGATCCCGATGCACAGGTACTTCATGCTGGAGCGGCCAAATGCCGGGGAGTTGCGCCAGATCTGCTCCACCAGACACAACCCCAGCAGGGTCAGGGCAATCTGGCCTACCAGCATGGTCTTACCGCTAACCACGCGCAGGTCGAAGAGGAATTCGACGGTACCCAGCGTAAGCAGGGTAGCAAGGAGGATGACGGCGGCCGTGCCGAGAAACCGTTTGAGCTGGCCGGCCAGCCGCCCCTGACGTAACGCCGCACGTAACATGGCGAACAGCAGGAGAATCCAGGTGGTGTCCCGGAGAAGTTCAAGCAGATAGCGGGCCAGAAAGCCGGGCTGGCCCCAGATCTCCTGAGCCACCAGGGCACCCGCCCAAAGGCTGGTGGTAAGAGCCGCCAGAAACAGCGCGCGATCAATATCCCTGCGCAGGTATCGGGTGGCAATAAAGATGGCCAGTACCGCAAAAACTGCTGCGGCCGAGCCATAGCTGATCAGGCTGAAATCCTTAAGCATACGGTCATTCCTTGAACCGTGGTTCTGTACTTATTTTGTACAGAATAGACGGTCTTACAGCCTGTCGTCTATTCTGAGCCGGAAAATTCCTTTCCGCGGCTATACTGGTCGTTTATTGCTGCGATAATAACGGAAAATTTCTTTCAGCGAACGCTTGGGTGTAAAGCCGAACTCCTTCGCAAATGTCCGTCCGTCGATGATCACCGGATACTTGAAAAATGCCATGAGATAATGCGGAAAGCTCTTGAGGTTGAGCAGACGCGCAATCGCTTTCGGTACGGCAGGTGGTATTGAGATGATGGGGATGCGCTTGCAGCCGCATATTTTCAGGGCTTGCTGGTAGGGGACCCAGTCGTGGGGCGCTACGTTGAATACCCCTTTTACCGGTTTTTGCCAGGTCAGCACAATGGCATCGGCCATGTCGTCAATGTGAATGAACTGCATCATGGGTGAAAACCCTGCCAGTACCGGCGCACGTTCGCTGGAGAGCAGGGAGCTGATGGTGTTCCGCACTCCCGGCCCGACAATATTGCAAGGTCGCAGGACGGTAATGTTCAGCTCCGGATAGCGCCAGAGATAGATATTGGCCAGGTTCTCCAGTTCTACCGAGTCGATAAGATCTGCGCTCAGGCCGGCGCTTTTAAGGGGCGCCTCTTCGTCGATCAGCGCCGGGTTATACGCCATGGCACCGTAGACATGAAACGTGGACAGGATGATCACGCGTTTTACCTGGTATTTGTGCGCAAAGTCGAGCAGTTTCTGGGTGCCAAGCACATTGGCGTTATAGCGGCGCATGCGGGTTAGTTCGCTGGTTCTCAGTCGCCCGAGGTGAATGATGCCGTCGAAGCGATAACGTCGGAACAGGTCTTCAAAACTCCGGTTGTTCAGGTCGATGCAGTAGCTCGGGATGTCGTCTCCGAGGTACACCTGCTGGCGGAAGTCGATGGCCACAATGTCGCAGCTGCGTTTGAGGCGGGTAATTACCTGCTGGCTCAGGGCGCCGCCTGCCCCGGTGATCAGCAACCGGGGTCTGCTCTGGGTTGACATCAGAACAACCCCTCCCGCTCCTGCAGGCCCTTTTCGATGAGCTTGCGGATTTCTGTCTTGACCGCTTCTACGCGTTCCGTAAGCTCCTCTTGCGAAGCCTCGCGATTATCGAAGTACATCGGTTCGCCAAAATTAAGCCGCACTTTTACCGGGAACACCACCGGGAGCGCGACGGGTATGTAGGGTACACCCAGCAGTTTGGCCAGGGGTTTGATGTTGGCGATGGCAGGAATCGATTCTTCACAGCCCACCACGCCAACCGGCACGATAGGGGTGTTGTATTTCATTGCAAGGTGCATAAAGCCGCTGCCAAAGCGCTGGAGCTGATAGCGGTCTTTATACAGCTTTCCCGATCCACGTACGCCTTCAGGGAACACTATCACCGCCTCATCGTTCTCCAGCATTTTGGCACAGTTAACCGGGTCTCCCAGTGCCGCACCCAGGTCGTTCAGCCAGTTACCCAGCCAGGGCACGGTAGGAAGAAAGCGTTCGATCATGGCTCTGGGTACCCGGGGCTTTTCCGGACGTGATGCCAGGGCGTAACCGATCAGGAGTCCGTCCAGGGGGAGTTGTCCCGAATGGTTTGCAATCAGCAGTACCGGACCTTCCGAAGGCACTTTTTCGACACCTGAGGCTTCTGTGCGAAAATATTTTTCGTAAACTGGGCGGGTGAGGGTAAAGCCTATCTTGAGGGTGTCTGTATTAAAGCCCCAGGGGTCGTAACCCAGGCTGCCGATGGGTTTTTGGATACGGTTCAGCTGCTCTTCCAGTTCAGCAGGAACCAGTCGGGATTTCAGAAAAGATGCCAGGCTCATGCCCGCTCCCTCAATAAACCAGAAACTCCGGCATTTAGCCGCGACCTACCACAACACCCAGCGTGTGGCACTGAGCCTCATTTAACACCCGGTAATCGGTGGCGGCATTGGCCGTTTCGACACACACCATTTTTTGCCAGCCAGTGTGTGGGAAATCAGACAGGCGCACGGATTTTTCCGCGCCCGGGTTCCAGACTATCGTAGAATCACTACCAACGGATGTCAGTCTGCGTTTTTCTGCCGGCGTTACCAGAACGAGCGAGCCGGCCGACTCGTAGATGCGGTCTGTTTCTCCATGAAAGCAGACCGCCCCGTCCTGTGTAAAGCTCCGCCACTCCTGCAGGGTATCCAGGTACTGGCTGCCTTCCAGGCCGAGCAGGCGGGTGCGCTGGATATCGCAGGTAGGCAGATAGGTGTGCAACGCCTGGCTGAGGGCCAGTGGCGCAGTACCGAGATTGGTTGTGGTAAGTGCTATCTGGCAGCCAGTGACAGAAAACCTGAAAGTGATCAGGGCCAGAGCATGGCCATCCCATTGGCTGCAAAAGTCTTCGTTAGCATTCAGGGACAGGCTTACCTCCACTTTATGGGCGCTTTCCCGGATATCTTCCAGGTGCCATAGCGCGGTGCGGGCAAACCCATGGGCAGTTGGGGTGCGGATGCGTTTTCGGATTTCCGGAGGGTTGCTGCCGGGGTCACCAAACCACGGCCAGCACACAGGAATGCCACCCCGGATCGCCCGGCCTGGTTCAAAACGGGCGGTGTCGCTCAGCCACAGCCAGTTAGGGTCTCCGCCCGCGGAGAAATGGGTGAGATGAGCGCCCTGAAGGAAAATCGTGGCAGAGAAAAGCGGATGATGTATCTCCAGTGCTTCCAGCTGCCCGATGGTTTTCCAGCGGGCGAATGACCACTGGCCCGGGGGTACCGAGATTGGCTGTGGGTGGTTGCTATCGGCCATGATAAAAACGCTCGTCCGTCAGTGTATAGTTTCCTCAAGATTAATTTAAATGCCGTGCGCTGGCGAGTCCGATGCTGGCCGGGCACTGGCAAGGGCGGAGATCCTTTCTATGAGTTCTGATTCTGATCAGATTAACATCATTCCCTTTCCGAATCCGGCACTGGGCCAGGTGCTGGATGAGGTTGACCGGGTGGTGGGGGAGGAGCGGGCGAGTTCGGTTGCCACGGAAGATCCAGGCCTCGACATCGATCATCAGTGGCTTGACAGGCTGGCTGATGGTCTGAGCGAGAGTGCCTGGATGGAGATTGATCTGACCTCCCGTCTCCCGGCTGGCCTGCTGGACGCACTCTATAACGAAGTGATCATTCTTGACCGTACCGACGCGATGAAAAGGGCGGGGGTTGGCCGGGGAGCCGATCTGGTGCGGGACCGCCGTGTGCGGCGTGACAAGATCGCCTGGCTGGACGGGTACAGTGAGGCGCAGAGCTTGTTGTTCGACTGTTTTGAACAGATCCGGACGGGCCTCAACCAGCGCTTGTATCTTGGTCTGAAACGGTTTGAGGCACATTACGCCACGTACAACGCCGGCGATTTCTATAAACGCCATCTGGACAGTTTCCGGGGGCGCTCGTCCCGGATGGTCAGCCTGGTGCTGTATCTGAATGAAAGCTGGGGCCTGGAAGACGGAGGCGAACTGCGGGTGTTCAGTCCGGAGGATAAGGAACAGGCGATCGGCCAGGTCCGGCCGGAAGCAGGGCGTGCCGTCTTGTTTCTGAGTGAGGAGGTCCCCCATGAGGTTCTGCCGGCCAGGCGCACCCGATACAGCATCGCCTGCTGGTTCCGGCAGGATGAGGTGCCATTGCCCCTGTAGGTCGTTGTAGTTACAGAACTCTTCTGCTACTATTCGCGCCGCTTTCGGGATAAATGTCCCGGACAGCCGTTATGGTGGCCCCATTGGTGCCTTCGCAACATGAAACCGTGAACCCGGTCAGGCCCGGAAGGGAGCAGCCGCAGCGGTGGATATGTGTGCCGGAGGATCGCTGGTGGGGTCACCCCCAAATTTCCCCCGTTTTGTGATCTGATCCCCCCTTTCCAGTTGTCTGGCCCCCTTGGCCAAGTCTCTTTGCGTGTCGTTTTTGGCATTCTGGTTTCTCGGCGGTATTGCGCGGTTACCGTGACAACAACCACAAGAAGGGAAACGACATGAAACAAGCGAAAATCAAAGGATGTGTGGTCGCCGGTGCGTTAATTGCTGGTCTGACGGCACAACCCGCTGCTGCCTGGTGGTTTGGCAAGCAGGATACCTACACCGAAACCCGTCATCCGATCGTGCTGGTGCACGGCTTCTCCGGTTTCAACCAGCTTTTCGGGTTGATTGACTACTTCAACGGTATACCTGATGACCTGGCCAAGGGCGGCGCAGAGGTGTTTGTGCCACAAATGTCCGCTGCTAACTCGACTGAAGTCCGGGGCGAGCAATTGCTGGCCCAGATTGAAGAGTATGTGGCGGTCACCGGCGCTGAGAAGGTCCACATCATTGGCCATAGTCACGGGTCGCCTACGGCACGCTACGTAGCGGGTATACGTCCGGATCTGGTTGCGTCGGTGTCCAGTGTGGGGGGAACAAACTGGGGCACCAAGCTGGCCGACAGTTTCGATAACGGGGCTCTGGATAGCATCGGAAACTGGTTCTTTGGCCTGCTGGATACCGTCAGCGATGGCGGTGGCTTGCCTCAGGATACAGGCGCTGCGGTGGCTTCGCTGAGTACCGCTGGCGGTATTGCCTTTAATGCCGAGTTCCCCGCCGGGGTACCTTCCACCTACTGTGGTAACGATGGTGCCGAGGTTGATAATGGCATCCGCTATTACTCCTGGGGTGGTGCCAAGGTGGTTACCAATCCGCTTGATCCGAGTGATGCACTGATGGGCATTCTGGCGACCACCATCGATGAGCCCTCGGATGGCATGGTACAGGTTTGCGCCATGAAACTGGGTAAGGTGATTGGCCTGGATTACCGCCACAACCATCTGGATGAAATCAATCAGGTGCTCGGACTGGTGGGGCCGTTTGTGACCAGCCCGGTTCAACTCTACCGACAGCAGGCCAACCGGCTGAAAAACCTCGGTCTTTGATTCTGGCTGATGACCGAAGGCGGGCCTCGTGGCCCGCCACGGAGGTATATCATGACCCCCAGGCGTCTTGTTTATCTGATCGGACTGCTGGCCGTAGCCGGCATCGTGGGCTGGTGGCTGAGCCCAGGCAATGAATCTGCCACCCAGGCCGGCTCCATCGGCGGGGCCGTCAATCGGCCGCAATCGAACGTTACTACGCAACTACCCGGTACAACCGATGCGGAGCAGGTGCCACCGGCCGTTCAGGCGCCGCTGCCCAGAGATGATCGGGTGGCCGATATTGATGTGGATGGTCTGGTGCAGTTGGATATCAATGGCAATCTGGTACTGGATCAGCAGTTAAGGAACTTTCTGGATTTCTATATTGGCCTTACCGGTGGCCCCTCCCGGTATGAGGCTCTGAAAGCCCGGATTGGCGCGGAGCTGCAGGCACAAGGATTGCCGGCTGCTATTCAGGCTGAGGTATTGACGATCCTGGATAATTACCTGGCTTATCAGGAAGCCGCCGAGATGTACGCCGGTATGCAACACAGCAGCGTAGAAGATCTGCGCAAGGTGTTGCAGGACCTTCGCGATTTGCGTCGAAAACATCTGGGGCCCGACGTCGCCGAGGGTTTTTTCGGCGAGGAAGAGCTGCGTTTGCAGGTTCTGCTCGACCGCCAGGTGATTCTGCACGATTCCCATCTTTCTGCTCAGGAGCGTCAGCGTGCACTGGCACAGCTCGATCAGCTGCTCCCCGATTACTCGGTTAAGTACCGGCAGCAGTCGCAGACGGTGGTGGAAACCTCGAAACAGGTGCAGGCATTGAGAGAACAGGGTGCTTCAGAAGCAGAGGTACACCAGCTCCGGCTCAGGGCCTATGGGCCGGAAGCGACCGGGCGGCTGGCGCGCCTGGATCATGAGCGTGATCAATGGCAGGCTCGGGTTGCTCAGTACCGGCAAGAAAAAAATGCCCTTGAGAATAACCCGGGCCTTGCCTCGGAAGACCGTCAGGCCGCGCTTGAAGATCTGCGTAAGAGGATGTTTTCCGAGGAGCACGAACGCCGGCGAATCCGTGCGCTGGACCGTAGCCCGGGCGGCGGTTCCTGACAAGGTTGTCCTTCTTCTAAGAGCAGGTCCGTGCTAGAGTTAAGGGCATTTTTCACAGTAGTCGACGGATCATGAGCTATCAGGTTTTAGCCCGAAAATGGCGCCCCCGTACGTTTAACGACATGGTCGGGCAGGAGCATGTATTGCAGGCGCTGATACACGCGCTGGAGCACCAGCGCCTGCACCATGCCTATCTGTTTACCGGTACCCGGGGGGTAGGTAAGACAACGATTGGCCGGTTGCTGGCGCGTTGCCTTAATTGCGAGACCGGCATAACCCCCAACCCCTGTGGTGAGTGTGATAGCTGTAAGGAGATCCTGGAAAACCGGTTTGTTGACCTGATCGAAATCGACGCCGCTTCGCGCACGGGCGTAGACGACATGCGCGAGCTGACGGATAACGTCCAGTACGCTCCTACCCGTGGCCGTTTCAAGGTGTACCTCATCGACGAAGTACACATGCTGACAAACCAGTCCTTCAACGCCTTTCTGAAAACACTGGAAGAACCCCCCGAGCACGTCAAATTCCTGCTGGCTACCACCGATCCGCAAAAGCTTCCGGTCACGGTGCTGTCGCGCTGCCTGCAGTTCAACCTCAAGCGCATGACGCCAGAGCATATCGTTGGCCACCTCAGGCACGTGCTCACCGAAGAGAAAATTCCTTTTGAGGAACCGGCTTTGTGGCTGTTGGCCCGGGCTGCGGACGGCAGTATGCGCGATGCCCTGAGCCTGACGGACCAGGCCATTGCCTTCGGTAACCAGAACCTGGCGGCGGGTGATGTCAGCAGTATGCTGGGCACCATAGACCAGCGGGATATCGAGCGCATGGTGGCAGCGCTGGTGGCCCGGGATGGCCCGGGATTGCTGGCTGAGGTCAGCAGGATTTCGGAATTTGCTCCCGACTACGGCGTGATTCTTGCCGACCTGTTGTCTCTGTTCCATCGGGTAACCATGGAACAGGTAGTACCGGGCAGCGCTGATAACTCTCTGGGCGATGCCGCTCAGGTTCAGGCGCTGGCGCGACAACTCAGTGCAGAAGACGCCCAGCTGTTTTATCAGACGGCACTTATGGGCCGTAAAGACCTCACGGTTACCCCGGACGCCCGAATGGGCTTCGAGATGACCATGCTGCGGATGCTGGCGTTCCGCCCGGGGGCAGAACGACGGGCACCACCGGCGATTGCCTCAGGTAGCCGTGAGCCGGCAGGCCATACCGAACCGGAGCCTGACCCCGCGCCTTTGGCGCCGCCAGAGCCAGGACCAGAACCGGTGCCAGAACCGGTACCAGAGCATCGTATGGTGCCAGAGCCCCCGCCGATGGACATACCGCCCTGGGAAGACGAGCCCGAGCCGGAATCTGTACCCGACTCCAGGCCTGAGTCTGTGGTCGAGCCCGAGCCTGAGCCGGAGCCTGAGACCGGTTCGGGCGTGGTGCCCGAGGCGGAACCAGTGCCGTCGGCGGGGCCGGTTAATGCCTCCGGATTTGTCTGGGAGCGGGATTATCGTACGCTGGAAATTACGGGTATGCCGGGCAACCTTGCCAGTTACAGCGCAATGGCAAGGGACGGACAGACCATCGTGCTGACCCTCGACGAGGGTCACTCCCGGTTGCTGAACTCGCGCCACGAAGAAAAAATCCTGGCCGCCTTGAGATTGGCCTTTGGCGACGCCACTCAATTAAAGATAGAGCAGGGCAATCCGGGGCCTCATACGCCGGCTGCTTACGAAGAGCGCCAGCGTATTGCCCTGCAGAAAGCCGCAGAAGCTGCAATTCGTCAGGACCCTCTGGTCCAGAGCATTGTAGAGCGATTTGATGGGCGGGTGGTTGAGGAAACCATTCGTCCTGCAGAAACAAGCAGGAGATAAGCCGATGATGAACAACATGGGCGATTTGATGAAAAAGGCTCAGCAGATGCAGGAGCAGATGCAGAAGGCCCAGGAGGAAATTGCCAAGGCAGAGGTTACCGGTGAGTCCGGTGCCGGGCTGGTGAAAGTCACCATGAATGGCCGTCACGATGTAAAAAAGGTTGAGATCGACCCAACCCTGCTTACTGAAGATAAGGAGATTCTGGAGGATTTGCTGGCGGCTGCTGTTAACGATGCGGTTCGGCGGGTCGAAGCCAATCAGAAAGACAAAATGTCTGGCCTGATGTCCGGTATGGGTATGCCGTCCGGCTTCAAGATGCCGTTCTGATCCGGGCTGGCAGATTTCCCGCTGTTACCAGGTTTTAGGAGTGTTCATGGCGTTCAGCCCTCTGGTAGATGAATTAGTTGAGTCTCTGCGGTGTTTACCGGGAGTGGGGCAGAAAACCGCCCAACGTATGGCGTTTCACCTTCTGGAGCGGGGCCGCTCGGGAGGTACCCGGCTGGCTTCGGCGCTGAGCCAGGCGATGGACGGCGTGCGCCGTTGCGCCAGTTGTCAGAATTTTTCAGACACCGAAACCTGCCAGCTCTGTGAAAAACCGGAACGCCGCACCGGCACCCTGTGTGTGGTTGAAAGCCCCTCGGATCTGCTGGCCATTGAGCAGGCAGGGGATTACCGGGGCAGTTATTTTGTGTTGATGGGGCATTTGTCGCCCATTGATGGTGTCGGGCCGGATGAAATCGGTATTGAACGCTTGCTGTCACGGGTGCGTGATGAAAACGTGACCGAGCTTATTCTGGCCACCAACCCAACGGTAGAGGGCGAAGCCACCGCTCATTACATTGCCGACCGCCTGGACGGCGACAATATCCTGATTACCCGCCTCGCCCATGGCATTCCAGTAGGCGGTGAGCTGGGGTATGTTGACGGTTTTACACTCACCCACGCATTCCGTGGCCGCAAGCCTCTCATCGATTGATTCCGGATACGATATGACTGACCGCCTATTGGCTGAACCGGTGCCGCCGGCACCTGCTAACGTCCGCTGGCTGAAGAGCACAGAAGTGCTGGACCAATGGCTGCAAGGCCTTGCTCCGGGTACTCCGATTGCGCTGGATACCGAGTTTGAGAGGGTAAGCACGTTTTTTCCCATTCCCGGGCTGGTCCAGTTGGGGGCGGCCGGCGATTTCTGGCTGGTGGACCCCCACGTGGCTGAGTCTTCGGAGGTATTCCGCACCATATTGACCGATCCCCGGTGGCCCAAGCTGCTCTATGCGATGAGTGAAGACATGGAGCTGTTCCGACACTGGCTGGGGCTGACTCCGACCGGTGTGCTGGATCTGCAGATCGGGGCCGGCCTTGCCGGTGCCGGATTCTCGGTGGGTTACGCCAAACTGGTGGAAAGGCTGTTTGGCGAGCCTCTCGACAAATCCGAGACGCGCTCTGACTGGGTGTCGCGCCCGTTGTCACCGCAACAGGAAAAATATGCGCTGGACGACATCCGTTTTCTGCATGGTTTGTACGACTGGGTGATGACGAGGCTGAAAGAACGCAACCTGGAAGCGGCACTCGCAGAGGAGTCGGAACGCTTTGCCAGAGACGCCGCAGCCCAGGAAAATCCGGATCAGCATTACCTCAGGTTACGGGGTGGCTGGACCTTAAGCGCAGAGCAGCAATCGGTGTTGCAGCGCCTGGTGGCCTGGCGGGAACGGGAATGTTATAAGGTTGACCGCCCCCGTAACCGGGTGCTGAGTGATGCGCTGCTCATTGCCATCGCCGAACGCCTGCCTGCTACGCTGCACGAACTGAACGATATTCAGGGCGTGCCCCGGGGTATCGTAGCGCGGTACGGAGAGCATCTGCTCGCGCTTGTACGGGCTGGCCTGGCGCCGGATAATCCGGAGTTGGAGCCGATTCCCCGGCCGCTTACCCGGGATCAGCAGGCACTGTATAAACAGGTTAAAGGCTACTTTAGAAAAACTGCAGAGCTCCATGATATACCAATAGAAATTCTTGCTCCCAGAAAGCGGATCGAGAAGGTTCTGACGCAGGGAAGCCTGGCAGAGAACGAATTTTTTAAAGGCTGGAGGGGCCGATTGCTGGAACCTGTCGCCCCCCGGATCGAGGAACTTCTCAGGCAATGAGCACCCGTGAATTCGTTTCGGTGTATCGCAGCAGCAAGAACAGCGATACCTATCTTTACGTTCGACGCAGTCAGGTGTGGGACGAGCTCCCGGAACCTCTGCGGGCTGCGTTCAGCCGTCCGGTGCATGTGATGGACCTCTTGCTTACGCCGGACAGAAAACTGGCCCGTACCACCGGCCGGGAAGTGCTTGACGCCATTGAGGCCAAGGATTTCTATCTGCAGATGCCTGAAGAGCAGGACACTTACGTGGTGGAGTTCAAGCGCACGATAGAGCAGTACCGTAAATGATTGCGCGGATTCCCTTCTGGCAGCGCAAGCGGCTGGATGAAATGACCGCCGCCGAATGGGAGTCCCTCTGTGACGGCTGCGGATTGTGCTGTTTGCAGAAGCTGGAAGACGAAGACACCGGAGAAATCTGGCAGACGGATCTCGCATGCCGCTACATGGATCTTGAAACCTGCCGGTGCACCGTTTACAGCGAGCGGTTAACGAAGGTGCCTCAGTGTACCGATCTGACTGCAAGCACCATTGATGAGTACACCTGGCTGCCACAAAGCTGTGCCTACCGCACCCTGGCAGAAGGACGCCCGCTGGCCGACTGGCACCCGCTCAGGAGCGGGGATCCGGAGAGTGTCCATCGGGCCGGGCTCTCGGCAAGAGGGAAGGTCGTTTCTGAAGACTCCGTGGCCGAGGACGATTGGGAAGAACATATTATCCACTGGATTTTGTAATGATAGACGCTGATGCTGCATTCTCTTACGGGGTTTTCTGGGCAGCCTACGGGCTTGCTTTCCTGGTGCTGTTTTTCTTGCTGAAAGCCCTGTTGCGCGTGTTGCCCTTGTACGGGTTGCGTACCTTGTTGCTGGCTGCACTGGCGGTGTTGCTGCTTACCCCCGTGGAGTCGCCTGAGGTGGCCGGCTGGTGGATTCCTGCCTGGCTGTTTGCCGGTTATGAGCTGATTCTCGGAGATGTAACGGCGGCCGGTTCCGCGCTCGTCAATTTTACCCTGGCCTCGCTGTTGATGCTGCTGGTGTGGATACTGGATCTCGTTCGCTACCGGCTGGTGCGTAAGTGATTTTGAAGAACCTGAAACAGGATTAGACCCATGAAGTTTACTGGTACCGATAAATACGTTGCCACTGAAGACCTCCAGATGGCGGTCAACGCTGCCGTTGCTCTGCAGCGTCCCCTGTTGATCAAGGGTGAGCCTGGCACCGGCAAAACCCTGCTGGCAGAAGAGATGGCTTCGGCCCTCGGTCTGCGGCTGATTCCGTGGCACATCAAGTCCACCACCAAGGCCCAGCAGGGCCTGTACGAATACGATGCCGTCTCGCGGCTTCGGGATTCGCAACTGGGTGATGAGAAAGTCAAAGACATTCGTAACTACATTGTTAAAGGAAAACTCTGGGAAGCGTTTGAAGCCGATGAGCAGGTCGTGCTGCTGATCGACGAAATCGACAAGGCGGACATTGAGTTCCCCAACGACCTGCTGCTCGAACTGGACCGGATGGAGTTCTTTGTTTACGAAACCCAGGAGTTCATCAAAGCGAAGCAGCGTCCGATTGTGGTGATTACCAGTAACAACGAGAAAGAACTGCCGGACGCCTTCCTGCGCCGCTGCTTTTTCCATTACATCAGTTTCCCTGACCACGACACCATGAAAGAGATTGTGGATGTTCACTTTCCCGGCCTGCAGCAACAGGTGGTGCGTGATGCGCTGGAAGTGTTCTTCGACATCCGGAAAGTGCCCGGGCTCAAGAAGAAGCCGTCTACGTCGGAACTGATCGACTGGCTCAAACTGCTGATGGCAGACGAACTGTCGGCCAAGGCACTGCAGGAAAAAGACAACAGTACGGCTCTGCCTCCGTTGTACGGGGCCCTGGTCAAAAACGAACAGGATGTGCACCTGCTGCAACGGCTTGCCTTTATGGCCCGTCGCCGCAACTGATCTCTGCCAAGAGCGTCGTTATATGCTGATCGATTTTTTCCTCGAAATCCGCCGGGCCAGAGTCCCGGCCAGCCTGCGTGAGTTTCTGGACCTTCTGGAAGCGCTCCAGCAACGGCTGGCGTTTGCCGACATGGAGGAGTTCTACTACCTGGCCCGGCTTTGCCTGGTTAAAGACGAGCGTCATTTCGACAAGTTTGATCGGGCGTTCAAGGCCTATTTTGAAGGTATCGAAAACCTCGATGATCTGCTTGAGGCGCTGATTCCGGACGACTGGCTGAGGGCTGAATTCGAGAAGCACCTCTCGGAAGAAGAAAAAGCCAGAATCCAGTCCCTTGGTGGTCTGGAAGAGCTGATCGAAACCTTCAAAAAACGTATGGAGGAGCAGCAGGAGCGCCACGCCGGAGGGAACAAGTGGATCGGGACCGGTGGCACTTCACCCTTTGGTGCCAATGGCTACAATCCCGAAGGGTTTCGAATCGGCCAGAAAGACGGGCGTCACGGGCGTGCGGTAAAAGTCTGGGAAAAGCGGGAGTTCCGCGATCTGGACGACAGCATTACCCTGGGTATCCGAAACATTAAAGTGGCACTGCGCCGGTTGCGTAAATTTGCCCGACAGGGCGCGGCAGATCAGCTGGATCTGGACGATACCATCCGGTCGACGGCCCGTAACGCGGGCTATCTCGACCTGAAGATGGTTCCGGAACGGCACAATGCCGTCAAAGTGCTGATTTTCTTTGATGTGGGGGGCTCAATGGACCCTCATGTCCGGGTGTGTGAGGAGCTGTTCTCCGCGGCGCGCCTGGAGTTCAAGCACATGGAATACTTTTATTTCCACAACTTCATCTATGAAAGCGTGTGGAAAAACAATATTCGCCGGATGAATGAGACCGTCAGTACCTGGGACATCCTGCACAAGTACACGCCGGACTATAAGGTGATTTTTGTCGGAGATGCCACCATGGCACCCTATGAGGTGACCCATCCCGGTGGTTCGATTGAACACTGGAACGAAGAGTCCGGTGCCACGTGGATGCAGAGGGTTACGGAGCACTTCAACAAGGTGATCTGGCTGAATCCGCTTCCGGAGAGCTACTGGGGGACCGGCGGCTCTCTGGGTATTACCCGGCAGCTCATGCAGGACCGCATGTACCCGCTGACCATTGAGGGCCTTGAGGCCGCCATGAAGCAGCTCAGCAAATAAAAAAAGCCGATGCGGGGTTAAGGCATCGGCAAAAGCTCGGCATATTCAAGCGGGAGGCGCTCATAGGATGCTCCCGCCCTCTCTTCTAAAGCAATATTTGTGCTCGGTTTTTAAAAATCTTTTATATTCCTAGGGTTATAAGGTAGTTCCGCCTCTTTTCTCTCTCTTCGTTTCGGACACGGCTCCACATCTGTCAAATAAGTCGACAGGTGGGAAGCTGTCCTGAAATGCCATTTGGTGAATTGGATACCGTTCTTGTTTTTGAGCCAGTGTTACTCTTCATTTCGAATTGTTACAAAACACGGGATCAACATGTTCGGCAGACAACAATCACAAGTGCGCCGGATAGCCCCACGGATGATGAAGGGGCAAAGGACCGCCGGCTTTTTCCTGGTATTGGTGGCCGCGCTGGCAGGTTCGGCTGGCCAGGCGCTGACGCTCGATGACACCGTCGCGAGGCTGGAGCGCGAGGGTGCGGTTCACGCGGAAGCGGTCCGGGCCATTCAGAGGCAGCTCCAGAAAACGGCAGACACCCGTTTTGCGATTTCCCTGACACTGGCCAGCCCCGATGTGCTTGAGGTCGACTCGGTTGAGGTTGCCGTGGACAACCGTACACTGGGTATTTACCGTGCCGATGAGGGTGGTCTGGGGCCGGTGTTTTCAGGTCATCTCTCCGATGGCACCCACACGCTCACTGCGATTATCAATGCACGCGCGGCCAACAAACGTTTTGTGCGACGCGAAATTGTCCACGGCTTTGAGAAAAGGCCCGTCCCGCTCTCGCTCCTTATGACTATCGAGGCGTCCGCTCCGGACTACGAGCCCCGGGCCCGTATTGTGTCAGACACCCGGCCGATAGCAGAACCCGGTACCCAATCTGAGCAGATGTCGGCCGGGCGGCCCAGCCGTCAGCAGGCGTTGTTGTCACAAGCCGAGCATGCCCGCATCCAGGGGCGGCTGGACCAGGCGGGCCAGATCCTGGCCAGCATGAAAGCGGATTACCTGGCAGCGGTGGGATACATGAACCTTGCCACTGATTTTGCCAAAACGGATCTCAATTCGTCCCGGGCGATGATCGCGTTGCGGGTGGCGTTATCCATGGCCGCTCAGGACAGTGATCAGCCACGGCGGCAGGATCTCCTGGATCAGCTTAACCTCCGGGCCGGCTATCTGGCATTGCAAGGCGACGAGTTCGACAAAGCCATGGGCTTTCTTGAAAAGGTAGCCCTGGACAGCTATCACGCACCCCGGGCGTTGTATTTGCACGGGCTCGCACTGTCGGGCAAGGAAAACCAGCGGGCGGCGATGCAAAGCTGGCACCGGGCCCGGAAATTCCCCCTTGCATTTCCTGGCGTGGCCGAAGCCTGGATAGGTATGGGGCGGGGTTACGACATATCAGGCTATCCCGGCCAGGCCGGCGAAGCCTGGCTGGCGGCCAATGTCGCCTTCGAGGGTGAGCGAACCACACTGGCAATGCTGGTTGCGGGGATCCGGGAAAAAGGGGCCTACAAAACGCTGGTTGAGGATGCCCGGGGGCCTGAAACGCAATGGTTCCTCGCCGACAGCCGGACGCTGGCGCAGCCACGGCTGGCTTATCTGTTGCGATTTCTGGAAGAACCCGGGGCTCAGGCCTCGGTGCGGCGAGTTGCACAGCTTGACGCCATTGCCGATGCTCTTGAGAACCACCGCCACGATCTTGGCGTGTTTTCCGATGCGTTGACCCGCCACGGCGGCCAGCCAGGTCTGCAGGATCAGATCAACACGCTGGCTTTGGCCAACCGCGCCCTGGAACGCGAGATAAGCGATACCCGGGGCCGGGCAGCTGAGATACTGGATGAGCTGGCCCTTGATTTTGTTATGTCCCAGGATCAGCGCATGGTCCATGCCATAGACCGGACCGAGCAACAGGTTGCCCACCTATACGAGTTTCTGGCCCTGGAGCGCCTGGCCCATGAAACCGGAAGCGAGAGAAGGCCATGATCAGGCGCCGTTACCCCTCCCTGTTGCCGGGCCTGTTAATGGTCTCTCTCGCCGCTACGCCGGTCGTTGCTCAGGAATCCTTTCGTGTGGAGCTGGGCCGTGATGGCGAGACTCTCGGCGATATGCGGCCGGTCTTTCTGAAGTTTGAAAGCCGGACACTGCCCGCCATATCGCCTGCGGAAGTGGCGCGCCGCTACCAGAAACTGTTCGAAACCTCTGACGAGCCGGAAGTCCGTATTGATGCACTCAACCGGCTGAACAACATTCGGGATCAGTCGGGCCAGGAGCTGGGCTTTACCCCGGAGCAGGAAGCGCTGATCTACGACGAGGTGCTTGAGAGCTATGAGGATATCCTGGCCCGTGGCTCTTTCTCGGGGCGGCTGGACGAGCTGCTTTATCAGATGGCGAAGGCCCATGCTCTGACCGGGCAGCCTGACCAGTCCATCGATCGGCTGACCCAGTTGGCCGGTCTTTATCCGAACTCTGCCCTGGCGCCGGAAGCACGTTTTCGCATTGCCGAGTCGGAGTTCTCGGCGGGGCGCTTCAGGAAAGCAGAAGTGGGGTATCAGCAGCTGTTGGGCACTGAAGGTAAGCAGGAGCTGGCACCCAAGGCACGCTATATGATGGCCTGGAGCCAGTTCAAGCAAGGGCCGACGGGGTGGGTGAGATCGGCGGAGTCGTTTCTTGCCCTGCTTGATGAACAACTACCAACGCCCGAGGCAGTCGCCTCGCCCCCGGCGGCTACCCGGGATATGTTGGAAGACAGTTTCCGGATTCTTGCGGTTATGGCGTCCCGGCTGGATGACACCCGCTCGCTGGCCGGCTGGCTGGAACGGCACCGGTCTTCGCCCTGGGTTCCGATACTCTACGACCGCCTGGCCGACCTGCATGCCCACGAAGGCCGGTTCGAGCAGGCAGTAGCGGTTAATGAAGCCTTTGCCCGGGCCTATCCGCAGAGTACGTTTGCACCGGACCTTCTGGCCCAGAGTGTGGCCTATTGGCGCATGGCCGGGGCGGATAGCCGGGTAAGAGACGCGATGGCCGCATACGTGGCACATTTTGGCGGCTCAGACGGCTATGCCGCCCTGAGTGCTTCGCAACAGCAGAACTGGCGGGAATACGCGCGTTTTCTGGCGGATCATCATTATGCCGGGCAACAGTGGGACCGGGCGGCGCAGTACTATGAGCAACTGGCGCTGAGGGCAGACACGCCGGGCACCATCCTGCACCTGGCCGGTGATGCGCGCCTGCAGGCCGGACAGCCGGAAGCTGCATTGGTGAACTTCGAGGCGGCGGCTTACCAGCACCGCCATGAGCGATCCGTTGATTCGGCCTGGGCCGGTATCACGATCCGGCGGGGCCAGCTGGACGACCGCAGCATCTCCGGCGACAGCCCAAGCATCTCCGGCGCCAGCCCATTGGCTGATCTGAGTGCTGCCGAGCAGCGTTATTACGCTGCGTTCGGGCCGGAAGCCAGATTGTCGGGCCTGAGGGCGGATCTTGCGAACCGCTGGCTGGACCAGGGCGATCCCTCACAGGCTTTGCACTATGCGCGGGCAACCCTCGATTTGCCTCAGGCCAGTGATGAGGAACAGTACGCCGCGTGGCTGGTGACCGCGAAAGTTCGCCAGCAGGGTCATGAATACACCGGGGCAGAAGCCGCCTGGCGGCAGGCCCTGAGCCTGGTGCAGGCACAGCCGGCACTGGCCCGGCATCAAGAGGACAAGGACCAGATACAGCTTCAGTTGGCGGCGTCGGTGTATCGGCAGGCTGAAGCGGCAGCGGCTGAAGGCAAGCCGGCACTGGCGGTTGCGAATTTCCAGCGGGTTGAAACGGTTCTTCCTGGTTCTGAGGTTGCCATCAGGGCGCGTTTTGACGCAGCTAACACCTGGCTGATTGCTGAAGACTGGCAGTCTGCCATCAACGAGTTGCGCCGGTTCCGTTCCGATTATCCCGGGTCCGCCCTGGCGTCGGAAATTCCCGGGAAGCTTGTGTATGCCTACCAGCAGGCCGGCCAGCCTGCCAGGGCCGCTGAGGAGTTGGTCACGCAAGCCCGCAACAGCAGTGATCCCTGGCCGC
Source organism: Marinobacter sp. (assembly GCA_035306945.1). Lineage (GTDB taxonomy): Bacteria > Pseudomonadota > Gammaproteobacteria > Pseudomonadales > Oleiphilaceae > Marinobacter. The sequence continues at coordinate 18,777 of DATGNB010000032.1, forward strand.
TGAAGATCCGGGCGGCCGAACTTTATCATCAGGCGGGCGCGACCGAGGCCCGCAACGAGCTGTATGAGGAATGGCTGGCACAGGCTCCGACACCCGCCACTGCCGCTGAGCATGTTCAGCAACAAACCATACGCCAGCGCCTGATTGAGGCCGGCCGGGATCTGGTGGCCCAACAGCAGGCCCTGCTGGCGCGGGAAGAAGCCAGCCAGTGGCATTCCGAAGAAACGCTTCGCTGGTCCGCCGATGCCGCGCTGGAACTGGGTGCGGCGGCCGCCGAGCGTTTTGCCGGTATCCCGTTGACGCATCCGTTACCGGCTACTTTAACCCGAAAGCAACGGGCCATGGACGATGCGCGACAGCTCCTGCTGCGGGCCGAGTCCCTTGGCGGTGAGCCTTATGTTTCTCAGGTGCTCTATCGGCGCGCAGAGCTGTACCGCACTCTGGCGGCAGACCTTATGGCTTCCGAGGTGCCGGCTGAGCTGAATGAGCTTGAGGCCATGCAGTACCGGATGCTGCTTGAAGAAGAAGCCTTCCCTCTGGAGGAGCGCGCCATGGCACTGCATGCCACCAACCACGCACGGATTCCCGGGCATGGGTTTGATGAGTGGATCAGCCTGAGCCTGAAGGTACTTTCGGAGATGCACCCGGGCCGCTATCAGAGGGAGCTGCGCTGGATGTCCTGGACCGGGGAGGGTAACCATGGTGCATAACGTCATGCAGCGGTTAAGCGTTTGCGGGATTCTGGCGGTAAGCCTGGCGCTGGCCGGGTGCGCAGCGTCAGGCCCGCCGGCACCCACACCCACACGGGATGCGCCCTCCCAACAAGCCTTGCGGCAGGCCGGTGAGTGGCTCGCGAAAGGCCAGCAGGCCTATCAGGAAGGGCGCACCCGGGACGCCATTGAGGCTCTGCAGGAGGCGGTCCGCCTGAACCCTGCCGATGCCGTCAGTGCCAATAACCTGGCGTTGTTGCTGAAGCAGGAAGACCGGTTTACGGACGCGGCCGGAATTCTGAGGGAGGCGCTTGAAGTCCGGCCCGACGTAGCGGAGCTTCATTACAACCTGGCGGTGATCGCAGAGCTCTATCTGCTCGACCTTCCGCTCGCACTCAGGCACTACCAGCAGTACCTCACATTGACACGGTCACCGGAATCCAGAGTTGCAGGCTGGGTGGCTGATCTGGAGCGGAGGCTGCAATGATGAGCTGGGCCCGGGTATTTGTCTGGATTGTTTTGCTCCCGGTCGCCGGTGTAGCCCTGGCTGATTCCAGGGGTGGGGAACCGACAGCGCCCGGGTTTGAGATTGCCGGGGTGTCGGCCTCGGGCGGAGACGACGACCCCCGGGTGCTGTACATCCTGCCCTGGCAGGCGCCTACGCTGCCCAGGCGCCCCCGTACGGAACTTGATCAGGAGGCCCCGGAGCTCACCCGTCCCCGGGCAGCCCCGGAACTGGATGGCCATCGTCAGTTCCGGGACTCCCTGAACCCACTTGTGTTGTCGTCGCAACCGGCAACAGGCAACCCTAACCAACCCTGACCCTGCAGTAACCGGAGACCACACCATGCTTGATACGATTATCCGTTTTTTTCAGGAAGGCGGGCCGTTTATGTACCCCATTGCGCTTGTGCTGGCGCTGGGGCTCGCCATCACTCTGGAGCGCTTTCTTTTTCTGGGCTCTATCCGGCGGCGAAACCGCATTGCGTTTGAGCGGGGAATTCTCCCGGCGCTGCAGCAGCGGGACTTCAGGCGCGCCATGAAAGTGGCGTCCGGCTCAGACAGTGCTATTGCCTCGGTGATGGGGGCGGGCCTGTCGCGGCTGCTGTCCAACAGCCGTAGGGAAGACATTGAGTACGCGATGGAAGAAGGCCTGATGGAAGTGTTACCCCGGCTGGAAAAACGTACTCAGTACCTGGCCACCCTGGCAAACATTGCGACACTACTTGGGCTGTTGGGCACTATTATCGGTCTGATCGCGGCATTTACCGCCGTCGCCGCAGCCGACCCGGCGCAGAAGGCGTCCTTGCTGTCCGAAAGCATTTCGGTGGCAATGAACACGACGGCTTTTGGCCTGATTTCGGCGATTCCTTTGTTGCTGTTCCACGCCTTGCTCCAGACCCGGACCAACGAGATCGTGGACAGTTTTGAGATGGCGGGCGTCAAGCTGCTGAATCTTGTTTCGGATACCGACACCCCGGCCACCGCCTGATCTTGTGTTCAGGAGCCAACTAGACAGGAGCATGGCCAGATGAGACGTCGACACCGCAGGCTGGAGAGCGCGGCAGAGCTGGATATTACAGCGTTTCTTAACCTGATGATTGTACTGGTTCCGGTTCTGCTGTTGGGCATGGTGTTCACCCAGATTCGAATGATCGAGCTGAATTTTCCCGGTGTCGAAGCGGGCGAAACACCGCTGCCTGATCAGTTCCGGATGGTGGTCACCGTGCTGCCCCAGGGCCTTGAGGTCGCCGATAGCGAGCGTGGCCTGATCGGGGTTTTGCCAGCCAGGGGCCAGGCTCAGGATCTTGAAGGCCTGCAGGCTCTGTTACGCCAGATCAAGACGCGCATGCCAGACAAGACCGATGTCATCCTGGAGGTGGGGCCAGAGGTGGATTACCAGACTTTGGTATCGGTAATGGACACGGTGCGCTCATACCCGGCCGTTGTTGCTGCCAGTGTGGTCCAGGCCGAGTTATTTCCTGATGTTGCCTTGATGGATGCGGGAGAGGATCGGGAGCTGGCGGTGAGGGTGAACGCGGTCGACGGGGAGGGGGTATGAAAACGTCTCGCCGGGCCCGGCTCCGACGGCGCCATTATCGGCGGATGAACCGGCCGGGCGGGCTTAATCTGGTTTCGCTGATGGATATTTTCACCATTCTGGTGTTCTTCCTGATGGTGAATTCATCCGACGTGAAGGTAATGCAGAACACCACTGAGGTTGCGCTGCCCGTTTCGAGCTCTGAACGGGATGCGGTGGATAACCTGACCGTGCAGGTGAGTGGCCAGTCGATCCTGGTGCAGGGGCGGGAGGTTGCCAGGCTGGACGGTATCGGTGCCGATGAGATCCACATTGCCGGCTTGTCGGAGGAACTTGCCTATCGCCGCAACCGGCTGAGCGAGGTACCACCCCAGGGGCTGGAAGTGACCATCATGGCGGGTCAGGGGACTGAGTACAGGCTGCTGCGCAGGATCCTGAAAACCTGCGTAGACGAACAGTACCGCCAGGTGCACCTTGCGGTTGAAACGGGGGGACAGAATGGTTGAGTCTTCTGCCCGTGTCGGGAGTCGTTTACCCTGGGCCCAGGATCGTGCCGAGCGCACCCGGTTTGGGGTTATCCTGTTGGTGGTTGGCATTCTGTTTCTGGTGCCCTCGTTACTTATCCCCGGAGTCGAGCTGCCTGAAAGGGATCGCGCCGAATCGGAACAGGTTCCACCGAGGCTGGCCAGGCTGATCGAAAAGCCGGCCCCGGTTGCGCCTCCGCCAGAGCCATTAACGCAGGAACCCGAGCCTGTACCTGAGCCGGTCGACGAGCTGCCCACGCCTCCCGAAGCCGCCGAAGTGGTCGAGGTGCCGGCCCCAACGCTGCCGGCCCCGGTTCAGAGCGCCGATCAGGCCAGAGAGACGGCGGCGCGGTCTGGCCTGTTCGCCATGAAAAACCAGCTGGCAGCACTGACCCGGCCCGGGCAGGACGTGCCCGCAACGGTGCGGGAAATTAACGTGAGCAGCGACCACGCCGGGGCTCTGCATGAGCAGGTCCCAGACAGGGTGCAGGCGCTCGCTGGCAGCGGCGGTGTCGAGATCAGCGATGCACCCGCCAGGGAAGTGCTCGTAGCACAACATGAGGTGAGTCAGGTGGCGGCGCCGGTGAACGATGTTGAGGTTGCCCGGTCGAAGCCGGCTCCGCAGTCTTCCGTCGGGCAGCGGGCGATGAGTAACATCCGGCAGGTGTTTGATGCCCAGAAAAGTGTGTTGTATTCGCTGTATCAGCGTGAGCTGCGGCAGGACCCGACCCTGGAGGGGCGGGTTACCCTGGAGCTGGTGATCGAGCCTGACGGGAGTGTCTCCGCCTGCCAGGTGGTGGGTTCGGAACTCGGAAGCCCGGCGCTGGAGCAGCGCATTGCCATGCGGGTGCGGATGTTTAATTTTGGTGCGGCCGACGTTGAAACCCGGAAAGTACAGTTTCCGATAGAGTTTCTTCCGGGCTGACCCACCCGGTCCGTTTTTGATGGCGGTCGGGGCCAACCGGGGGGTGAGGCAGGCGTTTGAAAGCCCGGGGCTGTTCACGGTAGATTGTGCCAGAGCCAACAAAACTGCTATTCTCTCCCCACTTTTTGAGGCTGATACTTTTGTAGGGTTGATTTTTTGATCAATCTTCGCCGTTCAGACAGGAGATGGTGATGGATTTCGAGCAGTTCTATCAAGACAAGTACCCCGCCGGCATCGCCCGGGAGGTGGACGTAAAAAAATACAAAAACATGGTGGACGTCTTCGAACAGGCCGTGCAGAAATACGGCGACCGTCCTGCGTTTTCTGCGGTGGGTGCTACGCTGACCTACAAAGAGCTTGATACCCAGAGCCGCAATTTTGCGGCCTGGCTGCAGAACAAAACCGATCTGAAACCCGGCGACCGCATCGCGGTGCAAATGCCCAACGTAACCCAGTATCCGGTGGTTGTGTTTGGCGCTATGCGTGCGGGAATGATTGTGGTCAACACCAACCCGCTGTACACCACCCGCGAGATGGAGCATCAGTTTAACGATTCTGGTGCCAAGGCGCTGGTTGTCCTTGCCAATATGGCCGACAACGCCGAGAAGGTGCTGCCCCATACAAGCATTGAGCACGTGATCGTGACCGAAGTGGCCGACATGCACTCGCCACTCAAGCGTACGCTCATGAATGCCGCGGTCAAGTACCTGAAAAAAATGGTGCCTTCGTTCAACATCCCGGGTGCCCATAAGCTTCCCGCCGTGCTGAGCGCTGGTGCGCGTGAAAAATACACACCGGTAGATGTTAAGCTGGACGACCTGGCGGTTCTTCAGTACACCGGCGGTACCACCGGCGTGGCCAAAGGGGCCATGCTGACCCACGCCAACCTGGTAGCCAACCTGACGCAGGTGCGGCCGATGCTGGAAGACCAGGTCGAAGAAGGCAAGGAAGTGGTTATTGCCCCGCTGCCCCTGTACCACATCTACTCGTTTACCCTGAACTGCGGCATCATGCTTGAGGCCGGTGCTCACAATATCCTGATCCCCAACCCGCGGGATATTCCGGGTTTTGTCAAAGAGCTGCAAAAACAGAAATTTACCGCCTTTATTGGTCTCAACACTCTGTTTGTGGCGCTGTGTAACAACGACGATTTCCAGGAACTGGACTTCTCCGGCCTCAAACTGACGGCTTCCGGCGGCATGGCACTGACCAGCGACACCGCCAAAATGTGGGAGCGGGTAACAGGGTGTGAAATCAGCGAAGGTTACGGCATGACCGAAACCTCACCGGTGGTTACCTTCAACCCCCGCAGCGCCATCCAGGTGGGAACGATCGGCCTGCCGATTCCTTCTACGCTGATCAAGGCCATCGACGACGACGGCAGGGAAGTTCCGGTGGGCGAGCCCGGCGAGCTGTGTGTAAAAGGCCCGCAGGTGATGCGCGGTTACTGGCAACGCCCCGACGACACCCAGAAATCGTTCACCGAGGATGGCTACCTGAAAACCGGGGACATTGCCCTGATTCAGGAAGACGGTTATATCCGCATTGTGGACCGTAAAAAAGACATGATTATTGTGTCCGGCTTTAACGTGTTCCCGAATGAAATTGAAGACGTGGTTACCAGCCATCCGAAAGTCGTTGAGTGTGCCGCCGTGGGTGTGCCTGATGCCAAGAGTGGCGAAGCGGTCAAGGTTTACGTGGTTGCCACCAAAGAGGGCGTGACCGCCAACGAACTGAAAGAGTTCTGTCGTGAGCGCCTGACCGCCTACAAAGTACCCAGGCACTTCGAATTCCGCGATGAGCTGCCCAAGAGTAACGTGGGTAAAATCCTGCGTCGTGAGCTGCGGGATGAGGCCAACGCCTGATCTGCTGCCACGTCCCGGCCTTTATACGGCCCCAGAGACCCTGCTCCGGCAGGGTCTTTGTGTTTCTGTATCGCCGGAATCCCGTTAGACTGTTGGGCCTGAATCCTTCTTTTGCCGTTCAACCCGTTAAGCAGATCCATGACTGAATTACCCGATAACCCGGTGCCGGACCATTCCGTAGCTGATCCCCGTGCAGCGGTCACGGCCTTTATGAGCCAGCTGGACGTCTGTAATCAGCACGAGGCGTCCCGCATTCTCCGGCTGATCCGGCGCACCAAAGGGAACCCCGATCAGAAAGAGCTGGAAAAAATGGCGCGCTGGCTCGATCAGGGCATGGACAAGGTACAGAAACGCCAGGCCCTTCATAAGCCTGCGACCTTCCCGGAAACCCTGCCTGTCTCGGCGCGGGTGGACGATATCACCAGGGCCATCACCGGGCATCAGGTGGTGATCATTGCCGGCGAAACCGGTTCGGGCAAGACCACCCAGATTCCGAAAATCTGCCTCAATATGGGGCGGGGTATTCGTGGCCTGATCGGGCACACGCAGCCCCGGCGGATTGCGGCCCGTAGCGTGTCTGCCCGAATTGCCGAGGAGCTCGGGGAGCAGGTAGGGCAGCAGGTGGGGTATCAGGTACGCTTTACCGATAACACCTCGGAAGCTACCCGGGTTAAGGTGATGACCGATGGTATTCTGCTGGCGGAAGTCCAGCACGACCGGTTCCTGGATAAGTACGATACCCTGATTATCGATGAGGCCCATGAGCGCAGCCTGAATATCGATTTCCTCCTGGGGTACCTGCGCCAGCTGCTGCCAAAGCGGCCGGACCTCAAGGTCATCATTACCTCAGCAACCATTGAGGTGGACCGCTTCAGTGAGTTCTTTCAGAACGCACCGATTATCGAGGTGAGTGGCCGTACCTATCCGGTTGAGGTGCGCTACCGCCCCCTGGCCGGAGACGAGGATGACCGGGACCAGAGCTGGAACGACGGCGTACTCGACGCTCTGGAAGAGATTGAGCAGCACGAGCGCCAGCACAAGCAGCCCCCGGGTGACGTGCTCGTCTTTTTACCGGGTGAACGGGAAATTCGTGCCCTGAGCAAAACCTTAAGGCACGCAGAACTACGCCATACCGAAGTGCTCCCGCTGTATTCCAGGCTCAGTAACCAGGAGCAGAACCGGGTGTTCCAGAGCCACCGGGGCCGGCGCATTGTACTGTCGACCAACGTGGCGGAAACCTCGCTGACGGTTCCCGGCATTCGTTACGTGATTGATACCGGCGTTGCCCGTATCAGCCGCTACAGCGTCCGCTCCAAGATCCAGCGTCTGCCCATCGAACCGGTGTCTCAGGCAAGTGCCAACCAGCGGGCCGGGCGTTGCGGGCGGGTGGCGCCCGGAATCTGTTTCCGGCTCTACGATGAGGCAGATTATCTGAACCGGCCGGAGTTCACCGATCCGGAGATCCTGCGCACTAACCTGGCCTCTGTGATCCTGCAGATGGCGAACTCCGGCTTAGGTGAGATCCGGGACTTTCCGTTCCTGGAGGCGCCCGATCGCCGGCAGGTGAACGACGGCTACAAACTCCTGGAAGAGCTGGGGGCGGTGGATGAGAAGCGCCGGCTCAGCAGGCTGGGCCGTACCATGGCACGGCTGCCGCTGGATCCGCGCCTTGCTCGTATGCTGATCACCGCAGCCGAGCAGGGCAGCCTGGCGGAGGTGTTGGTGATTATTGCGGGGCTTACCGTTCAGGATCCCCGGGAGCGCCCACAGGACAAGCAACAGGCGGCGGATCAGGCCCATGCGCCGTTTAATGACAAAGAGTCCGACTTTGCCACGCTGCTGAATATCTGGAACTGGTACGAAGAACAGCGCCAGGAGCTGTCCCAGAACCAGCTGAAAAAACTATGCCAGAAAAACTTTCTGAGCTGGATGCGCATGCGGGAATGGCGGGATATCCACCGGCAGCTGGCACTGATCTGCCGGGAACAGAAACTCGCCATCAATGAGCAGCCGGCCAGTTACAGCGATATTCACAAAGCCATTCTGGCCGGATTGCTGGGCCAGATCGCGGTAAAAATCGAAAGGCGTGAGTACCTGGCCACCCGCAACCGGAAAGTTGCGATATTTCCCGGCTCAAAAGTGGCGAAGACTGCTCCGAAGTGGATCGTGGCGGCTGAGATTGTTGAAACCAGCAAGGTGTTTGCCCGCATGGTGGCGGCCATACAGCCGGAGTGGGTGGAGCCACTGGCTGGCCACATCGTAAAACACCATTACTTTGAGCCCCACTGGCAGCAGAAAAGAGCCCAGGTGATGGGGTATGAGAAGGTCACCCTGTATGGCCTCGATATTGTGCCCCGGCGCCTTATGGCCTACGCGAAGGTTGATCCGGCGGCATGCCGTGACCTGTTTATCCGGCGCGCACTGGTGGAGGGCGACTACCATTCCAGGGCGCCGTTTATCGCCCGTAACCGGGAAATGCTGGACACCGTTGAGAATCTCGAAAAGAAAACCCGTCGCCGTGATCTGCTGGTGGATGACGAGGTTCTGGTCGCGTTCTACGACGAGCGACTACCCCCGGACATCGTCAGTGGCCGGCATTTTGAAGCCTGGTGGAAGGGCCTTTCAGCCGGAGAACTGAAAGCGCTGGAGCTGACCGAAGCGGATGTGTTGCAGCGTCCGCTGGACCAGAGCGCGGGAGAGCAGTTCCCGGATTATCTGGAATGGGAGGGGGTAAAGTATCCGCTCAGCTACGAATTCGAGCCCACCAGTGAGCGCGATGGGGTAACCGTGAATGTCCCGCTGATGGCGCTCAAGCAGATTCCCGCCCGCCGGCTGGAATGGCTGGTACCCGGGCTGTTGCGGGAAAAATGCATTGCCCTGGTGAAGGGGTTGCCGAAATCTCTGCGCAGAAATTTTGTGCCGGTGCCGGATTTTGTCGATGCGGCGCTGGCCAACCTGCAACCCGGCAACGAACCTCTGGCACTCAAGCTGGGCGAGCAATTGCGCCGCATGACCGGGGTACAGATTGACCCCCTGAGCTGGCCCGACGAAGAACTCCCCCGGCATCTGCGAATGAACCTCCGGGTTACCGGCAATAAAGGTTCGACCATCGCCGAAGGCCGCAGCGCGGATGAGTTGCAGGCCAGGCTTGAGGGCCGGGCTGAAGAAGCTCTGGCGTCGGCCACCCGGGATGACAAGGATGAGCTCAGCGGCGGTGACTACCCGGACTGGCAGTTCGGAACCCTGCCCGAGCAGGTGCACACCGAAAAAGGCGGAATGCAGATTACCGTCTACCCGGCTCTGGAGGATCTGGGCAAAACCGTCCGGGAGATCCGTTGCCTGGACCGGCTTACCGCTGAGGATACGACTCGTCAGGCCGTGGCCAGGCTGCTTGTGAACCGTTTTGGCAGCATTCTGTCGGAGCTGGACCGGAAGCTGCCGAAGTTCAGGCAGTCGGCCCTGATGTTTGCGCCCGTGGGGCAGGCCAGGGGGTTACTGGACGATTTGGTGTTGTCTGCCGTCATGGAGCATTTCCTGCCCGGGGAGCTCCCTCGAAGCAAGCAGGCATTTGAGCAGCTCTACGATGAGCATCGGGGGGATTTTATTCCGGCCCTTGAGGCGGCGGATGAACGGCTCCATCAGGCCATGCTCGGGTATCAGAGTGTTGCCCGGCACCTGAAGGGCAAGATCAATCTGGCGATGGCCAACAGCATGGCGGATCTCAAGTTTCAGCTGCAACATCTTGTTTATCCCGGCTTTCTGGTAGCAACGCCGGCACAATGGCTGGCTCGTTTCGGAGTTTATTTTGAGGCCGCGCTCATGCGGCTTGAGAAAATGCCCAGGGAAATGGGGCGCGAGCGGGAGTTCCTGCATACGATGGCTCCGCTCTGGAGCCGTTACACCACCAAGCGGGAGCAGCAGCGGCGCCAGGGCGTGCGCGACCCGGAGCTGGAGCTCTATCGGTGGATGCTGGAAGAGTTCCGGGTCTCGTTTTTTGCCCAGCAACTGGGCACCGCCATGACGGTCTCCGTCAAACGCCTGGACAAGCAGTGGCAAAATACCCGGGTTTAATGGTCGGGCGGGCGGACTGTGGTAGTATTTCCGACAGTGCACCTGATAGGTGCGTACATGTAATCATGACGTTGGGGTTATTGTGATTAAAGCCGTCATCAGCGGAACCGGCCTGTACACGCCGCCCGCCACTATTGAAAACGATGAACTGGTTGATGCGTTCAACCAGTATGTAGAGCTGTACAACAATGAGCATGCGGAAGAGATAGCCCGCGGTGAACTGGCAGCCTTGCAACCTTCGTCATCTGCGTTTATTGAGAAGGCCTCTGGTATCAAGCGGCGCCATGTGATCGACCGCGAAGGCATACTCGATCCCCGGCGTATGAAACCCTTTATTCCCGAGCGTAGTAACGATGAGCCCTCGGTGCAGTGTGAGATGGCCGTTGCCGCCTGTCAGGAAGCGCTGGGCCAGGCCGGTAAGACGGCGGCCGATGTGGATGCGGTGATCGTGGCCTGTTCCAATCTGCAGCGTCCGTATCCGGCGATCGCGATTGAAGTTCAGGAAGCCCTGGGCATTGAGGGCTTTGCCTACGACATGAACGTCGCCTGCAGTTCGGCCACGTTTGGTTTGCAGGCCGCGGTTAACTCGGTTGAAAACGGTGCTGCCCGTGCGGTTCTGGTGGTAAGCCCGGAGATCTGTTCGGGCCATCTGAATTTCCGGGACCGCGACAGTCATTTTATTTTTGGTGATGCCTGCACAGCGATTCTGGTTGAGCGGGAGGAGAACACCCGGCCAGACCAGGGCTTTGAGATTCTTGGCACCCGGCTGACCACCCGGTTCTCCAACAACATCCGGAACAATTTCGGCTTTCTGAATCGCGCTGACGAGAGCGGTGTTGGCAAGCCCGACAAACTGTTCATCCAGCAGGGCCGGAAAGTGTTCAAGGAAGTCTCACCGCTGGTTGCCCAGACAATACAGGACCACCTTGCTGCGCTTGATCTCCGGCCGGACGACCTGACTCGGATGTGGTTACACCAGGCCAACCTGAACATGAACCAGCTTATCGCCCGCCGGGTGCTGGGCCGGGATGCAACGGAGCAAGAGGCCCCGGTGATTCTGGACGAATACGCCAACACCAGTTCTGCCGGCTCGATCATTGCGTTTCACAAGCACAAAGACGATCTGAAAGCCGGCGATCTGGGCGTCATCTGCTCATTCGGCGCGGGTTATTCCATCGGTAGTGTGGTGGTACGGCACCGCTAGGGATTGCAGGCCTTATAACCAACCCGAGAGGGGCAAATGAGAGAATACAAACGTTGCCGGCAGGGGCTTTTCCTGCTGCTTGTCGCGCTCATCTGGGCCGGTGTGCCTGTGGCCCGGGCCCAGAGTGCAGCACCGACCCCGGTGGAAGCAGAGGCGCCACCGGTTAACCCGGCCGATCCCTACGAAGGCTGGAACCGCAAGGTCTTTGCGTTCAACGATGCCCTGGATCGCTGGTTTTTGCGTCCGGTGGCCAATGCCTATCGTACCGTGACACCGGACATCGTCGACCGCGGCGTGACCAATTTTTTCAATAACCTGACCGAAATCCGCAACTTCAGCAACAGCCTGCTGCAGCTGAAAGGGGAGTCTGCGGTGGTGGCCTTCGGGCGCTTTACCTTTAACACGGTGTTCGGCCTCGGCGGTGTTTTTGATGTGGCAACCGCGTTCGAGTTGCCGGAACGCCCGGAAGATTTTGGCCAGACACTGGGTTACTGGGGCGTGGAACCGGGTCCTTACCTGATGTTGCCATTACTGGGGCCCTCCACACCACGGGATTTCGCCGGCCTGGCAACCGATGGCTGGGTCCTGCCTTCGGCCTGGGATGAGGTGGACAGTCCCGAATGGTATTACCTCCGGGCGTTGCAGGTTGTCGACAAGCGGGCAGACCTGATTCCGGCAGAAAGTTTCATTTCCGGGGACCAGTACACGTTTGTGCGCAATGCCTATCTGCAGCGTCGCGAATTTCTGATTAACGATGGTAAGATCACCGAAGACCCCTTCGCGGACGACGATGACTTCATGCTCGAGGATTTCTGAGCATCCAGCCCGGGAGGCAACCGGTGATTACGGACCCCAGAATAGCCTGCGCCCGCAAGGCCCAGGCAGAAGCCACAACCTACGACCAATGGATGGAGGCCGGGCTGGAGCTGGATTTTCTGGAAGGTAACACCGAGTGGAAAGAAGAGTTTGCCTCGGATCTGTATCACTATGAGCTGATCTACGATCGTCTGTGTAACCTGAAGCAGTACCGGCAACAGAAAGACTTTGAACGCCTGAAGCGTGCGTTGAGAGAGGGCTTGCACCACGATCTCGGCAATATGGGCAATCCCGCGCTTTATACCCGCTCCCACGTGGGGACCAAACACCTGATTGAGGAATATATCGGCCAGGTGTGTGAGTCCCTGGATTATCTGTGTGATAACCCGGTACCGGGCTTTTCTGTCTACGACAAGCTGCAATTCTTCCGCGATACCCTGACCAGCTTTGGCCGGCCCACGCTGTTGCTCAGTGGTGGCGCATCGCTGGGCATGTTCCATTTCGGAGTCATCAAGGCACTGTGGGAAAAGGGGCTGCTGCCCCAGGTGATCGCCGGCTCCAGTATCGGCGCCATTATCGCGGGTATTCTCGGGGTACACACCGATGCCGAGATACCGGAAATGCTGGTGCCGGAGAACCACAACCTCAAGGCCTGGAAATGGCGCGGGCTGATCAGCGCCATGCGCGGCGAAGGCCTGATGGACCAGCAAACCCTGCAGCAATGCCTGCGCGCGAATAT
>DATGNB010000033.1:0-62286 GCA_035306945.1 Marinobacter sp.
CCGCCTGCTGGAAAATCCGGTTCATCAGGTCTGGGTGGTGCCTGAGTTCCCGGCTCAGCAAGGCTTTGAGATCCACCAGGTCGTCAAGATCGTCACTGAAGTCTTCCACCAGGTCTTCCACGCGCGAGGGTAATTGCTGGCGCGCCCACAGGTAGATCCGCTGCTTTACAAAGCGCGGGAGGTTGTCCCACAGCACAGGCTGCACGTCGTACATGATTTCGTCTATGTACTCGTCCAGGCGCGGGGACACCTGGCTCAGCACCTGCTCTACAATCCTGGGTGGGTCCAGCTTCTGGTAGACCGAGTTGAGGTCTCCAAAATGCTGCATGGTGCGATCAATACAGATGTGTGCCATCTTTTCCGCTTTACGCGGGATAACGCCTTGCCAGCCGAACACTCCGTGGCCGATATACTGTACGGGATAGAAAGACATCTGAATGGCCAGCCAGTTCGTAAACCAGCCCACCAGCGCAGCCATCAGTGGAATCGAGAGAAACATTAAATCCGACAAGACTTACCCCGCGAGCGAGCGGAAAGGGTTCTGTTTGGGTGCGGGATAATGAAACAGAAGGCGCTCTGGAACATTGGCCGTGTTGCCAGGGGCCCCAGGTGCTTGCGGCAGGTCCGGCCCTTCGGCGTCCGGATCTGCCGCAGCCTCTAGGGCAACGACGGCTGATTACTGATAATAGGCGTTGTCAGTATTGGAGTGGTCGGTCACATCACGTACCGCGGTAATTTCCGGAACCCGTTCTTTCAGGGTTTTCTCGACTCCCTGCTGGAGAGTCAGGCTGACGGCCGAGCAGCCCTGGCAGCCTCCCCCAAAACGCAGCACGGCGATCGATCCATCCACAATCTCAACCAGAGAAACCTCACCGCCGTGTGAAGCCAGGCTGGGGTTAATTTCGGAACCAAGGATATAGTTGACCCGATCAGGCAGGGGTGCGTCATCCGCAACCTGTGGCACCTTGGCGTTGGGGGCCTTGATCGTCAGCTGACCGCCCATCTGGTCCTTGGAATAGTCCACATAGGCATCTTCCAGGAACGGCACCGAGTTATGGTCCAGAAACAGTGTGAATTTTTCGAGATTGACCGTCTCGTCGGTGGGAACGACTTCGTTCGGCGGGCAATAGGCAAGGCAGGTCTCCGCGTTGCGGGTACCGGGCTGGGTGACGAAGATGCGAACGCCCATGCCTTCAACGTCCTGTTTTTCGATCAGTTGAGCAAGATAGTCTCTTGCTGAATCAGTCACAGTTACCAATGCCATGCTTCCTACCTGTTAACAAGTTTGGGTTATATTTTAAGGGAGTTCGGGCCAACATGAAAGACCAACCATTTTAGTCAGACATTAATCAGACTAATGAATTCCCCTTATAGATGGACGCCTTGCCGGTTCTTTCATCGGAGAACTTGACAATGATCATCGCCACTAAGACGTTCCCTTTGGTTTTTGTTATTATCCGGCGCCATCGACCGTTATACGACGTTATTCACGACATCCGGAAGGTTTCCCTATGACCGATCGCAACATTCGTCTGGAACAGCTCAGGCAGGCCCTCAAAGAACGCATCATCGTTCTGGATGGCGCCATGGGTACCATGATCCAGAAACAGAAACTGGATGAAGCCGCTTTCCGTGGCGAGCGGTTTGCCGACTTCGGCAGGGACCTGCAAGGCAACAACGACTTGCTGAACCTTACCCAGCCTGCCCTGATTCGCAATATTCACAAAGAATATCTGGATGCCGGCGCGGATATCATCGAAACCAACACTTTTAACTCCACTCGCCTGTCCCAGGCTGACTACGGGCTGGAAGATCTGGCCCGGGAGCTGAATGTGGCGTCGGCCCGACTGGCCCGCGAAGTGGCAGATGAGTATACCGCCAAAAACCCGGACCGCCCCCGGTTTGTTGCCGGTGCCGTGGGCCCTACCTCCCGCACCGCCTCCCTGTCTCCGGATGTGAGTAACCCCGGATTCCGTAACGTGGATTTCCAGACCCTGGTCGACAACTATTATGAATCTGTCGCGGGGCTGGTTGAAGGTGGCTCAGACATCATCCTGATCGAAACCATTTTCGATACCCTGAACGCCAAAGCGGCCATTTACGCCACTCAGCAGTACTTCGAGGATTCCGGCGTTGAGTTGCCGATCATGATCTCCGGCACCATTACCGACGCGTCTGGCCGTACCCTTTCCGGCCAGACCACCGAAGCTTTCTATAACTCCATTGCCCATGCCCGGCCCATCTCGGTCGGCCTTAACTGCGCTCTGGGCGCCGATGCCCTGCGCCCCTATGTTGAAGAGCTGGCAAACAAGGCAGAGACCTACGTTTCGGCGCATCCTAACGCCGGCCTGCCAAACGAATTCGGAGAGTACGACCAGACGCCTGAAGAAATGGCGGACATTATCGAAGGCTTCGCCCGGGATGGCTTCCTGAATATCATCGGGGGCTGCTGTGGCTCCTGCCCGGAGCATATCGAAGCCATCGTCAAGGCCGTATCCAAATACCCCCCGCGCCAGATTCCCGAGCGCCCCAAGGTCTTGCGTCTGGCCGGCCTCGAACCCTTCACCGGCGATGAGAACACGCTGTTCATCAACGTGGGTGAGCGTACCAACGTGACCGGTTCCAAGCGGTTTCTGCGTCTGATCAAGGAAGAACAGTACGAGGAAGCGCTGAGCGTTGCCCGGGACCAGGTTGAGAATGGTGCCCAGATCATCGACATCAACATGGATGAAGGCATGCTGGACTCCAGGGAGGTGATGGTTACCTTCCTGAACCTGATGGCCTCCGAGCCGGACATCTCCCGCGTGCCGATCATGCTCGACTCTTCCAAGTGGGATGTGATTGAAGCTGGCTTGCGCTGCGTCCAGGGCAAAGCCGTGGTCAACTCCATCAGCCTCAAAGAAGGCGAGGAAGAGTTTATCAAGCGTGCCCGGGACTGCATGCGCTACGGCGCCGCAGTGGTGGTCATGGCCTTTGATGAACAGGGTCAGGCCGACACCTTCGAGCGCAAAACCGAAATCTGTAAGCGCTCCTACGATGTGTTGTTAAGCATCGGCTTCAATCCCGGCGACATCATCTTCGATCCCAATATCTTTGCCATTGCCACCGGGATCGACGAGCACAACAACTACGCGGTTGATTTCATTAACGCGGCCCGCTGGATCAAGGAAAACCTGCCCCACGTCTCCATATCGGGCGGTGTGAGCAACGTGTCTTTCTCATTCCGTGGCAACGATGCGGTGCGCGAGGCCATCCATTCGGTCTTCCTCTATCACGCCATCAAGGCCGGGATGAACATGGGGATAGTAAACCCCGGCCAACTGGTTATTTATGATGAAATTCCCCCGGCGTTAAAAGAACTGGTGGAAGACGTGGTGCTTAACCGACGCGCTGATGCGACCGACCGTTTGCTGGAGGCTGCCGAAGAGTTCAAAAGCCAGGGCAGCAAGGCTCAGGAGGAAGATCTTGCCTGGCGTGAACTGCCGGTTGAGAAACGCCTGGAGCACGCGCTGGTTAAAGGGATCACCAGCTACATTATTGAAGACACCGAAGCCTGTCGCCAGAACGCGGGCCATCCGATCGAGGTCATCGAAGGCCCGCTCATGGACGGGATGAACGTGGTAGGCGATCTGTTCGGTGACGGTAAGATGTTCCTGCCCCAGGTTGTTAAAAGTGCCCGGGTGATGAAACAGGCCGTTGCTCACCTGATCCCCTATATCGAAGCCGAGAAAACCGAAGACCAGCAGGCCAAGGGCAAGATCCTGATGGCTACTGTAAAAGGCGACGTGCACGACATCGGCAAGAACATCGTTGGGGTTGTGTTGCAGTGTAACAACTACGAGGTTATCGACCTCGGGGTCATGGTGCCCTGCGAGAAAATCCTGGAAACCGCCATCAGGGAGAACGTCGACATTATCGGCCTGAGCGGTCTGATCACGCCCTCCCTGGACGAGATGGTCCACGTGGCCCGGGAAATGCAGCGCCTGGACTTCAATATTCCGCTGATGATCGGGGGCGCCACTACCTCCAAGGCCCACACGGCGGTCAAGATCGAGCAGCACTACAAGAACGATATTGCCATTTACGTGTCGGATGCCTCCCGCTGCGTTAACGTTGCCTCGCAACTGCTCAGCCGGACCGCCAAACCTGCCTTTGTGGAGGCGGCGCGGGCCGAATACGAAGAGATCCGTGAGCGTCGTAAAAACCGTGGCGAGCGCACCAAACTGGTCTCACTGGCCGAAGCCAGGGACCGTGCCCCGGAAATCCGTTTTGAGGGCTATCAGCCGCCCAAACCGGTGTTTACCGGAGTCCGGGTGTTCGAAGACTATGATCTGAATGAGCTGGTGGAGTATATCGACTGGACGCCCTTCTTTATTTCCTGGGACCTCTCAGGCAAGTACCCGGCGATTTTCGACGATCCCAAACGGGGCGAAGCCGCTCGCAACCTGTTTGACGATGCCCAGAAACTGCTCGGGAAGATGATTACCGAAAAACGGATCAGCGCCCGTGGCGTGATCGGCTTCTGGCCGGCAAACCGTCGGGGTGACGACATCGTGGTGTACGCCGACGAGAGCCGCACGCAGGAACTCACCACCCTGCACCACCTGCGCCAGCAGGATGACAAAGCCCCGGGCAAGCCAATGATGGCGCTGTCTGACTTCGTGGCCCCGGAAGGCTCGCAACTGGACGATTATGTCGGTGGTTTTGCAGTCACCACCGGTATTGGCGTGGATGAGCTGACAGCCGAGTTCAAGAATGCCCACGACGATTACAGCGCCATTATGGTGCAGGCCCTGGCCGACCGTCTGGCAGAGGCGTTTGCCGAGCGCATGCACGAGCGGGTGCGTAAAGAGTTCTGGGGCTATGCCAGCGACGAACAAATGGCCAACGAGGATCTGATCAGGGAACGCTACCAGGGCATCCGGCCGGCGCCGGGTTACCCCGCCTGCCCTGATCATACCGAGAAAGGCACCCTGTTTGAGCTGCTGGACGCGACCGCAAACACCAGCCTCCAGCTGACCGAGCACTTTGCCATGTACCCCACGGCCGCTGTGTCGGGCTGGTATTTTTCGCATCCGGACGCCAAGTACTTTTCCGTAGGAAAAATTGGCGTGGATCAGGTTGAGGACTATGCTGAACGCAAAGGCCTCTCCAGGGCTGAAGCCGAACGCTGGCTGATGCCCAGCCTGGCCTACGATCCGGCAGAGTAACCGAGGCGGTAGACGATGACTGATGCTGACAACAAGAACAATAACGGCAATGAAACGAAAAAAACCGGCAACCCCGGGATGCTGAAGATTATCCAGGGCATCCTGGCCGGAGCCCTCGGAGTACAGTCAGACCGCCACCGGCAAGCGGATTTTTCAAGCCAGAACCCTCTGGCTTATATCGTCGCGGGGCTCCTGTTTACCGGAATCTTTGTCGGCGGTCTGATTCTTGTGGTGAACCTGGTTCTGGCAGGCCAGTAGTCTACTGGCCAGCTACCCAGACCACCGCAAACAATACGGTCAGAAGTACCAGGACTACGGCAGCTGCCGCATCTACCCTGCTATCAGAGTTCGTTGATTTGCTCATGGCTACAGTCACCTTTGCTGTTCTGTTTTTGTTGTGAAGTTCCCACCTTTGATTTAAGCAGGTAAAAATAATTCTTCCAGCCAACAGTCCCTTATGGATCGTTATCGCCCCAGTCGATAATGATATGTTGAAATAATCATTTTGAGAATAAAGAGGGAGTGGTATCCTGCGCCATTGGAATAAGGCGTCATGATACGTTACGCCTATCACGAGCAGACATTCTTGAAGTAACAGGCAGGCCGTTATCCTATGTACGTTTACGACGAATACGACAAGCAGATCGCCGCAGAACGTGTTGCGCAATTCCGGGACCAGACCCAGCGCGCACTGGCTGGTGAGCTTTCCGAAGAGGAATTCCTCCCTCTCCGGCTCCAGAACGGCCTTTATGTGCAGCGCCACGCGCCCATGCTGCGAATCTGCGTGCCTTACGGCATGCTTCGCTCCGAGCAACTCCGCCGTCTGGCCCGGATTACCCGCGACTATGACCGGGGCTACGCCCACGTCACCACTCGTACCAACTTCCAGCTCAACTGGCCCAAACTCGAAGATGTGCCGGATATCCTTGCCGAGCTGGCTGAAGTTGAGATGCACGCTAACCAGACCAGCGGCAACTGTATCCGCAACACCACCACGGACCAGTTTTCCGGGGTGCAGGCAGACGAAATCGCCGATCCGCGGCCCTATTGCGAAATTATCCGCCAGTGGTCTACCTACCACCCGGAGTTTGCGTACCTGCCGCGCAAATTCAAAATTGCCGTGAACGCCTCCGAAAAAACCGACAGAGCGGCCATTCAGGTCCACGATATCGGCCTGCAGATGATCCGCAATGATCAGGGTGAGCTCGGTTTCCGTGTTCTTGCCGGGGGTGGTCTGGGCCGCACGCCCATGCTGGCACCGGTGATTCGTGAATTCCTGCCGGAACTCGACCTGCTCACCTATCTCGAAGCCATTATCCGTGTGTACAACCGATACGGCCGCCGGGACAACAAGTACCGGGCGCGGATCAAAATTCTGGTCAAGGCGCTGACCCCGGAAGGATTCGCCGAGAAAGTTGAAGCCGAGTGGAACCATATCAAAGACAGCCCCAGCAAGCTCAACCGGGAAACCATTGATAAGTTCCAGGGCTACTTTACCGAGCCGGATTATCTCGACCTGGAGAACGCCGGCGAGCTGCTTGGCCAACAACGTTTTGAGAACCCTGGGTTCGACAAGTGGCTGACGTACAACGTCAACGAACACAAAAAGCCCGGTTATGCCATTGTTACCCTGTCGCTGAAGAAAACCGGCGTACCGACTGGCGATGTCACCGACAGCCAGCTTGAAGAGATTGCCGACCTGGCTGATGAATACAGTTTTGGCGAGGTCCGTGCCACCCACGAACAGAATATCGTGCTGGCCGACGTACGCCAGGACAAGCTGTTCGAGCTGTGGCAGCGGATCACCCCACTGGGTTTTGCCACCGCCAACCTGAGTACCCTGACGGATATTATCTGCTGTCCGGGCGGTGACTTCTGTGCCCTGGCCAATGCCAAGTCCATTCCCATCGCCGAAGCCATTCAGCGTCGTTTTGATGATCTGGACTACCTGTACGACCTGGGGCCCATCGACCTGAACATTTCCGGTTGCATGAACGCCTGTGGTCACCACCACGTGGGCAACATCGGTATTCTGGGCGTTGACAAAAAAGGGGCTGAGTTCTACCAGGTCAGCCTTGGCGGAGCCTCCCAGCACGATGCCGCCATCGGAAAAATTCTCGGCCCGTCTTTTGCGGCCGACGAGATGCCCGACGTTGTATCCAAGGTGATCGACGTCTTTGTAGAAAAACGGACCGAAGAAGAAACCTTCCTGGATACCTATCGCCGGGTTGGTCTGGAGCCATTCAAGGAGCGGGTATATGCCTGACGTAATTGCCGCAGATGGCACTATTCGTAACGACAACTGGGTAGTCGTACCCCGTCCGGAGGCGGGTGAATCCCTGGACCTGCCGGAGGGCCAGCCGGCCCTCATCCCGGTGGACCTGTGGCTGGCCGGCGGTGACCGTTACGCCGGCCGCAGCGACATCGGGGTCTGGTTTGACAGCCACGACGAGCCTGAGATTCTGGCCGGCCGTGTTAATGAGCTTCCGCTGATCGCTGTCAACTTTCCCCGGTTTGTGGACGGTCGCGGTTACAGCATCGGCCGCCTCTTGCGTGAGCGTTTTGGTTATCAGGGCGAACTGCGCGCCATCGGTGATGTGCTGCTGGACCAACTGCAGTTCATGAAACGCTGTGGTTTCGACTCGTATGTTCTGCGGGCCGATAAGGATGCCAGCAAAGCCGCCCGTTGCCTGAACTTCTTCACCGAGACCTATCAGGCGGATGTGTTGAATAAACTGCCCTTGTTCCGTCGCCGTACAGCCTGATCCCAGGCTGTTTTCCGGTTAAAAAAAGAGGGGCCAGATTGGCCCCTCTTTTCGTTGCTGAGGTCAGGTTACGACCCAGCCGGCTTTCAGCCATGGCCGTGGTCCAACACGATTTTTCCTGCGGACTCGCCTTTGAGGAAAGCGGCCAGGGCCTCCCCCAGCTCCGGACGGCCGATATCCCTGGCCATGGCTTCGGTCCTGGGACACTGCCATTCCCCGGCCAGCTTCTGCCAGACCGCTTCCTTGTCGGCCCGTGGAATCTCCACCGAGTCGATACCCAGCAGGTTGATTCCGCGCAGGATGAAAGGCAGCACGGAAGTTTCCAGCTGGGCACCTGCCACAAGACCGCAGATGGCGACTGAACCACCCGGGCGAAGCTGTTTGAGCAGTTCGGCCAGCGGTGCACCACCCACGGTATCGACGGCATTGGCAAACATGGGCCTGAGCAACGGCTTCTTCTGCTGCTCCAGCGCATCCCGGCCAATCACCTCAACGGCTCCAAGCTCTTTCAGAACCGGGATCTGGTCAGCCTTGCCGCTTACCGCCACCACCTCGAAGCCCAGGTTGGTAAGAATTTCAACCGCTACGCTGCCCACGGCGCCACTGGCGCCGGTAACCGCCACCTTGCCCTGCTCCGGCGTCGCGCCCATGGTAAGCAGTTTCTGCACGCACAGCCCCGCTGTCAGGCCTGCGGTGCCGTAGATCATGGCGGTACGCGCCTCCCACCCTGACGGCATGGCAACACACCAGGCGGCCGGCACCCGGATGTACTCGCCAAAACCACCAGGGGTATCCATGCCCAGATCATAACCGGTCACAATAACCGGTGCCCCAACCGCGGGTGAGCCGGTGGCCGACTCCACCACTTCGCCAGCAGCATCAATCCCCGGTGTATGGGGAAAGTTCCGGGTGACCGCCTTACTGCCGGAGGCAGACAAGGCGTCTTTATAGTTGAGGGAGGAGTGGCTCACCCTCACCAGAACCTCACCCTCCGGAAGATCGGCCGTACTCAGCGACTGTTCACTCCCCCGGTACTGGCTGTCAGTTTCATCAACACGCCAGGCCTTGAACTCAGTATTCGTGGTCATAACAGCTCCCGTCTTCCCTTGGCTTACTGGATTTTCTGGTTACGAAGCACACTCAGAGCTTTCCACAAGGTATGTTCCAGTGCGGCGCTTACGGAAAGTCCAAGTTTTTCAGGCAGTTTCTGTTTACGCTGAAAGTACACGGAAATCACCTCCCCGCGATCGCACGCCTCAAGCAGGTATTCATCGGAGGTTTTGATCTCGTCGATCAGCCTGACGTCGAGAGCGCGTCGGCCAAACCAGATATCACCATTCGCGACAGCCTGCATATCAAGCTCAGGACGCCGCTCACTCACGTATTCCTTGAACAGCCCGTGGGTGTCCTCCAGATCCTCGAGAAACTTCTGGCGCCCTTTCTCGGTATTTTCGCCAAACACGGTCAGGGTTCGCTTGTGTTCTCCGGCCGTGAGCACCTCAAAGTCTACGTTGTTCTTTTTCAGGAAACGGTGAAAATTCGGCAACTGGGCAACCACGCCAATAGATCCGAGAACCGCGAAGGGTGAGGCAATGATCTTGTCTGCCACGCATGCCATCATGTAGCCGCCGCTGGCTGCGACCTTGTCGACGCACGCGGTCAGAGCAATCCCTTTGTTCCGGATACGGTCAAGCTGGGCCGAGGCCAGTCCATAGGCGTGTACCAGCCCTCCTCCGCTTTCCAGCCGTACCACGACTTCGTCGGTTTCCGGATTGGCAACACTGAGGACCGCAGAAACCGAGCGCCGAAGTGTGTCTGTATCACTGGCCTTGATGTCGCCATCAAAGTCGATCACGTATATGCGCGGCTTGTCAGGCTCTGCTGCTTCCTGGCCTTTGCTCTTCTTTTCAGCCTTCTTTTCGGCCTTGTCTTCTTTCTTCTTTTTGCGGGACCAGAGCTTATACTCGGCGTCTGTCATCAGCCGGGTCTGCATCGATTCTTTGAGTTTGCGGTACTGATCGTTGAGTTTGCGAACCCTCAGCTCACCTTCGTCGTCATGATCCTCACGCCGCCGGGCCGAAAAGATCACAGCCGCAATAACAAAAGCAGCCACCACAAACGTCGTGACCTTTGCCAGGAACAGGCCATAGTCGGTAAGAAATTCCAAAATGCTGTCTCCAGAAGTATTTCTCGAAGCAAAGAGTGTACCCGCTCAGGCAGGGAGTGATAAGTCCAAAAAATTAATTAAAACAAGCGTTCGATCGACCTTGACAGCGCCCCCGTCTGACCATAAAGTCGAATGCGAAGTAACCCATGACAAGACAACCAGTAATAAGGGATAAACAATGTCTGTAGCTCAGGTATTCGACAAGCTGGAGAAGAACTTCAACGCCGATGCGGCTGAAGGTCTGGACCTGGTTTTTCAATTCGACATCGAAGACGACAAAACCTACAACCTGGAAATCAAAGACGGCACCTGCAAACTGAACGAAGGTGCTCACGATGATCCTTCCGTTACGCTGATCATGAATTCCGAAACCCTGGAAGGCATCGTCTCCGGCGAGACCGATGGCATGCAGGCGTTCATGGCCGGTCAGCTCCGTGCCGAAGGCGACATGATGCTGGCTACCAAGCTGGGCGAACTGTTCAGCATGGGTTAATCCTCCCGGCTGTACTGTTCCATAAAAAAACCTGCGTGATCGCAGGTTTTTTTATATCAGAATCATCCCCCGGCCGGACAGAGTTACAGCCCGACATCTTCCAGCGACGACTCTGCCAGCTTCAGAAGATCACTGTTCCTGGCTTCACGGCGGCCAATACTCTCGATGTAATACTCCAGCGATGTCAGGGCGTCGGCCAGGGCCTCCAGCACCTGAGAGACGGGGGCCTCACGGGCGTCCAGCAGCCGTACCTGGATTGAGGTGGCCAGCCGGGCAATAACCTGTGCTGCATGTGGGTCTTCCACCATGATCAGCCCGCCCCAGATGCTGCGAAGGGTGCTCGGCAGGTTGGCCAGGTGCAGCTTGTCGTAATCCGATTCAATAAACGCGGTTATGGCACGCTTGGCCAGTGTCAGCGCACTGCGGGCCTCCTCCGCGACGACCCAGACGGCTTCCTGAAGGTAAACGGATTCTTCCGCTGTCCGGATACCCGTGGCCAGCGCGTCGGTCTCCGAGGTGATGCCCCGGGCGACAATCTGCATCACCGCATCTTCCACCCCCAGAACCGAATCCGCCAGTTTGAAGAGCTCAGCTTCGGCCGGCAGACGGTTCTCCTGTTCCCACTGACGCAGTTTTACCGCGTCCTCTCTGGCCACCCCGGCCAGGCGATTGAGATCCAGCATTACCAGGGTATTGGCAAGCCGGTCCAGGGACTCCGCAATCGAGCTCAGCTCCGAGAGATCGGGCTCAATGCCCCGCTCAATAATATCCAGCTTGTCCTTGAGCTGGTTCAGCTCTTCCTGCAGCGCCACCGACAGCGATTTGAGCACATCGGCACCGGGGCCGTATAAACGGCGGGAGTGGGCATCAAGCAAAGAATCGGGGAAGTCCGAAGGGCCAAGTTGCCAGGCCGACAGTATCCGGGTGACCTCGGGGTTCGAGGAACCACTGCGGTAAAGCAGATAAACCAGATCCCGGACCAGGGAGTCAGGGGCGTCTTTGGTGGTCGCCACTTTGCCCACGTAGACCACCTCGCGGGCGTATTTTTCGATACGCATCAGCAGCCGTTTTCGCGCTTTGCTGAAGCTCATGGAGCGATCCAGCATGGTTTCGGCTACCACCGCCACAAGACACCACATCTGCCCCATCGGCGCGCCCTGGCACAGGCGGGCGAAGCCCCGGGCCGAACGGGCAATCAGCTTTTTGCTGACCACCTCATTGCGCTCACGAAGCACGCCGAGCATCGCTACCAGTAAGGTAAGGCGCATCCGCCGGGCCAGAATTTCGTATTCCTGCTCGCTGCCCTCAAACGGCTCGACGGCCATGCCCACACAGAAATCCGGGCGCTCCCTGACCTCCAGCTCGAAGAAACAGGATTCCGGATAGGGCTTTTCCCGGCGGGCTTCCCGCAGGTCATTGATGACCGGCAGCAACAGTTCAGGGTGATCTTCCCGCTGTTGGTGGTAATACTCCACGTAGCGGCGAAGGATAAACAGCGCGCTGTTCAGCGTGGTGAGAAGAATATTCTTGTCGTCGTTTGCGCCCACGGGCACATCGTTGGCCAGGCTCACAGCCTCCTGACACAACAGGGTGCCACCGCGCAGTTCCACCAGCAAAAAGATGCCACGCAACTGGTTCAGGTAGTCGACACAGTTTTGCAGGTCTTCGCCGCTGTCGCGGTTTTCCTGAAAGCGCTCAAGGCTGGCCTCGGCCTGCTTGATGGTCTGCTCGATTTCGCTTTTGACCAGATCAAACGACTGCGATTTCGTCGCCAGAGACGATTGAACCATAAACGCTTCCTGTTTCCTTGCATCGATTTGTGGTTACCACAAAAATGGCGAACTTCCCATTACTTATAACACAGAACTCAAGTAGCTCAACAAGGTCTGAGTGTAACATTTGGTACACCCTGACCCAGTTCTCATTCTGTCCCGGTCAATTTGCTCCAGACTGTCTGGCCGGCCTTTTTTTCCAGGCTGGCCATAAACGTCTCGTGGGCCTGAACCTCTTCGGTTGTTGCCGGGATAACCGGCAACCGCTTCCGGTCTTCAGCCAGCCGGCGCAGGCCTCCGGCGCTGCCGTCGTCGCCACTGCTGCTATCGAGTGACAGGGCGGTCTGGCCACCGGTCATCAGCAGGTAGACGTCTGCCAGGATCTCGGCGTCGAGCAGCGCGCCATGCAGTTCCCGGTTGCTGTTGTCTACGCCATAGCGTTTACACAGGGCATCCAGGTTGTTTTTCTGCCCGGGGTGCTTGGCCCGGGCGATGGCTAGCGTATCGACGATGCCGCAGTGATCCGCCGTCTTGCGAACCGGCGAAAGCCTGGCAAATTCCGCGTCCATGAAGCCCACATCAAACGCGGCATTATGAATCACCAGCTCGGCACCTTTGATGAACTCGAAGAATTCATCGGCGACCTCGGCAAATTTCGGTTTATCGCTCAGGAATTCATTGGTAATGCCATGGACAGTAATGGCTTCGGCTTCAACTTCCCGCTCGGGGTTAATGTACACATGGTAGTTGCGCCCGGTGAGCTCCCGCTCAATCACCTCCACACACCCGATTTCGATAATCCGGTGGCCGGCGTTGGGATCAATACCCGTTGTTTCAGTATCCAGTACGATCTGTCTCATGACTTACCACTCAATTCAGCCACACCCAGGTTGGCAAGCTCGTCGGCCATCTCGTTGCCGGGATCGCCCGAGTGCCCTTTCACCCAGTGCCAGTTAATCTTGTGCCGGGCCGCCTCGGCGTCCAGCGCCTGCCAGAGGTCTGCGTTTTTGACCGGCTTTTTTGCGGAGTTCTTCCAGCCGTTGCGCTTCCACCCGGTCATCCATTCGGTAATGCCTTTACGGACATACTGGGAGTCGGTATAGAGCTCTACTTCGCAGGCCCGCTTCAGGACCCTCAGGCCCTGTATGGCTGCCATCAGTTCCATGCGATTGTTGGTTGTCAGGGCTTCGCCGCCATGCAGTTTCTTGCAGGCGCCACCGTAACGCAACAACACACCCCACCCACCGGGGCCCGGATTGCCCTTGCAGGCTCCGTCGGTATAAATCACCACCTTGCCGGCCATTCAGTCTCCTGGCTTGTCTCTATGGCTTATCAGTCGTGCGCGACTGGTTGCTGGCACAGGTTCCGCGGGGCCGGACAGCTCCGGACAGCGGCACAACCCGGCTCTTGCGCCAGGAAACCGTACGCGGCAACCGGGCGTAGACCCGTTTGCGCGCAAGGATACAGTAATATGCGCCAACTGGCAGGAGGTAACCCTGACACCCCGGCGACTTGTTGCGCTGGGCCAGTGCGCGGCCGCTACGCTGAAGCGGCATCACACAAAAATGGGTGGCGCTTTCTTCAAGCTCAAAGCCCAGCAGCCGCAGCCAGTCCTCCATCCGCGATCTCAACAGAAACCGCCCACCCCAGGGGCCGGACTGTCGCCGCGAGGCGAGCTTTCTGATCCCCCACAGGCTTAACGGGTTAAAGCCTATCAATGCCAGATGGCCCTCACCCCGCAGCACACGAGCCGATTCGCGCAGCACCTGGTGCGGGTCCGGTGAGAAATCCGCAGTGTGGTGAAGGATGACCAGGTCTACTGAGTCACCGGGGAACGGTAATTCGTCAGCGTCACAAACCGCAACCCCCTCCGGCATATGAGGGTACCAGGCAGGCGTGGTAATCAGTTTCTGGGAAAAATCGGCCCCGCTGGCCAGGGGCAGCCGGTGGCTGAGCCCAACCTGCAGCTGTCGCGCCCCGGTCAGGCCGGACAGATGGTAATCGAGCACCTGGCGCTGGCTGGCCAGCAAAGCCCGGCCCAGCGGGGTCTGAATCCAGCGTTCAAAGCTTTCATGCCGGGATGAGTAATCTTCGCGCTGCACACTCTTCACCAGACCTGGCTCCACCTTGGTTGGCACCCGCTATCGGGAATACTCCGTTTGGGATGACTGCTCGGTTGCTTTATCATAACAGGCACACTCATTCAGCACATGGGGTCGTGATGTTTACTATTTACCCTATCCAGGCGTTCTCCGATAACTACATCTGGTGCCTTGCCCACCAGCCAGACGCCACCGCCCTGATTGTGGATCCGGGCCAGGCCCGGCCGGTAAAAGACTATCTGGCCAGCAATAACCTGACGCTCGATACCATACTGGTAACCCACCACCACCCGGACCATGTTGGTGGTATCCGGGAGCTGCAAAAAGAATGGCCAGAGGTGCGGATTGTCGGCCCGGCTGACTCCCCGTTCAAGGGTGCAAACCATTGGGTATACCCCGGTAATGAGGTGACCTGGCATGGCCTGACGTTTGAGGTAATGGCCGTACCAGGGCACACCCTGGACCATATTGCCTATTTCTGTGCTGCGCCGGTGGACGGCCAACCGGCGCTGTTCTGCGGAGATACCTTGTTTGTAGGCGGGTGCGGCCGCTTGTTCGAGGGTACCGCAGAGCAAATGTACCAGTCCCTGAAATCCCTCCGGGAGTTGCCCGGTGAAACCGCCGTTTACTGCGCCCATGAATATACTCTGGCCAACCTGCGTTTTGCGCGCAGCTGGCTGCCTGAGGATGAGACGCTGGCCGGGTTTGAAGCCAGGTGCAAGGCGTTGCGGGCGAAAAACCTGCCCACCGTACCTTCCACCATTGCCCAGGAGAAAGCTCTCAACCTGTTTCTGCGCTGGGACGATCCGGCCGTGGCCGACGCGGCCCGGCAGTACAGCGCCAGCCACGGGCTTGCGTCCGGTTCGGAGAGCGCGGTATTTGCGGCAGTCCGCCACGGGAAGGATCATTTCTGATTCGTTCCGTGAGGTCGCAGCAACAATTGTTGTCTCAGTTGTAACACGGTGCCGCTTGACCGCCATGAAAGGGCTTTCTTAGAATCCAAGCCGATTTTCGACCGTACCAGTCACCTATGCCGGCTTTTATCTTATGTCGCCGGCAGCTTTCGTGGAATTTGAATTTTATGCCGGTCAAACGTATTGCCTGCCTCCTGCTTGCCAGTTCCATGGTTTCTGCCTGTAGCAGCTCCCCGATCTTTGAAAACTGGCACTCCCCTTCCGCCTGGTTTGGCGCCGGGGCCGATGAAGAGGCCAGCCCACTGGAGTCTGATGTTGTGGTTGTTGCCCGGGGCGATGATGCCCTGAAGGCATCCATAGCCGCTGGCAACGGCGGGGATGAGACCGCCAATGCGCCGCTGGACGAGGCCATTTCACCGGAGCTCAGGGAGAAAGCCCGGGACGCCCGCCAGAAGCTCGATAATCCCAAGACCCAGCCTGATCCCGCGGGCACCGAGGATCTCTGGGCCCGTATGCGCGCGGGGTTTGCCATGGACCACTCGGTGGACAACGACAGAGTCCAGGCTCAGCTCGACTGGTATGCCCGACACCCGAGGTATATTAACCGGGTTGTTGAACGCGGTGCCCGCTACCTTCATTACATCATTGAGCAGGCCGAAACCCGCGGACTGCCTACCGAGCTGGCATTGTTACCCGTCGTTGAAAGTGCCTTTGACCCCTTTGCCTATTCTCACGGACGCGCTGCCGGGCTCTGGCAGTTTATTCCCTCCACCGGCAAGTACTACGGCCTGACCCAGAGCTGGTGGCACGATGACCGCCGGGACGTTCTCGAAGCCACAGACGCCGCGCTCACCTACCTTGACCGGCTGGCCAAACGTTTCGACGGCGACTACACCCTGGCTCTTGCCGCCTACAACGCCGGCGGGGGTACTGTCTCCAGCGCCATGCGCCGTAACCGTAACGCCGGCAAGCCAACGGATTTCTGGTCTCTCCGGTTGCCTTCAGAAACCAGTCAGTACGTGCCCAAGCTGATCGCTCTGGCGAAAATCTTTGATGATCCGGAAGCCTACGGTATTGAGTTGCCGCCCCTGAAAAACGAGCCCTATTTCGAAGTTGTGGAAACCGGCTCCCAGCTGGATCTGGCCCAGGCGGCGGACCTCTCGGGCGTGGATATTGATGAAATCTACCTGCTGAACCCTTCCTATAACCGCTGGGCCACCAATCCCGACGGCCCTCACCGGCTGCTGGTACCCGTTCAGAATGCCGCACAGTTCCGCCAGGCCCTGGCCGGGTTCCCGAAAGATCAGCGGGTCTCATGGCAGAACTATAAGGTACAGAAAGGCGATAACCTGAACAGCATCGCCCGCAGGTTTGGCACCACGCTGGCGGTGGTCCGTCAGGTCAACAAGCTGGATTCCGACCTCATTCGCGTAGGCCAGAGTCTGCTGATTCCGTCCTCCTCCCGGGGCGCAGAAGCCTACGCACTCAGCCAGAATCAGAGACTCCAGCGCACTCAGTCCCGTCAGCGCGACGGCAATAAAGTTTCTTACACCGTCCGCAAGGGCGATACCTTCTGGGATATTGCGCGGGAGCACCGGGTAACCGTGCGCGAGGTGGCAGCCTGGAACGGTATGGCACCTGGCGATCCGCTCATGCCCGGCAAGAAACTCGTGATCTGGTCGAAAACTGCTCAGCCCGCGATAACCACTGCCTCCGCCCGTAACAACGCCATGGTACGGAAAGTAGGTTACCGGGTTCGCCAGGGCGACTCCCTCTCAACCATTGCCAGCCGGTTCTCGGTGAATGTGCGGGACATCGCATCATGGAACGATCTTAATACCAGCCGTTATCTTCAACCCGGTCAAAGTCTGGTACTCTACGTCGATATAAGGAACAGCCCCTAACGTGCGAGAACCATGACAAAAATACGGAAATCCGCCCTCACACTGGCCAGTCTTCTAAGCTCGGTGGTCCTCATGGCCGCCGCTGCTGCTACTCTCGCGGAGCCAGCGGCCGAATCTGCACTGACCCCAACCCATGGCATCGCCATGCACGGGGACCTCAGGTACCCGGCCGACTTTCCTCACTTTGACTACGTAAACCCGGAAGCCCCCAAAGGCGGCACGCTACGGATGGCGGTGGTGGCAAACGGGTTCGACAGCTTTAACCCGTTTGTTATCAGGGGTGTGGCGGCCTCAGGGGTGAGCGCGTATGTTTACGATACCCTGATGGAGCCATCCGCAGACGAGCCTTTCTCGGAGTACGGGCTGATTGCCGAGACGGTAGAGGTACCGGATGACCGCCGTTATGTCATCTTCAATTTACGTGAACAGGCCAGGTTCCACGATGGCGAGCCGATCACAGCCGAAGACGTTAAATTTTCCTACGAGGTTCTGACCACCAAAGGTCACCCTTTCTACCGCAATTACTATGCGGATGTAAGCAAGGTAACGGTTGAAGGCAGCCACCGTATCCGGTTCGATTTCGGTGCAACCGAAAACCGCGAGTTGCCCCTTATTCTCGGGCAGATGCCGGTTTTCCCCGCTCACTTCTGGGCAGAGCGGGACTTTGAAAGCAGTGGCCTGACCGTTCCGGTCGGCAGTGGACCCTACCGTATCGGCCATTACGAAGCGGGCCGGTCAGTCACCTTCGAGCGGGTAGAGGATTATTGGGCGGAGGATCTGCCCGTCCGCAAGGGCCGCTATAACTTCGATCGTATCCGTTACGAATACTACAACGACGACACCGTGGCCCTGGAATCCTTCAAGGCCGGTAATTTTGATTTCCGGCTGGAAACGTCCGCCAAGAACTGGGCAACTGCCTATACCGGCCGGGCATTCGATAACGGCGATATTACCCGGGAAGCTGTCGTGCATCACCGCCCCACCGGCATGCAAGGCTTTGTATTCAATACCCGGAAAGCCGTTTTCTCAGACCCCAGGGTTCGCCAGGCCCTGGCTTATGCCTTCGATTTCGAGTGGACCAACCGAAATCTGTTTTATGAGCAGTACACCCGTACCAACAGCTATTTCGAGAACAGCGACCTGGCCTCCTCCGGCCTGCCATCGGGGCGTGAGCTGGAAATCCTTGAACCATTTCGCGATCAGTTGAACCCGGACGTATTCACTCAAACCTACCAGCCGCCTTCCACCGGAGGCGATCGCTCCATGCGGGACAATCTTCGCCAGGCAGTGCAGTTACTCAACGAAGCCGGCTATGTGATCCGCGACGGAAAGCTGGTAAACGAGACCTCCGGCAGGCCACTGGCCTTTGAGATGTTACTGTTCCAGAAGAGCTTTGAGCGGGTGGTTCTGCCGTTTCGTCAGAACCTGGAGCGCCTGGGCATCGACGTAACCGTTCGGCTCGTAGACAGCAACCAGTATGTGCAACGGGTAAGGAATTTCGATTTCGACATGATCACCCAGGTGCTGCCGCAGTCCGACTCTCCCGGCAATGAGCAGAGAGAGTACTGGCATTCGGCAACCGTGGATATGCCGGGGTCACGGAACTTCATGGGGGTCAGCAGCCCGGTGATTGATGAGCTGATCGACCTGGTGATCCAGGCGCCGGACCGGGATGAGCTGGTCCACCGGGTTCGCGCTCTGGACCGGGTTCTGCTTCACGGCCACTACGTGATCCCCCACTGGCACCTGTCCAAAGACCGCGTGGCCTACTGGAACAAACTGCAGCGCCCGTCGGTCACACCGGACAGCGGCGTGGATCTGAGCAACTGGTGGGCCAGGCCCTGACCCACCAGATTCGTTAACAGCGGTTACGGAAGGACCTTCCCCCTCCATGGGTACATACATTCTTCGGCGGCTGGCCCTGATTGTTCCTACGCTGATAGGGATCATGCTGCTTAACTTTATCATCGTACAGGCAGCCCCCGGCGGTCCGGTTGAACAGCTGATTGCCGAAATGGAAGGCCATGGTGGCAGCGCTCTGGCACGGGCCGGCGGCGGCGGTGGTGGCGAGGTGGTGACCAGTGCCTCGGACAGCCGGGGTTCCCGTGGCCTGCCGCCCGAGCTGCTGAAAGAAATCGAAGTGATGTACGGCTTCGACAAGCCCGCCCACGAACGCTTCCTGAAGATGCTTAAAGACTACGCCACCTTCGATTTTGGCGATTCGTTTTTTCGTGACCGCAGTGTGGTCGAGCTGATCATCGACAAGATGCCGGTCTCAATTTCGCTCGGGCTGTGGTCTACCCTGATTATCTATCTTATTTCCATTCCGCTCGGCATTCGCAAGGCGGTATCCGACGGCTCCCGGTTTGATGTCTGGACCAGTTCGGTGATCGTGGTAGGCTACGCCATCCCCGGCTTTCTCTTTGCCATTCTGCTGATCGTACTGTTTGCCGGTGGCAGCTACTTTGACTGGTTTCCGCTCCGGGGCCTTACCTCGCCGGGCTTTGAACAGATGGTCTGGCATGAAAAAATCCTGGATTACTTCTGGCACCTCGCGCTGCCGGTGACCGCAAACGTAATCGGGGGCTTTGCCACGCTCACCCTGCTCACCAAAAATTCCTTTCTTGATGAAATCGGCAAACAGTATGTGGTCACCGCCAGAGCCAAGGGCCTGGATGAGAAGCAGGTCCTGTATGGCCACGTGTTCCGCAACGCCATGCTGATCGTTATCGCCAGTCTGCCCGGTGTTCTGGTGGCGCTGTTCTTTACCGGATCGCTGCTGATCGAGGTGATTTTCTCGCTGGATGGCCTTGGCCTCCTGGGTTTTGAAGCAGCCCTTAACCGCGATTACCCGGTGATCTTCGGCACCCTGTTCATTTTTACCCTGATGGGCCTGATTCTTAAACTGATCAGTGACATAACCTATGTACTGGTTGATCCGAGAATCGATTTCGAAAGCCGGGAGGGCGCGTAATGCTCAGGCTCTCTCCCATTCAACAGCGGCGGTTACGAAACTTCAAAGCCAACCGTCGTGGCTACTGGAGCCTCTGGATCTTCCTGATCCTGTTCGGCTTATCACTGGCCGCTGAGTTGATTGCCAACGATAAGCCACTGGTGGTCTCCTATCAGGGCGAATGGTACTTCCCCGTTGTGCAGACCATTCCCGAGGAAACCTTTGGCGGTTTCCTCCCTACCGAGACGGACTACCGGGACCCGTTTATCGCCGATGAAATTACCGCCAACGGGTGGATGATCTGGCCCCCGATCCGCTTCACCTACGACACCATCAACTACAATCTCGAGGTGCCCTCCCCGGCTCCTCCCAGTGCCGAGAACTGGCTGGGGACCGACGATCAGGGCCGGGATGTGGCTGCCCGGGTGATTTACGGCTTCCGTATCTCCGTCGTATTCGGGCTCACCCTGACCATCGCCAGCTGTATTGTGGGTGTTATGGTCGGCGCAATTCAGGGCTATTACGGCGGCAAGGTTGATCTGATCGGCCAGCGGTTTATCGAGGTCTGGTCAGGCCTGCCCATGTTGTATCTGCTGATTATTCTCTCTGCCCTGGTACAGCCAAACTTCTGGTGGTTGCTGGGCATCATGCTGCTGTTCAGCTGGATGGGACTGGTCGATGTGGTACGTGCGGAGTTTCTGCGGGCCCGCAACTTTGAGTACGTCAGAGCCGCCCGGGCACTGGGCCTGAGCAACCGGCGGATCATGTTCCGGCACATCCTGCCGAATGCCATGGTCGCCACGCTGACGTTTCTGCCGTTTATCCTGACCGGGGCCATCACCGGCCTCACCTCACTGGACTTTCTGGGCTTTGGCTTACCCTCCGGTTCGCCGTCCCTGGGCGAGCTTATTGCACAGGGTAAGTCCAACCTTCACGCCCCCTGGCTCGGCATTTCCGCCTTTGTATCGCTCTCCATCATGCTGACGCTGCTGGTGTTTACCGGAGAAGCCGTGCGTGATGCCTTCGACCCGAGAAAGAACTGATATGAGTGAGCTGCTGACAATCGAGGGGTTGTCCATCCGCTTTGAAAACGGCCCGCTGGTGGTGGACAACCTGTCCCTGGAGATCAGCCGGGGCGAGACCCTGGCCCTGGTGGGCGAAAGCGGTTCCGGCAAGTCGGTATCCGCGCTGTCGATCCTGCGATTGCTGGATGAACGACACGCACGATACCCGGGGGGACGGATTGTTTTTGAGGGCGAAGATCTGCTGCAGGCACCGGAAAAACGACTGCGACAGATACGCGGGCGCAGGATCAGCATGATCTTCCAGGAGCCCATGACCTCGCTCAACCCTTTACATACCGTAGAGAAACAGATTGCCGAGACTCTGGAGCTGCACAAGGGAATGCGGGGCGGGAAAGCCCGGGCGCGATGCGTCGAGCTGCTGACACTGGTTGGCATTCCGGAGCCGGAGCGCCGGCTTGAAAGCTACCCTCACCAGCTGTCCGGTGGCCAGAAGCAACGGGTGATGATCGCGATGGCCCTGGCCAATGAGCCAGACCTGCTCATCGCCGATGAGCCGACGACAGCGCTGGATGTCACGGTGCAGAAGCAAGTCCTGGAGTTGCTCAAATCGTTGCAGGAAAAGCTGGGTATGGCGATGCTGCTGATTACCCATGACCTCACCCTGGTACGCCGCTATGCCGACCGCGTAGTGGTGATGGAGCGTGGCCGGCAGGTTGAAACCGCCGATGTCAGAACCTTGTTCGAGGCACCCTCGCACCCTTATACCCGTCAGCTTATCGACTCTGAGCCGCCGGAATCCCCCTTGCCCACCGACGCCACAGGCCCCGACCTCCTGCATGTTGATCAGCTCAACGTGCGTTTTCCGGTTCGCAAGAGCCTGTTTGGCCGTGTTACCGAGAGCTACCACGCCGTAAAGGACGTCAGCTTCGCGGTGCGGCCGGGCGAAACCCTCGGAATCGTTGGTGAAAGTGGCAGCGGCAAAACAACCATCGGCCATGCCTTACTCAAACTCACCGGCTCAGACGGCGCGATTCGGTTTGACGGCGAAGACATCAGTCACCTGAGCCAGAAGGCGTTTCGTCCCTGGCGCCGGCGTGTCCAGATCGTGTTTCAGGACCCGTTTGGCAGCCTGAGCCCAAGAATGTCGGTCGCCGAAATCGTCGGCGAAGGCCTCACGATCCACAGCCCGGGCACACCGGAACAGCACAACGCCAGGGTAATCCAGGCACTCACAGACGTAGGCCTGGACCCCGAGGCCCGTCATCGCTACCCGCACGAGTTCTCGGGCGGCCAGCGCCAGCGCATCGCCATTGCCCGCGCCCTGGTTCTTCAGCCAGATGTTATCATCCTGGACGAGCCCACCTCGGCCCTCGACCGCACGGTCCAGAAACAGGTAATTGAATTGCTGCGGCACCTTCAGTCCCGTTATCGGTTAAGCTATATCTTTATCAGTCATGACCTGGCGGTAGTCCGGGCCTTGAGCCACAAGCTGCTGGTGCTGCAAAACGGAGCTATTGTTGAGTACGGGGATGCCGAAGATATTTTCCGGGCCCCGGAGCAACCTTATACCCGGGAGTTGCTCAGCGCGGCCTTCTATTACCAGACTACGACCAATTGACCGTTACCCGCGCATGACCCCTTGGGGATAATACGCGCCAATCACAGGAACACAGGGAGCACATACCCATGGGACTTCTCAGTGGCAAGAAAGCACTGATTGTTGGCGTCGCCAGCAAACACTCCATCGCCTACGGCATTGCCGAGGCTTTCGCTCGTGAAGGCGCCGAGCTGGCCTTCACCTATCAGAACGAAAAGCTGCAGTCCCGCGTTGAAAAATTCGCGGAAGAATGGGGCAGCACGATCACCCTGCCCTGCGATGTCGCCAGCGATGAGCAGATCGAGAATGTGTTTGTGGAACTGAACAAGCAGTGGGACCACATCGACATCATTATTCATGCGGTGGGTTTTGCGCCGGCTCACGAACTCAACGGAAACTATGTGGACGTGACCACACGCGAAGGCTTCAAGATCGCACACGACATCAGTTCCTACAGTTTTGTGGCCCTGGCCAAGGGTGCCCGTAAGATGATGCGCGAAGGCAGCTCATTGATGACCCTGAGCTACCTGGGTTCAGAGCGCGTACTGCAGAACTACAACGTGATGGGCCTGGCCAAAGCCTCACTGGAGGCAAACGTACGCTACATGGCAGCCAGCCTGGGCAAAGAAGGCATCCGGGTGAACGGCATCTCCGCCGGCCCGATCAAGACCCTTGCTGCGTCCGGTATCGCCAGCTTCCGCCGTATGTTGGCGGAGAACGCCAAGCGCGCCCTTCTGGGCCGCAACGTGACCACCACCGAAGTAGGCAATGCTGCAGCGTTCCTGTCCTCTGACCTTGCCTCTGGCATCACCGGCGAGATCCTGTATGTGGATGCCGGCGCCAATGTCTCCGGAATGGGCGCCATCGAAGACTGATCTGCAGCGTTGAAAAGCATCTTTAAATAACGCAGACTAATCAGCTTCCCCACAGGTGAGTCTTCACCTGTGGGGAGTATTCGCGTTAATCTTCAGTCACCGGGGAAGCACTACAAGATGTCGGGCAAAAAACTGGAAAACCTGAACATAGCCAGTCAGGAACCACTGATCACTCCTGAAGCCCTGAAAAGCAAACTGCCGCTTTCAGAGCGTGCTGCAGACACTGTGGCCAATGCGCGTCAGGCCATTTACGACATCATGGACGGCAAAGACCACCGCCTGTTTATTGTGGTGGGCCCCTGCTCTATTCACGATCCTGAAGCGGCTCTGGATTACGCCCGCCGGCTTAAGCAGCTTGCAGACGAAGTCAGTGATACGCTGCTTTTGGTTATGCGGGTGTACTTCGAGAAGCCCCGTACGACGGTTGGCTGGAAGGGCCTCATCAACGACCCGCACCTGAACGATACTTTCGATATCGAGTACGGCCTGCACCTGGGCCGCAAACTGCTGCTGGATATCAACGACATGGGTCTGCCCACCGCCACCGAAGCCCTGGACCCGACCTCGCCCCAGTACCTGCAGGACAGCATTGCCTGGTCTGCCATCGGAGCGCGTACCACCGAATCCCAGACCCACCGGGAAATGAGCAGCGGCCTGTCGATGGCGATCGGCTTCAAGAATGGCACCGACGGCAGCCTGGATGTGGCCGTAAATGCCATGAACTCGGTCTCTCACCCTCACAGCTTTCTGGGAATCGACCAGCAGGGCCGAGGCGCCATCACCCGTACCAAAGGGAACAACTACGGCCATGTGGTGCTGCGGGGTGGCGGCGGCAAGCCCAACTACGATTCGGTCAGTGTGGCCCTGTGTGAGCAGGCGCTGGACAAAGCCGGCCTGCGCAAGTCCATCATGGTGGACTGCAGCCACGCCAACTCCAGCAAAGACCCGGCCATTCAGCCGCTGGTGATGCACGACGTTACCAGCCAGATTCTGGAAGGCAACCGCTCGATCCAGAGCCTGATGGTGGAGAGCAACATCCATTGGGGCAACCAGCCCATCCCGGAGAATCTGGCCGACCTGAAATACGGGGTATCTGTGACGGATGCCTGTATCGATTGGGAAACCACCGAAAAGGCCATCCGCGAGATGCGCACCAAGCTCAGGGACGTACTGCCCAGGCGCATTTCCTGAGTAGTACAGTCATAAAAAAACCGGGCTCACACGCCCGGTTTTTTTATGACTGTTTATCCTGAATTCTCAGTTTTGCGGGGTAATCCCCAGCCAGTCCAGTTGCTCCCTAAGCCGGACTACCTCACCGATGATGACCAGCGTAGGCGCAGCCACCTCACGGTTCTCGATGATACTCATCATGGTCGCCAGGGTTCCGGTATAGACTTCCTGCTCCGGTGTTGTTCCCCGCGACACCAGGGCTACCGGCATGGTTGGCGCCATCCCGTGAGCCACCAGCTCGCGACAGATAATCGGCAACCCCACCAACCCCATGTAGAACACCAGGGTTTGGGCGTTCTGGACAAAGTCGGCCCAGGGCAGATCACAACTGTCGTTCTTGAGGTGCCCGGTAACAAAACGCACCGATTGTGCGTAATCCCGATGGGTCAGCGGAATACCCGCGTACGCGGAGCACCCGGTGGCCGCGGTAATGCCGGGCACCACCTGAAACCGGACTCCGGCCTGAGCCAGGGTATCGATCTCTTCGCCACCCCGGCCAAAGATAAACGGGTCACCACCTTTCAGGCGTACCACCTTGCGACCGGCGCGGGCCAGATCAACCAGACGCTGATTGATCTGTTCCTGCGGGACGGTGTGGTTCGCCCGTTGCTTACCGACATGGATTTTCTCGATCTCTTCCGGAATCAACGCCATGATTTCTGCCGAAACCAGGCGGTCATACAGAATCACGTCGGCACCGTGGATCAGCCGCCAGGCTTTCAGTGTCAGCAGCTCCGGATCACCCGGCCCGGCACCTACCAGCGCGACTTCACCGGCGGAATTATTGGGGTTGTCCGTTACCGGGTTGACCTTGTAGCGGGGCAGCGCTGAGGCAACACCTATGTTGCGGCCGGCGGCCTTAGAGTCACTCATTGGATGCGGTCCAGGCCTCTCATATAGGGTTTCAGTACCTCGGGTACCAGAATGCTCCCGTCTTCCTGCTGATAATTCTCCATTACCGCAATCATCGCACGACCCACAGCCAGGCCGGAGCCATTCAGCGTATGCACCGGCTCGGGTTTGCCCGTCGCCGGATTACGCCATCTTGCCTGCATACGGCGCGCCTGAAAATCCCGGGTATTGGAGCAGGAAGAGATTTCGCGGAATTTACCCTGCCCCGGCAGCCAGACTTCCAGATCGTAGGTCTTGGCCGCCGAGAAACCCATGTCGCCGCCACACAGGGTAACCACACGGTAAGGAAGCTCAAGCAGCTGCAATACTTTTTCCGCGTGGCCGGTCAGTTGTTCAAGCGCCGCGGCCGACTCCTCCGGACGAACGATGTGGACCAGCTCGACCTTGTCAAACTGGTGCTGGCGAATCATGCCCCGAACGTCCCGCCCGTAGGAACCTGCTTCGCTCCGGAAGCAGGGCGTGTGGCAAACCAGGCGAAGTGGCAACTGGGCATCGTCCAGAATGGTATCGGCGACCAGATTGGTGGCCGGCACTTCCGCCGTAGGGATCAGATACAGCGGGGTGTCACCCTCGATACGGAATAAGTCAGCTTCGAATTTCGGCAGCTGTCCGGTACCAAACAGTGTATCGGCGTTCACCAGATAAGGAACGTAGGTTTCGGTGTAGCCGTGCTCCTCGGTATGGAGATCCAGCATGAATTGCGCCAGCGCCCGATGCAGGCGCGCCAGCGGGCCCCGCATGACCACAAAGCGTGAGTGGGCCAGGTCACTGGCTTTCTCAAAATCCAGGCCATTGATGGCCTCGCCCAGGGCCACATGATCCCGGGCTTCAAACCCGAACTCCCGGGGAGTGCCCCATACCCGGGTTTCAACGTTGTCCTCTTCATCCCTGCCCGGTGGTACATCCTCATCCGGAAGGTTGGGAATACCGGCAAGAAACCCGTTCAGGGCATCCTGAACCTCACGCAGCTCATCCTCGGCCCGGGCTTTCTCCTGCTTGAGCTGTTCGACCTGCTCCAGCAGAGGCTGGATGTCCTCGCCCGAGGCCTTGGCTTTACCGATCGATCGGGAATGTCTGTTCTGCTCGCTCTGAAGGGTTTCCGTACGAACCTGAATGGCCCGGCGGCGCTCTTCCAAGGTCTCAAACATCGCCACATCAAATTCAAAATTCTTGACGGCCAGCCGGCGGGCGATTTCATCAGTCTGGGTACGGATACGTTTCGGATCGAGCATGATCTTCCTGGATTTTCCGGTGAACGAAATGAGTGAATATGACGGCATTATACCCGCCGTATCCCTGCAGGCCACCTTATGGCCCTGTGGCCTCCGTCAAATTTTTCGCAGACGGGCAATCAGTAGCGTTTTTTCGGGCTCTGCTGATCCAGGGCTTCGAGCCGTTGCCGTTTTTCTGCGAGCCTGATCTCAAGCCCGCGCATCACCGGCTCGTAGTAGCGGCGTTGGTGGATGGCCTCCGGCAGGTAGGACTCCCCTGCTGCGTAGGCATCAGGCTCATCGTGGGCGTAGCGGTATTCGTCGCCGTGGCCCATGCTTTTCAGGAGTTTGGTGGGGGCATTCCGAAGGTGGACAGGCACCTCGTAGTCCGGGTCTTTCCGGATATCCGCCATGCACTGGTTAAAGGCGCTGTACACCGCGTTGCTCTTCGGTGCCATCGCAAGATATGTCACAGCCTGGGCCAGCGCCAGTTCACCTTCCGGCGATCCCAGCCGCTCCTGGACATCCCAGGCCTGCATGGCCAGCTGCAGGGCCCTGGGGTCAGCATTGCCGATGTCTTCGCTGGCGATGCGTACCAGGCGGCGTGCTATATAAAGGGGATCACAGCCACCATCGAGCATACGGCAGAGCCAGTATAATGAGCCGTCAGGGCTGGAGCCCCGCACCGACTTGTGCAGTGCGGAGATCTGGTCATAGAAAACATCGCCGCCCTTGTCGAATCGCCGCAGGCTGGTTTGCAGCACCTGCTCCAGAGTCCCGGCGGTGACCCGGCTGGTGCCTGGTCCTTCGGGGTCTGCCAGGTCGGCGGCCACTTCCAGGATGTTCAGCGCCCGACGGGCATCGCCGCCAGAGGCCGCGGCCATGGTTTCCAGTACCGGGTCATCCACCTGCAGCTGGCCGGCAAAGCCCGAATCGCTCGCCAGCGCCCGCCGGAGCAGAAGGAGTATATCGTCGTGCTCAAGATTCCTGAGGACGTACACCCTGGTTCGGGACAGCAGCGCGCTGTTGAGTTCAAAGGAGGGGTTTTCCGTGGTCGCACCCACAAAAATGAAGGTGCCGTTTTCAATATGGGGTAAAAAC
The DNA here is from genome assembly GCA_035306945.1 of Marinobacter sp. Taxonomy (GTDB): domain Bacteria; phylum Pseudomonadota; class Gammaproteobacteria; order Pseudomonadales; family Oleiphilaceae; genus Marinobacter. Next base: position 28,232 of record DATGNB010000033.1, read on the forward strand.
GCATCCTGCTGACTCTTGTTGAACCGGTGGACCTCATCAACAAACAGCAGGGTTTCCCGGTTCTGGGAGTCCTTGCGGTGCCGCGCCCGCTCGACCACTTCGCGGATTTCCTTTACGCCACTGAGGACAGCAGAAAGTGTCTCGTAGGACAGCTCGCCCACATTGGCCAGCAGCCGGGCAAAGGTGGTCTTGCCGACACCGGGTGGCCCCCAGAGAATCATGGAGTGCAGCTGCCCCTGTTCTACGGCGCGCCTCAATGGTTTTCCGGGACCTACCAGGTGAGCCTGGCCCACATAGTCGTCCAGCGATGCCGGCCGCATTCGGGCCGCCAATGGCTGGAATCCGGCCTCAGACTGGAACAAGCTGTCCTGCATCAGGCATCGTCCCGGATAACATCAACGTCCTCCGGGTATTCCAGGCGGAAGGCGCTGCGCTCAAGTGCCTCATTAACCCGGATCTCATCAAAACTCAGAATGCTGATCTGGGAGAGAGAGTCTTCCATGCGCATTTCCTGCAGCTGGCCATCGTAGAAGCTCAGGCGCAAGGAGGTAAACAGCGAATCCGGACTGCGGGGGATCAGGGTAAATTCCTGAGTCCCTTCGCCGAGTTTGCGCCCGGAAACTTCATAGGTTTCGTTCAGATTGTCGACTTCGCCGCTAAGCAGCAGTGCCGGCGTTGTCTGTACCCTGTCGTCCAGCGTGTGGATCGTAACCTGCTCGAGATCGGGATCGTAAACCTCAACTTTCTCGCCGTCACTGACAATAAACTGGGACAGCGGCGCTCCGGTTTCCCAATAGAACAGGCCCGGGCGCTTGGCCTTCAGGTTGCCCCGGGTTTCCTGCACGCGCCCGCCATTGGCATCCACCACAATCTGGATAAAGCGGGCCTGATAGGTGTCGTAACTGCTCAGCAGTGTGGACAGTTCTTCGGTGGCCTGGCTGTCCTGCGCCTGCGCCACGCTCGTGGTGAACAGTGCCAGTACAAACAGGCTTGCAGTCATCAGAGGTCTGACCATCGTTAATCTCCTAGTCTCGGGGCGGTGGCGGTGCCAGAACTTCACGCGCACCATTATGGCCGGCGGGGCTGACAACACCACAGGCTTCCATGGCATCCACCAGGTTTGCCGCCCGGTTATAGCCAATCTTGAACTTGCGCTGAACCGAAGAGATTGACACCCGACGGCCCTCGGTCACAAAGGCAACCGCTTCATCAAACAGGGCATCGCCTTCGTCGCTGCCGCCCTCTGACAGGGTGGGCACGCCCGGCAGGTGCTCGCCTTCTGCCCCGGTGAGTACTTCATCAACATATTCAGGCTCACCACGGGCCTTCCAGGCACTCACCACACGATGCACTTCGTCATCGTCAACAAACGCCCCATGAACCCGAACCGGCAGCCCGGAGCCAGGCGGCAGATACAGCATGTCACCATGGCCCAGCAGTTGCTCGGCCCCGCCCTGGTCGAGCACGGTCCGGGAATCGATCTTGGAGGAAACCTGGAACGATATCCGGGTGGGAATGTTGGCCTTGATCAGACCGGTAATCACATCCACGGACGGCCGCTGGGTGGCCAGAATCAGATGGATACCGGCGGCCCTGGCCTTCTGGGCGATCCGGGCAATCAGCTCTTCCACCTTCTTGCCGACAATCATCATCATGTCGGCAAACTCGTCGATGACCACGACAATGAACGGCAGGGTCTCCAGTTCCGGCCGTTCCTGTTCATCGTTTGCCAGATACTCGTCCGGCTTCCACAGGGGGTCGAGTAACGGCTCACCTTCGGCGCGTGCGTCTTTCACTTTCTTGTTGTAGCCGGCAATGTTACGAACACCAAGGCTCGCCATCAGGCGGTACCGGCGCTCCATTTCGGCCACACACCAGCGCAGCGCATTGGCGGCCTCTTTCATGTCTGTGACCACCGGGGCCAGCAGATGGGGAATGCCGTCGTAGATGCTGAGTTCGAGCATCTTGGGGTCAACCATGATAAAGCGGACTTCTTCCGGAGTGGCTTTCAGCAACATGCTCAGCAGCATGGCATTCACCCCCACGGATTTACCGGAACCGGTCGTGCCGGCAACCAGCAGGTGCGGCATCTTGGCGAGGTTGGCCACCACCGGGTTTCCGCCGATGTCATTGCCCAGGGCCAGCGTGATGGGAGATGACGACTCGGTGAACACCCTGGCCCCGAGGACTTCGCTCAGGCGGACAATGTCCCGCTGCTCGTTCGGAATCTCGATGCCGACCACGGATTTTCCGGGGATCACCTCCACCACCCGGACACTCAGAACCGCCAGGGAGCGGGCCAGATCTTTGGCGAGGTTGGAGATCTTGCTGACCTTGACCCCGGCTGCCGGTTTGATTTCGAACCGGGTAATCACCGGGCCCGGGTTAACTTCGACCACCTCGACCGAGACGCCGAAATCGGCGAGTCGTTCTTCCAGAAGGCGGGACATGTTCTCCAGGGACTCTTCTGAGTACCCCTTGTCGTTGTGGACCTCCGCCGGGTCCAGCAGGGTAATGGGCGGAATCGGACTTTCGACATCCGCCAGGAGCGACGCCTGCCTTGCACTCTTCTTCTGCTCAGGAACGCCGGGATCGTCTTTCTTGAACGGAGAAATTTTCAGGGAACGGGCGGCCGGTTGCGGTTGTGATTGTGGCTGCGTGGGCCGGGCCGGCGTCACCTGCCGGGATTCCGGCACAGCTCGCGGGCTGCCTTCCCGGGAGCTGAAGCTTTCCAGGTGAACAGGTTCAGACTCGGTGTGGGCAATACCGTCAAGGCCCGGCTCTTTGCGCACGCGGGGCGCCGGCGAGTTTGCCACGTCTGTTTTAATCTTTGGCTTACGGGCCAGCAGACGCTTCCACCAGGAACCGGTTTTCCCGCGCGCCGCAGGTTCATCAATTTTATCCCGGATAACAGGGGGCGCTGGCTCCGGCCGGGATGCCTTCGCGGGCGTTTCGGGCTTTGTCGTTGTCCGCGCAAACACAGACTTTACCCAGAGTGCCGCTCTGAGGGTGAGCGCGCCCACCTGGTCCATCAGGCGGAACCAGGACAGACCGACCGTGACCGTCAGGGCAAACAGGAAGATCGCTATCAGCAGGAGCGTGGTAGCTGGCAGGTTGAAGAACCGGACCATGGCTTCCGATACCGCCCGCCCCAGCACCCCGCCGGAGGACTGCCCAAGCCCGAATACCGAGTAGAGCGACATCAGGCTGGTTGCCGACAGTAAAATCAGCAGAAACCCGCCAAACCGAACCATGAACAACGGCCAGTGCAGATCCAGCGACTGGTTGCGCAGGCGGATCAGCATCACCGCATAACCCGCAATCATGACCGGAAACAGCCAGGAAACGTGGCCAAAGAAATCCATCAGCAGACTGGCAAGCCAGGCGCCGGTTCTGCCGGCGTAGTTCTGCACGCTGGTGTCGTGGCCGATACTGGCCCATCCGGGATCGGCCGGGCTGAAGGTAAACAGCGCCATGGCCAGATAAATGCAGAGCACGATCAGGCCGATCACTGCCCCCTCGCGGGCGCCCTGAGCCATCAGGCGGCGAAATCGTTTCTGTTTTTCTGTCAGTTCAGCTGGTGATACTTTCTTCGCTTTAGCGGATTCCGCCATGGATGCCCATACCGTCCGTTTATTTAGTCTTTCAGCGCCTGAAATCCCCGATCAAGATCGGTTTTCAGATCATCGATGGCTTCAATGCCAACCGACAGGCGCAGCAGGTTCTCTGTGATGCCCGCACTGGCTTTGTCTTCCGGAGACAGCCGCCCGTGGGTGGTGGTCGCCGGATGGGTAATGGTCGTTTTTACATCGCCCAGGTTCGCCGTAATGGAGATCATCCGGGTCGCATCAATAAAGTTCCATGCTTCTTTGCGGCCACCTTTGAGCCGGAATGACACGACACCGCCAAAACCGTCCTGCTGGCGCCTGGCCAATTCATGCTGTGGATGGCTTTCGAGCCCCGCATAGAATACCTGTTCTACCGCGGGCTGCTGCTCCAGCCACCGGGCCAACTCTAACGCATTGCTACAGTGGGCTCGCATACGAATCGGTAAGGTTTCCAGACCCTTCTGGAAGACCCAGGCATTGAACGGGCTCATGGTGGGCCCTGCAGACCGGATAAAACCGTAGACCTCATCCAGGTACCTTGCCGGCCCCACCACAACGCCGCCCACACACCGACCCTGGCCATCCAGATACTTGGTGGCGGAGTGGATCACCAGATCGGCACCCAGCTCCAGCGGACGCTGCAACACCGGCGTACAGAAACAGTTGTCCACCACCAGCAAGGCATCACTGGCCCGGGCGAGCTCAGCAAGGGCGGCCAGATCCGCCACATCGCACAGCGGGTTAGACGGAGTTTCAATAAAGAGCATCCGGGTTTCCGGCCTGATGGCAGCCCGCCATTCGTCCAGATCGGTCAGCGAGACCAGACTGGTTTCCACCCCGAACCTGGCCATGTACTTCTGGAACAGGACGTTGGTGGTACCGAACACGCCGCGGGAACAGACCACGTGATCGCCCGCACTCAACAGGGCCATGCAGGTGCTCAGAATCGCAGCCATGCCAGACGCTGTCGCCACTGCCCGCTCGCCACCTTCCATCGCCGCAATCCGGCCTTCGAACGCCTGTACCGTCGGGTTGGTGAAGCGCGAATAGATATTGCCGGACTCTTCACCGCCAAAGCGTGCGGCCGCCTGGGCGGCATTGCGGTACACAAAGCTGGAGGTTGGAAAAATTGCGTCGCTATGCTCCAGTTGCCCGGTGCGGATCTGCCCTGCCCTCACGGCCAGCGTCTCCAGCGACATGCCCTCCAGATCGGACTCAGGAATCCAGAGGTGTTCTTCATGACCGTAACTCATCGGGCGCTCCTGGGCTTATAATCAGTCTTCATCATTATGCAGATCGATAATACCGTTATCCTGATCGACTGCCTGGCCGGCATCCTCGCGGGTGGTTTCGTTGCGCTGGTTGTCCAGGCGCTCCAGATAAGCGGCATCAATATCGCCGGTCACATACTCACCGGTGAACACCGAGCACTCCCAGCCGTCGATGTCCTCGTTGACATCATCCACGCACGCCACCAGATCCTCAAGATCCTGGTAGAGCAGCCAGTCCGCACCAATCAGGTCCCGGACCTCCTCGACACTCCGGCCATAGGCGATCAGCTCGCTGGCTGATGGCATATCGATGCCATACACGTTGGGATAGCGGACAGGGGGCGCAGCAGAAGCAAAATACACGTTGCGTGCACCGGCATCACGCGCCATCTGCACGATTTCCTTACAGGTGGTGCCCCGCACAATGGAGTCGTCCACCAACATCACGTTCTTGCCCCGGAACTCCAGATCAATCGGGTTCAGTTTCTGACGCACGGACTTCTTGCGCATTTTCTGACCGGGCATGATGAACGTGCGACCAATATAGCGGTTCTTGATAAACCCTTCCCGGTATTTGACCCCCAACTGATTCGCCATCTGCATGGCAGAGGTGCGGCTGGTGTCGGGAATGGGCATAACCACATCAATATCGTGATCAGGGCGTTCGCGCAAGAGCTTGTCAGCCAGCACTTCACCCATACGAAGTCGTGCCTTGTAAACCGAGACACCATCCATGATGGAGTCGGGGCGGGCAAAATACACGTGCTCGAAGATACATGGATACAGCCTGGGCGCTTCGGCGCATTGCTCGGTATACAGGGTGCCGTCGGTTTCTATATAGACGGCTTCACCGGGGGCAATGTCGCGCACCTTGGTGAAGCCTGCGGCATTAAGCGCAACGCTTTCAGAGGCGATCATGTATTCTTTCTGGCCGTTTTCGGCGTCCCGAACCCCGTAACACGCCGGGCGAATACCATTCGGATCCCGGAAGCCGACAATTCCGTAGCCGGTGATCATGGCGATGACCGCGTAGGCACCACGACACCGTTTGTGCACAGCGCGCACCGCCGAAAATATCTCGTCTTTGCTGGGGTTGAGCTTGCCCTGTTTCTGGAGCTCATGGGCAAACACGTTGAGCAGAACTTCAGAGTCAGAATTGGTATTGATATGGCGAAGATCGGTCCGGAACAGGTCTTCGGCCAGCTCGTCCGCGTTGGTGAGGTTGCCGTTGTGGGCCAGCGTAATGCCGTAGGGGCTGTTTACGTAAAACGGCTGGGCCTCAGCCGAGCTTGAGCTGCCTGCGGTGGGGTAACGCACGTGGCCAATCCCGACATTGCCTACCAGACGGCGCATGTGACGGGTATGGAACACATCCCGCACCAGCCCGTTATCCTTCCTGAGATAAAACCGGTTGTCCTGGAACGTTACGATACCCGCGGCGTCCTGACCACGGTGCTGAAGAACGGTCAGCGCATCGTAGAGCAACTGATTCACGTTGGAAGTACTGACAATACCGACAATGCCACACATCGTTGGGTAACTCTCCGAGTGTTAGAACTGAATGTTAAAAATGGGAAAACTCATCCCCAAGCGTACGGCGCGACCAGTCTTCAACCACCGCAAGATGACCGATCATCACGGACTCTTTCCACCAGGTATCTTCGGCCAGAGGCGTATAGCGAATGAAGGCGATAGCCACGATCACCACCACCACACCCCTCAACAGACCAAAGCCCATCCCCAGTACGCGATCTGTGGCCGACAAACCCGTGGCCCGGACCAGATGACCAATCATATTGTTGATGATAGCGCCGACAATCAGGGTACCAACGAACAGAATCGCAAAGGCGGCTATCATCCGCACAAGCGGGGTTTCTACCGAGGATTCCAGCAGCAACTGCATTTGAGGGTGGAACGTACGGGCGATAATGAAGGCGCCAATCCAGGTTATCAGTGACAGGGCTTCTTTGACAAAGCCCCTCTTAAGGCTGATAACCGTGGAAACTGTGATGAGGGCAATGATGACCCAGTCAATCCAGATCAGCGTTTCCATGAATATCCTGGTAACGAAAAGGAAACGCGAATTCTAACAGGAAACCGGACTGCACCAAACTGCAGAGTGACCAAAGCGCGCAAGTATTTTGCCGGCAATGGTTTATTTGCTGCCTCTGGTCACCAGCGCGTTCAGATTGAACTCTTTATCGAGTGCTGTTTTAGCTTTATTTGCTTCCGCTTCGCTGACAAACGGACCGCTGAACACCCGGATCAGTTCACTATCGCCGCGGCTCACCTGTTGCAGATGAGCGCCGTAATTCATCTCCAGAACGCGATCCCGCAGGCGGCGGGCGTTGTCGGCATTGCCAAAGCTGCCCAGCTGCACAACCCAGGCACCTTCGAGGGTTTTGGCGAACTCCTCCGGTTGCGCCTGCTCGGGCTGCGGCCGGGCCTGAGGTTCTGCCGGGCTCGTCGAAGCAACCGGTGCCGGCTCGGGGGCTGGCTCAGACTCTACGGGAAGCAAGGGTTCAGGGCCCGCAGCCACCGGCGACGCCGGCTCAGCGGGCTCTTCCACGATCCGGTAACCGGGGTTGGCTGATGGCCGGTCTGAGGCCACCGGCGGGCTAACCTGACGGGGCGCATCCGGCATGTCAACTTCGGGGAACGGTGGTTCTTCCGGAATGGTGATCGGGGTAGACTGACGCTCCGAGTGCGGTTCGTCGAAGATCATCGGTACGAAAATTACGGCCAGTGAAATCAGTACCAAGGCGCCAATAATTCTCTGTTTTAATCCATCCACCGTTGACGGCTCCCGTAAGTTATCCGTTCCTGACGATACTAACTGTGCCCCGCGCCAAGGCCAAGTCTGTGGCGGAGGAATGGACAAAGTTTAAGATGCTGCACCCAGCAGTCTGGCCCTTGCCTCCGCCACTGTAAAGAAGGAGCCGAAAATGATGATGCAGTCATCCGGCCGGGCCTCTGCCAGAGCGGTGTCGATCGCCTCGCTGACCGTGTCGCAGCGGTTACACCCGGCCAGGCCCGCGTCGCCGGCATGCCCGGCAAGCGCTTGCACCGAAAGCCCGCGCGGCACCTCCAGCCCGGCCAGGTACCAGTGATCAACCACCGGAGCCATTGCCGTCATCACGCCCTGTACATCTTTATCAGCAAGCGCGGCATACACTGCCCGCACCTTGCCGCCGGTCCGCGCCTGCGCGATCTGCCCTGCAAGCCAGCGGGCCGCGTGGGGGTTGTGGCCCACATCTACCCGTATCACCGGCGTCTGGCCTAACTGCTCGAACCTGCCGGGTACCGAAACCGTGCGGGCTACCTGCCCCAGAGTTCCGGAAGCGAGATCTGGCAACAGTTTATGGGCCAGAACCACGGCCGCCGCCACACTCTGTACCGGCAGAGGACCCGCCGGCAGATCCACTTCCAGCGCACCGGCGACCAACCGCACCGTGCCGTTATCCGGAGCGCTGAGCTGGTAGTCCCGTCCGGTTAGCTGCAGATCGACCTTCTGGGCGTCAGCCTGCTGGATCACCGACCGGGGCGGCTCAGGGTCGGCACAGACCGCGTAGATACCCGGTCGCAGAATGCCGGCCTTTTCATATCCGATGACTTCCCGGTTGTCGCCAAGAAAACCGATGTGGTCAATGTCGACCGAGGTAATGACCGCATAGTCGGCGTCCAGCACATTGACCGCATCCAGTCTGCCCCCCAGGCCCACCTCGAGAATCCAGTCCTCGATGCCGGCCTCGGCAAACGCCACAAACGCCGCCAGAGTCCCAAACTCAAAGTACGTCAGGGTGACCTTGCCGCGAGCCTGCTCCACCCGCTCGAAGGCGCTGACCAGATCGGCATCGGCAATGTCGGCACCGTTCAGGCGCACCCGTTCGTTATACGCCTGAAGATGGGGAGAGGTGTAGGCTCCGGTTCGCCGCCCCGCTGCCAGCAGCAGCTTTTCCAGCGTGGCCACGGTGGTGCCTTTGCCGTTGGTGCCGCCGACCGTGATGATCCGCACCCGCGGCCGGCGCGGGAACAGGCGGCGCAACACCACGAGCACCCGGTCAAGACCAAGGTCAATTTCGGCAGGATGGATAGCTTCAAGCCAGTTGAGCCATTGCCCGACCGTCGCCCCGGCACCGGGGCTTGACGCCGGTGCCGGTGAAGGGTCAATGCCCTGCGGGTTCATCAGTCTCGGGTTTCTCAGTGATCTCAAACTCAATGGGTTCGTCAGATCCCGGTACCTCGCCGCCAGTGAACTTGGCCAGCAGGTGTGCGATGCGTTCACGCATCTGATGCCGATGGAGAATCATATCGATGGCACCATGCTCCAGCAGAAACTCACTCCGCTGGAAGCCTTCAGGCAGCTTCTCCCGTACCGTCTGCTCGATCACCCGGGGGCCGGCAAAACCGATCAGCGCATAAGGCTCTGCGATGTTCAGGTCGCCCAGCATGGCAAGACTGGCAGATACCCCGCCAAACACCGGGTCGGTAAGCACGGAGATATAGGGAACGCCCTCTTCCTTCATGCGCTCCAGTACCGCTGCGGTTTTTGCCATTTGCATCAGCGACAGGATCGCCTCCTGCATCCGGGCACCACCACTGGCCGAGAAGCACACCAGCGGAATACGATGCTCCAGCGCTACGTTAGCGGCCTGGACAAACTTCTCACCGACAACCTGGCCCATCGAACCGCCCAGGAAGTTGAATTCAAAGGCGCAGGCCACCAGGGGCACGCCCAGGGTGGTGCCTCGCATGGCAACGAGGGCATCGTTTTCGCCGGTGGACTTCTGAGCGGCCAGCAGGCGATCCTTATACCGCTTGGTATCTTTGAACTTGAGACGGTCAGACGGCTCCAGATCCGCGGCAATTTCTTCCCGACCGTCTTTATCGAGGAAAATGTCGAGTCTGCGCCGGGCGTTTACACGCATGTGGTGCTCGCACTTTACGCAAACATCCAGATTCTTCTCGAGCTCCGGTTTGTACAGAAAAGCACCACATTTTGGGCACCTTTTCCAGACACCTTCCGGGACACCTGTCCGCTGCCGTGATTCCGAGCGGATCTTGCTCGGCATGATCTTATCAAGCCAGTTACTCATGCTTTAATCCTGTCATTGATGCCTGGACGCCGCTAACTCAGGCAAGGCTGTCCAGAGCCTCGCGCATCGGGTGCAACAGATCGGTCAATGCCTTATCGAGCGCATCGGGATCTGTCTGATTTCGGGCTATTGTACCGACCAGCACACTACCAACAATTACACCATCGGATACACTGCCAACCGCTGCCGCTGTCTCTGCATCCCGGATGCCAAACCCTACGCCTACCGGCAGCGCAGTCAGCTCCTGTACCCGCGCAACCTTCCGGGCGACATCATCCACATCGATACTGGCAGAGCCGGTAATGCCTTTGATAGAAACATAGTACAGATAGCCGGAAGAATGCTCGCTGATCGCCTTGATCCGTTCGTCCGTCGTGGTCGGAGCCAGCAGGAAGATAGGATCGATGTTACGTTCCGCAAACAGCGGGGATACCTGCCCGGCTTCTTCCGGCGGCAGATCGACCGTCAGCACGCCGTCCAGCCCGGCTTCTGCGGCGGCATCAGCAAAGGCCTCGTACCCCATGGCTTCCATGGGATTAAGGTAGCCCATCAGCACCACCGGTGTGTGCTTGTCCGTCTCCCGGAACTCCCTGACCATCTGCAAGACGCGGCGCAGCGATGTGTTGTGTTTCAGGGCCCGCTCGCAGGCCAGCTGGATGACCGGCCCATCCGCCATGGGGTCCGAAAAGGGCACACCCAGCTCAATGATGTCCGATCCGGCAGACACCAGGGTGTGCATCAGCCGCACGGTCTGGTCGGGATGCGGGTCCCCGGCCGTGATATAGGGAATCAGCGCCTTTCGGCCCTGCTCTTTTAACGATTTCAGTACGCCTTCAATTCGGCTCATGCCTGCTCCTGATACCTTCAGATATTGATGCCGTCCAATTGGGCGATCGTATGGATGTCTTTGTCGCCACGGCCCGAAATGTTGATAACGAGCATTTGTTCCGGGTCCATGGTGGCTGCCAGTTTCAACCCGTACGCGACGGCGTGGGAGGATTCCAGAGCCGGCATGATGCCTTCAATCTGGGTCAGTTTACGGAACCCGTCGAGGGCCTCGTCATCGGTTACCGACACATAGTTGGCGCGACCGATGTCTTTCAGCCAGGCGTGCTCGGGGCCCACCCCCGGGTAATCCAGACCGGCACTGACAGAGTGGGTACCAGAAATCTGGCCATTCTCATCTTCCATCAGGTAGGTGCGGTTACCATGCAGAACACCGGGACGACCGGCACACAATGGCGCAGCGTGCTGTCCGGTGTCCAGGCCCAGGCCGCCGGCCTCCACTCCGTAGAGCTGAACGGCGTCGTCGGTCAGGAATGGATAGAACATCCCAATGGCGTTGGAGCCGCCGCCAACACAGGCCACCAGCGCATCCGGCAGCCTGCCGGTTTTCTCCATGGACTGACGACGGAGTTCCCGCCCGATGACCGACTGGAAGTCGCGAACAAGCAGCGGATACGGGTGTGGTCCTGCCACGGTGCCGATGATGTAGAAGGTATCATCCACATTGGCCACCCAGTCCCTCATGGCCTCGTTCATCGCGTCCTTGAGGGTTCGGGTGCCACTGTCAACAGCATGTACCGTCGCCCCCAGCAGTTTCATCCGGTACACGTTGAGGGACTGCCGCTTAACATCTTCAGAGCCCATGAAAACATGGCATTCAAGCCCCAGACGGGCGCAGACCGTGGCCGTCGCCACGCCGTGCTGTCCGGCACCGGTTTCGGCGATGATGCGCTTCTTGCCCAGAAAACTGGCAAGCAGCGCCTGGCCAATGGTGTTGTTGACCTTGTGGGCACCGGTATGATTGAGATCTTCCCGCTTCAGCCAGATCTGGGCACCACCGGTTTCCCGGGTCAGACGCTCGGCAAAATAGAGCGGGCTCGGGCGACCAACATAGTCTGCAAGGTCCTGATCGAACGCGGCCTGGAACTCGGGATCGTTCTTCAGACGAAGGTACTCCCGTTCCAGCGTCATCAGGGAATCCATCAGGGTTTCCGACACAAAGCGACCGCCGAAGGCGCCAAAGTGGCCTTGGGCATCCGGAATCGCCTTGAGCATATCTTCAGTCAGTTTTTCAGACACGGTGAACCTCTTTAATGAATTCGGAAAGTTTGGTGGCGTCTTTCCTGCCCTTATCCTGCTCTACCCCACCACTGACATCCACGGCCCAGGGCCGCACTTGTGCAATGGCGCCGGCAACGTTAGCGGAGGACAAACCACCAGCCAATATCAGGGGCAGCGGCCGCTCAGACGGAATCAGCTGCCAGTTAAACGAATGCCCCGTACCGCCGTAGCGCTCGGGGTCCCAGGCGTCCACGAGCAGACCTGCGGCGCCACGATAGTCTCTGAACGCCTGCTCGATCTGACCAGCCTCACGCACCCGGATGGCCTTGATCCAGCGGCGGCCGAAAGAAGAACAGAACTCCGGCGTCTCATCGCCATGGAACTGCAACAGGTCCAGGGGCACCTGGTCGAGCACCTGCCTGACAAACACATCAGACGGGTTAACAAACAACCCTGTCAGGGTAACAAAGGCTGGCACCTCTGTAGCAAGCTCCCTGGCCTGCCCGATCGTTACCGCCCGGGGGCTGGCCTCGAAAAATACCAGGCCAAGCGCATCCGCACCGGCCATCACGGCACTGCGTACGTCTTCAGGGCGAGTCAGGCCACATATTTTTACCCGAGTGGTCATAATTCTGTTACCCGTGGCGGCTTGGGGTGTATATGAGAGGGTGCGATCGGATGATTGGCCTCTTCGCTGAACCAGGGGCTGACAAAGCCGGGGCCGCACAACGCCTTGGGGATACCGAAGTTGTCAGGATACCCCACATCCACCAGGTAAAGCCCGTACGGTGGCGCAGTCACACCGGCAATTTTCCGGTCCCGGGCTTCCAGCACCTCTCCTACCCAGTCAACGGATTCCTTGCCGGTACCCACGTCCATCAGGGCCCCGGCAATATTCCGCACCATATGATGCAAAAACGCATTCGCCTGGATATCAATCACAACATAACTGCCAAACCGGGATACCGCTATACGTTCCATATACCGCACCGGTGTACGCGACTGGCATCCTGCGGCCCTGAACGAACTGAAGTCGTGCTCCCCCAGTAGCGCCTGGGCCGCCTGGTGCATTTTGTGTTCGTCCAGCGGGCGAAAGTTCCAGCTTACCTGGCCTCTCTGAATCCCGGGCCGCACCGGATGATTGTAAATGATATACCGATATCGACGGTAAACGGCGGAAAACCGGGCATGGAACTCATCAGTTCCGTTGCCGGCCCAGTGCACCGCGATATCATCTGGCAGAGCGGTATTCATCCCCATCACCCAGGACCTAAGGTTACGGACTGAGGGTGTGTCGAAATGGGCAATCTGGAAACTGGCGTGGACCCCTGCGTCGGTACGACCAGCACAGACAAGCTGGACCGGATGGTCGGCCACTCTGGCCACGGCTTTCGTCAGCTCAGCTTCAACCGAGCGTACGCCGCTTTTCTGGAATTGCCAACCGTGAAAGCGCCGCCCATCGTATTCAAAGGCGATCGCCACCCGGCCATTGCCAATAGCACTTTCAGTGGTAAGAGGTTGCGGAGTGAGAAACAAAAGTCGATCCGAATGGGTGTCTACAGAAAACAAAGCGCCGGCTCAAAGGCCGGCGCTGTTGCCACGATGGTTCCGATTATAACGGATCAGGAAAGTTTTTTAAGGAGCTCCTGCGCCTCAACTTTCTGAGCATCGTTACCTTCGAGGGCGACCTCATCAAGAATATCCCGGGCCCCATCGGTATCACCCATCTCGATATAGGCGCGGGCCAGGTCAAGCTTGGTGGCTGCCTCGTCGGTACCGGCGAGGAAGTCGAACTCATCGTCCAGGTCGCCCTCGTCCATATCCAGGGCCGTGGGCAGTCCAAGGTCTGCACGCACACCATCGTCCCCGGTCAGTTCCGGCACGTCTGTCTCAAGCTCAGACTCCAGCTCATCAAGGTCCGGCAATTCTGCCGGCGTCTCAACGTCTTCTGCAAATTCCTCGATCAGCGCCAGGTCGTCTTCTGACACATCCAGCTCAAGCTCTTCGAGCGACGTATCTTCCAGATCGAGCTCCTCGAGCACATCGTCCCCGGTCGCCTTCTCAAGCTCGGCATCCAGCTCTTCGAGGAAAGATTCGTCAAACACGTCAGACTCAGGCCCGGAATCACCGGACTCCTTTTCAGGCTCTGTCAGCAGCTCCAGTTCATCCAGCTCCAGGCTCAGGTCGTCCTCATCCGTTTTTCCGGTTGTGTCTGTTTCAAGCCCGGTCAGATCGGTGTCTCCGTCTTCCAGATCAAACTCTGACAGGTCGAATTCGATCGTATTGTCTTCTTCTGCCTCAGCGTCGCTGGCTTCAGTGCTGCCGGATTCCAGACTACCGAATTCGTTCTCGCCGGTTTCAGCCGGCGCGGATTCGGATTCATCGGCTTTCAGTTCATCGGAGAGCGACCATTCGACCAGCATGTCATCTTCGGTCTCCCCGGACGCTTCTTCAGTCTGCTCGTGTTTTTCTTCACTCTGCCCGGGCTCGTCTTCAGGCAGCATAAAGGAATCTGAGCGCAACTGGGATTCCAGATCGTCGATGCTCGGTACCGACTCGGCTTCGTCCAGCCGGGCGCGAATAGCCTCTGCCTGCTCAAGCGCACTGTCGTCGCCCAGGGCTTCAACCTCACCATACTGCTTCTCGAATGCCTCCCGGTTCTGGTTGTCGGCATAAACCCCCAACAACATCAAACGCAGGTCGGCACGGCTTGGTTCGCGTGAGATTGCGGTTTCAAGAACTTCGATGGCCTGTTCATTCCGGCCGTAGGCGATGTATGCCTCGGCTTCAGCCAGAGCATCGGCTGCTTCGGGCTGGGATACACCTGTTACCGGCTCGGCGCCGTCGCCAAGATCGACAAGATCCTCGACCTCAGCCGCATCATCCTCATCGGCCCGGTTGAATTCATCGTAGAAGTCTTTCTCCCGTTTGGCGTTATTCCGTGCCACCAGAAGCAACAGCAGAAGCAGCAGAATCAGGCCGCCACCCAGCGCAATCTGATACAGCGGGTTGCCCAGAATGGCATCCACCACCTGGCCAAAGAGGCCTTTCTCCCGTGCGGCCTGAGCCGGCGTCGGTGCCGGCTCAGGCCGGGGCACAGGCTCCGGGCTCACGGCCGCAGCCGGTGCAGCCGCTGCTTCAGCCTCGGAGGCAGTCTGATCATCCGTACCGGCCGTCACGGCGCCGGGCTCAACCTCGTCGGTCTGAGGATCTGCAGCTGGCGATTCGTCCCCACCCGGGACAACCTCGGCTGTCTCGCTCAGATCATCCACCTCAGTGGCTGTATCGTCGGCGGCTGCCGGCGTTTCATCGGCCGCGGGCTCATCTGCAGCCGCCTCATCTGAAGCAGCCTCATCGGCAACGGGCTCATCGGTACCACCAGGCACCTCTGCTACCGGTGCCTCATCCGCAACCATGCCCTGGAGTTCAGCAAGCTGGCTGTTCTTCAGTTCAAGCAGCCGCTGCAGCGTGTTGACCTGCTCCTCCATATCCTGAAGTCGACTGGCCAACTCGTCGTTTTCGCGACGGCTGGCTTCGAGCTCTTCCAGCGCCACGGCGGTGCCGGCATCGACGCCACCGGCACGATCGCCATCACCACCGGCCGAGCCACTTTCGCCCGCGTCCTGCTCAGCGCCTTCATCGTCAGCAACAAGCAACCTGAGTTCATCGGTGGCGGCACCCTCGGCACCCGTTGCCGGCTGAGCCTGTGCTGTACGCGCGGCATCAACAGGGCGTGGAGACTGGAATTCCTGGTTCTGGCGAACCACCACCTGGTTGGCCTCGGCCTGGCTTCGGCTCCGGATCTGCTCTAGCGTTGGCGCTCTCAGCACCTGGCCGCGCTTGAGTCTGTTGATGTTGTTATCCATGAACGCGTCCGGATTCGCATCCTGTATGGCCAGCATCACCTGTTGCACAGATACCGAACTGTCGGGACGCATTCTCAGGGCAATCGCCCAGAGCGTATCGGACGGCCCGGTCGGGCCAAAGCTGTCGGCCCGATACCCCCGGGCCGAAGCCCGCTCGACGTCTGCCTGTCGACGCACGGATTCCGCGCTGCGTGGCGCAGGCTGGCGTGCGCTGGCCGAAGCCGGCGATGAAGACGCCGCCGGGGCGCTGACACGCTCTGCCAGGCCGGAGTCTTCGGCATACACCGGGGGGTCTACCAGAACTGCGTATTCACGCATCAGCCGGCCGTTTGGCCAGGTAAGTTCCAGCAGGAAATTGAGGTACGGCTCGCGTACAGGTTCACGGGACGAGACATTGATGGCGAGGTTGCCATCGGCACCGGTAACCACCTGGAATCTCAGATTGCGCAAGAACTGGTTTCGTTCCAGACCTACCCGCTGATAAGCAGTCTCGGGCGCGACGTTGACGAATACATCACCCGGATCAACGCCCGCACTCTGTCTGAGTAAAATCTCGGCGTCCAGTGGCTCATTCAGCCAGGACTGCAGTTCAATTTCACCGAGTCCAAGGGCCTGAGCCATGCCAGAGCCGAGCCCTCCTGCCAGCGCCAGGGCAATCGCAAGCTTGCGTACCTTCATGCTTTTTCCTTTCCAGTCTCCGTTATTCGTTACTGCTGCATATCAACAGAATCGGACGAGGTTGGATGACGTTTCGCCTTATTATTTCGCGTTGTTATATTAAGCCGAGCAATAATGGGGGAAGTATTGATGATAAGTCCCCTTTAATCAATCAATCAGCTGCAAACCTTGGACTGATTCCTGACCTCTCGGGCGGAACTCATTACCGGCCCTGAAAATAACAGGGGCGGACGCTGAAATCAGCCTCCGCCCCTCACCGGCATGCTCAAAACCGGACACAGTTGGCATTAATTAACTCTATGCAACCTTTTTACCGCTCCTGCAGAATCCGCAGCATCCGGCGCAGCGGCTCGGCCGCACCCCAGAGTAACTGATCACCCACGGTAAACGCCGAGATATACTCCGGGCCCATCGCAAGCTTGCGGATACGGCCGATCGGAACACTGAGTGTGCCGGTCACTTTTGCAGGTGTGAGTTCCTGCATGCTGGCATCCCGCTCATTCGGAATAACTTTCACCCATTCGTTGCCCTGGGCAAGAATGCTCTCGATTTCTTCAACCGGCAGGTCTTTTTTCAGCTTGATCGTCAGCGCCTGGCTATGGGAGCGCATGGCACCGATACGGACACAAATCCCGTCGATGGGAATCGGATCGCCGGTACGACCAAGGATCTTGTTGGTTTCGGCCCCGGCCTTCCATTCTTCCCGGCTCATGCCGCTATCAAGCTGAGTGTCGATAAAAGGAATCAGGCTGCCGGCCAGAGGCACACCAAAGTGCTCCACCGGGAAATCACCGGAACGCATGGCTTCGGTCACTTTGCGGTCGATGTCCAGAATTGCTGACGACGGATCGGCCAGCTCAGCCTTCACGCTGTCATTCAGCGCCCCCATCTGCACCAGAAGCTCACGCATGTTCTGCGCACCGGAACCGGAAGCGGCCTGATACGTCATGGGCGAGACCCACTCAATCAGGTTCTGCTCC
This sequence comes from Marinobacter sp., assembly GCA_035306945.1. Classification (GTDB taxonomy): domain Bacteria; phylum Pseudomonadota; class Gammaproteobacteria; order Pseudomonadales; family Oleiphilaceae; genus Marinobacter. Next base: position 45,798 of record DATGNB010000033.1, read on the forward strand.
AACAGACCCCCGAGGGCCAGCATCATCAGGCTCACGGTACAGTTACCGCCAACATAATCCTTGATACCGTCAGCCAGCGCGGCGTCGATCACGTTACGGTTGACCGGGTCCAGCACAATAACCGAGCGCTCTTCCATCCGAAGGGTAGAGGCAGCGTCAATCCAGTAACCTTCCCAGCCAGACTCCCGCAGTTTGTGATACACCTTGCCGGTGTAGCCGCCGCCCTGACAGGTAACGATTATATCCATACCCCTGAGGGTGTCGATGTCGAACGCGTCCTGCAACGGAAGTATGCCTTCCTTGCCGACATCGGGAGCAGCCTGCCCGGCCTGGGAAGTGGTAAAGAATACCGGATCGATGTCGGCAAAGTCGTTTTCTTCGCGCATGCGCTGCATGAGGACCGATCCCACCATGCCACGCCAACCTACAAGTCCAACTCGCTTCATGTGCGACTTTTGAACCTCTCGTTATGCCCGCCCGCACCGTTATCGCTGGCGCGGACAGGATGAATGTTCCCGCAGCGGCCGCATTGTGCCGCTGTCGGGCTGCTGTTGGCCAGATCAGGCCAGGCTTACAGTGCGCTCAGAACCGCTTCACCCATTTCCCGGGTGGAGACTTTCTGACCGCCGTCAGACATGATATCTCCTGTCCGCAGCCCCTGATCCAGCACCTTGCTGACCGCTGCTTCAATGGCCGATGCTGCCTCTTCCTCGTCGAGGCTGTAGCGCAACATCATGGCCGCACTGATAATCGTGGCCAGCGGATTGGCAATGCCTTTACCGGCGATATCCGGCGCCGAACCGTGACAAGGCTCATAAAGGCCCTGTTTCCGGGCGTTCAGTGACGCCGACGGCAGCATACCGATCGAGCCGGTAAGCATCGCTGCTTCATCTGACAGAATATCACCAAACATGTTCCCAGTCACAATCACGTCGAACTGCTTGGGCGCCCGCACCAGCTGCATGGCGGCGTTATCCACGTACATGTGGCTGAGCTCCACATCCGGGTATTCGCGCTTCAGGTCTTCCATGATTTCACGCCACAGAACCGTTACTTCCAGCACATTGGCTTTGTCCACCGAGCACAGTTTTTTGCCCCGCTGCTGGGCGGCCTCAAACGCCACCCGGCCAATACGACGAATCTCGGACTCCTTGTACTGATAGGTGTTGTAGCCCTGACGCTCACCGTTCTCCAGCTGGCGCACGCCACGCGGCTGGCCAAAATAAATCCCGCCGGTCAGTTCACGTACGATCAGGATATCCAGGCCCGAAACCACCTCCGGCTTGAGCGACGACGCCGATGCCAGTTGCGGGTACAGGATAGCCGGGCGCAGGTTGGCAAACAGCTCCAGGTTGGAGCGCAGGCCCAGCAGACCCTTCTCCGGACGCTTTTCCATGGGCAGAACGTCCCACTGGGGGCCGCCTACCGCACCAAGGAGGATGGCATCCGCGTTGCGGGCTTTTTCCAGGGTCTCGTCCGGCAGGGGGCTATCCGTCTGATCCAGAGCAATACCCCCGATCAGTGCGGAGTCAAAGTTCAGGCCAAGGTTGAACTGCTCGTTGACCTTATGCAGCACTTTTTCTGCTTCGGCGACGATTTCGGGGCCAATGCCGTCACCCGGCAACAACAATACATTACGGGACATCAGTCAGTTCCTTTCGTGTCAGTTTCCAGCGTTAAACAACCAGGGCGCGGTTTCCCGGCGCGATTCTTCATAAGCCCGGATAGCGTCAGCGTCTTCCAGAGTCACCCCGATATCATCCAGACCATTGAGCAGGCAATGACGACGGAAGTCATCAACCTCAAAGCTGAACGACTCCCCGGCTGGCGTTGTTACGGTTTTAGCCTCCAGGTCCACTTGCAGCTGATAGCCTGATTCAGCTTCGGTTTCCCTGAACAGCTGATCAACAACTTTTTCATCCAGAACAATGGGTAAAAGGCCATTCTTAAAGCAGTTGTTGTAGAAGATATCCGCAAAGCTCGGCGCGATAATCACCCGAAACCCGAAATCCTCCAGCGCCCATGGCGCATGTTCCCGGCTGGAGCCACAACCAAAGTTGGCCCGCGCCAGCAGCACGCTGGCATTCTTGTAACGATCCTGATTAAGAACGAAGTCCGGATTCAGGGGCCGGGTCGAGCTGTCCTGGTCGGGCTTACCTTCGTCGAGATAGCGCAGTTCATCGAACAGGTTGGGGCCAAAGCCCGTGCGCTTGATGGACTTCAGAAACTGCTTGGGAATGATCATGTCCGTGTCCACATTGGAACGGTCCATGGGGGCGACGATGCCCTGGTGTTGCGTAAAAGCTCGCATGGTCTTTCTCCTGTGGCTCAGCGGATCAGTTCACGTACGTCGACAAAGTGGCCGGCCACCGCGGCCGCCGCCGCCATTGCCGGGCTCACCAGGTGGGTGCGGCCGCCAAAGCCCTGACGACCCTCAAAGTTCCGGTTGGAGGTAGACGCACAATGCTCACCCTGCCCCAGTTTGTCGGCGTTCATCGCCAGACACATGGAGCAACCCGGATCACGCCATTCAAGGCCGGCCTCGATAAAAATTTTATCCAGCCCTTCCTTCTCGGCCTGTGCCTTGACCAGACCAGAACCCGGCACCACCATCGCCTGGATGACCGTGTCGGCAACCTTGCGGCCTTTAACCACGGCAGCGGCTTCCCGCAGGTCTTCAATCCGGCTGTTGGTACAGGAGCCGATGAACACGCGGTCCACCTTGATATCAGTAACCTTCTGGTTGGGCTCAAGCCCCATGTATTTCAGGGCACGTACAATCCCTTCACGCTTGATCAGGTCTTCTTCGCTGGCCGGATCAGGAACCAGAGCATCCACACTGGTCACCATCTCCGGAGATGTTCCCCAGCTGACCTGCGGCCTGATCTCAGAGCCGTCCAGCTCCACCACTTTGTCGAACACCGCATCATCATCGCTGTGCAGCGTGCGCCAGTAATCCACCGCTTTGTCCCAGGCCTCGCCGACAGGAGCAAAAGGGCGACCCTTCACATAATCGATCGTGGTGTCGTCAACCGCCACCATACCGACCCGGGCACCCGCCTCGATAGACATGTTGCAGACCGTCATCCGTCCCTCAATGCTCAGGTTGCGGATAACCTCACCGCCAAACTCAATCGCATATCCGGTGCCGCCTGCGGTACCGATCTTGCCGATGATGGCCAGAACGACGTCTTTCGCGGTCACGCCCGGAGCCAGCCGGCCATTCACCCTGACCAGCATGTTCTTCATTTTTTTCTGAACCAGGCACTGGGTAGCCAGCACGTGTTCAACTTCAGACGTTCCGATACCATGGGCCAGACAGCCCAATGCACCATGGGTAGAGGTGTGAGAGTCGCCGCACACGATGGTCATGCCCGGCAGGGTCGCGCCCTGCTCCGGCCCGATCACATGAACAATACCCTGACGCTGATCCTTGATCTTGAACTCCAGGATTCCGAACTCATCACAGTTCTTGCCCAGCGTTTCCACCTGGGTCCGGGACACGGAGTCAACAATGCCGTCAATGCCTTTGTCGCGATCGGTGGTGGGTACGTTGTGGTCCGGGGTCGCCAGGTTGGCGTCAATGCGCCAGGGCTTGCGCCGGGCCAGCCGCAGGCCTTCGAAGGCCTGAGGGGAAGTAACTTCGTGCAGCAACTGCCGGTCGATATAGATCAGAGCGGAACCGTCGTCCCGCTGCTTGACCAGATGATCATCCCACAATTTGTCGTATAAGGTCTTGCCCGCCATGACTCTCACTCTCTCTCTGGGGGTTTCTGTAAATTCCTTTCATGCACCTATCATACGCCCTGATCACTCATAACCCCAATTCATCTTTTTCATGATTAGCATTCCAGTTAGTTATCCAATATAGTGAACCCGGCAGTCAGCCAACCGCAGAGGCCTCCCTGATGGAACCCAACTCACTCAAAGCTTTCCTGACGATCGTAGACCAGGGCTCGTTTTCCGAAGCGGCGGAAACCCTCCACCTGACACAACCCGCCATCAGCAAACGCCTGGCCGTTCTCGAAAACACGCTGGGCACCAGGCTGATTGAACGTGGCCAGCGTGAAATCCGCCTCACAGACGCGGGCATGCGACTGCTGCCCCACGCCCGGCGAATCCTCGACGAGATCCACAACGCCCGGGTAGCCCTGAGCACCCGGGAGGGTGAGATCAACGGCGAGTTGCGCATCATCGCCAGCCATCACATCGGCCTGCATCACCTGCCCAACTGGTTGCGCCGGTTTGTCGGGCAGTTTCCCGAGGTTAACGTGAACCTGCAGTTCATGGAATCCGATGCCGCTTATGGCCAGATGCTCAAGCGCAATGCGGAGCTTGCTTTTGTCACTCTCAGCGACAGCATTGGCAGCGAATTTACGGTGTATGACCAGTGGCCTGATCCGATGGCCTTCGTTACCGGCACCGGGCATGAGCTTGCCACCCGCCGGAGTGCAAGCCTGGAGGACCTCGCCCACTTTCCGGCCCTGTTGCCCGACACTTCCACGGCCACCTACCGGACAGTGAGCAGACTGTTTCTGGAGGCCAACCTGCCGTTACGGCAGCAAATTCCTACCAACTACCTCGAAACCATAAAAATGATGACCAGTGTCGGTATCGGCTGGAGTGTGCTGCCGGTGAGCATGGCCGATGACAGCCTGCATCAACTGGACACCGGCTTCCCGGTGAGCCGGGTACTGGGCGCGATCGGCCTGTCGGGCCGAAACCTGAGCCTGGCTGCCGAGGCACTGCTCAGCATTGTCAAAGAGGAAGAGGACCGGGCGTAAAGTCAGCCTGGTCCGGGCGGATCATCGGGCGGCGGCTGGAGTTTCCACCAGGACACCAGGACCGCCAGCACCATGGCTGCCGCGCCGCCCCAGAATGCGGCCGAGGTGCTGATCCCATCCACCAGGAAGCCTGAAAGCCAGGCGCCGGTTGCCCCGCCGGCACCAAACGTCAGCCCGCTGTAGAGCGCTTGCCCCTGGCCATGATGATGGCGGCCGAAAAAGCCCTGAATGTACTGTACCGATATCGCATGCAATGCGCCGTAGGAGGCGGCATGCATAAGCTGGGCGATGACCAGTACGGGGATAAGTGCCGTCGCCTCGGCAATCAGTATCCAGCGCACCATGGTGAGCAACAGCGATCCGATGACAATCTGGCGCACCGTAAAGCGTCGGGATAACCGGTGCATCACCAGAAATAACCCAATCTCAGCCAAAACCCCAAGTGACCACAACAAGCCAATCGAGAGCTTGCCGTAGCCATGCTGCTCCAGATGGATGCTGAAGAAGGTGTAATAGGCACCATGGGAAACCTGAAGCAGAAAGTTCATCACAAAGAACGCAACCACCGCGGGGTGGGTTACGATAGCCTTGAGACTGCCCCTGGGGGGCCTGGCCCTGCGTTCGCCCCGTTCAGAGGGCAACAGAAAGGCCGATATCGCGATCCCCGCAAAAACCGGCAGGAGCAACCACGGCAACTGTCGAAGCGGCAACCATTCCAGCAGCGCGCCCACCAGGGCAACGGCACCGATAAACCCCACCGAACCCCAAAGCCGCACCCTGCCGTAACGGTCTTTTCTGCGACCCAAAGTGTGCAAGGTAACCACTTCGTAGAGTGGCAGAATGGCATTCCAGAAAAACGTAAACGCCAGCATCACCAGAAGCAGCCCGTAGAAACCAGGCTCCAGGAACACACCGAGGAAGCACAGGGAGCCCGTCAGCGCACCCAGCCGGACAAGCCGCACCCGCTGCCCGGTGCGGTCGCCCAGCCAGCCCCAGACACTCGGGGCCACCACTTTGGTTAACTGGATGGTTGCCATCAAGGTGGCAATCTGAAGATAGGAAAAGCCCTGTCCCTCCAGATAGAGGGACCAATACGGCAAGAGCCCTCCCAGGAGGGCGAAGAACCAGAAGTAGAGGTTAGACAGCCGCCAGTAGATGCTATCGCCTCCTTCTGTCAGAGCTGCCCGAGCACCGGCGTAGTGACCGACACATCCGCGTTCTGGGCGCGGTGCCTGAGGTAGTGATCCATCAACACAATGGCCATCATGGCCTCGGCAATCGGCGTGGCCCGAATGCCGACGCAAGGGTCATGACGCCCGGTGGTAATGACTTCAACCGGATTGCCGTCGACATCAATCCCTTTCCCGGGCAGACGCAGGCTCGAGGTAGGCTTGAGCGCAATGCTCGCAACAATGGGCTGGCCCGAGGAAATCCCGCCAAGCACGCCACCGGCGTGGTTGCTCAGGAAGCCTTCCGGAGTCATCTCGTCCCGGTGCTCGGTGCCCTTCTGCTCGATACAGTCAAAACCGGCCCCGATTTCCACGCCTTTCACCGCATTGATGCTCATCAAGGCATGGGCAAGCTCGGCGTCCAGACGATCAAAAACCGGCTCACCAAGCCCGGGCGGAACACCCTCGGCGACCACGGTGATACGGGCGCCGACAGACTCGCCTTCTTTGCGAAGGGCGTCCATGTATGCTTCCATCTCGGGCACCTTCCCGGCGTCGGGACAGAAGAAGGGATTCTGGTGGACCTGGCTCCAGTCCAGTGTCTCTGCCTTGATAGGGCCGAGCTGGGACAGATAGCCCCGAATCTGAATTCCCAGCCGCTGCTCCAGAAATTTCCGGGCCACTGCACCGGCCGCCACGCGCATTGCGGTTTCCCGGGCCGAAGAACGGCCACCGCCCCGGTAGTCACGGACGCCATACTTGTGATGGTAGGTATAGTCCGCGTGCGCAGGACGAAACTGGGCGGCGATTCTGGAGTAATCCCTGGAGCGCTGATCGGTGTTCTCGATGATCAGGCCAATTGGTGTCCCGGTGGTCCTGCCCTCGAAGACGCCGGAGAGAATCCGCACCTCATCCGCCTCCCGCCGCTGGGTGGTATGGCGCGAGGTGCCCGGTTTACGCCGGTCAAGGTCCTTTTGCATATCCGCTTCAGACAGCTCCAGCCCTGGTGGGCAACCGTCGATAATACAGCCTAAAGCCGCGCCATGGCTTTCACCAAAGGTGGTTACGCTAAACAGTTTTCCAAACGTATTTCCGGACATATATCAGCACTTTATAACAGTTTTATATTAAATTGCCTTAGCTTTTGCCGGCCTGCCACTCGCGCAGGTCCCGGGCGGTAATCAGGAACACGCCATCACCGCCGTTTTCAAATTCAATCCAGGTCAGTGGCAGATCGGGATAGGCATCGTCCATTGCGCCCCAGGAGTTACCCACCTCGACAATCAGCAGGCCGTCCTCCGTAAGATGGTCTGCCGCGCGGGCAATGATACGGTGCGCGATCTCCAGACCATCATCCCCGGCGGCAAGACCCAGTCTCGGCTCGTGGTGATACTCTTCCGGCATGTCGGCCAGATCTTCGGCATCCACATACGGAGGATTGCTCAGGATCACATCGTAGCGCCCGTCGATACTCTCAAAGACATCGGAACGTACAGTCTGTACCCGTGCGTCCAGACCGTGCAACTCAATATTGGATTCAGCCACCGCCAGCGCATCCTCAGAGACATCCGACAAGTCGACCTCAGCCTCATCAAACACGGTTGCCGCCGCAATCCCGATGCATCCGCTGCCCGTGCACAGATCGAGAACCCGGGACACACGGGTGTTACCCAGCCATGGCTGAAGGCCGTTTTCGAGTAATTCACCCAGCGGTGAGCGCGGGACCAGAACCCGTTCATCAATATGGAAGGGCATGCCCATAAACCAGCCCTCACCCAGCAGATAGGCGATCGGCACACGGTCACTGATGCGTCGCTCAATGCGGCCCACAATCAGGTCGCGCTCTGCGCGGGTCAACCGGGCATCCAGAAATACGGCGTTGTTATCGAGGGGCAGGTGGACACTTCGGAGCACCAGCTGGACGGCTTCGTCCCAGACATTATCCGTGCCATGGCCAAAATATAGCGGCGAGGCGGCAAAGCGTGACGAGGCGTAGCGCAACAGATCACGAATCGTCAGCAGGTCATCAACGGGACTGGTCACAACGGCGGTTTCCTGATTGGTGAGTGTCAGCGCCGCATTATACGCTGATAAACGAACCGGCGGCAGCCAAAGACCGCGCCGGATCACAAGGCCATGGGCCCGGAACTGCAACGACTCTCTTCAAAACGATCCAGAGCAGCAGCCATTCGCTCCCGGCCCAGCCGGATGAGTTCCGGTGCCCGGTGGAAGTCATAGCTGCGGGATGCGTTTTTCGGAATGTTCACCAGCAGGTCCGGCGGATAGCCGGCAATTTTGTACTGAACCAGCGCACTCTGCATGGTTTCGATGGTCAGGTTCATCACATCAAACTTGCCAATTCCCAGTTTGTCCCAATCGATCGTATCGTGCTCTTCCCATCGTGCGTGCTCATCATGGGCCGCCCCACCGACATGCGCACCGGGCTGGCTGGCGGAAGCCTTGTCGGAGGTTTTCCGGGCCACTTCGCGGCTCAGCTTCTGCTCCGTCGTTTCGTCTTCGTCTCCGTTACGACGTATGGTGAAGGATTTCAGGGCTTCCCAGTCGAACCATCGCGAGGCCTTATCCCGCATTGAACCCGCTTTATCACCATGCTCAGGATCGCCATGGGCTGTGGTCAGGATCGCGGTTTCCGGAATCCGGTGGCGCTGCTCGTCTTCACCACTCAGGTTGACCGCCATAACGAAGTCGGCGTGAGCGGCTATGGTGGGAACAATAGGCAACGGATTAAGCACCGCTCCGTCTACCAGTACCCGGCCGTCGAGCACCAGTGGCGTAACCACACTGGGAATGGCAATCGACGCCCGGATGGCGCGGTCCAGCGGGCCTTCCTGAAACCAGATCTCCTTGCGGGCAAGCAGGTCAGTGGCAACAGCCGTGTACGGTATCGGAAGGTCTTCAATCAGGGTATCGCCGAGAATTTCCCGCACGATAGAGAACACCTTATCGCCCCGGATGGCACCAATCGAGTTGAAGGTAAGATCCAGAAGCTTCAGGACATCAAACTGCCCAAGGCCGGTGACCCAATCCTTGTAATCCTGCATTTTGCCAGCGGCATACATACCACCGACCAGAGCGCCCATTGAGCACCCGGAAATGGCCGTGATGGTGTAGCCTCGCTCCGCCAGCACCTCAATAGCCCCGATATGGGCATAGCCCCGGGCGCCGCCACTCCCCAGAGTGAGGGCAACGGTTTTGCCCCGCCGGGTATCGGGGCAGCCACCGGTACCCGGCGCGCCCGCCGGACGAATATCCGAACTCTCAACGACCGCGCTGGGTCCATCATTAACTGGAGCTTTTCCGGCCATCGCTCACCTCTTGATTACCACCACTTCTACCCGATCGCCGCGGCGGTCCGGACTTTCAACCGACACCACCGGGCCAACCGTGATTATCCGAATACGATCCCGTGTGATACCGGTTTTGACCAGTACCTCAGCCAATGCCTCGCCTGCCCGCTGGGCCCGTTGCAGGGCACTGTCCAGGGATTCCTCATCCTGTAGCGCCGAGAACGCCGCCAGTACCACTTCGGTACCCTCCTGTTGCGCCCAGTCACCGAGCCGGCGTCGATTATCCAGGCTCAGGTCAAACCGGTGCGTGATCCCACCGCTCCAGGGCACCACTACCGGCCCCAGCATACGACCCGCAGACGCATTAAAGCCAGGAATACCGGCTCCCTCGGCCACCGCCAGATGCTCCACCCACACGTATTCCCTCAGGTTGCCCCGGGTGACCGTATAAACCAGGGTCAGCCAGCGCGTGCCCGAACCATCTTCGACCACAGCGACCAGGTAATCCTGCTCGGCGTCACGCCCCAGCAACCTGGGCTGCTGGAACACCTGGTTGGCCCACACGTTATTGCGGCCACAAACTACGCCGGAGCACTGATACAGCACCGTGGCACCGATGGCGCGCAGTTCCCGAAGGTAATGATCCAGGGCGGCCTGTCGGTTGCTGTCCCGGCTAACCTCAAACAGCTGCCCCTGGCCTTTTACCGCCAGGCGAGCCATGACATCCGAGCGGATTTCGTTTCGTACTTCCCGCATCGGACTGAACAGTACCAGGTGCCCGCTGCTTTCGATCTGTGTGGTGATAAATAACGAGGATTGCTTGAACGGCGCAGGCGACGCAAGCTCCGCCTGTGCAGTGGCTGAGAGTGCGAAAACCAGGCCGGCGACCATCGCACGGAAGAGTCCGGAACAGGCAAAATCAGACATCAAACAGGAACCTTTTAATAGCTTGGCTGACCAGCGCGGTCTCACCATCGAGGTGACAGTGGTGCCCACCCGGTACGTCTACGATTGTCAGGTCAGAAACCAGCGACGCCCGCTGCTCGAGGCCTTTGCGTTGAGCCAGTAATCCGTCCCGGGCACGCACAAACAAGGTGGGCGCCTGAATGGCAGACAAGGTGGCTTCAACCTGTTGCTCTGTCATCATCAGGGGACTGGGGTGCCGGAGCCGTGAGTCCGTACGCCAGATATACCCTTCCCCGTAGCTGCGCATGTTCCTGGGCACCAGCAAGCCGGCCGCTTCGGTGCTTAACGGGCTGAATCCGCCTTCGCGAATTCGTGCAGCGGTGGCAACATCCGGATAAATCACCGGCGGAGCAGAACCGTTACGTTTTTTCTGAAGTGCCCGCCTGAGCTGAGAAACCGCGTCTGCAGCCGGGGTACTGATCGCGCCCAGGCTGTCTATCATCACCAGTCGCCGGACCCGTTCAGGGAACACCGCGGCATACAGCGCACAGACAATACCCCCGAGCGAATGACCCACCAGATCCAGGGGCCCGGGCTCAGCGCCGGTAAAGTGAGTATCAATAAGTTCGGTAAGATCAGCCACATAATCCATCAGCCAGTAGCCATACCCTTGCGGGCGGTGTCCGGACCAGCCATGACCGGCCATATCGACCGCATACGCCGGCGCGGCCTTTGCCAGCTCCGGCGCGAGCCGGGCAAAGCTCATGGCGTTGTCGAGCCAGCCGTGGACCATCAGCACCGGCGGTTGGCAGCCAGTGCCGGACGAGCAGGGCCAGGCAAGCCCGGAAAGGGTGATGTTCTCCAGCGGCCAGTGTACTTCCCGGTAGCCGGCCTCTGTCTGATGCCCGCTCTCGGGTAACACTGCATCAATCATGTACAGCCAATCCTACATCGTATGGGTGGGACGATCCGAGCTCAGGGCACCAGCCAGGTATGATTCAATTTTGGTGCGGGCGGTTTCGTCGTCGCCGTTGAACTGCACACCGATACCTGCCGCCCGGTTGCCCTGGGCACCTTTCGGCGTAATCCAGACGACCTTTCCGGCCACGGGAATTTTCTCGGGCTCGTCCATCAGCGTCAGCAACAGAAAAACCTCATCCCCAAGGCGATACTGTTTGTGAGTCGGGATAAACAGCCCGCCCTGTTTAATAAAGGGCATGTAGGCGGCATAAAGTGCCGCTTTGTCATTAATGGTCTGGGTCAGAATACCACTGCGCGCTCCGAATCCGGGCCCCATATCACACACCTTCCTGTTTCTGATGTTTCGCAATCATAGCAGCAGTTGCCCACCAAGGCTCAACCTGGTGCACGTTTCCTGGGCATCAGCTCGCGCCAGGCGATCAGTAGCCGGGTTGCCTCAAGTTCCGGGCTGACATTATAAACCGCCGCCTCGCGGCTTTGCCGTACCTGATCCAGCAACTCGTGAGCACGCCAGGGCGGATTCCGGCCAGCCAGAAACGCCAGCATGTCTGCCGCATCCGGATCTCTGGCCTCGCCGCCCGCTGCGTGGCGTGCGAGATCCGCCGCCCAGTTCTCAAACAGCCACAGGGTCTGCTCCAGCCCGATCGCCTTGAAGCTGCGGGCGGCTTCTCCCACCGGGATCTGGCCCTTCAGGTACCGTTTAAAAGCCTCCAGGGCCTCGTCTCTCTGGGCCGGAAACTCACCCGAGGCATACTCCAGCGCCAGCCGGGGTGCGTTCCCGGCGAGCATCAGGCTTTTGGCCAGCACTTCCGCGCCGGGGCGCTGATCGTCATCCAGCATCGCCACCTGCGCCAGCAGCCAGTGCTGTGCCTGTGCTTCTTCAGGCACCGGAAGCGTCAGTGCCTGGCAACGCGAACGGATGGTGGGCAGGATCGGGCGACCACTCTCCTGCAACAGAATAAGGGTAACGCCCTGCACCGGCTCTTCCAGGGTCTTGAGCAGTGCGTTGGCGGCGTTTACATTGAGCTGGTCGGCACGGTCGATGATCGCGACCTTGCGCCTGGCCACCTGCGCCGACGCTACGGCAAAGCCCGCCAGCGCCCTGATCTGATCAACCCTGACCATGCGCGACTTCTCCGGCGCATAGATCCGAAGATCCGGATGGCTGGCCGCCTGGACCAGTTCACACTGTTTGCACTGCCCGCAGGCCACAAGGTTATCCGCCCCGACCACGGCCCTGTGGTCGCACAGCAACAGTCCCGCCACGGCCTCGGCCCAGGCTCTCTTACCGATACCCCGCTCACCGGCCACCAGCAGCGCATGAGGCAGGCGGTCTTCGGCCAATCGGGTGCATACCGACCGCCAGGACCCGGCCAGCCAGGGCATGGTTTGGACAATATCAGTCATCGGGCAGAATCCCTGTGTGTGGGGGCAGAACCGTTACGCTTCTGACGCTTCATGGTGTTTAACAGGCGCTTGAGACGACGGGTGTCATCGACAGTTGCCGAAGCCCCACTATAGTAATGATTGTTCACGACCCGGGCAAAAACCCGCGCGGTATCCGCGGCCGCCGGTATCGCCTGCCCTACCCGCTGAGCGAGTGCGTCCGGCGTTTCTCCGGCGCGAACCGGAACTCCGGCCTGTTCACAAAAGCGGTGCCATCCGGCCACTACCCGCCGAAAAGCATCCTGCCGCTCACCCCGGGCGGCGCCGAGGGCTGATACCAGACCGGCCAGCACAAGAGCCAGGCCGACAGTCGCTGCGCTCAGATAACCCAGCTCTTTCAGGCCAATGCCGCCAGGCAGCCTGGACATCAGATCCATCTGGCTCTGGCCCTGATAACCCACAACCCAGCGTTGCCAATGGTAGTTCACACGATCAAGCTGCAACGACGCCCAGCGCAACCCGCTCCAGTCGCCATAACGGTGGGGGGACATCAGTTGGTTCTCAAGAAACGACCCTTCATCGGCCACCGCATCCCGGAGCCCGGACTGAATCCGGCTGGGGGCAATGGCCGCGGTGGGATCTACCCGTACCCAGCCCCGATTCTCCAGCCACACCTCCACCCAGGCATGGGCGTCGTATTGGCGGATGATGTAGTACTCTCCATCAGCGCCGGGCTCGCCGCCCTGGTAACCCACCACAACACGAGCCGGAATCCCCGCGGCACGGAACACAAAGGTTGCGGCCCCCGCATAATGCGCACAAAAGCCCCGCTTTTCATCAAACAGCAGGGTGTCGATGCCATCATTGGGCATGGCCGGGGGCCTGAGCGTGTAATAGTACTCCTGGTCCCGAAACCGGCGCATCAACGCCACCACAACCTGCTCCGGCGACAGGCCGGCGGCCATCTGCCGGGCAAATGCCCTGGCCCGGGGGTTGCCGGAGGCGGGTAGCTGCAGGTACTGCCGGCGCTCCCGCGGCGACAGCTGGGTTCCGCCATCCGTACCGGCCGGCGTCAGGGCCATCCGATACCGGACAGAGGTATCCGCCGGACGCCGGAAGCGGAACAGCTCCTGCCCGGCCGCGACCACATTGTCCGAGACCGCCTCAGACCCCTCCAGCGCAAACGCCCAGCGCTGGTCGGTCGGCTCCATCAGCACGTCATACTGCTCCGGTGCCAGCGGCCCGACGCCGCCATCGATGGCGACGCGCCCGGGCCGGAAGAACCGCCCGGTTTCGCCCTGACGCCAGGTATCACCATCCAGGCGATCCAGTATCAGACCGCGCCAGTAACGGTCTGGATAGGGCGGAGCCTCCCCGCCAAACGTCACCCGGAAGGCGCGTGCGCTACTCTGCGCAAGGTTGGAAATGTCCCCGGGCCGCATGGTGTCGGTAATGCCGCTTCGTGCCTGCCCCGAGACCATGGGTACGCTCCACAAAGGCGCCATACGGGGGAAAAACACGAACAGTAAAACAACCACCGGCAGGGTCTTGAGCAGCAAGCCTCCAAGACGTCTCCAGCCCTGGCTGACGGCACCGGGAAGATCCGGTGCATTGAGGGTCTGCAGGGCAACCAGTAAAAGCGCAATGCCCGCAAAATTAACCACAGCCCAGACAATATCCTGCCGGAACAGGAAATTGACCGTGGCCAGGTACACCAGAATAAAAAACAGGACGTAAAAATCCCGGGTCCGGCGGGCCTCAAGCCATTTCAGACCCACCGCCAGCACAAAGAAGGAAGCCGCAGTATCCACCGAAAACCGGCCCTGAACGGTTACGGCATAAACGCCCAGCAGCGCTGCCATGATCGCCATGCGCGGCCATCGGCCCGGCAGGCGCACACGGCCGGACTGCGCCAGCCAGCGCCAGCCGGCCAGTAACCCGCACGCGGCAATCAGCCATACCGGCAACCTGTCCCACTGAGGCACCAGCAATACCGCGAAGCCTGCAATCAGCCAGAGCAGCGCCCGACGCGGAATGACCGACGCTGCACTGTCACTCACCGCGCCGGACCGGACGAAAGGAATCCGGGCTTTCATACGGTTTTGTTCCTTCTGCCCGGTCGGTCCAGCTTGCGCCGGGTACCAAATGCCAGCGGCTTCTCCTCCCGCGGTGGTTCCCTGCCCCATACCGCGAGTGCCCGAAGGCAGCGTTCCCTGTGGACAACCCCGACATCCGGTTCGATCATCTCCCCAGGCAGACTAAGGCCGAAGCGACTGCCTGCGGCCGATTTCTCGCGAACCAGCCAGGCCAGATAACTGAGCCGAAGCTCATTATCCACTCCCGCAAACGCATTGAAATCCAGCCAGTGCGGGCTACCCTGGAGCGCTTCCCAATCGGCAACCACCATCTGCCCGGACCGGGCAAATCGTTTCCACATCACGCGGGCGCTCAGATCCCCGTCCCGCCACGGCCGCAGATCAGCCTCATCCTGACCGGCAACGGCCGCTACCCTTGCCTGCTCTGCCCCATCCTCAATTGTCGCCAGCGTCTCCGGGGCTGGCCGCGGTCGGGGCCATACCACACCCGCGGTAACCGGCCGTATCCACGACCATGCCTTGAGCAGGCCGAAGGGAAAGCGCGTTTCAATACGGACCCGCTCCGGCCGGAGGTAGCCGCGCGCCTCAGACGGGACGGCTAAGGTCACCTCCAGGGCTTCGCCAGGGTGAACATGAATCCCCTCCACCCGGGCACCTGCCACCTGCAGCGTGAGGGCCCAGGCCCCGGTGCGGCCAGAACTCAGTCGAAAACGAAAGGGTATCTCTTCGCCGGCGGTGCCCTCGCCGGCCTGCACCAGCGCCAGAGAAACGCCGGACAGGTTTCGATGGGTCTGGTGCATCGCGCCCACAAACAGCGCGCCCAGAATAAACGTGAGCAGATAGATGAGACTGTTCTGATAGTTGATGCCGGTGATCAGCATGATCAGCAATAAAAGCCCGAACACCACGCCGGCCCCGGTAGGAAGAATGAACACGTTTTTCTGGCTGAACAGCACCACATCCGCGCGGGGAATCCGCCGGTTAACCCATTGTCTGAAACGCCCGCCCAATAAACGCTTTCTGGTGCCCATCCGGCTGAAAACTCTCCTGAAATGTTGGCCGCAGTGTAGAGTCTATCAAAACATAACCCCAGCGTTTTTATTACCCTGCCAGCACAGGCGGAATGCCGGTCACAGTCACGGCACTTATCTATTGAAAAACTGTCAGACAACCCGAATACTGGAATCATGAAGCGTATTGACTGAAAGCCGTAGTCTCAGCTGCGCCTCCGCCCACCGGTTACCTGAGAGGCAACTCATGATACGTCACCACCTGCTTTCCGCCGCTGTACTGACAACCCTGGCCTCCCCCGCGTTCGGGGGTGTGCAGGCCATGACCTCGGATGAGATGGTAGAGACCTATGTAGAAGACTCCGCCGTTATTGTGGTCCCCAAAGACCAGCAGAAATCCGAGGCTGATCGCCAGCGCATCATCCAGGCCCTTACCATTTCACCGGGTGAGCCGGTGATTACTGAAGCTGAAGAAGAAGCCTACCGGGAAGCGCTGCAACGGTACCTTGAAGACGATCGCCGGGATTCGCTCACAGATGCCGAAGAAGAGTTTCTGCGGCGCGCCCTGTTGCTACCGGTAGATGAACTGGCCCGTGTACAGCCTCCTGCAGAGTTTCGGCCAGACACCCCCCAGCTGATTTTTGGCCAGCAACCGGTTATCCCGGACGAGCCCTTTGCACAAACCTTCCTGAACGATCAACTGGGCATCGGGTTTGACGGCCAGAACCTGAACTTCAGCATCGGCAACCCACCTGGCATCGACCGTATCGACATTCCCCACGGCATCAATGAAGGGCCGATCAATCTGGTGCCCCGCCCCGGTGGCGGCTTCGATCTCTCCATTCAGGT
>DATGNB010000034.1:0-26972 GCA_035306945.1 Marinobacter sp.
GACGGAAGCGCAATGGGAATACGCTGCACGGAGCCGAGGGCAGAATGTTCCCTACGCAACGGATACAGGTGAAGAGGACAACGACACCTATTTACAGCGGCCCAGAGAGTACATCGATCCAAGTGTTCCGCCCTCTGGTAACATGCTCAGTCATTCCTCATTAATCTTCGAGCGCCGCCCAGTCGGCAGTTACCCTCCCAATCCTTTGGGCCTCTATGACATGAGCGGCAATGTGGCGGAATGGACTCAGGATTGGTTTCAGAGCGACTATTACAAGCATGCTCCTCGTGATAATCCACGTGGTCCAGCGGAGCCGGTAAATCCTGATCAGCCAGAGAAGACCGTTCGAGACTGGGCTGGAAAGGGGGGGAGCTTTGGTGGCGGCGGCACAGTGTTCGCCCGGAGCGGAGTAGACGTTGATGCCCCTGGTACGGGTTTTCGTTGTGCCGTCAACCACCCCGAACCGGTCAATTGAGGCCGCTGGATACCGGCTTGTTGAGTTTGTTGGAGAGCCGGGACCGGTCTGTTGGTATAGTTGCCAGACTTGCATTAACCCCGGGCCAGCGTCTATCGTTCCAAGCCGAACATCCAAACCGGAAGCCTGCATGCCAAAACTGTTCCAGTTCAGCGCCAGTGACGTCAACGTCGAAAAACGGGAAACGGTCTTCCAGGGCTTCTTCCGTATGGACAAGCTCTGGCTGACCCACCCACGTTTTGACGGCCGCACCATGCCGGGTTTCACCCGCGAACTGTTTGTGCGCGGCGACGCCACCTGTGTGCTTCCTTATGATCCGGACCGGGATGAGGTGGTGCTGCTGGAGCAGTTCCGGGCCGGCGCACTGGGGCGGCAGCAGTCGCCCTGGTTGCTGGAGCTGGTGGCGGGCATGAATGAGGAGGGCGAGAGCCCGGAAGAGGTCGCGCAAAGGGAAGGGCAGGAAGAAGCCGGCTTGAGTTTCAGCCGGCTGGAGCGGATCTGCGACTATCTGGTCTCTCCGGGCGGCACAACGGAAATGGTGCATCTGTACTGTGGGCAGGTGAGTACGGCTGGAGCTGGTGGTGTGTTTGGTGTGGAAGATGAGCACGAGGACATCCTCAGCCATGTGGTCAGTGCTGAGCAGTGCTTTGCCATGATTTCGGATGGCCGGATCAACAACGCTGCAGCCATCATTGCTATTCAGTGGTTGCAGTTACACCGGGAGCGATTGCGTCGGGAGTGGCGGGTATGACCGAATGGGTGAAGCGCCCCAAACGCTACGTGCCGGATCTGCGTCAGCTGGGGGCACTGTGCGAAGGCAATTACCAGCGCATTCGCAAGCTCAGGCAGCTTGAGAACGCCGGTGGCCCTGTGTGTGAGTTTGAGCTGCACCGGGAAAACCAGTACCTCGGCCGGGTCCGGATTGAGGTCCTGCAAACCGCCCGTTTTACCGAAACCCTCCTGCTGGAACAGACCCATAACAGCGGCCGCTGGCTGAACAATCCGCAAATGACCGTCCGGGTTTATCATGATGCCCTGATGGCAGAGGTGATCAGCTGTTACCGGCATCGCCAGATTGCCGCCGTGAACGATTACCCCAACCGCTTTATGCACCACCCGGATGAGAAAGTGCAGATAAATGGTTTTCTGGCTGACTGGCTGGACTACTGCCTGCGCTTTGGTCATGTTCCGCTGGAGTACGCGGCCTGGTCCTCGGGCGAGGGCGTGGATTGACGCAGCGCACGCTTGTTGTGTAGACGGGTTGTGAAAAATTGCAAAATGTTCGCCGATGGGAGCGAAAATGTGACCCAGCTTCCGCCCGGACTGAACCAATCGGAACTTAACCATCGTACACTTGTCCCGGTAACCAACCGTTTGTAACAAAACACGACAGGCCCGGTATGACCAAACCTCCGACAGCACGCGCGCTTCGCGTGCTGCAACTCACTGATCCCCACCTGATGGCCGATGCCGAGGGCGCCTTGCTCGGAGTCAACACCCGAGCCAGTCTGGCCGCGGTGATCGACGAAGTGCTCAGCCACCAAGGCCGGCCTGACCTGATCCTCGCCACCGGTGATCTGGCCCAGGATGCCTCAACAGAGGCTTACCGGTATTTTGGCGAACAGCTGAAAGCGTTTGGCTGCCCCACGCTGTGGATTGCCGGTAACCACGACCACGCGGGGCTGCTCCGGTCGATCGCCAGCGAATTCAATGCCGATACAAAACACCATATTCAGGGCGGCTGGCAGTTTCTGATGCTCGATTCGTCTGTGCCCGACAAGGTGTTTGGTGAGCTGGCGGCGCAGGAACTGGTGTTTCTGGATGAGACGCTTGCCCGCAACCCGGATTTGCCGGCGATGGTGTGCCTTCACCACCACCCGGTAGATATAGGCTCTGGCTGGATGGAAGAGATCGGGCTTCGGAACCGCGAGGCGCTCTGGCAGGTTATTGACCGGCATCCCCAGGTCAGGGTTGTGCTGTGGGGGCATGTTCACCAGGAAGTGGAACGGCAGCGCCGGGGTGTGCAGCTGCTGGCCACGCCCTCAACGTGTATTCAGTTTGCCACCGGATCTGCGGATTTTGCGGTCGAACCGCTTGCCCCAGGCTACCGCTGGCTGGAGCTGCATCCCTCCGGTGCCTTTGCAACACAGGTCTGCCGGGCCGGGAGCTTCCGGTTTGAGCTGGATGAAAACAGCTCAGGCTACTAGCCTTGCCAGAGTGACCCTATAGCAGAGTTCGCCGGAACGAATCGGTTCGGGTAAACTGCGCGAAAAAATCCAACAGGACATCGCAACCATGAGCGAAATTCCCGCAGATCTGAAATATATCGAGACTCATCAATGGGTACGGGTAGAGGCCGACGGCACCGCCACCGTCGGCATTACCGACTTTGCCCAGGAGCAGCTCGGTGATGTGGTTTACATCGGCGTGCCGGAGCTGGGTATCACCGTTAACGGCGGCGAAGAAGCGGGCGTGGCCGAGTCGGTCAAGTCGGCCTCAGATGTGTTCAGCCCGGTCACCGGCGAGGTGATCGAGATTAACGAAAAACTTGAAGACGAGCCGGAAATCGTTAACGAAGACCCTTACGGCGAAGGCTGGATGTTCAAGGTTAAACTGGCCGACGAGGGCGAACTGGAAAGCCTGATGGATGCCGAAGCCTACGCAGAACACGTAGCGGCCCAGGAATAACGGGGTGGCCTTACCCGGCGACTGGCGGCCGGGTAAGGCCCTCTGCGGTCAATCCCGCAGCGACATCACGTTCCAGCCACGGGCAATGGCGATTTTTTCCAGCGTGGGGTCCGGGTCCACGGCCACCGGATTCTCGACCTGTCGCAACAGTGGCAAATCGTTGTGGGAGTCGCTGTAGAACCAGGCGCCGTCCAGGTTTTCGCCGTGGGCTGCCAGCCAGTCATTCAGTCTTACCACCTTGCCGTCCTGAAAGCTCGGCGTGCCGGCGACCTCACCGGTGAAACGGCCGTTCACCAGCTCCGGATCTGTCGCAATCAGATGATCCACACCCAGCAGCTTGGCGATGGGCTCGGTAATAAACCGGTTGGTGGCGGTAATGATCATCAGGGTATGCCCCTGGGCCCGGTGCTCAGCCAGCAGGCGGGCGGCCTTGTCCTGCATCATGGGCTGAACCTTGTCGGCCATGAACTTGTCGCGCCAGCGTTCCAGCTGATCCATGGGATGCTGAGTCAGCGGAGCGAGCACAAAACGCTGATAGTGGAAGACATCGAGACTGCCGTCCAGGTACTCCTGATAGAAGCGGTCATTCATGCGCTTGTAGTCTTCGGCATCGACAATGCCTTCTTCTACCAGAAACTCTCCCCAGGCGTGGTCGCTGTCGCCGTTCAGCAGGGTGTTGTCCAGATCAAATATCGCGAGGGTCAAGCCGAATCCTCCCATTATGGCAGCCGAGATTGCGAGCCGCACAGTCTAGCATGACCTGCCGCTAACAGCTCCGTTTGCCGAAGTGTTGGGATTCTGTAAGAATGACGACAATCTGGACAATTTTTGCCGGTTGAAACCAACTGGCAGCCGACTTTTACGAGGACTGTGCCGTGATCGACTCAGACGGTTTCAGACCCAACGTCGGAATCATTCTGGCTAACCACAGAGGCGAAGTCCTCTGGGCAAGGCGAATAGGGCAGGACTCCTGGCAGTTTCCCCAAGGTGGCATCAAAGATCACGAGACACCGGAAGATGCGCTGTACCGGGAGCTTGGAGAGGAGATCGGCCTCTCTGCCAGCGATGTGGAAATCATCAGCTGCACCCGTGGCTGGTTGCGTTATCGTCTTCCCAGGAGGATGGTACGGTATAACTCGCATCCCATTTGTGTGGGGCAAAAACAGAAATGGTTCCTGCTGAGGATGTTATCGCCGGATGCGCGTGTGCGCGTAGACAGCACCGATTCACCGGAGTTCGACGGCTGGCAGTGGGTAAGCTACTGGTATCCGTTGGGTCAGGTGGTTTCATTCAAGAGAGAAGTTTACCGGCGTGCGCTGAGAGAACTGGCTCCAAGACTGTTCCATAACATGGAACAGTGGCCACGGAGTGAGCATAACCGGCGTTAAAGGAACTGCAGATATGACGGACTGACTCCATGCTGAGCACCCTGCGAAGTCTAGTACAAGAGGTAAACAGCGCCCGTGACCTCAATGAGGCGCTGGACATCATTGTATCGCGGGTGCAGAAAGCCATGAATACGGAAGTCTGCTCCGTTTACCTCCTGGACCCCGTGTCCAACCGCTATATCCTGATGGCGACCGAAGGCCTCTATAAAGACTCGGTAGGCAAGGTCAGCCTGGCCTATTCCGAAGGTCTGGTTGGCCTGGTGGGCTCCCGTGAAGAGCCGATCAACCTCGAAGACGCACCGTCCCATCCCCGCTACCGGTACTTTCCCGAAACCGGTGAAGAGCGTTTCCGCTCTTTTCTCGGCGTGCCCATTATTCACCACCGGCGCGTGCTGGGGGTGCTGGTGGTTCAGCAGCGGGAAAGCTCCCGTTGCTTTGACGAAGGCGAAGAAGCTTTCCTGGTGACGGTATCCGCTCAGCTTGCCGGCGTGATCGCCCACAGCGAAGCCACCGGCGCCATCAGCGGCCTCTCCCTCACGGGCGAAAAAACCAGCGATGTCTGCTTTAACGGGGTGCCGGGTGCTCCCGGGGTCGCCATCGGCACCGGTGTGGTGGTCTTCCCGGTCGCGGATCTGGACGCCGTACCGGAGAAGCCTGCCGAAGACATCGGGCAGGAACTCTCACTGTTTCAGTTTGCCGTAGAGGCGGTGCGGGCCGACATCGAGCGGGTGGCTAACCGGCTGGCCTCCCAGCTGCGCCCGGAAGAGCAGGCACTGTTTGACGTGTACCTGCGGATGCTGAGTGACGAAGCCCTGCCCGGAGAGGTGATCAACCGTATCCGTGAAGGAATCTGGGCCCAGGGCGCGCTCAAACAGGTGATCCAGCAGTACATCCGCCATTTCGAAATGATGGACGACCACTACCTGCAAGAGCGGGTGGTGGATATCCGTGACCTCGGGCGCCGCCTGCTCTCGCATCTGCAGGAAGGCGAGCAGGAGCATCCCGAATATCCGGATAACGCCGTGCTGGTCAGTGAAGAGCTTACGCCGGCGATGCTGGGTGAGGTGCCCCGGGAGAAACTGGTGGGGCTGGTCTCGGTGAAAGGCTCCAGTAACTCCCACGTGGCCATTCTTGCCCGCGCCATGGGCGTGCCCACCGTGATGGGGCTGGTGGACATCCCGGTGAACCAGCTCGAAGGCCGGGAACTGGTGGTGGATGGCTTTGAAGGCCAGATCTTCGCCTCGCCCTCGGCCGACTTGCGGGCGTTTTACCAGGCCATCTGCGACGAGGAAAACGAGCTGATCCGGGGCCTGGAGGCACTGCGGGACCAGCCCTGCGAAACCCTCGATGGCCACCGGGTGTCGTTGCTGGTTAATACCGGACTGATGGCGGATGTGGTCCGCTCCCTGTCCCACGGCGCTGAAGGTATCGGGCTTTACCGTACCGAAGTGCCCTTTATGATCAAGGACCGTTTTCCGTCAGAGCAGGAACAGCGGGAATACTACCGTGAACAGCTTGAGGCGTTTGCACCCAGCCCGGTCACCATGCGCACGCTGGACATCGGGGGCGACAAGGCGCTGGCGTATTTCCCGATTCAGGAAGAGAACCCGTTTCTGGGCTGGCGCGGCATCCGCGTGACTCTGGATCATCCTGAGATCTTCCTGGTACAGGTGCGGGCCATGCTCAAGGCCAGCGAAGGGCTCAATAACCTGCAGATCATGTTACCGATGATCAGCAATATTTCCGAAGTGGAGGAGTCGCTGCACCTGATTTACCGCGTTTACCATGAGGTGCGTGAAGAGGGCTACGACATCCACATGCCCAAGGTCGGGGTAATGATCGAGATCCCGGGGGCGGTGTACCAGATCCGGGAGCTGGCAGAGCGGGTAGACTTCCTGTCGGTTGGCTCCAACGACCTCACCCAGTACCTGCTGGCGGTCGACCGGAACAACCCGAGGGTGGCTCAGCTATACCATTCCTACCATCCTGCCGTGCTTCAGGCGCTGGTGCGTATCGCCCAGGATGCCCATTCGGTGGGTAAGCCGGTCGGCATCTGCGGCGAGCTGGCGGGAGACCCGGGCGGGGCGTTGCTGTTGATGGCCATGGGCTACGACTCCCTGTCCATGAACGCGGCCAGTCTGCCAAAAGTGAAGTCCGTTATTCGTAGTGTAGAGCGGGGCTGGGCGGTGCAGTTGCTGGAGGATGTGTTGTTGCTGGATTCTCCCCATGTGATCAAGAGCTGCGTAGACCTAGCACTCCGCAATGCCGGCTTCGGACGCTATCTGGCTCCGGTAAAGCCGGCGTCAGTGGCCCTGGTGGAGCAGGCGGCCTCATGAAGAAAACCTCAGCGCCAGAACAGCCGGCTGCCCGGGTCGGGCTGGCACTCGGAGGCGGCGGCCCCCTGGGCGGCATCTACCAGATTGGTGCTCTGCGGGCGCTCGACGAAGCCCTCGATGGCATAGACTTCAATAACCTGGAGGTATACGTTGGCGTCAACTCGGGATCATTCGTCGCAGCCAACCTGGCCAATCAGGTAACCAGTGCCCAGCTGTGCCGGATTTTTGTGCGTAACGAAGCCGAAGTACACCCGTTCCACCCTGAGGTGTTTTACCGCCCGGCCCTGAAAGAGTATGCCCGCCGGCTGCTGGCGGTGCCCGGGCTTATGACAACCGCTATCCACCGGTTTGTCAGTAATCCCTACGATCAGAGCCTGTTAGAGGCCATGACGGTCCTGGCTCAGGCTGCGCCCGCCGGGCTTTTCGATAACGCAGGGCTGCATGACTACCTGGCGCGGGCGTTCACCATGCTCGGGCGCACCAACGACTTCCGGCAGCTCAAGCACCGGTTGTATGTGGTGGCTGCGGATGTGGAAAGCACCGAAGCCGTCTGTTTTGGTGCCCCGGGGTTTGATCATGTGTCCATTGCCCGGGCGGTACAGGCGAGCACCGCTTCGCCGGGCCTGTATGTGCCGGTGGAGATTGAAGGGCGTTATTACGTGGATGGCACCCTGAGAAAAGGGCTGCACGCCTCTGTCGCCTTTGAGGATGGTGTTGACCTGGTGCTGGCGGTTAACCCCCAGGTACCGATTGACGCCAGTGCCGCGGTACGCGCCGGAACGATGAACTCCGGCGACCTGACGCGCTCAGGCATGCCCAATCTGCTGTCCCAGACCTACCGGACCATGGTGTATTCCCGAATGCAGTCGGGCATCGCCCAGTATGCCCGGGAGTATCCGGACAAGGACATCCTGCTCTTTGAACCCACGCGGGACGACGCCAAGCTGTTCTTCTCCAACGTATTCAGTTTCCAGAGCCGGCGCATGGTGTGTGAACATGCCTACCAGATGACCCGACGGGACCTGCTGAACCGCGCAGACGAGCTGGAGCCAAAGCTGCTCAGGCACGGCATCACCCTGCGCCGGGATCGTCTGGAAGACGAACAGCGAACCATCAGCACCAGCCTGTACGGCGAACTGCTGCCTCTGTATGTGTCCAAAGGGCGCAAAAAGCAGGGTGGTGTGTCCGGTTTGGTGTCCGCTTTTATAATGCCATAGAAAGCTTGAATAAATAGGGTTGGAGGGAGATTTCTAAGAATTTGTTTCAGTAAAATTGCGGG
Organism: Marinobacter sp.; assembly: GCA_035306945.1. GTDB lineage: Bacteria > Pseudomonadota > Gammaproteobacteria > Pseudomonadales > Oleiphilaceae > Marinobacter. The sequence goes on from DATGNB010000034.1 coordinate 8,167, forward strand.
ATAATGTCCGGTTTGAAGTCCGGTTGGTCGCACAGGCATCCTTCGTCAGGTATAAAAAAACCGGAAGCGCCAGGCGCATCCGGTTTTTTTCATAGAGCTACGCCAGTTACAGGATGTACCGGCTCAGGTCTTCGTCTTCGGCCAGCTCGCCCAGCTTCTCGTCCACATAGGCGGCGGTCACTTCAAAGGCTTCGGTTACCTTGTCGCCGGCATCGAACGACAGGCTTTCCAGAAGCCGCTCCAGGACCGTATGCAGGCGCCGGGCACCGATGTTTTCGGTGGTTTCGTTTACCTTGTAGGCGACTTCGGCAATACGGGCGATGGCCTCGTCGGTGAAGGTCAGCTTGAGACCTTCCGCGCCCATCAGCGCGACATACTGCTGCACCAGCGAAGCATCCGGCTCGGTCAGGATGCGCTTGAAGTCATCCGGGGTCAGTGCCTGCAGCTCCACCCGGATGGGCAGGCGGCCCTGCAACTCCGGTATCAGGTCGGAGGGCTTGGCCAGGTGGAATGCGCCGGAGGCAATAAACAGAATGTGGTCGGTACGTACCGCGCCGTACTTGGTACTCACCGTACTGCCCTCGATCAGGGGCAGCAGATCCCGCTGTACGCCTTCCCGGGACACATCAGAGGATGAGTTCTCCGAACGTTTAGCCACCTTGTCGATCTCATCCAGAAACACAATGCCGTTCTGCTCGACCGCCTGCAGGGCCTTCTGCTTGATTTCTTCTTCGTTCACCAGCTTGGCGGCTTCTTCTTCCGTAGCCCGTTGCAGAGCGTCGGAGACTTTCATCTTCCGGGTCTTGCGCTTGTCGGCTGACAGGTTGGAAAACATGCTCTGGAGCTGGCTTGTCATCTCTTCCATGCCAGGAGGGGCCATGATCTCAACACCGGGGCCGGTGCTGCGCAGGTCGATCTCGATCTCCTTGTCATCCAGCTCGCCTTCCCGCAGTTTTTTACGGAACATCTGCCGGGTAGCCGAATCGTTGCTGGTCCGCTGGCTGTCTTCACTGAAGTCCCTTGGTGGCGGCAGCAGGGCATCCAGAATACGGTCTTCCGCTGCGTCCTGGGCCCGGTGCTCGTGCCGTTTCATCTCCTTTTCCCGGAGCATCTTGACCGCCATATCGGTCAGATCCCGGATAATGGACTCCACATCACGGCCCACATAACCGACTTCGGTAAACTTGGTGGCTTCCACCTTAAGGAACGGCGCATCGGCCAGCTTGGCCAGGCGACGGGCAATCTCGGTTTTACCCACACCGGTGGGGCCGATCATCAGGATGTTCTTGGGCGTTACTTCGTCTCGCAGGCTGCTGTCCAGCTGCATCCGGCGCCAGCGGTTGCGCAGGGCGATGGCCACGGCGCGTTTGGCTTCCTGCTGGCCTACGATATGTTTGTTGAGTTCGTGAACGATTTCACGGGGGGTCATTGCAGACATGGTCGCTCCGGTCAGTCTTGTATGGGCAGCACTTCCAGAGTGCGGTTCTGGTTGGTGAAGACACAGATGTCGCCGGCAATCTCCAGCGCCTTTTCTGCAATCCCGTGGGCGCTCATGTCGGTATTCTCCAGCAGTGCCCGGGCCGCAGCCTGAGCGAACGGACCGCCGGAACCAATAGCGATCAGGCCCTGTTCCGGCTCGATCACATCGCCATTACCGGTAATGATGAGCGACGCGGTCTTGTCTGCGACTGCCAGCAAGGCTTCCAGCCTGCGAAGTGCGCGGTCGCTGCGCCAGTCTTTGGCCAGCTCTACCGCGGCGCGGGTCAGGTTACCCTGGTGTTTTTCCAGTTGGGCTTCAAAGCGTTCGAAGAGCGTAAAGGCATCGGCGGTCCCGCCGGCAAACCCGGCGATCACCTGGCCGTTATACAGCCTGCGTACCTTACGGGCATTGCCTTTCATGACGGTGTTACCAAGCGATACCTGGCCATCGCCGCCCATGGCGACTTCATCATCCCGGCGGACAGAAACTATGGTGGTCATTTTGGCTCCAATTGCCTGTGTAAAAATGGTATCTCAGATTTATGGAGGCGCTTGATGGCAATTCAAGTAGTTTTGGCGGCAGGGCTTAGCTTTCTTTGGGAACCTTCCGCACCAGAGGCTGGATGTTAATGGACACCAGTTTGTCCACCGCCGAGTTCATCTGGCTGCGGGAGGTGAAGGGGCCCACGTTTACCCGGTACCAGATCCCGCCGTTGTCCTGGGTAATCTGCTGAACCTGCGCGCGCAGGCCCTGAAACGCGATCTGGGCACGCTGGCGCTCGGCGTCTTCCTTGCTGCGGAAAGAGCCGGACTGAACAATATAGTCAAAGGCCTGTTTGGCCGGCCCCGGGGTGTACTCCTCAACCGTGGGAGGGACGACCTCAGACTCCGGCAGCATGTCGTAAAAGCGAAAATTCTGCTCTTTTTGCCGGGCGGTTTCCTGTGGCGCCCGGGTGCCTGCCGGCGCCTGCTCAGCCGGTGCCGCCTGCCGGGGCGCCTCGGAACTGGCGGGCAGGGTATTGAGGTACACAATAAATCCGATAAAACCGCCAACCGCGGCCAGAGACAGGATCCACTTCACCGATAAACTCCCGTGTTGCTTTTGCGCTGGCGCCCGGGTGCTGCGCCCGGGTTTTGGGGCTGGCCGCCGGGAGGGCTGCGGTGCCCGCCGGGCGGCGGCGCCTTTACCGGCAGCACGATCCTTTTTGGCGTAGTCTCTGGCCATGGTTGTCTTACATCTCGTCCGGTGCGCTCACGCCCAGCAGGTCCAGCCCGTTGGCAATCACCTGGCGCACGGCCAGGTACAGGCTGACACGGGCATCCCGCAGTGCGGTGTCGTCAATCAGTACCTTGTGGGCGTTGTAATAGGTGTGGAACTGGCCGGCCAGCTCACGCAGGTAATGGGTGAGATGGTGTGGCTCGCGCTGGGCGGCGGAGTTGGCAATCAGCTCCGGGTATCTGGCCAGCTGATTGGCCAGGTCTTTTTCCTCATCCAGGGTCAGCAGGCTCAGATCGCCCACACACTCGTTCAGGCCACGCTGAACCCCTTCGGCAGCGAGCTTGCGCAGCACGCTGCAAATCCGGGCATGAGCATACTGAATGTAGTACACCGGGTTTTCATTGGTCTGGGAGCGGGCCAGGTCGATATCGAAGGTCAACTGGGAGTCCACGCGCCGCGCCGCCAGGAAAAATCGGGTGGCGTCCCGGCCTACTTCATCAATCAGGTCCCGCAGGGTGACGTAACTGCCGGCACGCTTGGAGATTTTTACCTCCTGGCCAGAGCGGGTCACCATCACCATCTGGTGCAGAACATAGTCGGGCCAGCCCTCGGGGATACCGGCTTTCAGGGCCTGCAAACCGGCGCGAACGCGGGTTACCGTGGAGTGGTGATCGGCGCCCTGCTCATTGATAACGGTGGTAAAGCCCCGTTGCCATTTATCCAGATGGTAGGCTACATCTGGCAGGAAGTAGGTATAGCCACCGTCTTTCTTGCGCATTACACGATCTTTGTCATCGCCGAATTCTGTGGTTTTCAGCCACATGGCGCCGCCGTCTTCATAGGTGTAACCGTTGGTTTTCAGCCGCTCTACCGTGGCCTCTACCTTGCCGTCCTCATACAGCGAGGACTCGAGGAAATACACATCAAACTCAACGCCAAAGGCTTTCAGGTCCAGATCCTGCTCCCGGCGCAGATAGGCCACGGCGAAGTCGCGGATGGCGTTCCGGTCGTCGGGATCGGCCCTGGCGGTAACTTCCCGGTCATCGGCAATCACGGTTTCGCCGGCCATATAGGCGTTGGCCACGTCGACAATATAGTCGCCCCGGTAGCCGTCTTCCGGCCAGCTTTCGTGTTCCGGTGTCAGGCCTTTTACCCGGGACTGGACAGACAGCGCCAGATTGTTGATCTGAGCGCCGGCATCGTTGTAGTAAAACTCCCGGGTAACCTCATAACCGTTGGCTTCCAGCAGCCGGCACAGGCAGTCGCCAATCGCGGCGCCACGGCCGTGGCCCACGTGCAGAGGGCCGGTGGGGTTGGCAGACACAAACTCCACCTGAACCTTCCCGCCTTTGCCCGAGTTGTTACGGCCGAACTGCGCCGCTCCATCCAGAATGGTGTTCACAATCCCGAACGCGCTGGCGGTGCTCATGAAAAAGTTAATAAAGCCCGGCCCGGCAATCTCTACCTTCTCCACCGCCGCGCTTTCCGGCAACGCCGCCACCAGCGCTTCGGCCAGTTTTCGCGGTGGGCAGCCAGCCGCCTTGGCGGCCATCAGGGCGATGTTGCAGGCGTAATCACCGTGGGATTTGTCCTTGGTGTTACCCACCTGCGGAGTAAAGGTCTGGTCAGCCGGCAGTGTGCCGTCAGATTGCAGGGCAGCCAGTGCGGACTGGAGAAGCTCGGATACGGTCTCTTTCATGCGTCAGATGACTCGGTGTTCAGGAGAGTGGATACAGGGCAGGGCGCCCGTTGAAATCAGAAGAAGCGTATTATCGCGGAAAGTTTGGGTGTAAGCAAAAAGCCCGGCGCTGGGGCCGGGCTTTCATCTTTACTCTGTGGTTGTGCAGTCTGCAGTCTTTCCGTATTTACTTCCACCGTTGAACGACGGTGGCGTAACCTGGAGATCCAGCAGGTCTTCTGAAGCACAGGCGAGAGTTACCACTGCTGACTCAGAATATTCCGTTCCATCAACGTTTGCTCTGGCCTCGATCAGGACGTCGGTCCAGGCGCAGCTGCTTTGAGGATACATGATCTCGAAGTGCTTGGAACCATCAAGGTCAGTCTCTTCTAAGGCTGAAAATACGATCGCTTCGTTGGTTGGGTCGAGCTTGCCGTTGCCATTAACGTCAACCTCATCAGGATCAAGGAAGCCGTTTCTGTTGATGTCTTCAGAAGGGCAAGTCACCTGTCGCACAGGCTCCCATATATCGGCTGTGCCGTCTCCATCCGTATCAGCGGGAACAAACTCACCTTTGCCGTAACTGACGGGTAGAACAGAAAGCTCCACCTCTACTCCCGGGACCGGGCTTCCGTTGACGTCGCTGACGAAGACGACCCAGTCTTTGGCGTAGTGGTCAGAGTCGGGCTCATTAAGCTCGTTACCAGTACCAATAGTAAGGCGTGATGCACCGCCCGAAACTGTCAGGGCGACGGTTTCGCTAAGGCCGGCGACCGCCGAAGAGATTTCTACAGCGTCTCGACCCGTGGGGCTGTCCCCGGCGGTAAAGGTCGTGGAGGCGCGGCCCAGAGAGTTAGTGACGGCCGAGGGTGGGTAGAGGCTGCCTGAACTAACGTCTGCCGCAATGGCAAAGGAAACCGTCTGATTCTTTACCAGATTCCCGTCGCTATCGCGGACTACCGCAGTAATTCGGGCAGCTTCTTTTGCTTCAAGTTGTGTGCGGTCCGGCTGCAGCGTAATCGAGGCTGGTGCTGTAGCGATAAACTCGAACTGACGTTGTGTGGTGATTTCCTTGCCTGTTGCAGGGTCCACTGCGCGTGCTTCTACTACGGCGGGGCCGGCAGTCGGAGAGGTAATGATAACTGTGGCTTCGCCCGCTCCGTCGGTTGTAACGGCGGTCGGGGAGGTAATGGTTCCTCTTGAGCTGAAGAAGTTGACTTCCTCACCCGAGATAGGCGTGCCGTTTTCTTCCCACTGCAGAGTCAGAGTAGCCGGGGTGCCAATCGGCAGCTCGCTCTCGCTAGGTTGGGAGAGCTTGAATGTACTGTCCGAAATAGTGACATCACGGCTTGCTGTAATAGCGTGCGAACCCGAAAATGCAGTGACCGTGATCGTATCCGTGCCAACGGCATTGGCCTGATAACTGAAGCTGACCCGCCCGTCGTCGGATGTTATGTCGGTACCCCAGCGCGGGACGTTAGCCGAGTTGACGTTGTCGATCGCAATTTGTTCAAGCGCTATGCCCCTGGAGCTGGAATCCTGGAGTGTCGCGTAGAATGAGGCTTCATCACCGCGTGAAATACTGGCGGGACCTTCCAGGTTTAAAGTAGTCCCGCTTATGCTGATAGCGACAACAGCCTCCTGCCCACCTGCCCGGGCCGTTACGGTGGCTACTCGGTTTTGTGTATTAGCCGGGCTTGTCACGTAGTTAATGGCCTGGCCGAGCTCATCTGTTTCTACCGTCTTCTGGCGCAGAGCTGCGTCATTATCCACGCTGAACTCGATGGGGATGCCTGCCAGAAGGATGTTGTCCTGATCTTTTGCAAAAGCGACAACGGTTGCTTCTGCACCGGCATTTGTGCCCATCTGAACAGGGGAGGCTCTCAGCTGGAGAGCGCCTACCGAGACACCGCCAGGCTCGTCCGGATTTCCGTTGTCTGGGGAGTCAGGGTCAGTAGGGGTAGGGTTGCCGCTGCCTGGGCTGGAACCGCCTCCTACACCTGAAAGTGGGGTGCCATCATCGCCGCCACCACAAGCAGCCAAAAACAGGGCCAGCGATAACGCCGACGCACGCGCAAGGAATTTCCCTGACATTTGTTATATCTCCAGTGTTCGTTACAGCAAAAGCCTTATTTGGCCGCCCGTTCCCTGCTTGAGAACCGCAACCTCAGATATAGTTACAGCTTTGTTATTTAGTTTGCTGAAAATCATAGCACAATCGGTGGATTCACCATCGGCTGAGCCGGACTTTTCTGCAAAAGATTGTAACGTTTTGCAGTATGTGCGCTGTGTCCTGTTTCAAAGCTTGTGGCTTTAGCCGGTTTCCTGGGGGTCCACGTCAACCACCCAGCGGGTACTGGCAGGCAGTCTGGTCTGGTCCAGATGCTGGCACACGTGGCTCAGTCGCCGATTCAGCTGGCCGCGGCTGTCGCTGACCAGCACCAGCTGCGCGCGGTGGCGGTCGGCTTTGCGGGCGATAACGGCTGGTAATGGCCCCCAGACTTCAATCCCGGAACCCTGGAGCATGGGCTTGATGGCATCAAGAAGCTGCAGGCTGGCCTGCATGGTATCGGCCTCCGCACGCAGGAGCGCCATGGGGCGGTAAGGGGGCAGTTGCCCGCTTTGGCGCTCAGACAGGAGCTGGTCGGCAATGCGCGGGTAGTTACCTTCCCGCAGGGACAAAAGCAGGGGGTGGTCGCTGTGGCAGGTCTGGATCAGCACTTTGCCGGGCTTGTCGCCCCGGCCGGCCCGGCCGCTCACCTGCATCAGGGTCTGGATCATCTGCTCCGGTGCGCGGAAGTCGACACTGAACAGGCCGCCGTCGGCGTTGACCACCACCACCAGGGTAACCCTGGGAAAATCGTGGCCCTTGGCCAGCATCTGGGTGCCCACCAACAGGCAGGGCTCGCCGCTGTTCACTTTTTTCAGAATGGCCTGAATGCTGCCTTTGCGCTGCGTGCTGTCCCGGTCTACCCGAACAATGGGGGTATCGGGAAACTGCCCGGCCAGGATATCTTCCGTGCGTTCGGTGCCCTGGCCCACCGGCTTGAAATTCTCGCTCTGGCATTTCGGGCACGTCTGGCTGGCGGCTTTCTGGAAATCACAGTGGTGGCAGCGCATGGCCCGGTCTCGCCGGTGGTAGGTCAGGCGGGTGTCGCAGCGGGGGCATTCTTCCAGGTGGCCGCAGTCAAAGCACATCATTACCGGGGCAAAGCCACGGCGGTTTACAAAAACCAGAGCCTGCTCGCCTCGTTCCAGTGTTTCTTTTATGGCAGTCAGTGCGGGGCGTGAAAGTCCGGCCTCCAGGGGCCGGCTGCGAATGTCCAGAAGCTCCAGTGCCGGCGGCCGGGCGTTGCCTGCGCGCTCTTCCAGCCGGATCAGCCGGTACTTGCCCTGTTGCGCGTTATGCCAGGATTCCAGTGATGGTGTGGCCGAGCCGAGAATCACCGGGCACTGGTTAAGGTGGGCCCGGTACACGGCAACGTCCCGGCCTGAATACCGGAAGCCGTCGCCCTGTTTGTAGGAGCTGTCGTGCTCTTCGTCAACGATGATGGTCCGGAGCCCTATAAAAGGAAGCAGGACAGCGGAGCGGGTGCCGATCAGGATAACCGGCTCGCCGGTTCTGATTTTCAGCCAGGTGCTCAGGCGCTCGCCATCACTGAGGGCGGAGTGCCAGACCACGATCCGGTCGCCAAAATAACGGCGAAAGCGGGCCAGGGTTTGCGGCGTCAGGTTGATCTCGGGCACCAGTACAAGTGCCTGGTCGCGCTCTTGCAGTCTGGTTTTGAGGTAGTGGAGGTAGAGTTCGGTTTTGCCGCTGCCGGTGATGCCATAGAGCAGGGTGGCGGAAAACCCGTCGGTGCAATCCGGAAAGCCTGCTGCCGCAGCTTGCTGGGCTGGCGACAGCTCGGGTGCCGGAGAGTAGGCGGCCGGGTCTTTAGGTTCGGCAATGGCGGTTACCTGCCGGATCAGCTCTTTTTGTTCGAGTGCCCGGATCTGGGCCCGGCTGAACCCTCTGTGCACCAGCGCACTGGTGCTTATTCCGGGGGAGTCTTTAATGGTGTTGAACAGTGCCCGCTGGCGGTGGGCCGTGGCGGGGAGTGCCGCCTCGTCTGTGGTGCGGTCCCAGTACTCGTTTTCTTTCTCAGTGGCCGGCCGGCCCTTGCGCAGGGCCGGGGGCAGGGCGGTAAACAGGCACTCACCCAGAGGATGCTGGTAATAGTCGCTGGCCCAGGCAAGCAGCTGAAAGGTGTTTTCCGGCAGGGCGGGCCAGGGCTCGGGTGTTTCCAGCACGGCTTTCAGGCTGATGCCCTGGGGCGGGGTTACCCCGGTTTCGACCACCAGGCCGGTCAGGATCTGGCGGCCAAAGGGTACCGTCACCCGCTGGCCGGGCACGAGCTCCATGTTATCCGGAATGCGGTAGTCAAACAGCCGGCGCAGGGGGCGGTTGAGGGCAATGCGGGCGATGGCTGGCCGTGTCACGGTATCTGCGTATCCTGATAACCGGCGCTCTGGCGCCGCATGGTGTTTACTGGCTGGTTTCGGAGGTTCAAGATACTTGCCTGGGGCCGGGATTGTCAGTAAGATTCGCGGTCTGTTTCTGGCCGGGCTTGATTGTGCACGGTCTTTTCATTGGATTCAAACATGCGGTGCCTGGCGATGAATGCCGTTCGAGGCTGATGACCAGGTAGCGGCATGACCGAAAGAGGTTAGCCATGCAAGAAGGTATTCATCCCAAGTACGACGCTATCACCGCGACCTGTTCCTGCGGTAATGTGATCAAAACCCGTTCTACTGTTGGTCACGATCTGCAGCTGGACGTATGCTCCCAGTGCCACCCGTTTTACACTGGTAAGCAGAAGGTTATGGACACCGGCGGTCGTATCGATCGTTTCAACAAGCGTTTTGGTGGTCGGATCGGCGGCAAGAAAGCCTGATCTGTCTGCAAAACGTGAAAAAGCGCCGAAAGGCGCTTTTTTTATGTCTGAAAGGGCCAGAAAATGCCCTTATATACGCAAAATGCCTTATTGACTGGCTGCAAAGTGTTCGATTTCGACTTGTCGTTTGCGGTTGAGCAGGCCATAATGTCGCGCTCCGCTGGATAGGCCCAGCAGGATTTACCTTTAAACGTGACAAACGGAACAGTGGCAATGTCTCAAGATCTGAAAGAAGCAGCCCTTGAATATCACGCCAAACCGCGGCCGGGTAAGCTGAGTGTAGAAATCACCAAGCCAACCGAAACTGCCCGCGACCTTTCCCTGGCGTACAGCCCCGGGGTTGCCGAGCCGGTCCGCGAGATCGCGAAGGACCCCGAGAACGCATACAAATACACAGCCAAGGGGAACCTGGTTGCCGTTATTTCTGACGGTACTGCCATCCTGGGTCTGGGTAATCTCGGCCCCCTGGCGAGCAAGCCGGTCATGGAAGGCAAAGGCGTACTGTTCAAGCGCTTTGCCGGAATCGACGTATTTGATATCGAAGTCAATTCCGAAAGCCCACAAGCGTTTATTGAAACCGTTGAGCGGATTGCAGACACCTTTGGCGGGATCAACCTCGAAGACATCAAGGCCCCTGAGTGTTTTGAAATCGAGCGCGCCCTGATCGAGAAGTGCCAGGTGCCCATCTTCCACGATGACCAGCACGGTACTGCCATCGTCACTGCCGCCGGCATGATCAATGCTCTTGAGCTGCAGGGCAAAAAGATTGAAGAAGCCCGGGTGGTGTGCCTGGGTGCCGGTGCGGCCGCCATCGCCTGCATGAAACTGTTGGTCAGCTGCGGTATTCGCTCTGAGAACATCTACATGCTCGACCGTAAGGGTGTGATCCACTCTGATCGTGATGACCTGAACCAGTACAAGGCGATGTTCGCGAACAAGACCGACAAGCGCACTCTGGACGACGCCATCGACGGCGCAGATGTGTTCCTTGGCCTGTCTGGCCCCGATCTGCTCACTGGTGAGCAGCTGAAGAAAATGGCGCCCAATCCGGTGGTATTTGCCTGTTCCAACCCGGATCCGGAAATCAGCCCGGCTATTGCCCATGAAGTGCGCGATGATCTGATCATGGCAACAGGCCGTTCTGATTACCCTAACCAGGTAAACAACGTTCTGGGCTTCCCGTTCATTTTCCGTGGCGCGCTGGACGTTCGTGCAACCGCCATCAACGAGGAAATGAAGGTGGCGGCTGTTCACGCTATCCGTGAGCTCGCGAAGGAGCCGGTGCCGCGTGAAATCTGCAACGCCTATGGCGTAGAGAGCCTGGAGTTTGGCAGAGAGTATATCATTCCCAAACCGATGGACATTCGCCTGCTTGAGGTGGTGCCTGCTGCTGTCGCCCGTGCGGCGGTCGATTCCGGTGTAGCCCGCCTGCCTTACCCGGCGCACTACCCGTTGGAGGCCATGAGCGACATCATCTGATCCTGATGTAGTGCGTGTCTGGCTTCACAAAAAAACCGGCGGAGATCCCGCCGGTTTTTTTGTGGGCGTCTGGTTGACGCCTGGTCTAGAAGATCTGCCGGGACAGGTCTTCCGATTGCCCGTCAAGGCCGGAGCTGCCGGCTCCGCCCGCCGGCTGCGAGGAGGGTACGTCTTCTTCTTTGAAGAGTTCGAACACGCCGGACTCGCCCGGGCCTGCGCGCCGTCCCGTCTGCGGATTGATCCGGATGCTGGCCAGGCCGTAGGGGCGTTCCATGACTGCCTCAGGTGCATCGCGCAGTGCGACCCGCATGTAGTCTACCCACACCGGCAGCGCGGTACTGGCGCCATACTCGGAGCGCCCCAGGGGAGCGGGCTGGTCAAAACCGATCCACACAGTTGCGGCCGTATCGTGATTGAAGCCCGCAAACCAGGTGTCTTTCTGGTCGTTAGTGGTACCGGTCTTGCCGGCCAGATCGTTGCGATCCAGCGCCAGGGCCCGACGACCGGTGCCCTTGCGCACCACGTCCTGCAAAATCGAATGCAGGATGTAAACAGAGCGTGCGTCGGCCAGCCTTTTCATCAACCGGGGGCTTTCGGGATCGGCGGATGCAGGCAGGGCCAGCCCTTCCGTCTCGGGAAGCTCGCCGGTGTCGATCTCGGTGGCGTTTTCGTTGTCGGCGATACGATCGCAATCGCGGTCACAGAGGATGGTCTCCGGGGCCTGGTAGAGTACCGTCCCGTCTGATTCCTCAATGCGCTCGATGAGGTACGGCTGTACGTCGTAGCCGCCATTGGCAATGATGGCGAAGGCGCGTGCGAGTTCCATGGGTGTGAGCAGGCCACTGCCCAGCGACAGCGACAGGTTGGCCGGCATGTTCTCGGTGGGCACTTTGAGTTGCCGCAGAAAATTCAGCGTTGTCTGGATGCCGATGTCTTCGAGCAGCCGGATCGAAACCAGGTTGCGGGACCGGTACAGGCCTTCTCTGAGCGTGGTGGGGCCATAAAACTGACCGCTTGAGTTCTGCGGGCGCCAGGCGCCTTCGAGGTCGCTGTCTTCGAATACGATCGGGGCGTCGTTATAGATCGTGGCCGGTGTCCGGCCGCTTTCCAGTGCCGCCAGGTAAAGCAGGGGCTTGAAGGTCGAACCGGGCTGGCGCTGTGCCTGGGTGGCCCGGTTGTATTTGCTCTGGCTGAAGCTGTAGCCGCCTGCCAGTGCCTCGATGGCTCCGGTCCCGGCGGTCAGCGAAATCAGCGCGCCTTCTACTCTGGGTACCTGGGCGAGGGCTGTTGTAAGTGTGGCGGCCGGGCTGTCGTCTGGTGTCTCTGCCTCTGTGCCGCTTTCGTCAGGCTCGGGCAGTTTCGGCAGTTCCAGTATCCGGGTATACACCACATCGCCGACAGACACCACGTCGGAAACTTTACCCGGTTCCGGGCCCAGCAGGTTTTCGGTGCGGTAGCGGCGTGCCCAGCTCATGGTGTCGAATGCCATGATGCCGGTGCCGAGCCTGCGAAGGTGCACCTTCGCCTCGCCGTTCTGGTCATCAATCCCGGTGACCACGCCCGGTACCAGAGACTCAACCTGGGGGTAATTCAGGAGCTGGCGGGCAACCTCCTCAGAAGCCAGGTCGCTCACATCAATCTTGCCGATCGGCCCCCGGAAGCCGTGCCGGCGGTCATACCCTTCCAGACCGGCCCGCAGCGTATCGGTGGCCGCCTGTTGTTTCTCGCTGTCGACGGTGAGGGTCACGCTGTAACCCTCGGTGTAGGCGTCATCGCCATAGCGGCGCACCATTTCGGCCCGGGCCATTTCGGCCAGATAGTCGGCGTCTACCTCGGTTTCGCGGGCGTTATAACGGGCGGTGAGGGGGGTGCCAACGGCGTCAGCCCATTCCTGTTCGTTGATATAGCCGAGATCCCTCATGCGGCCGAGAATCCAGTCCCGGCGAATATGGGCTCTTTCGGGGTTGGCGAGGGGGTTGTACGCCGAGGGGGCCTTGGGTAATCCGGCCAGCATGGCCATCTGCGCCAGGGTCAGCTCGTCAACCGGCTTGTCGTAATACACCTGCGCGGCAGCGGCAATGCCATACGCCCGGTTGCCCAGGTAGATCTTGTTCAGATAGAGCTCAAAGATCTGGTTTTTGGTCAGTTCGCGCTCGATCTGAAGAGCCAGCAGGATTTCGTTGAACTTCCGGATGAAGGTGCGATCCCGTGACAGAAAGTAATTTTTTGCAACCTGCATGGTGATGGTGCTGCCACCAGACTGGATCTCGCCGGTGGACACCAGTTCGATGGCAGCCCGCGCCAGCCCTTTAATGTCGACCCCAAAGTGGTCGTAGAAGCGGGCATCCTCTGCCGCCATAAAGGCTTGTAACTGAATTGTAGGGATCTGTTCGATTGTGATCGGGGTCCTTCTCTTTTCACCGAATTCTGCTATTAATCTGCCGTCCCTGCTATATACCCTCAGCGGCGTCTGCAACTTGACATCAAGCAGTTGCTCAACGTCTGGCAGGTTCGGACGAAGATAAAGATAGAAGCTCGAGAGCAGGATAATGGCGACACTCAGGCCGGCGAGAATGAACCAGGCAAAAACACGAGATGTACGCAGCAAATGAGACATTTTTATCTGACAACAGTTGGATATAAGTCTATTATTTGAGAAATTGCTTTAGGAAAGATGGCTAGCTTTCCTGGTCTGCAATCGCTCCTGAAAAAACAAGAGAGTGCATTGTAGACATAAAAAACAAGAAATTCTCTTACATAAAAAACAGATAACGTAACCCTGAAATAACTGCCGGAGTGCAGGGGGATCAGGGGTGCAACGCCGGGTGCATTTAACCAGGTATAGGGTGGGCGCGTGTTCGGACTCTTAGGAAAAAAATCCAGTGCTGTGCTGGGGGTGGATATCAGCTCCAGCTCTGTGAAACTGCTCGAATTGTCAAAGCAGGGCGGTCGCTATCGGGTCGAGAGCTATGCTGTCGAGCCGTTGCCGGCTGATGCGGTAATTGAAAAGAACATTACCAATGTTGAAGCGGTGGGCGAAGTCCTCAAGCGGGTGGTGGGCAAATCCCGCACCAGCGTCAAGCAGGCTGCAGTCGCTGTTTCAGGCTCGGCTGTGATCACCAAGGTGATCGAGATGGACGGCGGGCTCAATGAGTTCGAGATGGAAGACCAGATCGGCCTGGAGGCCGACCAGTACATTCCTTATCCCCTGGATGAAGTGGCTCTCGACTTTGAGGTTCAGGGCCCCTCCGAAACCAACCCCGATAAAGTTGAAGTCCTGATTGCGGCCTGCCGTAAAGAGAATGTGGATGTCCGGGAAGACGTACTCGAGATCGCGGGCCTGAAAACCAGCATCGTGGATGTCGAAGCCAATGCCCTTGAGCGCTCCTACAGCCTGATCGAAGAACAGCTCGACTCCCAGGGCGAGGAACTGGTGGTGGCGGTGGTTGACGTCGGTGCAACCATGACCACGCTCAGCGTGATTGCCGCGGGCCGGACCGTCTACACCCGGGAGCAGATTTTTGGCGGACGCCAGCTGACCGAAGAAATCCAGCGCCGCTATGGGGTCTCCTTTGAGGAAGCCGGTCTGGCCAAGAAGAAAGGCGGCCTGCCGGATGACTACGAAGAAGAAGTGCTTGGGCCGTTCCGTGAGGCGGTGGTCCAGCAGGTTGCCCGCGCGCTCCAGTTCTTCTTTGGTGCCAGCCAGTACAACGCCGTGGACTACGTGGTCCTGGCCGGGGGGACCGCATCCATTCAGGGTCTGGTAGAAATGGTCGAGGAAAAAACCGCCACTCGCACCGTGGTTGCCAACCCTTTTGCCGATATGTCGATTGGTTCGCGGGTAAATGCCTCTGCTTTGAGCAATGATGCCCCGTCGTTAATGATTGCCTGTGGTCTGGCAATGAGGAGTTTCGACTGATGGCAAAGATCAACCTCAGGCCGTGGCGTGAAGAACTCCGGGCCGAAAAGCAGAAGCAGTTTGTCACCATGATACTGGGCGCAGCCATCATCGGTGGTGGTCTTGCCTACCTCTGGAAGAGCGATCTGGACAGCCGGGTAGCTTATCAGCAGTCGCGCAATGCCTATATCGAAACGGCCAGTAAAGAGCTGGACAAGCAGATCAGGGAAATCGATGACCTCAAGCGCCAGCGGGATGCTCTGCTGGCACGGATGCAGGTGATCCAGGACCTCCAGGGCAAGCGGCCCGTTATTGTGCGGGTGTTTGACGAGCTGGTGCGCACCCTTCCCGACGGGCTGTACTTCACAGACCTGAAGCGGAGCGGCGATCGCCTTGATATTGTCGGGATGGCAGAGTCCAACAGCCGGATTTCCAACCTGATGCGCCAGTTTGAGGATTCCGACTGGTTCGCCAGCCCCAATCTTTCTAACGTTGCGGTAGCGGATAACCGTCGCGCCGGCTACAGCCAGTTCAACCTGTCTGTACAGCAGACAACCCCAGAGCCCGAAGGGGAGGATAAGTAATGAGCCTCGCGGACTCACTTAAAAAACTGAACGAATTCGATATTAACGATCTGGACCTGAACAATGCGGGTATCTGGCCCGCGCCGGTCAAAGCGATTGTCGCCTTGCTGGTGTTCGCGCTGATGCTCGGTGGCGGTTACTGGTTCTTTATCAAGGATCAGTATTCGCAACTCGAGCGGGTAGAACAGCAGGAACAGGAACTCAAGGACAGATACGAACGCAAGGCCTACCAGGTGGCCAACCTGAGCGTGTTCAAGGCGCAGATGCAGGAGATGGAAGAAACCTTCGGGGCACTGGTGCGCCAGCTGCCGAGTGAGACCGAAGTGCCAGGCCTGCTGGAAGATATCACCAATACCGCTCTGGGTAGCGGGCTTGCGCTGCAGGAAGTCAAGCTGCAGCCCGAGCAACGACGGGACTTCTACTCTGAGTTGCCGATCAATATCCGGGTATCGGGCACGTATCACGAGCTCGCTTCCTTTGTCAGCAGCGTTGCCAGCCTGCCAAGGATCGTTACACTTCACGACCTGACCATTAAACCAACCAGCGGGGATGCCGATCAGCTTGATATGCAAGTGGTTGCGCGCACCTATCGCTACCGGGCCGGAGAATGAGCATGACAGGAAAGCATGCGGGAAAAGCCTGGCTGTGTGTCTGTCTGGCGTCGTTGCTGACAGCCTGCTCCCAGGGAAGCGGTTTCTCGGACCTGGACAAGTTCATGGCCGACACCCGGGCCAAGCCCCGGGGGCACGTAGAACCTCTGCCGGAGTTTAAAGCCTATGAGGCGTTCAACTATTCCGCTTCAGACCAGCGGGCGCCATTTGAGCCTCCCATCGATGTTCAGCTGACCATGATTAACGAACAGCCGGTGAACGATGTCGAGCCAGACCTGGACCGGCCCAAAGAAGTGCTGGAAAACTTTGACCTCAAGTCCCTTGGCATGGTTGGTACGCTCCAGGGGGCGGATGGTGGCCTTTACGCCCTGGTACGGGACAGCGATGGTGGTATCCACCGAGTACGTACCGGTAACTATATGGGCCAGAACTACGGGCGGGTGGTCGGTGTCACAGAAACCCGGATTGAGCTGGTCGAAATCGTTCCAAACGGTCGGGGTGGTTGGGTCGAGCGCCCACGCTCCCTGTCACTGAGTGAAGGATGAGGCAGGGGAGCGCGAACAAAATGATTGAACGAAACATGCATGAACAAAAAGTGGTGGGATCGAGGCTAGCGATGTTCAAAAAACTCAATGTCTGTGTAGGCGTGATTGCCATCGGGTTATGGAGCAGCCTGGCCGCAGCGGTCACGCTGGAAGACGTATCGTTTTCGTCGCTGCCGGGGGAAGGCCTCGAAGTGACCATGAAGTTTGACGGCCCGCCGCCAGAGCCAAAGGGCTATACGATTGAGCGTCCCGCCCGGATTGCGGTTGATTTGAGCGACACCACCAGCGGGCTGAACCAGCGCAGCATCTCGCTGGGCAGTGGTAACGCACAGAGCCTGACGGTGGTTGAGACCAAAGACCGCACCCGGCTGATTTTCAACCTGGTGGAGCTGGTGCCCCATCAGACCGTGCGTGAGAATAACTCTCTGGTAATGACCATTGGTGGCTCCGGTGCGCCGGCGGCCGTGGCCAGTGCCGGACAGGCTCAGCCGGTTGCGGCACCGTCCGCTGCCGCCTCAGCCAACGCCCTGGCGGGTGTTGATTTCCGGCGCGGCAAAAAAGGCGAGGGCCGGATAATCGTCGATCTCGGCAACAGCAAGGCGTCAGTGAACCTGACCGAACTTGGTGGCCGTATCCGTCTCACCATGCCAGACCTCGAGGTGCCGGCCAGTTTGCGCCGCCGGCTGGATGTCACCGACTTCGCGACTCCGGTCAGCCGCGTCGACACATTTGTTGAGGATGGCAATGCCGTTATTGAAATCCGTCCGGAGGGTGATTACGACTACATCGCCTACCAGTCCGGCCGGGAGTTCACAGTCAGTGTGGAAGAGCTCTCCCGTGAAGAGGCCGAAACCCGCCGCGAGGAAAAATTCCCGTACAGTGGCGACAAGCTGTCCCTTAACTTCCAGGACATCGAAGTGCGCTCGGTGCTGCAGCTGATTGCCGACTTTACCGGTCTAAACCTGGTGGCCAGTGACACGGTCGGTGGCAGCATCACCCTGCGCTTGCAGAACGTGCCCTGGGATCAGGCGCTGGACCTGATCCTGAAAACCAAAGGCCTGGACAAGCGCCAGATCGGTAACGTCCTGCTGGTAGCGCCGGCAGAAGAAATCGCGGCCCGTGAAAAGCTTGAGCTGGAGACCACCAAGCAGATTGCTGAGCTGGCACCCGTCCGCCTCGACATTATTCAGGTGAACTACGCCAAAGCGGCCGACGTTGTGGCTCTGATCCAGGCCGATAAAGAGCTGATTTCTGCCCGCGGCTTCATCTCGTCTGACGGCCGTACCAACACCATCAGTGTGCGCGAAACCGCCGGCAAGCTCGAAGAAATCCGCCGGCTGGTGACCACCTGGGACGTACCGGTGCGCCAGGTTTCGATTGAAGCCCGGATCGTGCGGGCTCAGACCAACGTGGCCGAAGACCTTGGCGTACGCTGGGGCGGGGCAGCCTACAACGTAGACGGTGATGATGTGTTCACCATTGGTGGCTCGCTGGGCACGCTGCAAGAGGCTCGTGACGCAGCGGCTGGCGGCAGCAGTGCGATCACCTTCCCGCAGGCGCTTGGGGTGGATCTTGGTGTCAGCGGAGAGGGTGCCTCTTCATTCGCGATCGGCTGGGGCAGTGATGATTTCCTTGTGGACCTTGAGCTGTCCGCGCTGGAAAGCGACGGTCGGGCAGAAGTCGTGTCCCAGCCAAGAGTGGTGACCGCCGATCGCCAGACCGCTTCCATCAAGTCCGGTGAGGAAATCCCTTATCAGGAAGCGTCTTCCAGTGGTGCCACCTCGGTTTCCTTTAAAGAAGCCGTGCTGTCGCTGGAAGTCACCCCGCAGATCACACCGGATGACAAGATCATTATGGATCTGGTGGTCAACCAGGATTCCAGGGGCGAGGTAACGGCAGGTATCCCGTCGATCAACACCAACGAGATCACCACTCAGGTGCTGGTCGCCAACGGCGAAACCGTGGTGCTGGGTGGTATCTTCCAGTCTGAAGTGGCCACCCAGGTGACCAAGACGCCGTTCCTGGGCGATATCCCGTACCTTGGCCGCCTGTTCAAGCGTACCGAGCATATTGATGAGCGGAGCGAACTGCTGATCTTTGTGACGCCGAAGATCGTACGAGGTGATCTGCTCGACTGATCGCCCGAGGCACAAAAAAGCCGCCGCTCACCCCGGCGGCTTTTTTGTGCCTGGCACTGCGAGTGTGGTAGCAGTGGCTTATGGAAAGGCACGCCCTGTGCTATTCTCACCCGCCTGAAACCTGTTGAGCGGAAATTATGTCTTTGCCCAAACGCATAGTACTGGTGGGGCCCATGGGGGCCGGCAAAAGCACCATCGGCCGCATGCTCGCCAAGGAGCTCGGGTACCGTTTTCTTGA
>DATGNB010000035.1:0-45020 GCA_035306945.1 Marinobacter sp.
ATAACCTTTCGATCAGCAGGTCTTGCACTCGTTACTCCGGTTACTTGCCTATATTGAGTGAGACAGCAACAGCTCGTATCGTTAAACTGACTACCATCCAACTCTCAGTATACGGGGAAAACAATGAAGTATTGCAGCACCTGTGGCCAGCCGGTTGAACAACGTATTCCCGAAGGCGACAACCGGTACCGCTACGTTTGTGTCAGCTGCGAAACAATACATTACCAGAACCCGCTGATTGTTGCCGGTACCGTACCGATATGGCAAGGCAAGATCCTGCTCTGCCGGCGCGCCATAGAACCGCGTTACGGGTACTGGACGCTCCCGGCAGGTTTTATGGAAAATGCCGAAACCACAATGGAGGCTGCAGCCCGGGAAACGCGGGAAGAAGCGCTGGCAGAAGTCACCATCCATGGCCTTTACTCGATTATTGATGTGCCCCACATCAACCAGGTCCACATGTTTTATCACGCCAGCCTGATCAACGGAGAATTTGGCCCTGGCCAGGAATCCCTGGAAACCAGGCTGTTTGCGCCGGAAGACATCCCCTGGGGGGAAATCTCCTTTCCTACCGTGCGCCAGACGCTTGAACTGTTTCTGGAAGATCTGAAAAACGAGCACTACGGCGTCCATGTAAAAAACATCCGCCACCCCATGGCCAGGAAGGCTTAATCAGAAATCCTCCAGCCTGAACACCTCGTACGCCGGCTCCTCATAGGGATGAGCCTGCTTCAGCGCTTTCACTGCTCCGGCAATAACCTCCGCCGTGCAGACCAACTCAACCTTGTACTCAATCACGGTTTCGAGACGACCCTGGGTCCCGAGAAAAGGATCGCTGCCCGCCAGCGGGCGGAACTGACCTTGCCCTTTACACTGCCAGGCGCACTGATCGTAATCACCTATCTTGCCGGCCCCCACTGCAAACAGTGCCTGCTTGGTAATCTCAAGATGCTGCTCAGGCACGAAGTAACATAATTTGAACATCACACCCTCTTTATTTGGCTAAATCATGACCAACATTGCAGTTGCGACACTTACCCACAGATTCTGTGGATAACCTTGGGGATAGTTTCTGGGAACAGGCCGCTATCCCCTATATTTACTGGCCTCTCCTTAAACTGGTGACAAAATCGACCGTTTAAAAAAATTGTTAAATATCAGATAGTTACAAAAATAGATGCATATATTGGCACAATTCCCGGGCACTGTTCACAGATTAAACAAACAACCTGTCAATGTGTGCATAAAGTTCAGTAGTCAAGGCCTCGACGGACTATTTTCCGGGTATTTTTGCACAAAAAAACCGGCCTGAACGCGCTTCTGTCAAAAAGCGTTTCAGGCCGGCTTTGTCAACCCTTCGGTTGATATCGTGCGACTATGACAGCCAGCGCCGGGCGTTACGGAACATCCGCATCCAGGGCCCATCTTCGTGCCACTCATCCGGCCGCCAGGAGTGCTGGACTGCCCGGAATACGCGCTCAGGGTGCGGCATCATGATGGTCACCCGACCGTCGCGGCTGGTGACACCCGTGATACCGGCCTCAGATCCGTTCGGGTTATAGGGGTATCGGCTGGTGACCGAGCCCCGGTTATCGACAAAGCGCAGTGCGACCAGTTCGTTTTCGGCCAGTGCTGAGGCACTGCTACCTGCGCCAAACTCCACCTGCCCCTCGCCATGCGCAACCGCAACCGGCATCCGGGACCCGGTCATACCCTCCATAAATGCCGAGGGCGACTGGGCAACTTCAACCATGACCAGACGGGCTTCGAACTGCTCGGACTGGTTGCGCACGAAGCGGGGCCAGCCTTCACTGCCGGGAATCAGCTCATGCAGATTGGAGAGCATCTGGCAGCCATTACATACGCCCAGCGCCAGTGTGTCCTGACGGTTAAAGAAGGCCGCGAACTGATCCCGCACGCGGTCATTAAACAGGATCGACTTGGCCCAGCCTTCACCGGCACCCAGTACGTCGCCATAAGAGAAGCCGCCACAGGCAACCAGGCTGTTGAACTCTTCAAGTGTGACCCGGCCAGAGAGCAGATCGCTCATATGCACGTCGATCGCATCAAAACCAGCGCGGTCAAACGCAGCGGCCATTTCTACCTGACCGTTTACACCCTGCTCACGCAGCACCGCGACTTTTGGCCGGGCTCCGGTCTGGATAAAAGGCGCAGACACATCTTCATTGATGTCGAACGTCAGCTCTGCACTCAGGCCCGGGTCCGCCGCATCCAGCAGGTTATCAAACTCCTCCCGGGCGCAATCCGCGTTATCACGCAGCGACTGAATGCGATAGCTGGTTTCGGCCCAAAGACGCTGTAACTCCGTGCGGGACTCGTCTACCACGATGTCGGCACCGAAGGTCAGGCGAATCCGGTCCTTATCATTCAGCGCACCAATCACGCTGGTGTGATCACCCAGACCTGCCAGCGAGAACTGCTGCAGCACAAATTCGGTATCTTCGCGGCGCACCTGAATCACGGCGCCCAGCTCTTCGTTAAACAGTTCGCGGGCAAACTGTGAGCGGTCTTCGGCCAGGCCATCCAGTTTGATATCTATCCCGGTACGGCCAGCGAACGACATTTCGGCCAGGGTCACAAACATGCCGCCATCGGAACGGTCATGGTACGCCAGCAGTTTGTGGTCGCTGTTCAGCCCCTGAATCACTGCGAAGAATGCCTTGATGTCTTCCGGGTCGTCCAGGTCCGGCGCTACCGCACCTACCTGGCGGTAGACCTGCGCCAGGGCAGAGCCACCCAGACGATTCTGGCCTGCGGCCAGGTCAATCAGAATCAGATCCGTGTCGCCCGCGTCTGTGCGTAACTGGGGCGTCAGGGTTCGGGCAACATCGGTTACCGGAGCAAAGCCGCTGACAATCAGCGACAGCGGAGCAGTCACACTCTTCTGCTCACCGTTGTCTTCTTCCCACGCGGTCTTCATCGACATGGAGTCCTTGCCCACCGGGATTGTAATACCCAGCGCCGGGCACAGCTCCATACCGACGGCACGAACGGTTTCGTACAGATTTTCATCTTCGCCCGGATGACCGGCCGCCGCCATCCAGTTAGCCGACAGGCGAATATCCGTCAGCCTGGCGATCGGTGCTGCAGCCAGATTGGTGATTGTCTCCCCCACCGCCATGCGACCGGAGGCGGGTGCGTCAATCAGGGCAACCGGTGTCCGCTCACCCATGGCCATGGCTTCACCGGTGCGCACGTCAAAAGACGCCGCGGTGACGGCCACGTCGCTGACCGGAACCTGCCAGGGGCCAACCATCTGGTCACGGGCAACCAGGCCGGTAATCGTGCGGTCGCCGATCGTGATCAGAAAACTCTTGGACCCCACAGACGGCAAACGCAGTATCCGGCGAATGGCGTCATGCAGGTCAATACGTGTGGAGTCAAACACCGGCTTGGTGAAAGACGAACGGGAGATACTGCGGTGCATTCTCGGCGGCTTGCCGAACAGCACATCCATCGGCAGATCGACCGGCTTGTCATTAAAATAGGAATCACCCAGCTCAAGATGATGCTCCTCGGTAGCCTCACCGATCACCGCATACGGGCAACGCTCACGACGACACAGGGCATCGAACAGATCCAGGTTCTCAGGAGCAACCGCCATTACATAGCGCTCCTGGGACTCGTTACACCAGATCTCTAGAGGAGACATTCCCGGCTCATCACTGGGAATATCACGCAACTCGAACTTGCCGCCCCGGCCGCCGTCTTTCACCAGCTCCGGCATGGCATTCGACAGGCCACCGGCCCCAACGTCGTGGATGAAGCAGATGGGGTTTTCCTCGCCCATTTGCCAGCAGCGATCAATCACTTCCTGACAACGACGCTCCATTTCAGCGTTATCCCGCTGAACCGACGCAAAATCGAGGTTTTCGTTACTGGCACCGGAATCCATGGACGATGCCGCACCGCCCCCCAACCCGATCAGCATCGACGGACCGCCGAGCACGATCAGCCTGGCACCAACCGGAATGTTTCCTTTCTCTACGTGTTGCTCACGGATGTTGCCCAGGCCACCGGCAATCATGATCGGCTTATGGTACCCGCGCACTTCCTCACCCGCGGCACCCGCCACTTTTTCTTCAAAGGTACGGAAATAACCGGTCAGATTAGGACGTCCGAATTCATTATTAAACGCCGCACCACCGATCGGCCCTTCGATCATGATATCGAGTGCCGACACAATGCGGTCAGGCTTCCCGTATCCGATTTCCCACGGTTGTTTATCGCCAGGGATCTCAAGGTTGGAAACGGTATAGCCTGAAAGGCCGGCTTTAGGCTTGGAACCCCGCCCGGTTGCCCCTTCGTCCCGGATCTCGCCGCCGGAACCGGTAGCGGCCCCCGCAAATGGAGAAATCGCGGTTGGGTGGTTGTGAGTCTCAACTTTCATCAGGATATGGACAGGCTCGGTATTATAGCCGTACCGGCCAGTTTCAGGGTCCGGGAAGAAACGCCCGGCCACGCTGCCCTCGATCACCGAAGCGTTGTCTTTATAGGCAGAGAGAACCCCTTCACTGTTTACCTCATAGGTATTTCGGATCATGGCGAACAGGGATTTTTCCTGTGCCTGACCGTCGATATCCCAGGAGGCGTTAAAAATCTTGTGGCGACAATGCTCCGAGTTGGCCTGAGCGAACATCATCAGCTCAACGTCGGTGGGGTCACGTTTCAGGCCGGTGAACGATGTTACCAGATAGTCGATTTCGTCGTCCGCCAGCGCCAGCCCCAGCCGTGCATTCGCTTCGACCAACGCCGCCCGGCCACCAGACAGCACAGGGACCCGGCTGAGGGGACGCGGCTCGTCCTGGTTGAACAGCAACACCGCCCCACCGGTTTCGTGGAAGACGGTCTGGGTCATACGATCGTGCAGCAGGGCGGCGATCTGCTCACGCTGCTCAAGCCCCAGCTTACCGCTGGATTTCACATAGTACGCAACGCCACGCTCAATGCGGCGGATCTGACGCAGTCCGCAGTTGCGGGCAATGTCTGTCGCCTTACTTGACCACGGTGACAATGTGCCCGGGCGCGGAACCACAAGAAACAACACGCCGTCAGGCTCTTCGGCTTGGACACTCGGACCATAGGTCAGTAACCTGTCCAGAATCGCGTGTTCCGCGTCGGAAAGGTCTTCATCAAGATCCACAAAGTGCATGAATTCAGCATACACATGGGCTACTTCCGGGACCAGTTCCTGGATCCGGGAATGCAACTTGCGGGAACGGAAGGGCGAGAGCGCTGGTGCGCCGCGAAGCTCAAGCATGATATCAACCTGTATCGCGCGAAATCGGGAGACGTCTGAAAGGCGGCAATGATACTCGAAACCGCCTTCAGGATACAGCGCCAAGAGCGACCCCCGGCAGCCGGCCGATTAGTAGAATTTTACATCGGCATTGAATCGGCCAATTGACCAGGCCCCGTCAAGAGGGGATCATTCCAGACACTGCCTGGAACGTTAAACAGATGCGGAGCGCAGGGATTTGTTACGACTTATCAGCGGTTTCAAGCCCGGTAGTCTGGTGCTGACGGCGCTTTTGCCGGCCGCCCTCGCCCTGAGTGGCTGCTCACGGCCAGACACCCTGCAGGAGATTCGCAACGAAGGGGTGCTGCACGTAATTACCCGTATCGCGCCTTCCATTTATTATCAGGAACGGGATCTCGATACCGGCTACGACTTCGAGCTGGCCAGCGATTTTGCCCGTGAGCTGGGTGTGGAGCTACGGGTCCGGGTAGCCGAAGACAACTCCGAAATCCTTAGCGTCCTGTCACGGAATTACGCCCATATCGGCATGGCAGGCCTGGTCTGGCGGCCGGAGTTTGAAGGCAGATACCACGCTGTTCCGACCGGGATCGAAGTTCAGTCAGTCCTGGTTTATCACCGTGATGCTCCCCAGCCGGAAACTCTGGCGGACCTTCAGGGGCAGACCATCCACATGCTGACTGAGAGTAGTCATGAAAGCCTGATACGTGCCAGCGAGGCCGGTAGCAATGCGGCCGTTATTGCCGTTCACCCCGAGATCGATGCTGCAGGTCTGCTGGCAAGGGTCGAGACCGGTGAGTTTACCTATGCCGCGATTTCCTCCAATGAGCTCGACCTCAACCACGTTTTCTTCCCCAACGTTTATGGAGGCTTCGCACTCAGCGAGCCGGAAGAACTGGTCTGGCTGTTCCCTGCTCAGCAGGACCCGTCACTGGTACGCGCCGTCCAGGACTTTATGAATAACCAGCAGCAGAACGGCCAGATAGAGCAGCTGGCCGAACGGTTTTATGGCCACCTGGACCGTCTGAACTATGTGGGCGCCCAAACCTTCATGACCCACGTGGAAAACCGGCTCCCCACCTACCAGCCCGTGTTTGAGAGCTATGCCCGCCAGGCTGGCCTGGACTGGCGTTTGCTGGCTGCCATTGGTTACCAGGAATCCCACTGGCGCGCCAACGCCGTCTCGCCCACCGGCGTACGCGGTTTAATGATGCTCACCCGTACTACCGCCAACTATATAGGTGTGAAAAATCGTCTGGATCCCGAGCAAAGCATCGAAGGCGGGGCGCGTTACTTCCGTATGGTTCGGGAGAAAATTCCGGCGCGCATCCCTGAGCCGGACCGAACCTGGTTTGCCCTGGCTTCTTATAACGTCGGCTATGGCCACCTGGAAGACGCCCGCCGGCTCACCGAAGCGGGGGGCGGCGACCCGGACCGATGGATGGATGTGAAAGAGTTCCTCCCGTTGCTGGCCCAGAAGGAATGGTACTCGCAAACACGCTTCGGCTATGCAAGAGGCCACGAACCGGTGGTTTACGTTCAGAATATCCGCCGGTACTACGATGTACTGGTGCGGGTAACCGAACCCGTTGTGGCCAGTGCCGGGGATCCGGACCTGAATACCGCCTCTGCTGCTTACAGCGACCAGGAGCAAACCCTGCCAGAGATCAGCGATGGCGATATGTCGCCGGAACGACTGAGAGCAGCGCTGCCGCCTGAACTCGGAATGATTCCACCTACTCTATAGAATCCGCCCCGGTATCATCAGGCAGAACCCGGGCACTGAGCGCGTGGTCGATGTGCTGGTGGGCAAAGCCCCGGGCTCCCAGAAACCTGGCCTGACGGGCCTTTTCCTTAAGATCGCTGTCCAGTTGCCCCAACCCGAATCTGCGCGCCCGCAGCCGGGTAGCGGAGGCCGCCCACTGGGCGTCTGTCACCGCCATCAGGGTGCCCGGACTGTGATGAATGCCGCGCTGCTGCAGCTCCGCCTGAATTCTGAGCGGTCCGTACCCGGTTTCGATGCGCTGACGGGCATAACTCTCGGCAAAGCGCTGGTCGCTCAACCAGTCTTCTGCCTCAAACTCATCCAGAACCTGATCAATCAGGGGTGACTCAATCTTACGCTGGCGAAGCTTGAGGGTAAGTTCGAGGCGGCTGTGTTCCCGCCGGGCCAACAACCGCAGTGCGGCTGCCCGGGCTTTATATTCCTGTTCTTCGAGAGTTTCATCTCTTTTTACCATGAGGGCCCTTTCCGCAACCGTATACAAAACGCTAGACTACCGGCCGATTATCCACACCGCCCGGCACAGAACCGTGCCAGGGGCCGGGTAAGGCCTACTTTGCCGCTCCCGCAGACTGGTTTCAATTCCTGAGGATACCGTTTTATGGCTGCATTCATTCAGAAACTGTTCAGATCCCGCAAGAATTCTTCAATACCGGCACCCGCCCAAGCCAAAGCCAAAGCGGAAAATAACGGTGCGGATAACAGCAGCCGGAACGAGCGTGAACTGCTGCGTGAATCCCAGGAAAGCCAGCTTCAGGCGGCGCCCTCCCAGGCTGAACTTGCCGGTCTGGCGATCGCTGGCGTTACCGCCACAATCCGGCTCAGCGCCGCCGACAGGCTGGAAGATGAAGCCTTGCTTCAGAGCGTTCAGAAACAGGCGAAGAGCCGGGACAAGAGCGTTTACCAGTCAGTCAGGCAGCGGCTGCAGTCCATCAGGGATGCACAGGCCGCTGAAACCGCCCTGCAGGAACGGATTCAGGCCCTGATCCAGCATGCCGAAGATCAGGCCCGCACCGAAGATACCAAGTTATATGAAGCCCGCCTGGACGCCTTGCTTGAAAACTGGCGTGCCGTCGAACCTCGCGCCAGTGCCGAACAAACCGCCGCGTTCCTGGCTGCCACTCACGAGTGTCGCGAACGGGTAAAAGAGCACAAACGGCTGCAGGAAGAAGAAGCCCGGCATCAGGAGCAGGCCCGGCAACGAACCGAGACGCTGGCGCTTCTGCAGAACACCCTGACCGATCTGCGCAAGGTTGCCCCGGACGAACTGCCCTCTGCAGGTGCTCTGGATGCCTTACAGAAAACCCAGGAAAATCGCTGGCTGGAGGCGACCCGGGCCACCCCGGTGAGCAAGCAGGAGCAAAAATCCTACGAACAGAACATGCTTGGTTTGCGCAGCTATCTCGCCGCCGTACGCCGGCTCGAAGATATGAAAGCCAGCCTCGCCGAACTGGCGGAGATTGCCCGGGCAGACGAAGCCACAGACGAACAGCGGCAAACGGCACGCCAGCTCATGAAAGAACTGGACTGGCCCGCAGACTTCCCCCGCCCGGCTCGCCTGGAGCCCCTGCGCAAGCTGGCCGGCAAAGCCTCAGCCAAGCGGTTTCCGGCGGCGGACACAGACCCGGAGCGGAGCAAAGCGCTTCTTGATGCCCTGAAGGCAACCCTGCCCGACCTGGAAGCTGCTCTTGAGGCACGGCAGTACAAAGAATCGAAACAACTGCTCAAGATCGCGCAAAGCCAGTTCCAACAGTTGGATAGCCGGCATAAACGCGGGCTGCAGCCGCGGATGCAACTGCTCGCGGGCCAGTTCCGTGAACTCAGCGACTGGCAGGGCTTTGCCACGGAACCCAAGCAGGTCTCCCTCTGTGAGCAGATGGAGTATCTGGCCGAGCAACCGATGGAACCCGAGGCCAAGGCTGAGCGCATCAAGGAGCTGCAAAACGAGTGGCGCGAGCTGGGCGGCTCCTCGGACCGGGCTCTGTGGGCACGGTTCAAGGCCGCTTCCGATAAAGCGTACGAGCCTTGCAAAGCTTACTTTGAAGCCAAGTCCGATCTCAAACAGGCGAATCTGCGGAAGCGGGAAGAAATCTGTGATCAGTTAACGGCCTTTATCGCCCAGGCTGACTGGCAGACCATCGACTGGAAAGGTGCAGAGCGGATCCATCAGACCGCCCGACAGGAATGGAAGAGTGCCTGGCCGGTCGATTTCCGGAATAACCGCTCGGTACAGAAGCGGTTTGACGATCTGCTCAGGCGCCTGGAGCAGCCGCTCGACGAAGAACGCAAGAAAAACGAAGCGCTGAAACAGGACATCGTCGACAAGGCCAGGGCCCTGGTGCACCATGAACCCCTGGCGGAAGCAATGGCTCAGGCCAAGGCACTGCAAAACGAGTGGAAAGCGGTTGGCATTACCCGGCACCGGGAAGATCGCAAGTTATGGCAAGCGTTCCGGGCCGCGTGTGACGAGATTTTCGAACGGCGGGATACTCAACGCTCTGCCCGGCAAGAAGCCTCGGAACAGGCCGACCAGGCTGCCCGGGAGGTCATCGTCCGGCTGGAATCCTCCGGGGCACCAGAGGACAGCGAGGCCCTGGCCAGCACCATTACCAGCCTCAATGAGCTGGCTGGCAGCCCGGTATCAAAAGCCATCAGGGCGCAGCTGAATGATCTCAGAGCCGAACTGATTGCCCGCCAGCGCAGCCGTGCCCTCCGGCGTGAAATCACAGAATGGCAGACACTGGTCACTACCCGTGTTGACGCTGGTTGCACCGGGCTGCCGGACGCCCCGGCACACTGGCACGATCTCATCAAAGGCCAGGCCCCGACCTCGGGCCACGACCTGGTTATCCGCGCCGAAATCCTGAGCGGAGCCGACACGCCCGAGCACGATCAGGCGCGCCGGATGGAGATCCAGGTTCAGCGCCTGACAGCCGGCATGGGCAACAGCGAACCCGAATCCTCGGACGCAGAGCTCGAGCGGCTGCTTGCCATGTGGTGCCTGCACCCCGAGGCAGACGGCATCACTGCCGAGCGTGCACAACGCCTCAACCGGGCCCTCGAAACGTTACTCAGCAAAGACTGACGACCGATACTGCGCCCCACAATCCCCGGTGTGTCTCGCGGCACCCGGGGATTTCTGTTTCTCTCTGAGCAATTTCGTCAATCCGATTGGCAGGCCGTGTCATTACGCCTTTGTGCCAGGACCGGCTATGGTAATCCCATCAAACAGCCCGGACTGACAACAGAGGAACAATCATGACCACCGAGGCGTACATTTTTGATGCCGTTCGCACCCCCCGGGGCCGGGGCAAGAAAGACGGAGCCCTGCACAGTGTAAAGCCCGTCACCCTGCTGACCACCGTACTCAACGCGCTTAAAGAACGTAACCAGCTGGACACCTCCCAGGTCGACGACGTTGTAATGGGGTGCGTTACCGCCGTAGGCGATCAGGGAGCAGATATTGCCAAAACTGCCGCCCTGGCGGCGGGCTGGGATGAGACCGTTGCCGGGGTAACCCTTAACCGCTTCTGCGCCTCCGGTCTTGAAGCCGTCAACCTAGCCGCCATGAAAGTACGCTCTGGCTGGGAAGATCTCATCGTTGCCGGCGGTGTCGAAGCCATGTCCCGAATCCCCATGGGTTCCGACGGTGGCGCCTGGGCTACCGACCCCGAGACCAACCTGAAAACCGGATTCATGCCCCAGGGCATAGGTGCCGATCTGATTGCCACTCTGGACGGCTTCAGCCGTCACGACGTTGACCAGTTTGCGGTCCGGTCCCAGCAAAAAGCCGCGCACGCCCGGGATCAGGGCTACTTTGCGAGATCCATTGTGCCGGTCACCGATCAGAACGGCGTGGTCATTCTGCATCAGGACGAGCATATCCGGGGTAACACCACGGTGGAATCCCTGGCAGGGCTGAAGCCGTCTTTCCAGATGATGGGCGAGATGGGCTTCAACGACGTGGCGCGTGAGAAATACCACTACGTGGAAAAAATCGATCATGTACACCACGCCGGCAACTCCTCCGGCATTGTGGATGGCGCGACCGCCCTGTTGATTGGCAGCGAAGCCAAGGGCAAAGCCCTGGGCCTGAAACCCCGGGCGCGCATCGTCGCCACCGCCGTCACCAGCACCGACCCTACCATCATGCTGACCGGCCCCGCCCCCGCAGCCCGCAAGGCCCTGGATAAAGCCGGCCTGACCGTGGACCAGATTGACCTCTTTGAAGTGAACGAGGCCTTTGCGTCTGTCGTCATGCGGTTCCAGAAGGAACTGTCGGTGCCAGACGACAGGGTGAACGTGAACGGTGGTGCCATCGCCCTGGGGCATCCGTTGGGGGCCACCGGCGCAATGATCCTGGGCACTTTGATGGATGAGCTTGAGCGCCGCCAACTGCGCTATGGCCTGGCCACGCTGTGTGTAGGTGGCGGTATGGGTATTGCCACCATCATCGAACGCGTGTGAATTCACTACAAGGATACGAGACCACCATGAATGCCATCCGATACGATCTGGGCTCCGACCAGATTCTGACCCTCACCATCGATATGCCGGGCCAGTCTGCCAACACCATGAATACCGAATTCCGCCAGGCACTGACAGCAACGGTTAACAGGATTAAAGGCGATCTTCCGGGCCTCAAGGGCATCATCTTCGCCTCCGCCAAGAAAACCTTCTTTGCCGGTGGCGACCTTAAAGAGCTGCACAAGGTTACCCGTACGCAGGCGCAGGAGTTTGAGGATATGGTCAACGGCCTGAAGGCCGACATGCGTTTTCTGGAGACCTGCGGCAAGCCTGTGGTTGCTGCCATCAACGGTACCGCCCTCGGCGGCGGGCTGGAACTGGCTCTGGCCTGCCATCACCGGGTGGCCCTGGACGACGACCGGACCCAGCTGGGCCTGCCGGAAGTGACCCTCGGCCTGTTGCCCGGCGGTGGCGGCACCCAGCGACTGCCCCGCATGATCGGCCTGGAAGCCGCCTTCCCTTTCCTGATGGAAGGCAGAAAGGTAAACCCCAAAGCCGCCCTGAAAGCCGGCCTGGTGGATGAGCTGGCCAGCTCTTCGGAGGACATGTTTGCCAGGGCACGCGCCTTTATCGAGGCCAACCCGGAATGCCGGCAACCCTGGGATAAAAAGGGCTTCAGGTTCCCGGGTGGCGCACCCCAGCATCCGGACATGGCGCAAAAACTGGCCATTGCCCCGGCCATGCTCAAACAGAAAACCAGGGGCTGCTACCCTGCCCCTGAGCGTATTCTTGCCGCCGTCGTCGAAGGTGCCCAGGTGGATTTCGACAACGGAAGCCTGATCGAGACCCGCTACTTTGCCGAACTGGTGACGGGGCAGATCGCCAAGAACATGATCGGCACCTTCTGGTTCCAGCTTAACGCACTCAAAGCGGGTGGCAGCCGCCCCGGCGGTGTTGATAAGGCAACCTTCACCCAGGTCGGCGTGCTGGGGGCCGGGATGATGGGGGCCGGCATTGCCTACGCGACGGCTACCCGCGGTATCGAGGTTGTTCTCAAAGACGTTTCGGCGGAGAACGCCGACAAGGGCAAAGCCTACTCGGAGGGCCTGCTGAGCAAGAAGGTCAGCCGCGGCCGCATGACCGTCGAACAGAAAGCGCAAGTACTCAACCGCATCCGGACAACGGCCTCGGCGGAGGACCTTGAGGGCTGTGACCTGATCATCGAGGCGGTGTTCGAAAACAGCGACCTCAAGGCCCAGGTGACCCGGGAAGCCGAGCCAAAGATGGCGCTCAACGGTATCTTTGCCTCCAACACGTCCACCATCCCTATTACGCAGCTGGCGCAGGCTTCAGCCCGGCCGGAGAACTTCATCGGCCTCCATTTCTTTTCTCCGGTGGACAAAATGCAGCTGGTCGAGATCATTGTGGGCGAAAAAACCTCCGACCAGACCCTTGCCCGCGCCTTCGACTACGTTCAGCAGATCGGCAAGATTCCCATCGTGGTTAACGACAGCCGGGGGTTCTTTACCTCCCGGGTTTTTGGCACCTTCGTAAACGAAGGCATCAGCATGCTGGCCGAAGGCATTCATCCCGCGAGTATCGAAAACGCCGGCTTGCTGGCGGGGATGCCGGTGGGGCCACTGGCGATCTCGGATGAAGTGAGCCTGACCCTGATGCAGCTCATCCGGGCGCAAAGCAGGAAAGACACCGAGGCAGCCGGCGGTCGCTGGCAGCCACATCCGGCAGAAGCCGTGATCGACGCCATGGTGGACACCCACGGTCGCAAGGGCAAGGCCGCCGGAGCAGGTTTTTACGAGTACCCGGCCAAAGGCCGGAAATACCTGTGGCCGGAGCTGGAAAACCTGTTTGTAGACCAGGCCATCGCCAGAGGTGTGGAGCTTCAGGAGCTCAAGGACCGCCTTCTTTTTATCCAGGCGATCGAGACCATCCGCTGCCTGGAGGAAGGCGTACTGAGAACCGTGGAAGACGCCAATATCGGCAGTATTTTCGGCATCGGGTATGCGCCCTGGACCGGGGGCGCTATCCAGTTTGTGAATCAGTACGGGCCAGGTGCCTTTACCGAACGTGCCCGGGCGCTGGCCGCGCAATACGGCGAGCGTTTCAGCCCGCCCGCCCTCCTGCTGCAGCACGCCGAAAACAACGACCTCTTTGCCTGACCCCCGGGAGCCGGTGGGGGTCAGGCCCCGCCGGCTCCGTCTCTTTCGGGCTTTTGCCTGCTGGATTCCCTACGCTAAAAACCACGTATATGGATATATTGTCACTAAGCTATACCCAAGCCCTATGGCAACAGGTGTAGCGGTTGCCTACAATAAATTCACCAGTCTTGGGTAACTTAGTGTTGTACCATAGGCCCAGACACCCAGTATCGCCAGGTATGCATCTATGAGCATTTCGGACATCAACAGACACCGACGCACCCGCATGGCTACGTGGAAGAAAGCCGGCCTGTGCGCCACGCTTGGCCTGGCCTTTCTGGTGCCCGGACTGTCCGGCCTGCAGGCAAAGCTTGAGGACCCGGGCAGCTTTCAGCCGGTAGCGCCTACGATTGACCAGGCCAGAGCCAACATCCTCATCGCCCGTCAGCTGCAATTCACCCATTTCCGCAACCTGGGCATCAGCGATGAGCTCTCGGGTGATGTCTTTGATGCCTACCTGAACTACCTCGACAGCCAGCGTATTTACCTCACTCAACAGGATATTGATTCGCTGGGTGCGCTGCGTGGCCGACTTGGATCTGCCCTCAAGACCGGCCAGCTCCAACCGGGCTTTGATATTTACAATCTGGTCCAGAAGCGCATCACCGAACGCCTGCAGTTTGCCCTCGGGGTTATCGACAAGGGCATTGACCAGCTCGACTTCGAGGCCGACGACCAGATCCGTGTAGATCGTTCGGAAACGCCCTGGGAGGCCAACAAAGCAGCCCTGGATGAGCTCTGGATCAAACGCATCAAGAACGCGGTTCTGGCGCAGCGCCTGAACGGTACAGACGATGACGCCATAGAGGACAACCTGCGCCGCCGGTACGAAGGCCAGCTCAAACGCGCCTATCAGGCCCGCAGTGAGGACGCCTTCCAGGCTTACATGAACGCGTTTACCGGTATGTGGGACCCCCACACGGCTTACTTCTCGCCGCGCACCTCTGAAAACTTCAATATCAACATGAGCCTTTCGCTGGAAGGGATCGGCGCGGTGCTCCAGTCGGACAACGAGTACACCAAGGTTGTCCGCCTGGTGCCCGGCGGGCCGGCGGCCAAACAAGGCCAGCTCCAGCCGGCCGATCGCATCGTCTCCGTGGCGCAGGAAGACGAACAACCGGTGAATGTGATCGGTTGGCGCCTGGACGAAGTGGTCGACCTGATCCGTGGCCCCCGCAACTCCACAGTTACCCTCGAAGTGATCCCTGCCAATGCGGCTGATGAAAGCGTGACCCGCTCCATCAACATCAGTCGGGACGAGGTAAAACTGGAGGAGCAAAGCGCCAGCAGTGAAGTCATCGAACTTGAACGCAAAGGCGAGGATTACCGCATCGGCGTGATTACCATCCCCACCTTCTATGCCGACTTCCAGGCCATGCAGGCCGGCGATCCCAACTACAAGAGCACCACCCGGGATGTGCGCAGGCTGATTAACAAACTCAAAAGCGACGGCGTGGATGGCATCGTGATGGATCTGCGTAACAACGGTGGCGGTGCCCTGCACGAGGCCAACGATCTGGTGGGCCTGTTTATTGATCAGGGCCCCACGGTACAGATCCGCAACGCCAACAACGATGTCCAGGTATTGCACGACGAAGACCCGACCGTCGTTTACGATGGCCCGCTGGTGGTTCTGGTTAACCGCATGAGCGCTTCGGCCTCAGAGATTTTTGCCGGTGCCATCCAGGATTACGGCCGCGGACTGGTGGTCGGCTCGCAAACCTTCGGCAAGGGTACCGTGCAGGCCGTTCGCCCGCTGAACCATGGCCAGCTGAAAATCACCCAATCGAAATTCTACCGGGTATCCGGAGGCTCAACCCAGCACCGGGGTGTGATCCCGGACATCGAGATTCCCTCCCGGATCGACAACAACCGTATTGGCGAAGACGCGCTCGACCATGCCTTACCCTGGGATCAGATTGAAGCGGTGCCCCACAGCCGCTACTTTGATTTCAGCCCGATGATCGACGAGCTGCGCCAGCGTCATGAAGCACGCTTTGCCGCCAGTCCGGAATTTGCCCTGCTCCAGAAGGAGATCGAATTCCTGAATGAGCAACGGGGAATGGACTACGTGACGCTCAATTTCGACAAGCGCAAGGAGCAACACCAGGACATCGAGAAAACCCGTCTGGCCATCGCCAACGCCCGCCGGGAGTTACGCGACGAGGAGCCGTTCGAGTCGATCGAGGAACTGGAGCAATGGCAGGACGAGCGGGCGGCGGATCTGGACACCACCGACGAGGAACTGGATTTTGTTATCCGCGAGGGCGGCCATATCATGGCCGACATGCTGGAGCTGGACCGACGCATGGCGTCGATCCAGCCCGCCGCCCACTACACGGCGAAGGCCGGATCAGGCGAATAACGCCGTCATGGCGTCACGGGTCGGGTGCCGGATGGCACCCTTCTCTGTGACAATCACATCGATCAGACTGGCCGGCGTCACGTCGAACACCGGATTGAATACCTCTACTCCCCTCGGGGCCAGTGCTACTCCCCCGATCTCCCGAACCTCTGTGCCTTCGCGCTCCTCAATCGGAATCTGCTGGCCAGAGTCCAGCGCCATATCCACCGTGCTGGATGGGGCCACCACCATAAACCCGACCCGATGATACCGGGCCAGCACCGCCAGACTATAGGTGCCAATCTTGTTGGCCACGTCGCCGTTGGCGGTAATGCGGTCGGCACCCACCACCACCCAGTCAACCTTGCCACTGGCCATAATGGCGGCCGCTGCACCGTCCGCGTTAAGCGTTACCGGAATGCCATCCCGCGACAACTCCCAGGCGGTCAACCGACTGCCCTGTAACCAGGGCCGTGTTTCGTCGGCATAGACGCGGCTCAGGCGCTGATGTTCATGCAGCCGCCGGATAACCCCCAGCGCGGTACCGTACCCCCCTGTCGCCAGAGCCCCGGTGTTGCAGTGGGTCAGAACACCAACCGGGCCCTGCGCACCGATCACGTCCAGGGCGTGACTCGCCATCGCCAGGTTGGCCGCCAGGTCTTCCTCATGGATAGCAACGGCCTCCCGGGCCAGACGCGGTACCGCCTGCGCCAGTGTCTCGCAGCCCCTGAGTACCCCACTCATCCGGTCCAGAGCCCAGAACAGATTCACCGCCGTAGGCCGGGAGCGGGCAAGGACCCCAATGGCCCGTACAATCTCGTCCCGCCAGTTCGCTTCAGTAGCCTGACGAGCGGCCAGCGCAACCCCATAGGCGGCACTGATACCAATCGCCGGAGCCCCCCGCACCACCATCCCGGTAATGCAGCGGGCCACCTCATCAGGGCTATCCATGGTCAGCCAGCACTCTTCCGCGGGCAGTACACGTTGATCAAGCAGCTCAAGGCGGTCACCGTACCAACGTATTGCGACCGTGCCGGCAGAGCTCGGGGAAGGGGTGTTCGGCATCAGAGTCTCCGTCAGAAAATTACAGCATCGCAGTATAACGCCTTATTCCCGGTTTATACCTCTATCGGCCCGGTGCACGGGGTAGTTCTGCCGGGGCCGGCTGGTTATACTTCCCAGTTGAATTTCATGGCACCGATCCCGTGCCCCCAGAGCAAGGCAGGTTAATGACGGCACAGACCATCACCGCGGCCGATACCCGGATTAATGCCCGCTGGCTGATCCCCATCGAACCCTTTGGGGTGGTACTGGAGCATCAGGCTGTGATCCTGCAGGGCAACCGTATTCTGGCCGTTGTACCCGCCGCCACGGCAGACCACCAGTTCCGGACCCGGGAGACCCTCAATCTGGATCAGCACGTGGTGATGCCAGGCCTGATCAATCTGCATGGCCACACCGCGATGTCCCTGTTCCGGGGGCTGGCAGACGACCTGCCCCTGATGGACTGGCTCAATAACCATATCTGGCCTGCAGAAGCCCGCTTTGTGAGCGAGCCGTTCGTGCTGGATGGCTCCCGGCTGGCAATGGCAGAGATGCTGCGTACGGGCACCACCACCTTTTCAGATATGTATTTTTTCCCGGAGATAACCGCGCAGCTCGCCCACGATATCGGTATGCGCGCTCAGGTATGTTTTCCGTTGCTTGATCATCCCAGCCCCTGGGGTTCAGGCCCGGAAGAGTACTTGCGCAAGGGCGCGGAGCTTATCCGGCATTGGCGCAACGACAGTTTTGTCATGCCCGCCGTCGGGCCCCATGCGCCCTATACGGTCTCGGACCGCTGGCTGGCCGCCGGAGCGGAGCTGGCCGGGCACACCGGCGTCGCCCTGCAGATCCACCTTCACGAAACCGCCTTTGAGGTGGAGCAGGCGCTGCAGAGCACTGGTAAACGCCCGGTCAGCCGGCTGGCAGAGCTTGGGGTTCTGGGACAGAACAGCCAGTACGTGCACATGACCCAGATTGACGATGCAGACCTGGCTCACCTTACCCAGTCCGGTGGCCATGTGGTGCACTGTCCCGAGTCCAACCTCAAGCTGGCCAGTGGCTTTTGTCCGGTCCAGCAGCTGGCAGAGCACGGCATCAACATGACCATAGGTACCGACGGCGCCGCCAGTAATAATGACCTGGACCTGTTTGGCGAGCTAAAAACAGCCGCCATGCTCGCCAAGGCCGTTGCCGGCAACGCCGCAGCGGTGTCTGCTCATCACGCGCTGGCCATGGCCACACTGAACGGTGCACGGGCGTTGGGCCGCGACCACGAGCTGGGGTCGCTGGTGGCGGGAAAACTGGCAGACCTGATCGCGGTCGATCTGGGTGATCCTTTTATCCAGCCCGTTTACGATCCTGCTTCGCACCTTGTCTACAGCAACCACGGCCGGGCCGTCAGCCACAGCTGGATTAACGGCGTGCCGCAGGTTCAGAATGGCGAACTAACCCGAATTGATGTCCCGGACCTGACCCTCAGAGTCCGGGAGTGGCGCAACAAGATTCTCAGTTAACCTTTCCAATCAGGTGCAGCCCATGAGCAACCACAACGTAGATCAGAACGAGATTGCGAAATTTGAAGCGCTGGCCAGTCGCTGGTGGGACCCGACCAGCGAGTTCAAGCCCCTGCACGACATCAACCCGTTGCGTCTGAATTACATTGACGAGCGAGCTTCGCTTGCCGGTAAGCGAGTACTGGATGTGGGCTGCGGCGGCGGCCTGCTGTCGGAGGGCATGGCCCTTCGCGGTGCTCACGTAACGGGTATTGATATGGGTGAGACACCCCTGAACGTTGCTCGTCTGCACGGCCTGGAGTCTGGCGTAACGGTGGATTATCGTCAGACCACCATCGAGGAACTGGCCCGCGATCCGGACCATGCCGGCCAGTATGATGTGGTCACCTGCCTGGAAATGCTGGAGCACGTGCCAGACCCCGGCTCTGTCATCAAGGCCTGCGCTACCATGCTGCGCCCGGGCGGCCACCTGTTTGTGTCCACCATCAACCGCAACCCGAAGTCCTTCCTGTTTGCGATAGTAGGTGCAGAATACGTCCTGAACATGTTGCCCAGAGGCACCCACGAGTGGAACAAGTTCATCCGCCCGTCCGAGATGTCAGACCATCTGCGCCACGCCGGCCTCGAAGTCCGGGAGCTGACCGGGATGACATACAACCCCATCACCAAGAGCTACAAGCTCGGCCGCGATGTGGACGTTAACTACCTCATGCATGCCCGGGACCAACGTGACCATTAATCCATCACCCTCGGTCGTGCTGTTCGACCTGGACGGCACGCTGATCGATACCGCACCGGATTTTATCCGGTGCCTGAACCTGCTACGCCAGCAGCACAATCTCGAGCCACTGCCCGCGGACGACATCCGGTGTTCGGTCTCCAACGGGGCCCGGGCGATGATCCGCGTGGGTTTCGGGCTGGAACCCGACCATGACGAGTACGCCGACAGGCACGCGGCGTTTCTTGACCTTTACGAAGCCGGCGTTGCCGAAGAAACCATGCTGTTCGAAGGCATGGAGCTGCTGCTCCGGAATCTCGAGTCGAAAGCCATTCCCTGGGGTATTGTCACAAACAAACCGGTACGTTTTGCCGAACCCCTTATTCATGCGCTGGACCTGGCCGAGCGCTGTGCTGTGCTGGTCTGCCCCGATCATGTCACCGAACGCAAGCCTCACCCTGAGTCCCTGATCCTGGCCTGCAACAAGGTTGGAGCCCGGCCGGATCACGGAATTTACGTAGGGGATCACGAACGGGACATCCAGGCGGGACGCAACGCCGGGATGCAGACCGTGGCGGTACGCTACGGCTATATTGAGGAACCTAACACCGTTGACCTGTGGCAAGCCGACATCGTCGTGGACACCGTCAGTGACCTGGCAAAGCTGTTACAATAATTCCCACTTTTTGTTGACCTTCGGCCACCATCCGGCCGATTACGGAGACAGGTTATGCAAGATTACCAGGCACCCGCTGATCTTCTGAAAGACCGCGTTGTCATGGTCACCGGAGCCGGTAGCGGAATTGGCCGTGCCGCCGCCAAAGCCTACGCCGCCCATGGTGCCACCGTGATCCTGGTGGGCCGTACCGTGGGCCGGCTGGAAGAGGTTTACGACGAAATTGAGGCCGCGGGCCACCCCCAGCCGGCCATTGTCCCCCTGAACTTTGAGGGCGCTGCAGTCAAGGATTACCAGGAACTGGCAATGACCATCGAAGACAACTTCGGGCAACTGGACGGCTTGCTGCATAACGCCGGCATTCTTGGCTCCCGCAGTCCGGTCGAGCTGTATGATCCGGAGACCTGGAACAAAGTGATGCACGTAAATGCCACCGCGCCGTTCCTGCTTAGCCGGGCGATGATCCCGCTGCTGCGCAAGTCCGATGCTGCCTCCGTCATCTTTACCTCCTCCGGTGTTGGTCGTGAGGCCCGGGCGTACTGGGGTGCGTACGCAGTCTCCAAGTTCGCGGTCGAAGGGCTGGCCCAGTTGCTGGCCGATGAGCTGGATGACGACGCCTGCAATATCCGGGTAAACAGCCTGAACCCCGGCGCTACCCGCACCGGCATGCGGCTTCTGGCCTACCCGGCAGAAAACCCCCGCACCAATCCCGAGCCGGAGCAGCTGATGCCGGTCTACCTGTACCTGATGGGCAGAGACAGCCAGGGCGTCCACGGCCAGCAGCTTGACGCGCAGCCGAAAAAATAATGCAACTACTGTTTTACACCACCTCCAATTGCCATTTGTGCGAGTTGGCTGAGGCCCTGCTGGTCAATACCCCCATGCCGGTACCCGTTCCGGTCGATGTAGTGGATATTGCCCAGTCGGAGCAGCTGGTCGCTCGCTACGGCACACGAATCCCGGTGTTACGCCGCAGCGACACCGGGGCGGAGCTTGGCTGGCCATTTACCCAAAACCAGTTACTCACGTTTCTGCAATGAGGACCCGCTGATATGCTGATGATCATCTCCCCTGCCAAAACCCTGGATTACGAGAGCCCGCTGGCAACAGAGCGCTACACACAGCCGGAGTTCCTGGACGATGCCTGCGAGCTGATTGATCAGCTCAAAGCGCTGGAACCCCATCAGGTAAGCAACCTGATGAGCATCAGCGACAAACTCGGACAGCTCAACGCAGAGCGTTTCCGGACCTGGCGTACCCCATTTACACCAGACAACGCCCGCCAGGCGGTGCTGGCATTCAAAGGCGATGTCTATACCGGCCTGGACGCCGCCAGCTTCAGCGAAGACGATTTCGACTTTGCCCAGAAGCACCTGCGTATGCTTTCGGGCCTCTATGGCCTGCTCCGGCCGCTGGACCTGATGCAGCCGTACCGGCTGGAGATGGGTACCAGGTTTGAGAACAGCCGCGGCAAAGACCTCTATGCCTTCTGGGGCACGCGGTTAACGCGCGCACTGAACGAGTTGCTGGCAAGCGACGACAAGGTACTGGTAAACCTTGCGTCCAACGAATACTTCAAAAGTGTCCAGAAAAAAGACATTGAAGGCCGGCTGATCACCCCTCAGTTCAAGGACTGGAAGAACGGCCAGTACAAGATGATCAGTTTTTACGCCAAAAAAGCCCGGGGCCTGATGTGCCGCTACGCCATCCAGAACCGTATCACCCAGGCAGAGGACCTCAAAGGCTTTGACTTTGACGGCTATTACTTCAGCGATGAACAGTCCAGCGCCGATAACTGGGTGTTTTTGCGGGATGAGTCGTAACGCTCCCGGTCCGGCCCGTTAACTCACATTGATACCGGAGGTACCATGAACGAAGCGCTTTTTTCCCAAATTGCCCTGCTGGTGTTCCTGACCGGCCTCATCGGCTGGATGGGGTTTATCGTCTGGGATCTGGCGAAAAAATCCCAGGCCGGAAAATTCGGCACCATTGCCCTTTTTACCGTACTCGGCGCTGGCGTCGTGGGTTTTATCGTCAAAACCGTGCTGGTAGAGGTCATGCAGATCTGACCAGCCCGGCGGCTCTTTACGGCTACGCCCGGTAGCCGTATCATCCCCTCCCCTTTAATCACCCTCAGTTCGCCAGCAAGGATTCGTCCCCATGTGGTTCCGTAACGCCCGGATTTTCCGTTTTACCAAACCGTTTGATATTTCTGCCGAGCAGCTTGAAGAAAAACTTCAGGCCGACAGCTTCAAGCCTTGCGGGCCGCAGGAAACAAACCGCCAGGGTTGGGTTGCGCCACTTGGAAAACATGGTGAACAGTTGGTCCATAGTGCAAATGGTTACTACTTGATCGCCCTGCGCAAAGAGGAAAAGCTGCTGCCCGGGCCCGTCATCAAAGAAGCGGTTGAAGAACGCGCCGAAGCCATTGAGCTGGAACAAGGTCGCCGGGTCCCCCGCAAAGAGAAGGAAGAGCTTAAAGAGCAGGTGATGCTGGAGATGCTGCCCAAAGCCTTTTCTCGCAACCGTCGGTGCTTTGCCTACCTGGCGCCCCAGGATGGCATGCTGGTGGTTGATGCCGGCTCCGCCAAGCAGGCGGAAGACCTGGCCTCCACCCTGCGTAAAAGCCTGGGGTCGTTACCGGTTCGGCCCCCGGCCGTAGAGCAGGCACCGGCGTTTACCTTTACCGGCTGGCTTGACGAAAGCATCGATCAGCCTGCCCAGCTGGTGCTGGGCAACGAATGCGAACTGAAAGACCCCTCAGAGGATGGTGGTGTAGTGCGCTGCAAGGGCCTGGACCTGCTGGCAGACGAGATCCGTAACCACCTGACCGCAGGCATGCAGGTAACCAAGCTGGCTCTGACCTGGGACGAGAACGTCTCCTTTGTGCTGGATGAAGAGCTCGGCATCCGCCGCCTGAAATTCGGCGACACCCTGCAAGACCAGCTGGACGATGTGGATGCAGACGACGCCATCGCCAGGTTTGATGCCGCCTTCAGCATCATGACTCTGGAACTTTCCCGGATGATCCCGGGCCTGCTGGAGGCTCTGGGTGGCGAGGACCGTTCGGCCATCGTGGAAGAGTGAGGCCAGCGGGCGTTATAGCGGCCCGCCTTTCATCAACCGCTCCCGTTGCCAGTCTTTCTCCGGCTCGTTCAATACCAGCCGGAGATCCATGACTTCTTCTTCCGGGTTGAACTTGATCTCGAAACCCAGGTGCTCCCCCAGTTGCAGCATGGGGCGGTTGTCCGGCAGCACATTGCCGACCATTTCCATGGTGCCCCGGGCACGGCAGTACTCGATCATTTTCTGCATCAGTACCACACCAAGCCCCTCCCCTTTCATCCGGTCATCGACCATAACGGCAAACTCGCACCGCAGGTTGTCAGCATCCGTCCAGGTGCGCACGGTGCCGAGGGTTTCTTCCCCTGTGCCATCCTCTCTGGGCGCATTCGCAATAAAAACCATTTCACGGTCGTAATCGATCTGTACCATCTGCGCCACGTCTTCCCGGGAGAAGTTCTTCCGGTAC
The DNA here is from genome assembly GCA_035306945.1 of Marinobacter sp. Taxonomy (GTDB): domain Bacteria; phylum Pseudomonadota; class Gammaproteobacteria; order Pseudomonadales; family Oleiphilaceae; genus Marinobacter. Next base: position 23,573 of record DATGNB010000035.1, read on the forward strand.
TGGAAAAACCGGTAACGGATCGACTCCGGCGACTGGTACTCATGAAAGCGCCGGTGCGCCGGCTCGTCTTCGGCCAGTACCGGCCGGATCACAACCCGTCGGCCCGACTTGGGCAAGACAACCCACTCTTCCAGTTCTTTTGGATAAGGCTGGATGATCGGCCTGCCGGGCTCGCTGTCCAGATCAATGGCGATGTTGACGGCCACGGCACCCGCTTCGTTAAAGAGAAGCGGGGCGATCTCAAGGCCCCGGATCTCGGGGATATCGATCACAATCTGGGAGAGCTTTACCAGGGTTTCGGAAACGGCCCGGATATCTTCCTCCGGCTTCAGGCTGTGCTCTTTCAGGATGCGATACATATAGGTGCGCCGCAGCAGTTCCCGGGCAAGCACCATGTTCAGCGGCGGCAGGGCAATCTGGCGGTCCGTCATGATATTTACCTGAGCGCCGGCAGCGCCGCACACCACCAGCGGCCCGAACACCTCATCGCGGGTAATCCCCACACTGAACTCAATACCCCCGACATGCTGATAGGAATGCTGAACCGAAAATCCCAGGAAGCCACTGCCGGGGAAGTGTTCCTGATACTCCTCCACCAGAAACCGGCACGCATCCATGATGGCCTGTTCGTTGTTCAGCTTTTTGACGGTGCCCTTGTAGCGGCGCTGAGTGGGACTGAGGTCAAGGAAAGGGTGGCAGACCTGCTCGTGGATCACGGTCAGATCAATGGGGCGGCGCTCTACCGAAAACGCCTCAAGGACCTCTTCCACATCATCGCAGTACTGGGTATCGATGGTCGTGATGCCGTAGTCGCGGATAACCCGGCGCGCTTCGCGATTGGACAGATGTTTGCGCCCGTCTCTCAGGGCCTTGATCACCAGCGAACGGGTATTGGCGCGATCGGCGAAATGATCGGTGAACGATTCCGGCGTTTCGGTCAGGAGACGTTGTACACGTTGATGCCGCACGTGCTGCATAAAGGCCATCACGGCTTTTTCGGGATTAAAAAAGGACGGCAGTCCGGCCCGGTAGAACGCTTCCCGGGAATCCATCACCGTACTCTGGCCCAGCCAGCAGGTGAAGATATTCAGCCGCGTTCCCTTGGACGCCTGCACAACAGCATCCGCTATCTGCATGCTGTCCCGCACCAGCGTGGGGGCATACATCACCAGGACATTGGCAATATTGGGGTCCTTGGCCAACAGCTTGATGGTTTTGCCATACAACTCGGGGCTGGCGTCGTAGTTGAGGTCGATCGGGTTTTTCCGGGTCCAGTAGGACGGTAGCAGTTCGGCCAGGGCATCCACAGTGGCTGGCGACAGCTCTGCCAGCTCACCTCCCAGATCCGCAAGCCGGTCTACCGCCAACACCCCGGGGCCCACGCCGTTACCCATAATGGCCAGCGACTCGCGGCGCAGTGGCCGCATTCGGGTGAGGGTTTCAAGCGCGTCGAACATCTGCCCCAGGCCATCCACCCTCAACACACCGGCCCGTTGCAGCATGGCATCGTAGATGGGGTCGGTACGCCGGATACCCGAGGGCAACTTGTGCGGCACCCATTCAGAATCCGGCACCCGCCCGGATTTAACCGCAATCACCGGCTTGGTACGGGACGCAACCCGCACCGCCGAGATAAAGCGGCTCGGGTTGGGGATACTTTCGATATGCAAAATGATCGCCCTGGTATGAGGGTCCTGGGCCAGGTAATCAATCAGGTCATCGTGATCGATGTCCATACCATCACCCAGCGTCAGGAAGTACGAGAAGCCCACTCCCCTTGCGAACGCCCAGTCAAGCACCGAACTGGCGATGGTGCCGGACTGCCCGATAAAAGCCACACGCCCCGGGATGGCTCCCATATGGGCATAGGTCGCATTGAGATGCCGGGCCGGAACCATCAGCCCGATGGTATTGGGCCCAAGCACCCGGATGCCGGTTTCCCGGGCGGCATCGCGCACCGAATACATGAGCGGCTGCCCGGTTTTACTGTGGGTACGGGACATCCCGCCGGTCATGACAATGGCGGTGCGCACGCCCCGTTCCCCCAGCTTGCGCACCATTTTGGGAACCGTTTTAGGGGGCGTACAGATGATGGCGAGATCTGGCGTAAAGTCGAGCAGAGAGACGTTCTCGACACAGGGTACCCCATGGACGTTTTCGTACTCGCTTCGGTTAACCACCACCATCCGGCCGGGAAAACCGCCGCCCAACAGGTTACGCAACACCATGCCCCCCAGGTTATCGGCCCGTTCGGAGGCGCCGAGCACCACGATCGATTCAGGGTTGAACAGGCTTTCCAGATAACGGGTACTCAAGGTAGCTCTCCCAGAGGCTCAAACAGGTAACATGCAAAAACGTCAGCGATACAGGATGGTTACCTGTGTATACCTTATATTAGATGGGGATTTCCTGATGTAAATCGATAACTCGCCGGTTAGACGAAAGAAATACGACACGCTTCGGGCATCCCTGATAACATGGTTCGATAAAAAGTATTTGCAGGCCCGAATGAACCGCTATGACCACGGCATTTTTCTCACACGACGACTGCATGAAGCACAACATGGGGCCGGAGCATCCCGAATCCCCTGAGCGCATTTCAAGCATTCTGGCTTACATTGCCGATACGGGTCTGCAGCAGACCCTTGACTGGGTTCGGCCCGAGGAAATCACCCGGGACCAGTTGCTGACCGTACACCCGGAAAGTTACCTCAAACAGCTTGAGCTCCTGCAGCCCTCCCGGGGCCGGGTTTTTACCGACCCGGATACCGCGATGATGCCAGACACCCTGCATGCGGCCCGACTGGCTGCGGGTGCCAGCGTACAGGCCGTGGATATGGTGATGAGCGGCCAGAGCACCAACGCGTTCATCTGTGCCCGCCCACCGGGGCATCATGCCGAACGTACCAGGTCGATGGGCTTCTGTTTTTACAACAACATTGCCCTGGCAGCCATGCGCGCTCTCACCTTCCACCACCTGGAGCGCGTGGCCATCGTTGACTTTGACGTCCATCAGGGCAACGGCACCGTTGATATTGTCAGCGGTGATGAGCGCATCCTGATGTGCTCCAGTTTCCAACACCCGTTTTATCCGAACTCTCACGTGCATCGCCAGGCCGACAATATTATCAACGCCCCGATTCCGGCCGGTTGTGGCTCGGCCGAGTATCGCCAGACGGTTGAGGCTGCCTGGCTGAAAAAACTGCAGGATTTCCGACCCCAGCTGGTGCTGGTGTCTGCCGGTTTTGACGGGCACACCAAAGACCCCATGGGCGAGCTGAATCTGGAAACCGACGACTATCGCTGGCTGACCGAACTGCTCGTCAGCGTTGCCAGCGATCACGCAAACGACCGGATTATCTCCACCCTCGAAGGCGGCTATCACCTGACGGCACTGGCAGAAAGCGTGGTTGCACATCTTCAGGTACTGGATGCGGTCTATTGACCGGCACAGAACAGACTCATCAATAACCGCCTCCATCTGATATAATCCGCAAAATTTTTGGCTGCCTTGCGGATACCTTCATGATGACTGAACTTACGATTACCCGCCCGGACGACTGGCATCTGCATGTACGGGACGGTGCCGTTCTCAACAGCGTGGTACCGGCCACGGCAGCCTGTTTCGGCCGTGCGATTATCATGCCCAACCTGGTGCCGCCTGTGACAGACGCCACCAGTGCCGCGGCCTACCGGGACCGCATTGCGGCCGCTGCAGGCGGGGCCCGCTTTGAGCCTTTGGTGACCCTGTATCTGACCGAGAGCACTACCCCCGACCTCATCCGGGAAGCCCGGGCCGCCGGGGTGGTGGCAGCCAAACTCTACCCGGCCGGTGCCACAACCAACTCCGCTTCCGGCGTCACCGACATCCGCAATATCCACCCGGTGCTCGAGGCCATGGCGGATTGCGGCATGCTGTTGCTGGTTCACGGCGAAGTCACCGATGCCGACATCGACATTTTTGACCGGGAAAAGGTGTTTCTTGACCGGGTACTGGCCCCTACCCTGGCCGCCTTCCCGGATCTCAAGGTGGTTCTGGAACACATCACCACCGCCGATTCTGCCGGGTTTGTGCGCAACCACCCGGGGAACAACCTTGCGGCTACGCTCACCCCCCAGCACCTGATGTACAACCGTAATCACATGCTGGTCGGCGGTGTTCGGCCGCACCTGTATTGCCTGCCCATTCTCAAGCGCAACCGGCACCAGCAGGCGCTTCGGGAGGCCGTGGCAAGCGGCGACCCACGCTTTTTCCTGGGCACCGACTCAGCGCCCCACGCCCGTGACAAAAAAGAAGCGGCCTGCGGCTGCGCCGGCTGTTATTCTGCGTATGGCGCGATCGGTCTGTATGCCGACGTATTCGAAGAGCTCGGAATTCTCGACAAACTCGAAGCCTTTGCCAGTTTTAATGGTGCCGACTTCTATGGCCTGCCCCGCAATACCGATACCATCACGCTGGTACGGGAGCCGTGGACCATGCCCGAAGAACTGCCCCTGGGCAACGGCACTATTGTGCCTCTGAAAGCCGGCGAAACCATCAACTGGCGCCTGGCCTGAAACCCTTAATCCATCAGTCGAACACCGGAGTTCGCGTGTCAGAAGAAATCAAACAGCCACATCCCTTGTCTTTACGTTTCCGCGGTTTCCTGCCGGTGGTTGTCGATGTCGAAACCGGGGGCTTCAACCCGGAAAAAGACGCTCTGCTGGAAATTGCGGCCGTGCTGTTAACAATGGATGAAGACGGCTGGCTCCATCGGGGCGAAACCCATGTCCAACAGATCGATCCGTTTGAGGGCGCCAACCTGGAACAGTCGGCGCTGGACTTTACCGGCATCGACCCCTGGAACCCGGAACGGGAAGCCGTACCGGAGCGCGAGGGCCTGAGCGAGATCTTCTCCCCCATCCGACAAGCCGTCAAAGCATTTGATTGCAAGCGCGCGGTGCTGGTAGGCCACAATGCCACCTTTGACCATAATTTTGTGTTTGCGGCTGCATTACGGGCGGATATCAAGCGCAACCCCTTCCACCCGTTCTCTACGTTTGATACCGCAACGCTGGCAGGCCTGGCCTATGGCCACACGGTTCTCGCCCAGGCGTGCCGGCTGGCCGGCATTCCGTTCAACAACAAAGAAGCCCACTCGGCAGCGTACGATGCGGAGAAAACCGCCGATCTGTTCTGCGCCATCGTCAATCGCTGGAAAGAGCTGGGTGGCTTTCCCCCGCTCCTGCCGCCAGAGCCTGTGGCTGAGCCCGAAAGCCAGTCATAAAATAAAAAAACCCGCTCCGGCGGGTTTTTTTATTCGGGTTACCGTTCTTACCAGTGCACGCCGCGCATGATTGCGGCAAAGGCCACCTGTTCGGTAGACACAACCGGCTTTTCACCGGGCTTGCGGCCGGCCGCTGCAGGTGAGTCCGGGAACATGCGGTAACCGGTGTTAAGGATGATCTCACCCATTTTCGGCGCCAGAGCATGAACCACTGAAGCAAACACGCCCAGCCGGGTCGCAATCCGTTTGGGCCGGTAGACGATCGCATCCGCAACCATCTGAGCCGCTTCTTCCGGTGTCAGCGTGGGTACGGATTCATAGATCCGGGTGGGCGCAATCATCGGCGTGCGCACCAGAGGCATGTTGATGGTGGTAAAGGTCACATTGCGGTCAGACCACTCAGCGGCGGCACAACGGCTGAACGAATCCAGCGCCGACTTGGAGGCCACATACGCAGAGAACCGGGGCGCATTGGTCAGCACACCAATGGAGGAGATATTGATGACATGGCCACGTTTACGCTCAAGCATGGAAGGCGCAAAGCCCAGGATCAGGCGTAAGGCACCAAAGTAATTAAGCTGCATGGTGCGCTCAAAATCGTGGAAACGGTCAAATGACAACGACAGGGACCGGCGAATGGAGCGACCGGCGTTGTTCACCAGCACATCCACATGGCCATGATTATCCAGCACCGTTTTTACGAAGCGGTCACAATCGTCCATATCGGAGAAGTCGCACTGGTAAGCATGAACATCACCGCCTTTGGCCTTCAGCTGACTGGTGACTTCGTCCAGTGTTTCCCGGGTACGGGCCCCAATCACCAGAATCGCACCGGCCTCAGCCAGCTTCTCAGCGGTTGCCAGGCCAATGCCGGAGGTTGCTCCGGTCACCACGCACACCTTACCCTCAACGGTGCCCCTGAGCGTCCGGTCCTTGAACAGGTCCGGGTCCATATTGCGCTCCCAGTAGTCCCAGATAACCGGGGCATAGGCAGGCAGGCGTGGTACTTCAATACCGGTACCCTTAAGGACACGGTCCAGCTCCCGGGTATCAAACCGGGTGGGGTAATTGATAAACGACAGCACGGACGCCGGAATGCCCATGTCTTCCAGTACCGCACTGGTGATCCGTTTTACCGGAGGAAGGTTCTTGATACTCTGGCGGATGAACGGCGGAATAAAACCAAACATCCGGGCATCAATACGCATGCCCATGCGAGGGGCGTGGCCGGCTTCGCAGAAAATATTGAGGACTTCGCCCACCTTGTACGGGTCGGAATCCACCAGATGGAAACAGTTGCCGTCTTCACCCTCAAGATGGGCAATATGATCGAGCGCATCGACCACAAAGTCGACCGGAACGATATTAAGCCGGCCGCCCTCAATCCCGACCGTAGGCATCCACTGAGGCAGAGCCTGGCGGATTTTCTGGATCAGTTTAAAGAAGTAATAAGGGCCATCTACCTTGTCCATCTCGCCGGTGCCGGAGTGGCCGATCACCATGCCCGGCCGGTAGACCCGAAACGGAATCCGGCACTCCTCGCGAACCACTTTCTCGGACTCATGCTTGGTACGCAGATAGGGATGATCCAGCTTTTCGGCCTCGGCAAACATATCCTCGCGGAAAATACCCTTGAAAAGCCCTGCAGCGGCAATTGACGATACGTGATGAAAACACCCGACGCCCATGGCTTCGGCGGCCTGAACAGCCATTCGGGTACCCTCGATGTTGGTAACAGACTGAGTTTCTTCGTCGGCGCTCATGTCGTAAACCGCCGCCAGGTGGAAGAAATGATCCACCCGTCCTTGCAGAGCCTCGATAATCTCCGGGCTGATACCCAGGTTCTCACGGGTCAGGTTACCGATAACTGCCTTTACCCGACTCTCGTCGACACCCCAGCGCTCCCGCAGCTGATCCAGCTTGCCAAGGGATTGCTCCCGTACCAGCAAATGTACTGTGCCGCCCCGGGCCAGCAGTTTCTCTACCAGAAAACGGCCGATAAAACCGGTGCCGCCTGTCAGGAAATAATTCATAGGTCTTCCATCCTGCCTGTTGCTTTTTTTATGTCGACTTGTCAGCGAGCCTAAGACTAAAGTATAGGCTTTGTTCCATTCGCCGGCATTCTACTTATTTGCAACCTTCATGTATCCCGTTTTATTAGAGCAATTACTCCGCAACCTTTTGTTTTTTATAGAGCCATTACTCTAAAAGCCAGGAGAAAACCCGGCAGGCAATGCAACGGGAGGCCGGCAGTGCGATAATCCGGAACTTAGCCGGCGCATACGCGTCCAACTCACTCCATTTGCAAGGTTCCGTCCAACAGCATGCACAACGACAACCCCAACGCCGAACGCTACATTGCCATTGCGCGCGCCTGCCTCAAGGCCATCAACGATACGGCAACCGATGCGGGCAGCCGGCAAGACAAGATCGAAGCCGTCTACCAGGCAATCGACAAGGCATTTCAGGCAGAGTTTGCCGAGTACCGGCAGGCAACCGCGATCATGGCCACGGTGCTGGAGCGCATTGCCACCGGCGACCTGGACGCAGACAAAGCCGCTGACCTGGCCCGCAAGACCCTGGCTCAGCAGCCGGCGAGTACCAGAAACGGCCAGATGCACTGATCCCGACCCTTTGTTTTGACATTAGACGAGGCCCTATGACCGCCCAATGCCGCCCGCTCATCCGCCTGTACCGGTTTCAGCTCCTGTTTCTGCTTCTGTTGGGTGTGCTGTTGCTCAGCCCGGTCGCGCTGGCCGGCAGTGCGCCAAACAAAAGCCCCAATGATTCCAATCTGTACCGGTACCTGGAGCTGGACAACGGCCTGCGGGTGATTCTGGCGTCTGACCCGTCGGCCGAGAAAGCCGCTGCGTCCATGAACGTTGCGGTTGGCAGTGGCAATGATCCTGCCGGGCGGGAAGGCATGGCCCACTTTCTGGAGCATATGCTGTTTCTGGGCACCGAAAAGTACCCGGAGCCCGGCGAATATCAGCAGTTTATCCGCAGCCATGGCGGCAGTCATAACGCCTGGACCGCATTTGCCGATACCAATTACTTTTTTGACGTGGAAAGTCAGTTCCTGGAGCCGGCACTTGATCGCTTTGCCCAGCAGTTCTCCCACCCCCTGTTTACCCCGGAACTGGTCGACCGGGAGCGAAATGCGGTCCATTCCGAGTACAGCGCCAAGCTGAAAGAAGACGGGCGGCGGGTGCTCTCAGTGCGCAAAGCTGCGGGCAATCCCGGGCATGCCTTCAGCCAGTTTGCGGTGGGCAATCTCACTACCCTGGAGAATACCCAGGAGCGGCCCCTGCGGCGGGACCTGATCGAGTTCTGGCAGCAGCAGTATTCTGCCAACCTGATGACGCTCGCCGTTTACGGTCCGCAACCCCTGGACGAGCTCGAAGCAATGGTGCGCAGTCGCTTTTCGGTGATTGAAAACCGTAACCTGCGCATTCAGGAGCACGCTCAACCCCTGTATCAGCAGGACCTGCTGCCGGAAAAAGTCACCACGCAAACACTCAAAGACAGCCGCAGCCTGACCCTGTCGTTCCCGATTCCCTCCCAACGACACCACTATAAAACCAAGCCGGCATCGTACGTGGCCAACCTTCTGGGCCACGAGGGCCCGGGCAGCCTGTTTGATGTACTCAAGCGCGGCGGCCTGGTTGAAAGCCTGTCGGCCGGCCTGGGTATGGATACCGGTGCGCATGCCACGCTGGATATCAGCATGTCCCTGACCCGTGAAGGGCTGGCGCGGCAAGACGACATACTCGCCCTCGCCTTTCAGTATATCGATCAGGTAAAAGCCGGGGGCATCAGCAGCGCCCGGTTTGAGGAAATGCAACAACTGGCGACTATTGATTTCCGCTTTCGGGAACCTGGTGAACCCCTGCACGAAGCCATGCGATTGTCCCGGCTGCTCCGGGATTACCCGCCCAAGGACGTGCTGAGCGCACCCTGGCTGATGGAGCGCTATGCGCCGGACCTGTATAAAGACATCCTCGACCGCCTGACCCCCGATAACCTGATGGTCTGGGTTGCGGCACCAGACGCCCTCGAAGCCCCCCTGCTGACGCAATGGTACAAGACCCCCTGGCAACGAGAGCCGCTGAGCCTGTCTCCGCAAGCCAGCAGCAAACTGGCCGGCGAATTAGCCCTTCCACCCGCCAACCCGTTCGTACCGGAAAACCTGGAGCTGGTGAGTGGCCAGCCCATGCCGCAACCGATACAGCTGGCAGAGCTCGACGGGATGGATGTCTGGTATGCCCGGGACACCCGGTTTAATACTCCCAAAGCCAACGTTTTTATCAGCCTGCGGTCACCCGCTGCCCGCGCATCCGCCCGGGCCGATGTGCTCACGCGCCTGCTGGTAGACGCCATCAACACCAACCTCAATGCCGGGGCGTACGCCGCCAGCCTGGCCGGCCTGGATTACACCGTGTACCCCCATTTAAGAGGCATCACCATCCGGGTGGGCGGCTACAACGACAAGCTGCATAAGCTGGCCAACCGCATTCTGGCCGAATTCTCGGATCCTCAGTTCACTCAGCAGAGATTCGACATCGCCCGCCAGCGACTGGTCGACAACCTGGAGAACATGGCGAAAAACCGTCCGGTTCAGCAGACCTCCGAATATATCCAGACGGCACTGATCGAAGGCACCTTTCCAGTCACCGACCGGCTGGCCGCTGCCAAAGAGGTCTCGCTGGAAGAACTGGAAGCCTTTGGCCGTGAACTGGTACGGGAAACCGACCCGGTGATGCTGGCCCACGGTAACCTGACAGAAGCATCCGCCCTGAATCTGGCACAGCAAATGAAGGCCATGGTCCTGCAAGGCCGGGACCGCACTCGCGTTCCGCGCTCTCTGGTCCGCCGGGTTCCCGACGGGCAGACCAAAGCAGTACTGGACGTAGAGCATCCGGACACGGGCTACACCCTGTACCTTCAGGGCGATAACAAATCCGTTGAGGAAAGGGCAAGATTCCGCCTGCTGACGCAGATCATCAGCAGCCCCTTCTATGAAGAAATCCGAACCCGCCGCCAGATGGGTTACATCGTCTATGCCACGACGTTCGAAATGCTCGAAACACCGGCCCTGGGCCTGGTGGTGCAATCGCCGGAAGCCAGTGCCGAGGCCATTGATCAGGCCGTGCAGGAGTTTTCGGAAGGGTTTATCAAGCACCTGAGTGAGCTGGACGACCAACGCCTGAACCGGGAAAAGCAGGCTGTGATCAGCCAGCTGCTGGAAAAAGACCGCCAGCTGAATGCCGTCTCCAACCGCTACTGGCACGAGATCGACCGGGACAACCCGGACTTTAACAGCCGTCAGAAGCTGGCCTCAGCCATTCGCTCCGTTACCCTGGACGACCTGATACACACCTATCGGGAGACACTGATCGAACGCAAACGGGCGCTTCTGGTGATAACCGGCGATGACGGCGAAAACTCCGACTCAATTTTGCACAAGTTGCGCACTCAGGGGCCGGTGGCCCCTTGAGCCGCAGGCCATCGACCGTTATCATACCGCCTCGTTTTTGATGCCCCCGTAGCTCATCTGGATAGAGCGTCCCCCTCCTAAGGGGAAGGTAGCAGGTTCGAGTCCTGCCGGGGGTACCAACTACCCTTCCGCTCCCATCACGTCAACTAGCAGTCCGGACTGACCGAGTGTTTTGACCCGCATGCGCTGTGCCTTGCCACTGACCTCACTTATATAAGCTCAGGTCGACTGATCCACTTTCACAACAGATACATCCACTACCGAAAGCTGTATATCGCGGCTCACTATATGCTCTTGCATAACCGCAACCTCATTGAGATGAACCCAACCAACAAGCTTTTCACACGCGGTATTTCGTGCTTTTTCCAACAAGGACGCCATTTCCCGGGTTTGTCTTCGGTGCACAGACGGGTTGTTGGACACTGAGAGAAACTGGTCACTGCACGCCAGGCCCTCTATGGGGACAAATATCTTTCCCTTGCCCACAGCTAACGCCAGGTTCAGACCAGCAGGATCAAAATCGAAAAATAAACCAAGAAGGTCCGCCGGATGCCGATCAATCAGCTTTTGGACATGCCGGACATTTTCACGATGGCCTCGGTAGACAAACACGCAGTCGTCCCAGCCCTGCGGCAGCCGAATACGGTGGCACTCTGGCATCAGTGCTCCGTTTTCAATGACAACCAGTCGCTGTTGGCGGAGATGTCCTGGATCCAGAAGCTTAAACGGCACACTGATTACCGCACCAGGTGGAACACAGGCCGCTTTTCCACCGGCCCTAATCTCACCTTTCCCGGCCGTGGCCATAACAACCAACTGACCAAATACCGAGTCTGTGGCCAGCTTTTCGTCCGGCACTTTCTCGGCCATGTCCAAGCGACTGACAGCCGTGGCGTCAAACAGAGGGTCCAGGCCGGTCAAGCTTTGCGCGTGTTTGCGTAGGCGGTGTAGCTCGTCTTCCGTGAATTGGTATTCGCGACCCACAAGGATCCCACAGCATGTTTCCTCATGTATGCGGGTCCAGAGCGGGTTCTTATTGGCGGTTTTCTTCCCTGACGTCAGAAGGCGCCTGATGGCGTTAAAGTCGGCTGTCACCACGTCGCCTCAGTATCATGTCCAGGATATAAAGGTTGTCCGGGTAGAGTGGATCCGGCTCGCTTTGGTAACCCACTTCAATCAGGTCGTAATCGTTCGGCGCCAACGCATCGATTTCGGACTCCAGTGTGTGCAGCCATGTTGCTGCGTCCAGATCGAGATCGCTGTTAGCAAGCACTTCCAGTGCCCGAATTTCACCATCACAGACATCACCATCCAGCAAATGCCGGAGCAGCTGCTCGACAAGGTCGTCTACCGGATCAACCTCTTCTTGCTCGGTCTCACCATCTACGTCAAATTCAACGGATGAAACCGCCTTTGCGTCTATCCCGGGCTCATCCACCTGAGCGTCAAGGGGCCGGGCCCATTGGGCGATGTCTATAAGGTCTTGATCATCTGCCGGATCATAAATGTCGCCATAGGAAACAATCCGGAACGGCGCCACGGTATTCAGCACGGGTGGACAGTACGCCAGGTCCAGATCATCAATGGACGGCTCAAACCCGCGGTTATTGGCGTAATGTGATTCAAACCCACCGATCAGTTTGCTGAGCCGCTGGTCCTCTCGCATGCGTACCAGGAGAATTCGCAGCTGGTTCAGGGCATAGGACAGGTTCCGCCTCCCCTCTTCCAATGTGGCCGGGAGGTGCTTGAGCAGCAGCCGCTTCAGGAAAGGGTCGTTTCCAGCCTGATCTTCCAGTTCACGTATTTTGAAGCTATCGAAGAGATTGCTCAGGCGGCGGGCCTGATCAATCACTTCCTCATTTTTGCGTATGCGAAGTTCGATATCGGTGATATAGCTGAATCCGCTGGTGATGTATGCCGAAAAGGTGACCGTCGCTGTGCGTATATCCTCGATGATTTCGGACAGGACTTCTTTAATCGTACCTTCAACTCGCTCTCTGTCTTCAAACGCGGCCAGTCGCTTGGTCTCCCGGTATTCCACAAACAGCTGATTCAGCTCACTCCACAGCTGGTCAACGTGTTCACTGGCCTGGCGTCTACGGTCAGACTCCGTGATATGGTCTAGAAAGTGAGCCAATACCTTCTTCAATTGGGGATCTTCATCCTCGGCCAGCCGCCAAATCAGCCGATGATGTTCCAGGGTCTCCAGCATCCCAACGTTGTCATCGGTCGCCGGTATCCGGTTCCCCTGATTCAGATGCGCATCCAGGATGGCTTCGGCGTGGGTAGTGAGTACCCGAAGCGTTGACTGCGCATCGTGCGTCCGGGCCATTACGCCAACCTCATCTGGGAGTCTTCCTCATCACTGTCATCACGGATGCCTTCATGGGTCTTAATGAAGGTCATCAAATCGTACAGCCAGGACCATTTGGCCGTCGCCTGATAAACACTTCCGCTGGTGCCCACCTGCTTCAGGTAGCCGTCCTCCACTAACCGGGTCATCACCATTCGAATCTGGCCGGCACTGTCCGTACGAGTCGTCTTGAAGGGTTGTTTTGTGGTTAATGATCTTAGTTTGGCTTCGAGAGACGGGGCCGAGGAAATTCTTTCAAGCAGGTGCCCTTCCCGCACCTCCTCGCCGGGCGCAATTGGCCGCTGGCTGGCTTCCACCATCATGTGCAGACGCAGGAACTGGACCAGCGCTTCCAGATGCGTGGTTGCATCCCGGAACTGCTGACGGACCGCAGCCTTCGCCTCGGGGGCATTCAGTTCGTTATAGGCACACAACCAGGCATCCTGACTGCTGGTCTGACGCAGCGTACGGTTCATCTGTTGCAAAAAATCCGCAACCTGTTGCTGATGATTCGGTAAGGACAGGTAGTTGTACAGATCGCTGCAACTGTACTCGCAGATGATTCTTCCACCAAGTAACGCGGTAACCGTCTGCTCAAACAAAGGATTACTCTGCATAGCCAGCTCCTTCTGCTACCGCGCCGGCGGATGGTTGGGTAAGACGACTCAACAGCGCCTTTTGAGACGTTCCCGGCCCTGCTTGTTCGAAGTTGTGAATACGTCCCTTCTGGATACTGACCTTGTTCTCGAAGAACTTGCGCAGTGGCCGGTCCAGTTTCGGGCAGGCAGAGACCATGGTCAGGTTGTTGTGCTCCAGCATGTCCGCCAATCGGGCAATGTTGTTTGGGCTCAACGTTCCCAACTCATCAATGGGCCAGGTTATCCGGGTGGTATTATCGGGGCAGAGATACCGCGTCAGCCCCATGAATACCGCCATGATGGCAAGATAGGTCAGTCCCTGAGAGCTGGCATTCAGAAAATCATTATCGTTTCGAATAACCGCCTCCCTGCCGTTTTCCTTCATGGTGAGGTGCATATCCACCATGGACTCTATGTTCTCCCCTAAGTTAGCGGAGCTCAGCGTGGCCGTCACCAACTGGAAAGCTGACAGCACGGTGTCACTTGGGATTTCCCTTCGGTGCGAAGACTGCCAGTCGCGCCACTGAACGGTAAAGGCCTTTAGGGGTGCCCAGCTGTCGTCGTCCTCAATTCGCGGTTTCAGCACCACCTGGATGTCGCTCAGGGAATCAATCTGCTGGTCAGTATTGATTTTCTGCTTCAGTGTGCGCGATACCGAACTCACCTCCCGCATGACCGTTTCCAGACCATCGAAGTAATCGCAAACTTTTCCGGCTTCATTCGAGAACTGCTCAATCAATGTCTGCCGGAGATGGGGAATATCCTGGTCCAGCAAATAGCGGAGGTCCTCAACCTGGGCCAGCATAAATGGCTCGTCGAACTCGCTTTCAGAGGGAGACAACCGACTCCGGCGAAGCTCTCTGAGTTTCTGCCAGGATTTCTGAATCTGGGAGTCCGGGTATTGATTGAGGACACCCTGGGCGCTTCTGAAGGCAGCCAACACCTCCCGCCTGAGATCGGTCAGCTTACCGAAGGCATCCTGGAGCTCCCGCGTCAGGCTCTGAATATGACCGGGTAAGCCAGGGAGCTCTGTCGACATCTGAACTTTTCCCAGAATCCCGTTTGCCTCTTCAATCTGGCCCCTGATCGTTCGAGCTTGCTCCTTCGCCTTCATACTCTTTGCGTTATGTTCTTTTCGCACGTCTGCCTGGGCAAGCTCAGCGGCCTTCCGCTTCTGCGCAAGCTGCTCCGCTTCCGTTTTCAGGTTGTGGCAGGTTGCCGTGAGACCATCGACCCTGGCCCAGTCAGTTTTCAGCCAATGCTGATACTTCCGAATGTCGTCCTCACCGGCTTCGATCCGCTCGAGTTGCGCTTTCAGGGTCTCGACCCTGTCTTTTGCTTTCCTGACTTCCAATGGATCAATGCCATCTTCGCTCAATCGCTGTTCATACGCGGTTTTCCTGGAAGCCAATCGTTGCTTATGCTCAGCTTCAGCATCATCGAATAGCCGCTGAGCATCCGCGATCTGCGACTTGAGTTTCTCTTCCTCATCCGCCCACAGCCCGATTAAATCCATCCTGCGCTGGCCGGACCTGCCTTCGATCGACTTTATCTCAGATATGGTTTCATCGTTGTAGCTGGCAAGACGCGTTTTCAGCTCAGCCACATGTGCTTGCTCAGACCGGAGCCTGTCGGCAATGGCAGATTTAACGTCGGAGCGGATCTGCTTGAGTTCCCCGCGAAGGCGACCCACGGTGTCGTTCATTAACCGGCGTTCTGTGGTTAATCGTTCTTCTTCCCTCACCCGCTCTTGATAGGCCCTATTACAGGTTTGGGCATCCTTCTCTGCTGCGTCACGGGCCTTTCGCGCCTGATCACGCTTATCGTCAAGTTGCTTCAAACGCGCCTGAAGCTCTTCCTCCGAAGCCGCAAACTCGGGGACGGGCAGCACACTAAGATCCAGGCTCCATCCCATAACCGCACTCTGTGGTTCCGGTGCCATGTTCGCAAACTGAGGGTTCAGATCTCTACGTTCCAGCAAGTCGGGGTTGATCACCCTGGCAAGCCCGAACGCCCATTTGGGGTCCTCCTTGCGTAACGACGATAACCAGGACCTGTCGTCCGGTGTGATCCGGCGCTGTAGAGAGTCGACCTTGTGATTCAATACCTCGAGAGCGTCTTCCGCCTCATTCAATGAACGCTGAGCGTCCTCCCTGTCCCGATTGGCCTGTTGGGTTTTTTCCCTGGCATCGTTGAACTCATCAACGGTTTTGGTCAACTGCTCCTCACCGAGGTGAAGCGCAGACTCAGCTTCTTCAATACGGCGTTGCTCCTCCTGAGTTGGCCCCTGGTGGTCAAGGAATGCTTTAGCCCGGGACAGGCCGTCACGGATCTCATGCTCGCCGGCACGACGCGACTCCTTGTACTCAGCTACTTTTTGGAGTGTTTCCCTTTCAAGGTTGCCGATAGCGCTTTCGTGGGCAACTCTGGCGTCTTTATGAGCGTTGATGGCACCCTCTATACGCGCCTGCCTTCCGGCTTGAGCTTTGGTATGCTGATGAGTGATCGCCGCAATCTCGGCGTTATATTCAGAATCAATTTGAGTAACTTTGTCAGTAAGGGAGGCTAAATCCGCTTCCGCGTTCCGGAAACGAGTTCGGAGCTCTCCTACCGTGACCGCAGCTTGCACAAGCTCCGGCAATTGTGCTGCCTCAAACTGATCGCGAGCCTCATAGATGTTTTGAAGGTCCTTGTCTTTGACTTCCCATTGGTGCTCCATCTCCGCCTGCTGACGCCCAAGCTCCCGATCCTGCTGTTTAAAGGCGTCTTCCCTGCTGTGTAGCGCTTCTTCAACCTGCTCGGCAAACTGTAGGTATTCCTTCTGCTTTGCGTCCTCAACCTCCACGGTTTCCAATAAGTTGGAAACCGTTTGCTCCATCCGGGTTTCAATGGCTTTTCGTTGGGCTTCTTTTAGCAAACAGTCCCGAATTTTTGGCTCCTGTTTTTCAAAAGCCTTGAGACTTTTTATGTCTTTGACCAGGTCCTTTTCATCAATAGCCTTCGGTCGCCCGTGAAGGTGAATGTTTTCGAACTGGGTTTCGACGATCATGGTCTTGAAGCTGGACATCAGCCGGTTCTTGTTCAGAACCACATGGGTGAGCCGGTCGATATGACTCATTTGCGTATTGGCACTGCCCAGCCCGTAATCCGCAGCCAGGGCACGCAGCTTCCGTGCATCAGCCGGGTTCCGCTTAATCAGTTTTTGATTGCGTTGAATGATGGCCCGGTAATTGGTGATGGTGTCGATCATCTGGGACGGTTTCTTGCCCAGTTCCTGCAGTTTGCTGAATATCAGATCGTGGGTTGATCCTGCCTGCAGTTCTTCAATCACGCCGGGTGCAAAAAACGTCTCGTCGGCAGCCCCTTCAACGAATCGATAGCAGAGCTTACCTGTTGGGTGGCGATACATGACGGCGCAACAAACACCCGAATATCGGGTGTACTCAAAAATCACCAGACTCTGCTGGGACGGCAGGTAGTAATCCACGAATGAAAGACGCCCGGAACCCTTGCTGACAATTCGCTCTGGCTCCTCACCAAAAAATGCAGGGATCAGGGAGAGCACAGAGGTTTTACCGGCCCCGTTAACACCACCGATGTGTGTCCGTTCAGCGCAGTTTATCCGGACGGTACGGCCTTTAACCTGATCAAAGGAATGATGAAGAATGATGCTCTGCAATCCATAGCACTGCTCTGTTGCGGTCACCCGTACGCCTCCAATATAGTGGTCAACTAATCCCGGATCGTATTATAAGGTTTTCTTCAGCACCAAGCTGGCGACTTCCTGTCTGAGCCCGGGGTTATGGCCTGGGCCTTGTTCCGTCAGGTGAAGGGTTATATGAGGAAAACCGAATGAGCAAAGACAACAAAGCGTTCCGGGCCGCGTTAGAAAAGGCAGAAACAGTGCAGGATCTTCACAGGGCTCTGGAACGGCTGCCAGAGCCGCCCAGGCCCTCCACCACGGAACAACCGACGACATTGGCCGGTTTAATCGCGGAGCTGGAGGCCGAAATGACAGCGGGTAAACCCTCGTCTCAGGAGCGCGAACGGCTGAACAACACGGCCGAATAACCGATCAGGATATAACCCAGCAGCTCCAGGCCCTCTTGCAATCCCGCCTTAAAACCGGAGGTGTAAGCGTCTCCCAGCAAATGTCCCCAGAGCAGGTTACCACTGCCGAAAACACGGCTGAAGAACAGCAGCGTTACCAGGCCAATCACCATAAAATAGTAAGGCTTGGTGCCAACGTAGTCCGCCATGGGCCGTAGAACCGTCCCCTTGAACGGCACCTTCGCCATAAAGATTGCGGACAAGGCGGCTGCCGTCGCCGGCCATACCCAGAAGCCATGGACAACCGCATCCAGGAACGAATCGAGTTCACGAATAAGAATAACGCTGAAAAAGCCTGCCACCAGCACCAGAAACCCACGGGAACGGGGCTCGCGGAAGGCCTTGTAGCCGAAGATGGCCGCCGTCATCAAGACCAGCAACTCCTGGGCAATCTCGGTGGCCGAGATCTCTCCTACCGAGTTGCCGAGGACCGCCACATCAAAATAAACCACGGCCGGCACCATAAGCACCAAAGCGCCGAGGAGTAAAAACTCTCCCACCCCAGTGAGGACTCTGGCCCAGTCAGCCTGAGACTCCAGCGACGAAAACAACGTCTCGGACATGGAGTAATGGGCATGAGAACCAGTGTTTTTATGATGCATGTCGTTTCACGCTCCCGTTGTGTAATGGAAATGTCACAATCATGGCAGAGCTGAAATGTTATCGTGATCGTGGAAATTACTATGCTAACTACCTAATAGCTGCCTATTATTCTTTCAACCTCCTTTTCCGCGAAAGCACGGAGTCTTACTCTGGCCCCACCATTTCCGAACGCTCTAACGTCAGCATAGAACCCGCCATTCGCCCGTGCCAGCCGGGAATTCTGTCTGTTCCATTGCGAGATAGTCATTCGAAATACAGCCCTGGCTGTACTACCGTAATCTTCAGGACAGTCATGTTCTGGTGCGGGTCACGTCCCCCCCAGCCACCCAGGAGGAAACCTGATGAAACCCTCAGTGAGTATTTCCGGTGAGCATATCGACCATAAAGTGGCGGCCATCTTCGATTCCGAGTCCGCCGCGAGTGAGATAGTCAGAGCTCTGGCAAAGAATACAACGCTGGCAGATGATCAGATCCTGCTGGTACGACCCACCGATCGCCATCCCGGGGTAGAGTTGGAGCCGGAAGATCAGGGTATCTGGCGGACCATGGTGCGCTCACACATTACGCTGGGCGTTTTGGGCGTCGTTGCCGGCTTTGTGTTTTTCCTGATCCTTACAGCGTTTGGCCTGCCGTTTGTGACCCAGAACGCAATCACCTCCGCCGTCGTGTTCTCCGCTTTCGGGGGCATTTTTGGTTTGCTTCTTGCCGGTGCTTTTACAGCACGTCCGGACCACATGCCGTACCTGATGAAGGCCCAGTCGGCGCTGCGCAAGGGTAAGTTCGTCGTTACCGTTCACGCTACCAGTGCACACCAGCTTGAGGAAGCCACGCAATTTCTTGAAAGCAGGAATACCAGGCTCGTCCGCTCGCTCTAATTCAGTGCAAGCGGCGGCCGCGGCCTGGCAGCAGCCACAGGCAGGTGCGTACCAGCCATCTCGCCACGAGAAGTAATGGCAAGAGGATCAGGAACCAAGCGGGCAACTGGACCATCCACGGCGGCACACCCAATACCCCCGCCACGCCCGCAAACAGATCGTTTAGCAACACCGGGTGGCGTACCACCATATACCCCAGCGCCACCATTGCCGGCCACTTCGCATTACCCACCACCACCGACGCCATACGGCCAGCCCGGGCCAGGCGGGTACCATAGGCAGCTGAGCGGCCTGAAACGGTGGCAGCCCGGGATGCCTGGGCCGAGGCCCGCCCGGCCTTCAGCAACCTGACCGCACTCCCCACCATAACCACATCAACAGCAGCCCAGCCAATGTCCTGCATCCGGATGCTCTGATCCGTCCGATACCGGGATTCAAGGGTTCGGATACCTCCGGTAAAGAACTGAGCGATACCCTCTGTGATCCGTTCTGTCCAGATCCACTCAATCTCTCCCGATGGCGCAACCACAAACTGGCCGGTAAAGTTCTGCCCTTCCTGATTGGCAAAGTTGATGGCATACCACGCCCGCTCTTCCGCCGTGAGTGGCGCCCGGGTTCCGGACACCCGATTGAGCATCTCGATCGAGCCAACCGGGTTCTGATAAAAATGCATGGCCGGTGGTATCAGATACTCGCCGTGGGCTCGCAAGGCACGCCGGAACTCTGGCTCCTCTCCAAACAAGTGCAGCAGCAACCGTGCGTGCTCCGGGAATACGTGCAGGGCGGCCTGCGCTTTCAGCAACAGCAGCGGGTCTGACTGGTAATCAAGCAAGGTTGCCTGAACCCCCAGGGGCTCCCGGGTGACCGCGGTGCCTTTACCGAATACATCCTGCGCATGCAAACGCACGAAGCGCTCCTCCAGCGGCTGAGGCTGCACCAAAAAGGCAATGGCAAACGCAACGATGAGGGCAACCAGGCCCGCCCCGAGCAAGACGGGCCGGCGGCGCTTATGGAAGATGGCGGCCTCTGGCATGACCACCTCCTGCCGGCGCGAAGCGGGTATTACGGATCAGGCGTTTCTCCAGTTCCGCACCCACAAATACCAGCAGACCTGCCCCCAGCACCTTGAGCCACTGCCCCGCTGTCAGGCCTACCGAGCCAAAGAGCTCCTGCATGACCGGCACGTAGGTATAGATCAGCTGCAGGGAAGCGCAGGCGGCAAGGGCCAGCAGTACGTAACGGTTGCCCAGCAACCCCTCGCGGTTGAGTACCGGGGCGAGGATATAGCGACTGTTGATCAGGTAGAACATCTCCGCCGCTACTACCGCATTGACCGCCATGGTGCGGGCAGTCTCCAGGCTGGCGCCGTGATCCAGCTCCCAGAGAAACAGGCCCAGAGCGCCGGTCGCCATCAATACCGAAATCAGGCACACCCGCCAGACAAAGAATCCGGATAACAGCGCCTCGCCTGGTGGCCGCGGCCGCCGTTGCATGATGCCTGGTTCTGCCGGTTCAAAGGCCAGTGCCAGACCCAGCGCCCCGGCGGTCGCCATATTGATCCACAGCACCTGCGCGGGGGTGAGCGGCAGGGTGAGGCCGAACAGGATGGCCGTCAGCACGATCAGTGATTCACCACCGTTGGTCGGCAGCATGAACAATATGAACTTCTTCAGGTTGTCGTAGACTGCGCGGCCTTCGCGCACAGCGCTGGCGATGGTCGCAAAATTGTCATCGGCCAGCACCATATGCGAGGCCTCCTTGGCTACCTCGGTGCCTTTCAGGCCCATGGCCACACCGACATCCGCGCGCTTCAGCGCCGGTGCGTCATTGACGCCGTCCCCGGTCATCGCCACTACCTGCCCGTCCTCCTGAAGTGCGCGCACGAGACGCAGCTTCTGCTCCGGACTGGCACGGGCGAAGATATCCACCTCCGTGACCACGCGGCGCAGGGCGGCGTCATCCATCACCGCCAGTTCGGCCCCGGTAATGGCCGGCTTGCCTACCCCTATGTTGAGCAGGGCGCCGATTGCCTTGGCAGTTTCGGCATGGTCTCCGGTGATCATCTTGACCTGAATCCCGGCCCCGTGGCATTCGGCAACCGCCTG
>DATGNB010000036.1:0-34802 GCA_035306945.1 Marinobacter sp.
TTCTGGGTCGCGTTCTTTACCGTGGCCACCTATCTGAACGCCGGCTGGATGCGGGAGCAGGTGTGTCTGTACATGTGCCCGTACGCACGTTTCCAGTCCGTCATGTTCGACCCCAACACCCGCATCGTCTCCTACGACCCCAATCGGGGCGAACCACGAGGCAACCGTAAAAAGGGCATTGCCCCGGAAGAGCTCGGGCTTGGGGACTGCATCGACTGCGAGCAGTGCGTTCAGGTCTGCCCTACCGGCATCGATATCCGGGATGGCTTGCAGTATGAGTGTATCGGCTGCGCCCTCTGCATTGATGCCTGTGACGAAGTGATGGAAAAAATGAATTATCCCAAAGGGCTGATTCGATACACCACGGAAAACGAACTGGAAGGCAAAACCTCCAAATTGCTGCGGCCAAGAACCTTTGGTTACGGTGCGGTGCTGGGCCTGATGATTGCGGCGGTGATTTTCACCATTGCCACCCGGGTACCGGCCAAAATGGACGTGATCCGCGACCGGGGCGCGCTGTTCAGCTTTAACGGCGAAGGTCGGGTCGAGAACTCCTACACCGTCAAAATCCACAACATGTCGGAGGTGCCTCAGTCTTTCCAACTCCGGGTTGACGGCATGGAAGGCATTCGCATCCTGACTGAGACCAGCGTCACCATCACCAGTGGTGAAAACCGCTCGATGCCTACCGTGGTAGACGTGCCGCCGGAATCTATTACCGGTACCAATACCGAGATCCGGTTCTACGCAGAATCCGAGACGGATCCGTCTCTGAATCTGGAAACCGAAAGCCGTTTTGTCGGTCCAAGGCCCCGTTGATAGCCCGTGTATGGACCTGAAACCATTATCCGAGAAGAAACGTAATGACTGATAAAGCACCCGTAGCCCCCTGGTACCGACAGCCCTGGTTCTGGTTCCTGACCATTTTCCCGCTGGCCTCCATGGTGTGGGGCATTACCGCTCTGGTAGTGTCTTCCAGCCTGGATAACTCCATGGTGTCGGATGACTATTCCAAGGAAGGCCGCGGTATCAATATGTCCATCGCCCGGGACGACCTCGCCGCGCAGATGAAACTGGGGGGCGAGCTCAGTCTGCAGGACCGCAACGCCACGCTCACACTCCATTCAACAGAGGGCGCTGCCGATTATCCGTACCTGGTGTTCAATCTGTACCATCCGACACTGTCGGGTCAGGACCGCACCATCCAGTTCAGCCGCGTGGCACCGGGCGAATACCGTGGCCAGCTGTTTGAGAAGACCTCAGGACGCTGGTATTACGACCTTCAGGGGCCGGATAATGACTGGCGCATCAAGGGTGAGGTTCGCCTCCCGTCCTCCTCGCCCATCATCATCGATGCCACTCATAACCAGCAAGGGTGACCGGCCTGATCTGTTTCCACTGCGGAGAACCAGCGGACGGTCATCCTGCGATTACTCTGGAGCTGAACGGAACCACAGAGCGCTTTTGCTGCCAGGGCTGTAAAGCGGTATGCCAGACCATCCAGCAGGAAGGTCTGGCCGGCTTCTACCAGTTTCGTACAGAACCGGCGGTTACTCCGAAAGAGCTCACCCGGACTGAGGTCGAACGCCTGCGTGAGCTGGACCATCCCCTGGTACAGAAGTCTTTTGTGTCACCGGTAAAAGGTGGCCAGGAAGCACTGCTGCTGATCGGTGACATCACCTGCGCCGCCTGTATCTGGCTGCTCGAAAATCATATGAAGAAGCAGCCCGGCGTTCAGAGTTTTACAGTAAACCATACCACCCAGCGGGCGCGGCTGGTGTGGGCGTCAGACCAGGTACGCCTGAGCGACCTGCTGATCGCGATCCATGAGCTGGGCTACTCTGCCCGACCCTACCAGGCCGATGAGGCGGAGCAGACGCTCAAGGCCGAACACCGTTCCATGCTCATTCGCCTGGCCATCGCGGGGATTGGCACCAGCCAGACGATGATGCTGGCGTTTCCCCTGTATTTCGAGCTGATCAGCGAACTGTCCCAGGACACGGTGAATTTCTTCCGCTGGATCAGCTTGCTGGTCGCGACGCCGGTGGTTCTCTACAGTGCGCGTTCATTTTTCGAGAACGCCATCAGGGACATCAGGTCCCGACACCTCACCATGGATGTCCCGGTGGCCATTGCCATCGGCCTGGCCTATGCCTCAAGTGTCTGGATAACGATTTTCGGCGGTCAGGAAGTCTATTTTGAATCCGTCTGCATGTTTACGTTTTTCCTGCTGCTGGGCCGCTATGTAGAGGTACAGGCCCGTTATCGCGCAGGCCTGACCGGGAGCGCGCTGGCCGGCTTCCAGCCATCGGTTGCGGCGCTGGTCACAGGCGGAACGGCAGACCTTGTGCCCATCCATCAGGTCCGGACCGGCGACATCATCCGGGTACGGCCCGGCGAAACCCTTCCGGTGGACGGCGATATCGTCTCAGGCGAATCAACCCTCAACGAAGCCGCCCTCACCGGAGAATATCTGCCAGAGACCCGGCGACCCGGTGATACCGTCCATGCCGGCAGCATCAACGGCGAAAACCCGCTGGATATCCGGGTACTACGGGCCGGTGCCCAAACCCGGCTGTCGGGAATTTTACGGGTGCTGGACCGCGTGCAGTCCGAAAAGCCCCGGGTCGCCACCCTATCAGACCGGCTCGCCGGAAAATTTATCGCACGGGTGCTGATTCTCGCCCCGGTGGTCTGGATTGGCTGGTGGCTGGCCGGGGCTGACAACGCCTTCGACATCACCTTGTCGGTGCTGGTGGTGACCTGTCCCTGCGCCTTGTCCCTGGCCACCCCCACGGCCCTGACCACCGCAACCGTGCGGCTGCGCAGGCTGGGATTTCTGCCCACCCGGGGCCACACCCTGGAGTCCATGCACGCCATCGACACCGTGGTATTTGACAAGACCGGTACCCTTACCCGGGGGGAGCTGACGCTTACCGGTCAACAGCAATACGGCAGCGTTGACGAGAGCGAGGCACTCAAGATTTGCGCCGGCCTGGAAAAGCATTCCGAGCACCCGATCGCCAAGGTATTCCATAACCGCCCTTCGGTGGCCGTCACCGACGTTACCAACCACCTGGGTGGCGGGCTGTCGGGGAAGGTTGATGGCCGGCCCGTCTATATCGGCCATAAGGCATTCGTGGCCGGCAAGACCCCGGCACCCGAGCCTGAGTCGGCGCCCGCCAGCGGTATGGAGATCTGGCTCGCCAGCGATACCGAGTGGCTCGCCGCCTTCCAGTTGAACGATAAAATTCGTGACGATGCGGCCAAAGCGGTCAGCGCATTGCACAACATGGGGGTACAGACCATCCTCCTGAGCGGCGACCGGTCCGGCCATGTGCAGACCGTGGCCGAGACCCTCGGCATCGATCGTGCCATTGGCGAAGCGTCACCGGAACAAAAGCTGGAAGTGCTGGAACAGCTGAAATCCGAAGGTCATCAGGTGATGATGGTTGGCGACGGACTGAACGACCTGCCGTCGATGGCCGGTGCCGGCATTTCCGTCGCCATGGGAACCGCCGCGGACCTCACCCAGCTGAAGGCGGATGCTGTACTGCTGAACGGGCAGCTCTATCAGCTCATTGAGGCCCTGCATACCAGCCGCAAGACACGCCGGATTATCCGCCAGAACCTGATCTGGGCTTTGGGGTACAATCTGTCTGCACTGCCGCTGGCGGCAGCAGGCCTGGTGCCATCGTGGCTTGCTGCTATCGGTATGTCTGCCAGCTCGCTGATCGTGGTCCTTAACGCCCTGCGGCTCGGTCGCAAACGCTGACCTCATCAATACAACCTGCCCTGCAAGGAGGTCATTATGAACATTGTACTTCTGTTGATCCCGCTGATGCTGTTCCTGGTGGTGATCGGAGTGATCCTGTTCTCCTGGGCCGTAAAAAATGGCCAGTATGACGATCTGGACGGCCCTGCGCACCGGATTCTGTTTGATGATGATAAAGACATGATCCCGGACGAAGCCCGCACGGATAAACCGAAAGCCGGTTCGAAAGCGTCGTCTGCCCCGGCTTCCGAGCCTGACGCTTCCAGGGACGAACAGGGCTGAATCCGTGCAGCCTGAACTCTACCTCAGCTATTACAGCGCGTTTATCATCGGCCTGCTCGGCAGTACGCACTGCCTGGGCATGTGCGGTGGTATCAGTGCATCGCTGTCGATGGCACTGCCACTGGGGAAAGGGTTCCGGGTGCGTCAGACCCTGTTACTGCTGGCGTTTAACCTGGGGCGAATCGGCAGTTACGCGCTGATCGCTACCCTGATCGCCCTGCTAAGCACGCAGGCCGCCAGCCAATGGCGCGGTGCCGGCCTGGTGCTCATGACTGTGGCGGGGCTCCTGCTGGTGTTTATGGGGCTTTCCATGGGCCAGTGGTGGCAGGGCATACGGTTTGTCGAAAAAGTGGGCGCGCCGGTCTGGAAGGCGCTCTCACCCCTCACCCGCCGCTTCCTGCCGGTCAACAATATCGGGCAGGGTCTGGCGCTGGGCGCCCTGTGGGGTTGGCTGCCCTGCGGGCTGGTGTACAGCACGCTGGGATGGGCGGCACTTCAGCCGACGGTGCCGGCAGCCGCGCTGACCATGGTGTTCTTCGGACTGGGCACCCTGCCCTCGATGCTTGCCACCGGCTACGCCGCTCACTGGGTACGTAACCTCAAGGGCAGCATGCGGTTCCGAAAGCTCAGCGGCATCCTGCTGATCCTGTTCGGGCTCTGGACAATGCCGTTCCAGGCCCTGTTGATGCATTAACGCCCGGCTGCCCGGGCCAGCTCAGAGATTAAGGATATCGAGCCGGCCATAGCCGGGCTCCGGGCCGGCTGACTGGACCACCGCCTGGCGCTTGCCACCAAGCCGTTTACCTTCCTTGAAATCGTACAGTTCGGGGTCTGCCAGATGCGATGGTTCAACATTGCACAAGGCCCGGAACATGGTCTCCAGGCGCCCCGGGTGCTGCTTGTCCCAGTGCTGGAACATATCCTTGATCACCTGACGCTGCAGGTTTTCCTGGGAACCGCACAGATTGCACGGAATGATCGGAAACTCACGCAGTGCCGCATAACGGGCAATGTCTTTCTCCCGGGCATAGGCCAGCGGCCGGATCACGGTATTACGGCCATCGTCGCTGTGCAGCACCGGTGGCATGGCTTTCAGCTTGCCGCCATAGAACATGTTCAGGAACAGGGTTTCCAGCAGGTCGTCCCGATGGTGACCCAGGGCAATCTTGGTGACCTTGTGTTCTTCGGCAAAATTGTAAAGGATGCCGCGGCGCAGGCGGGAGCACAGGCCACACGTGGTCTTGCCCTCCGGCACCTTGTCCTTGACGATGCTGTAAGTGTCCTGCTCGATAATGTGATACTCGATGCCAAGGGCTTCGAGGTAGTGCGGCAGAATGTGCTCCGGAAAACCAGGCTGCTTCTGGTCCAGATTGACGGCGATCAGCTCGAACTCCACCGGCGCGCTCTTCTGGAGATTGAGCAGAATATCCAGCATGGCATAGGAGTCTTTGCCACCCGAGAGGCAGCACATCACCTTATCACCCGCCTCAATCATCGAAAAATCAGCAATGGCCTGCCCCACTTCCCGGCGCAGCCGTTTCTGCAGTTTGTTGATTTCCAGCTTCTGGCGGCGCTCCTGTTCGGAAGCCGGTGACTGGTCGGCGGAGGCGATGGTTGCTTCAGACATTGGGTTCTACACACTTGCAGGAAAATGAGCCGGCAATTATACGCGTGCTCTGAGGTCAGGGACAGAGCCCCCAGGAGGTACTTTCCCGTCAGCACCGGCTGGCTTACCATAGCCACCATGACAGACGACCCAGAGTTACACCCGGCAGGCCATGCCCGCCACCCGGGCCAGGAGCTGACCTGGCTTGAACAACAGGCCGGGCATATTCAGATCGCTGCCGAGCACGAACTGCGGCAGGCCGGCAGCTCGGGGATGAACGAGCTGGAACTGATCCGCGCCTTACAGGCGGAGCGCTGGCAGCTGATAGGGCCGGTGCGGTTGAGCGATCCTGTGGCCCTTTACCCGGTACACTTCCTGCTGTTTCATGCGCTTTACCGTCTTCAGGCAGAACTGGCAGCACACGGCGAGTGGCTCGAAGTCTCGCCCTTGCAGTTAAAGATCATCTGTTCCGGCACCTCGTCCAGGGCGACACCGGTAACCGACGACCCTTTGCGCAGCTTCTACCTGGACCTGTCCGGCTATTATTTATCCGACGAGACCATCCGGGACACGATGGCCCGGTTTTTTGTCCGCCTGCCGTTACGCCAGAGTCATCCGGCAGAGATCAAGGAAGCGGCTCACCAGCTGGGCTTTGGCACACCTCCGGAGCACTTCGAACCCATCAAACGCCAGTTTCGGCGGCAGGTAATGCAGGTGCATCCTGACCGCGGCGGGCGCACAGAAGATATTCAGGAGCTGAACCGGGCTTTTTCCATCCTCAAGCGTCATTACGCCCGGTACAATAACCGACCGTCGATCACATAGCTTTCAGGGACTGACAAAATGACACGATTTACCCGACTGATCACAACGAGTCTTGCCGCACTGTCGCTTGGGGTACCGGCGGTACAGGCAGATCTGGTGGTTCTTCAGTATCATCATGTCGCTGACGACACGCCCCGCGCCACCAGTACCTCCCGGTCTCTGTTCGAGGCCCAGCTGGAGATGATCGCAGAGCTGGACCTGGAGGTAGTGCCGCTGCTGGCCGCAACCCGTAGCGCCCTTGCCGGCGAAACCTCCGGCAACCACATTGCCATCACCTTTGACGACGCCTACCAGTCGGTGTATCAGACCGCTGCCCCGCTGCTTGAGCGTTTTGGCTTTCCCTATACCATTTTTGTCAACACCGATGCGGTTGGTAAACGCGGCTACATGACCTGGGACCAGCTTGCGGAGGTGGCCGCCGACCGTCACGTCACCATTGCCAACCACAGCGCCGATCATGGCCACCTGGCGCGCAAGCCCGGCGAGCCTGAAGCCCGGTGGCATCAGCGGGTGGACGCCAGTCTTGATCGTGCCAGGGAGGCGCTGGAAGAAAAGCTCCACGTGGATAATCCGATGTTTGCGTACCCTTATGGTGAATTCGATAAGGCACTGGAGGACAAGTTGTCGGAGCGCGGCTGGCTGGGCTTCGGTCAACAGTCCGGCGCGATCGGGGCCTACTCCCATGATACCCGTCTGCCCCGCTTTCCGATGGCCAATGCCTACGGCCAGCTCGGCAGCCTTAAAGACAAACTGCTGAGCAAAGCGTTTCCGGTGGATGCCTCACAGTTACCGGACGGCGTCGTCAGCCAGAATCCTCCAGTGCTGACGTTCGATCCCGGTAGCAAGCTCAATGCCCGCCAGCTGACCTGCTTCGCGTCCGGCCAGGGGCGAATCGACTTTCAGCAGGATGGCACCAAGATCCGGGTGCAGGCACCGAAGGCGTTCGAGAGCCGGCGCTTTCGCTACAACTGCACCCACCCGGCCGGGGATGGCAGCTACTACTGGTTATCGCAACAATGGCTGAACCTGGAGGCCCCGGAAGACTGAACCTATTCGTCGAACCTGGTCAGCCCGAGTTCACCATGGGGCATGTGGGGAATCACGACCGGCCCGTGCCCGGCGTCGTAAACGGTCTGGCCATGCAGGTCTCCTTCTCTGGTAAAGACCAGCAGCCAACGCTCCCCCTCCCCGGGGAACACCGGCACCCAGGCTTCCAGATAACCCAGCCGCCGCCAGGTTTCCGGGTGATAGTCCATTACCAGGTCGGTCACCAGGCGTACGGGCTGGAAGTCGCCATCAAGAAACGCCAGTGAAGGAACGAACACACCGGCCCTGGCGTAGGACCTGAGCCGCATCACAAAGCCATGGGCGAACGCACCGGATGGCAGAGCGACCAGCTGGAACCGGGAGTCTCCGGTACTGAACGGATAGCGTTCAGCATCTTCGGGAATGCTGATGCCAAACTCACGCCCGTCATGCCAGGGTTGCTGGTCCCGGTTCGACAACCCGGCGCAGCAATCGCTCGCAAAAGACGAGAG
This sequence comes from Marinobacter sp., assembly GCA_035306945.1. GTDB lineage: Bacteria > Pseudomonadota > Gammaproteobacteria > Pseudomonadales > Oleiphilaceae > Marinobacter. Next base: position 8,027 of record DATGNB010000036.1, read on the forward strand.
CAGGTTCTGCGGTGTGGACTCGATGCCAAGCACCGCAAACGCATCCGGATCATGTCCCTCAACAGGCTGTGCCTGGCTGAGTTCCTGTGCCGGGAGGTAAACACTCGCCGGTGTCAGGTTCACCGGCGGCTGATCAGGTTTAGACTCTCGCTCACTGCGGGTATCCGGCGTGTAGTAGCTGACCCTGACAATACCCTCGGCATCGCGCCAGGTGTAGTAGGGTTGACGCTGGCCGGGACGGATAAAGCCATCCTGGGCAAGCTGATCGCCATCCGGGTAGTGTTCTTCGGTGAATTCGCCCGGGATCCGGCTGTAACGGACCTGGCCCTGCTCATCTACCCAGGAGAAGTAGCCGTCGTGCTCGTCGATCGGAGCACCACCCACCTGGCACCCCGCCAGTAACACAACTGCCAGTACGATGCCGCCGAGTCGGGCTGCATGCTTGTTGTCCATGACATTCTCCCGGCCAGGTTCAGAACTTGGTGCGGAAACTCAGCCCCGCCATCACCACCCGCAGCGAGGTTTTGATGGTCAGATCCGCGTACGGGTTGTAGATGATGTTGGTGATGTTGTCACAGTTTACGTTACAACTGGTGTCGGCGGGAATGGTCTCGATCGAGTGCAGGTACGACAGGTTCAGATCGATTTCCGTGTCCTTGTCCCAACGGTATCCCAGCCCGACACTGTAGAGGTTGGCTCCCCCGAAGGGGGCCATGATGGAGCGCTGATCATCCGGAATAACGGAATCCCGGATCTCGACCCCCGCCCGCAGGTCCAGTCGGGATGACACATGAAGTTCGGCGCCAAAGGCCCAGTTCCACTGGCTCTTGAACCCCAGGGGCAGGCGCAGGCTGTCAGGGGTGGCGTTGTCCGGCGACAGTATCCGCGCGGCACTCAGGAACTCCAGTTTGCGGTCGAACCTGAACTCGAAGGCATCCCACTGGGCGAAGTCGGTCCAGCCGATGTCGGCGTTCAGGGTGAGCATTGGGTGAACATCCACGCTGATGCCGGTCTGGAAATGCTGGGGATACACCAGGTCCATGGTCACGTTTCCGGCTTCTCTGGGCGCGCCGGACGGCAAGCTCAGGATGGCGGAGGTTATCGCGCCCAGTACCGAGCCGTTCACGCTCTGCCAGAAGCCGGACCAGTCATCGGTGTACTGGATCTCAAACCGGCCCTTAAGGTTCATGTCGGCCGCAGAGGTATAGCTTGCCCCCCATCGGAACCAGTCGGTGGGCTCCCAGATAACCCCAAGCGCATAGGTCGGCGAGATGGTTTCCTGGAGGTCCAGGCTCATGGCGCCAATATCGTCCCAGGGCCCGACGTTACCGCCACACAGGGCCAGCCATGGCTGCAACGGTTCGTCGCCGCTCTCACAGTTGAAAGCGTCCTGCAGTACTTCCGCTACACCGATCAGCATGTTCGGCGCACGCATGTGCTGATCAGCTGCAAAGCCAAAATGCGAGAGGTGAATCCCGGCCCCGACAGACCATTGATCATTGATCTCGTAACCCACCGTTGGCGACAGGTAGGTGGTGCGCTGCAACGCGGCGGCCTGGGGCTGGTAACGGCCGGGGTCGTCCTTGTCTCGGGTAAAGCCCGCGGCCATCGGCATATAGAATGCGTTAGCGAACGTCAGCTTGGAGCCGGGAGGCTTGATACTGACGGCCGCCGACGGGGCGACGGCCGGGCCCGGAGGTAATTTGACAATCCCGTAGCCGGGAACATACAGGGCGACATTGTTGGCGTGGCTGTGGGTATTGGCCACCGGGTCACGCTGCTTGCCCGTCAACGGATCGGTCTCGAGCCCCTTGATGCCAAAGATCTCGTAATCTTCATCAGCGATGAAGTCAGCATCGATATCCATGTAGATACCGAGCAGGTTGACTTCAAGCTGCCGGCCATCGAGTTTGGTCAGTCCGGCGGGGTTGTAATGGATGGCCATCAGCCCGGGAGGGTCGGCAGTGACTGCGTTACCCAACGCCAGCGCCTTTGGGTGCAGCGTCAGGTTCTGGGTCATCTGTGCCTGGACTCCGCAGGAAAGGCCCGCCGCAATCAGTGCTCCCAGAAGGCGTCGTTTTAGACTAGGTTGTGCCATGGATATCTTCCCTTCCCGTGAAACGTCTTCTGCTCCAATCACTCTTTTAGGCCAGAGAAATTAATGGGCAGGGATATACCCAGGGAGAAGTCCGGTGCATCCTCGGTCAGACCGATACCCACACTGGTGTTCACGATGGTCATGTCGCTGACCCGGGTCCCCAGAGACATGCTCAGAAAACCGGTCATCTGGTCCTGAGCCACGGCCTTGTCGCCGTTCGAGAATGTCAGTATGGTTTCGTCGCTGTAACTGAACTGGGCCGACATACTCAAAGAGATGTCGTAAGACAGCGAGTAGGCAAAGCCCGCAGAGCCGGAAAGGCCGAAACCGGGCTCAATCTTGGTCAGCAGCCGGGCGCCCCGCACCTGTTCAAGGCCGTCTTCGGTGAGGTTGTAGGTGGCGCTCACCGAGCCGAACACCACAACCGGATCCAGCACCTTGGACATGCTTACCCCGCCCCCCACGGAGTAGTAGCCGCTGCCGGTCGAGAGCTGTTCCCTGATGTCGATTTCGTAAGGGCTGACGCCGGTCTTACTGTTCAGCGTGCCAAAGAAGGTGGTGGAGGTCCTGCCCGGCACATAGGCAAACGGCTGCCAGCGGGCGGTTAGTGAGATGTCACCGAAGTCATAGACTTCGAGCTCGTCTTCGGTGTCGTACTTCACCACCAAAGGCACCCGGGTACCCACCGTCAGGTTATCGAGCAACCCGTAGTCGTATGAGAAGGAGTTGGTAAAGTTATGGGTAGCCGACGGCACCACGTCCAGATTCCGGACCGAACCGTCGCTGATCGCCAGATCCAGACGCTGGTCTCCGGTATAGGAGTAGTCGAACGAGTAGTGCAGCGAGTGGGAGCCTTTTTTCTGCAGCGAGTAGTTTTTCTCCGCCGCCTGGAACACTTCCTCAAGCTGCTTGGTCGAATCTTCGTCGCCTTCCTGACGCCCCAGGGCTTCCCGCGCCTGGTCAACATTCCCGTCCTGGGCCCACGCCATGCCCGGAAGCATACCGGCCGCGGAAACAAGGATAAAACCTCGCATTAACCAACGATTCATCCTGACTCCCTACTCTTTTATTAGTTTTATTTCCGGTCCCGGGTGCGCCACCCGGAGAATTAGTTACGGCGGTAGTGCAGTTGTTTTCGTGTGTTCTCGACACTGCCGTCCGGGTTGTTTTTCTGACGTTCAAGCAAATTCTGGATGCGTCTTTCGGTCGATTCGGCGAACGCCGGCATCTGATGAATGGCCAGCAGCGTCAGGGTCTGGTCGTCAACAAAGCGAAGGTCTTCCTCTTTGAGCTCAAGGTTATCCAACGGCTTGTCGCTACCCGGAAAGACAATAAACAGCACGTTGTCATCCCACTTCTCCTCAAACTGGGCCACCGTAAACGAGATATTTCCCACCGCCGGATCGGCGAGATAAACACGGCCGTCGCGGATGGCACGCAGCACCACGAAATGTTTGAAGCCGGCGTGATCGATGGGAACGATGGCCGGGTGGTCCAGCTCCATCAAGTCGTCAATTTCGGCCCGAAAGCCTCCGGAGGGATAACCCAAAGCCGTCACCAGACGCTTCATGTCGAGCATGGAGAATGCGCGGCGCTGGACAATGCGCTCACTTTCCCCGTAATGCAGCAGCCCTTCCATGACCTGCCGTTCTGACAGGGTCCGACCCAGGTAATGGTTAAGAACCGTGGTAAGGGCAGCGCTTCCGCAGCTGTAGTCGTAGGCCTGACGCACAATGTGCCGGAATCTCTGCTCAACCAGTGGCTCAACCCGCACATCCATGCGATGTTCCACCGGGCTGGCATCGACCTTGTGCTCCAGCACGATGGTTCCCGGCTCGAACGGCTCTGCTTCGGTCGCTTCCTGCACCATGGCAAATGTGAGAAGTGATCCAGCCAGCACCAGCAGCATTTGCAAAGTTCCTGTTTTTATTGGATACGCTAGGTTCGCGTTACATGTTGTAACCGTACGATACCGAAATCAGGTGGGGCTGAAAGATAACTGTGCCTCAAATCTGCCGGTGTGGGAGGGAACCACACCGGGCGGACTGAGAACTGGTTCAAGGGAAGCGGCAGCCGGACAGGGTCCGGCTGTACATCAGATGGAAAAGATCGAACCGATCAGCAGGTAAGTGACAAGGGTTACCACAATAACGCCCATGACGTTGAGCGCGAATCCCGTCTTGATCATATCCGCGATGCGCATGTGCCCGCTGGAGAACACAATGGCATTCGGCGGCGTGGCCACCGGCATCATGAAGGCACAGCTGGCTGCAATCGCGGCCGGTACGGTGAGCAGTAAAGGCGAGACATCCTGTGACAATGCCAGAGCCCCAAGCAGCGGCAGAAAAGCCGCCGCCGTTGCGGTGTTGCTGGTCACCTCGGTCAGGAAGATGATCACCAACGTCACCAGAACGATCAGCACAATCACCGGCAGGGTTCCGGCCGCACCCAGGCTCTCGGCAATCCACCCCGCCAGGCCGGAACTGCTGATGACACCGGCCATGGCCAGACCGCCGCCAAACAACAGGAGAATGCCCCAGGGCAGACGGTTGGCGGAGTCCCAGTCGAGCACGAAACAGCGCTCCCGGGCATTCACCGGAATCAGGAACATGGCCAGGGCCGCAGCGATGGCAATGCTGGTGTCGTTAAGCCATGGCACCAGGCTGGCTGACAGCAACGGGCGGAAAATCCACAGCGCCGCGGTGGTGACAAAGACCGTGGCTACCAGTTTTTCACCCTTGCTCATGGGCCCCAGAGCCGCCAGCTCGTCGCGGATCAGCTGGCCACTCTCACCCGAGTGAGCAATACCAAAATCCTTGCGGGTCAACCACCACCAGGTCAGGCACAGCATCATCAGACTGACAGGCAACCCTATCAGCATCCACTGGGCAAAGCCGATCGAGATTCCCTGGTTGTCGCCCAGATAGGCCGCCAGCAGCGCGTTGGGAGGCGTCCCGATCAGGGTAGCAATGCCACCCACACTGGCCGCATAGGCAATCGACAGAAGCAACGAAGTGGCATATCGGCGCAGCCCCTCTGGATTACTGCCGTCCATCATTCCGATTACCGACAGACCAATGGGGAGCATCATGATGGCCGTGGCGGTATTACTCACCCACATACTCAGAAACGCCGTGGCTATCATGAATCCTGCGATCTGGCGCTTGGGCTGATCACCCATCGCCCGGAGTGTCAGCAGGGCAATACGCCGGTGCAGGTTCCATCTCTGCATCGCCAGCCCCAGGGTAAACCCACCCAGAAACAGAAAGATAATAGGATTTGCATAGGGCGTCGTCGCCTCGCCGACACTGCCCAGGCCGAGGGCGGGAATCAGCACGATCGGCAGCAATGAGGTAGCCGGGATGGGAATCGCTTCGGTGGACCACCAGGCCGCCATCAACAACATCATGCCCAAAGCTGCCCACGCCTCCGGCCCCATGCTCTCGGGTGCGGGCACCACCAGGGTCACCAGCAGGAACAGAGCTCCGGTGATCATGCCAATAACCTGGACTTTAGGCAGCTCCTTGCCGGGAGCTGGTTGGGCTGTGTGTTCGGTCATATTCAACACTCATTTATCTGGACGGGTTTACGTTAACGGGGCAATTTACACAAACAGTGGTATATGGCAACACCTGTAACCGCCTGGGGTCAATTTTCCCTCCGCAGTTCTCGCATATGTCACCCAGGCCCCGTTCGATCCGGTCCAGCGCGTGGACCACTTCGGCCAGCTGTGCTTCCAGCTCATCTTTGACAGTTTCCAGTTCCGTTTTCCGGCCATTCATGGCAGCCTCCTTTTACTGGCCCGGTGCAGAATAAAGCATACGACACCACTCGGATTGATGCCTGTCAAACCGGGTTGATCCGGCGACGCCCGGATTCGCCTCTGCGGCGGCAGGGTATCCGCAGGCAGAGACCAGGTTAATCGAAGCATCAGCGTATGAATGTTGATACCATTCAACGAGTTCTTACCTCATTTACAGGAGTCGCCATGGTGCAGTCGGTTCCCCTTTCCCAGATTATGCATTGCGGTATCCTGCTGCAGTGCGCCCCGGAGACCCCGGTTGCCGAAGCCGCAAAACTGATGTCGGAGAATTGCGTCAGTTCTATTCTGGTCAGCCAGGCGGGCGAGGTCATCGGTATCTGGACGGAAAGCGACGCCCTGAGAATCAGCTTTACCGATACCGCGGACTTCCGGAAACCCATCCGGTCCGTCATGAGCTCACCGGTGCTGTCGCTGCCCTCGTCTATGGATACGGCGCAGGCTACGATTCAGTTGAAACTGGCGAACAAGCGCCATGCGCTGGTGCGTGACGAGACGAACACCCCGGTGGGCATTGTCTCGCAAACCGATCTTGCGCAGAACCAGGGCCTGATCCCCTACCTGCGTCTGCGCCAGGTACGCTCAGCGATCCCCGGCCCACCGCTGCTGGCAGCGGGAAGCGCCTCCCTCGCCGAGGTGGCCGACCAGATGCATCAGCACGGCGCCGACGCCGTGGTGGTAGAGCTGGGTGGCAATGAACTGGGCATCATTACCGAACGGGATATGGTGCGGTTTATCGCCCGACACACCAGCAATATCGAGATCGGGCCACTGGCTTCCCGGCCGTTGCTGGTGGTAAACGACAGCGATCCGCTGATTCATGCCCGGGATATGCTGCTCGACAACCGTATCCGACACCTGGGGGTAGTTGATCCGGCGGGCAGGGTGAGCGGACTGATCGGTTACAACGACCTGCTGGCCGATGCCGAGCAAATGTATCTGAAAGAACTCCGGAGTGCGCTGGAGCAACGGGATCAGGCACTTGCCAGGTCCATGCATACGCTACAACTGGCAGAGCGCGTCATCGAGTCGTCATTTGAAGGTATCATGGTGACGAACCACAATGCCGTGATTGAGTTTGTTAACCCGGCGTTTACCCAGCTTACGGGGTATAGCCCTGACGAAGTGATCGGTCGTACGCCGGAGATTCTGTCATCGGGCCGGCACGATCCCGATTTTTACGATCGCATGTGGCAGTCGCTGCGCAACCATGGATTCTGGCGCGGTGAGATCTGGAACCGTCGAAAAAACGGCGAGCTGTATCTGGAGTTACTGACCATCAACGCAATCATCGACGATAACGGCCAGCCAACTCACTACGCCGGCCTGTTTACCGATATTACCCAGAACCGGCAGAACGAAGAGCAGATCCGCCAACTGGCCTATTACGATGCACTCACTGGTGTGCCAAACCGCCGGCTACTCGAAGACCGTCTGGAGCATGCCATTCGGCACGCCCGCCGGGCGGAGCTGCTGCTAGGGGTGATGTTTATCGATATGGACAAGTTCAAGCAGGTCAATGACACCCGGGGCCATGCTACTGGCGATGAACTGCTGGTGCAGTTTACCGCGCGGGTGCAGCAGTGCCTCCGGGAGGATGACACCCTGGCGCGGCTGGCTGGTGATGAGTTTATCGTTCTGCTGCCTGAAATCGACAGTATGGCTGCCGCGATACAGGTTGCCGAGCGCCTGCTGGCCGCTATCAGCACACCCTTTTCAATCAACGGGCATGAGCTGTCGGTTGGTGCGAGTATCGGTATCAGCCTGTATCCCGATGATGGCAAAACGGCGGCGGAGCTGATTCACGGGGCCGACATTGCCATGTATCAGGCCAAACAGAGTGGGCGCAATCGCTACCAGCTGTTCAACCCGTCCGCGGTTGAGCAGAAGTCACACTGACACAAGGAGTCGTTCCGGAGTGCTGGCCAAAACCACAAGGACCACGACCGATACCTCACCCCTGGGCGGCGTCCCCGACCGCTGTGATCTGCTGGTGATCGGCGGCGGGGTAAACGGAACCGGTATTGCCATGGATGCTGCGGGGCGGGGCCTGAACGTCATCCTGTGCGAAATGGCAGACCTCGCTGCTGCGACCTCCTCCAGCAGCAGCAAACTCATTCATGGCGGCCTGCGGTATCTGGAGCACTATGAGTTCCGGCTGGTTCGCGAAGCACTGAATGAACGGGAGGCGCTGCTGAGTAACGCGCCCCATATCATGTGGCCAATGCGTTTTCGCCTGCCCCACCAGCCTCATTTGCGCCCTGCCTGGATGATTCGTACCGGACTGTTTCTTTACGATCACCTGGCCAAACGCGAGTTGCTGGCCGGCTCTACCGCCATCCGGTTTGATCAGGACTCTCCGTTAAAACCGGAAATCACCCGTGGTTTTGAATACTCGGATGGCTGGGTCGACGATGCCCGGCTGGTGGTACTGGCAGCCCGGAAAGCGCAACAGAAAGGCGCCTGTATTCTTCCCAGGACGCGCTGCGTACAGGCCCGGCGCCAGGGCGCCAACTGGGTGGTAACGCTGGAGGATAGCCTCGACGGGCGCCGCCGCTCTGTGCACGCCAGGGTTCTGGTGAATGCTACCGGCCCCTGGGTGAGCAGTCTGTTCGGGGATGCTCTCGGGCTGCCGGCACCCCGCCAGATCCGGATGGTCAAAGGCAGCCACATCGTGGTGCCCAGGCTTAACCGGCACACGGAGGCCTATATTCTCCAGAACGCCGACGAACGCATTGTCTTTGTCATTCCCTACGAAGACGACTTCTCGCTGATCGGAACCACGGATGTGGATTACCAGGGCGACCCTGCCCACGCGCGCATTTCTGACGAAGAAACCCATTATCTGCTGGATGTCACCAACAAATACTTCCGTAAGCAGCTCGCGCCGGAGGATGTCATCTGGAGTTATTCCGGCGTGCGCCCGCTGATGGATGACGAAGGGGGAGAGGCCCAGAGTGCCTCGCGGGATTACGCCTACGAGCTTGATGCCCCGGATGGCCAGCCACCGCTGATCTCCGTTTTTGGTGGCAAGATCACTACCTTCCGCAAACTGGCAGAGGCCGTCACCGATGCCGTCTGCCGGTACTTCCCAGGCGCCGGCAAGTCATGGACGCGCAATGCCTTGTTGCCGGGTGCCGACTTTTCCAGCCGGCAACAGCTGGCCGACGAGCTCCAGCTGAACTATCCATGGCTGGCGCCGTCCATTGCGCGGCGCTTTGTCCGCAGCTACGGGACCGACAGCCACCATATCCTGAAGCACTGTAACGGCCCGGCTGACCTGGGCCATGCCTATACAGACACCTTGCACCAGCGGGAAGTGGACTATCTGATTGCCCATGAGTGGGCCCTGACTGCCGACGACATACTCTGGCGACGCTCCAAGCAGGGGCTGTACATCACCCCGGAACAAGCACAGTTACTGGACGCCTATATCCATCGGGCTGCGGCCAGGCACCAGAACCTGTTTACCTTTGGCCGCCCGTCAAAGTAGCTCCTGTACACGGGCCTGTAACCGGGGGACCACCTCGTCTTCGAACCAGGCATTGCGGGCCAGCCATCGGTTATTACGGGGGCTGGGATGTGGCGTGGGTAGCAGCCGTGGCCAATAGCTCCGCCACGCTTTCACATTCTCGGTCACCGACTTCCGGTGGTCCGGCAGATGCCAGGCCTGAGCGTAGCTGCCGATCACCAGTGTGAGTTCGATCTGCCTGAGACGCGACAACAAGGCGGGACGCCAGGCCGGTGCACATTCCGGCCTCGGCGGCAGGTCTCCCCCTTTGCCGGTGCCCGGGAAACAGAACCCCATGGGCAGGAGTGCAATTCTCTGCTCGTCGTAAAACGTGTCGCGATCGATCCCCATCCACTGGCGCAGGCGGTCGCCACTGGGGTCGTTAAAAGGCAGACCGGTCTCGTGTACTTTGCGGCCCGGTGCCTGCCCTACAATCAGGATGCAGGATGACGGCGCCAGCTGAATCACCGGCCGGGGGCCTTCCGGCAGCACCTCGGCACAGAGCGTACAGGCCCGCACCCGGGCCACCAGCTCATCAAATGGCAAGTCATCAAGATCAGAAGGCTGCTCACTCATACTCGAATTCCCGCTCTGGGTACATGTCTGGCTCAGCCCGTGAAACCGAAAACGCTGGCGCCCTGCTCAGGGTTGGACGCGCCCTGGCGCATCCAGCCAAACAGCTCCCGGCCGTACCCGGTCTGGCTGCCCGAAAGATCAACCATGACCGGCTCCCGGGCCGCCAGCTCACGCTCGTCCAGCCTCACTGTCAAGATCCCGGCCCGGGCATCCAGACAGATCACATCGCCATCCTGTAATCTGGCCAGAGCGCCTCCCGCCAGTGCCTCGGGATACACATGGATGGCTGCCGGTATCTTGCCGGAGGCGCCTGACATCCGGCCATCGGTCACCAGAGCCACCCGGTAGCCCCGGTCCTGAAGGACGCCCAGGTACGGCGTGAGCTTGTGCAGTTCGGGCATGCCGTTGGCCCTGGGGCCCTGGAAACGCACCACGACGACACAATCCCGGTTGAGCTCACCCGCTTCGAACGCCTCTTTGAGTTCATGCTGATCGTTAAAGACCACCGCTGGTGCCTCAACAACGTGGTGCTCCGGCGCCACCGCCGACACCTTGATCACACCCCGCCCGAGATTGCCGTCCAGCACCCGTAAGCCGCCATCCGGGGCAAAGGGCTCAGCGGCACTGCTCAACACCTCGGGGCGCCGGCTCCGGGGCACTGCCGCCTGCCAGCGCAGTTGCCCGCCGTTCAGTTCGGGCATCCGGGTGTAGGCCTCCAGCCCCTTACCAACCACGGTTTGGACATCGTCGTGCAGATAGCCAGCCGCCAGCAACTCCCGGATCAGGAACGGTGTGCCACCGGCTTCATGGAACGCATTGATATCGGCCTGGCCATTGGGGTAGATCCTCGTCATGGAAGGCACCACCGACGACAGGTCGGCGTAATCGTTCCAGTCAATCACGATACCTGCTGCCCGGGCGATGGCGATCCAGTGAATGGTATGGTTGGTAGAGCCGCCGGTCACCAGCAGCGCCACCAGAGCGTTCACGATGGCCTTTTCGTCTACCAGATGGCCCAGACCCAGCTCGCCTCCGTGGGGCCGGGACAGCTTGATCACCTGCTCGGTGGCGGCACGAGTCAACGCATCCCTCAGGGGTGTATCCGGGTTTACGAAGGCCGCTCCAGGCAGGTGCAGGCCCATCACCTCCACCAGCAACTGGTTACTGTTAGCGGTACCATAGAAGGTGCAGGTACCCGGGCTGTGGTACGACTGACTCTCAGCCTCCAGCAGTTCGTCCCGGCCGATCCGGCCCTCGGCATACAGCTGACGGATCCGTTGTTTTTCCTGGTTGGGCAAACCCGGGGGCATGGGCCCGGCGGGTACCAGAACAGCCGGCAGGTGGCCAAAGCTCAGGGCACCGATCAACAGTCCCGGTACAATTTTGTCACATATACCCAGCAACATGACCGCATCGAACATGTTATGGCTGAGTGCCACAGCAGTGCTCATGGCAATGGTGTCGCGGGAGAACAGGCTAAGCTCCATACCCGGCTGCCCCTGGGTTACACCATCGCACATGGCTGGCGTGCCACCGGCAAACTGGGCGACCGATCCCATGCCATGAGCCGCCTCCCGGATAATATCCGGGAAACGATGATAAGGCTGGTGAGCGGACAACATATCGTTGTAGGCAGACACCATGGCTACGTTGGCGCGGTTGAGGAATTTCAGGGTGTCTTTGTCGCCCGGGCTACAGGCGGCAAAGCCGTGGGCCAGGTTGCTGCAAGACAGTGTGCCACGATGGGGCCCCTGCGCTGCAAGCCCGGCCATCCTGTCAAGGTAGTCCGCGCGCGAGGCCATGCTATGCTTGCGTATGCGGTTGGTCACCTTGAGAACCATCGGATGCATGGTTTTCCCCCTGGATGGTGGTTATTCCAGACCTAAGTGTACTTTCTTTAACGGAGGCTTTCAGGTTCAATTGAATACTCAACATTTATCTACAAGGACACACTCTATGCTCAGGCGCACCAAGATTGTCGCCACCCTCGGCCCCGCTACCGACAGCGCAGAATCTCTGGCAGGGATCATTGCTGCAGGCGTGGATGTTACCCGCCTGAACTTTTCCCATGGGAGTGCCGAAGAGCATATGGAACGGGCTCGCCGGGTGCGGGACACCGCCGCGGCACAGGGGCGTTTTGTCGCAGTGCTTGCCGATCTCCAGGGCCCCAAGCTCCGTATCGCGCGCTTTGGCAACAACAAGGTTACCCTGGAACGAGGCCAGTCGTTTGTTCTGGATGCCAGCATGGACAAGGAAGCGGGCACCTCGGAGCGCGTGGGTATCGACTATGAACAGCTGATCAACGACGTTGCCCCGGGCGATATCCTGGTGCTGGACGACGGCCGGATCGAAATGGAAGTAACGGCAGTCGACGACCACAGCATTACCTCAACCGTGCTGATCGGCGGCCCCCTGTCCAACAACAAGGGCCTGAACAAGCGCGGCGGCGGGCTCTCTGCGGATGCACTGACCGACAAAGACAAACAGGACATCGTGACGGCAGCGAAGCTGGGCGCAGACTATGTCGCGGTCTCGTTTGTGCGCACCGCAGACGACATGCACGTTGCTCGCCGGTTACTCAGGGAAGCCGGCTCTGAAGCGGGCCTGGTAGCCAAGATCGAACGCGCCGAACTTGCCCATGATACCGATGCGCTGGATTCAGTGATCCAGGCCTCGGATGCCGTTATGGTAGCCCGCGGTGATCTGGCAGTAGAGATCGGGGATGCCGAGCTGGTGGCTGTCCAGAAGCATATTATCAAGCGTGCGCGGGTGCTCAACCGTGCGGTGATTACCGCCACCCAGATGATGGAGTCGATGATCACCAACCCCATGCCAACCCGGGCTGAAGTCTCTGACGTGGCAAACGCCGTGATGGACTATACCGATGCGGTGATGCTGTCAGCCGAAACCGCGGTGGGGGACTACCCGATCGAGGCGGTTGAGGCGATGGTGCGGATCTGCACCGGGGCCGAGCGCCATCCGTCCATGCACCAGTCCGGTCATCGGATGCACGAGAGTATGGAAAAGGTGGATGAGGCCATCGCGTTGTCAGCCATGTACGCCGCCAACCACCTGCAGGATGTTGCGGCCATCATCTGTCTGACCGAGACCGGCTCAACACCGCGGCTGATGTCCCGGATCAAGTCCGGCCTGCCGATTTTTGCTTTCTCACGCCACCACAGCACACAACATCGGGTTGCCTTGTTCCGGGGCGTACAGACTGTGCCATTCGATTCCGCGAGTCACCCTCACGATCAGGTGAATGCACTCGCCGTCGACGAGCTGAAAGCCCGCAGCGTTGTCAAAGACGGCGATCTGGTGCTGATCACCAAAGGTGATTATGCCAACGCCCAGGGTGGCACCAACTCCATGAAAATCGTTCGTGTTGGCCCTGGTATCCGCTAGTGGCAGGGCCGGTCAGCCTGAGTGGCCGATGGCCTTCAGGCTGGCCCGGGCCAGCCGGGTGATTGCCTCCCAGTCTTTCCTCTCCACCAGCTCAGCCGGTGTCAGCCAGGTACCGCCGACGGCCGACACATTCTCCAGCGCCAGGTAGTCAGCCGCGGTGTGCTGGCGCACTCCGCCCGTCGGGCAGAACCGGACCTCCGGAAACGGGCCGGCAAACGCCTTCAGGGCCTCGACCCCGCCGGATACTTCCGCAGGAAAGAACTTGAAATGGCGATAACCATGGCGATACCCCATCATCATTTCCGAGACGGTTGAGATTCCGGGCAACAATGGCGACTCCGAGGTAACGCCAAAATCCAGAATGGCGTCGACCACCCCCGGGGTAACCACAAACTCAGCACCTGCCCGCTCGACTTCCCGGTACTGATCAATACTGACGACGGTACCAGCGCCCACTGTGGCCTCCGGCAGCGCTTGCCTGACTTCATGAATGGCGGCCAGCCCGTGTTCGGTGCGCAACGTTATCTCAAGCGCGTGTATTCCTCCGGCAACCAACGCCCGGCACAACGGCACCGCATCCTCCGGATGCCGGATGGTAATGACCGGTATCAGCGGCGAAAGCTCCATCAATCGCTCGATACTCTTCTGGTGCTCAACAGATAGCAATGGCATTCCGCTCTCCCTGATGGTTCCGCAGCCTTTTACGGGCTCCAGTATATTCTCAGGCCTGGCTTCAGAAACGCACGCACAGGCATCGCCCGCCATTCATCCTGAGCTGCCAGGGCCTGTCTTAAGGTTTCGAGCTTGTCGTCCCCCCTGAGGTGTAACGCCAGGAAACGGGCACCCGCCAGTACCGGCAGGGTCAGCGTTACCCGTGTGTGGGCCTGGGATGGCGGGGTCATGACCGCAGCCCTTCCCGGGGCCTGGCCCGAGAGCGCGAGCTCCAGTTGCGGCGCATCCGGAAACAGGGAGGCGGTATGGCCGTCGGTCCCCATCCCCAGGATGACCACATCAACCGGCAGCCGCAGGGTCGCCAGCACCTGCTCAATGCCCGGCAGTGCCTGTTCCGCTGTGCATAAGGGTTGCCTGAGGCTCAGGTAGCGGGCTGCCCGGGCCCGGCCTCTGAGCAGGTGCTGCCGGACCAGCGAGGTATTGCTTGCGGGATCGCCTTCGGGTACCCAACGTTCGTCAGCCAGTACCACACACACCCGCTCCCATTCCAGATCCTGTTCAGACAGCGCCCGGAAGAAAGGCAGCGGTGTCGAACCACCCGACACCACCAGTGACGCCGAGCGGCACCGCCGGATGCGGAGCCGCAGGATCTCTGCCACATCCAGCGCCAGTTGTGCCGCACACTGGCCGGCATTATCGGCCACAAACATTTCCACCCCTTCCGGAAGTGGAAAATCAGGCATCCTCATACCAGCTCCTGCTATCGCGGGTGATCATCGCAATTGATGCAACCGGCCCCCAGGTGCCGGCGGCGTAGCGTTTTGGAGGTTCACCACTGTCCTGCCAGTTACGGATAATCTGGTCAACCCAGCGCCAGGCATGTTCCACCTCGTCTCGTCGGACAAACAAATGCTGACTGCCCCGCATGACTTCCCATAACAGGCGCTCGTACGCATCCGGAATCCGCTCAGCATCGAAGGTTTCCGAGAACGCGAGTTCCAGAGGCCCCTGGCGCAACCTCATGCCCTTATCAAGGCCCTGCTCTTTGGTAAGGATTTTCAGGGCCATGCCTTCATCCGGCTGCAGACGAATGATCAGTTTGTTGTTAGCCAGGTGCTTCTGATCGGGATCAAAGATGTAATGGGGTGCCGGCTTGAAGTGAATAATGATCTGCGACATCTTCTCAGGCAGTCGCTTGCCTGTACGGATGTAAAACGGAACCCCGGACCAGCGCCAGTTCTCAATTTCGACTTTCAGGGCCACAAAGGTTTCGGTCTGGCTCGCCTTGTTGGCGCCCGGTTCTTCCAGATAACCCGGCACCGGCTGCCCTTCACTGGTGCCGGCCGTGTACTGCCCCCGCACCACGTACTCTGCCATCATGTTCGGAGTGATCCGCCTGAGCGCCTTGAGCACCTTGACCTTTTCATCCCGGATGCTGTCTGCCGAGAGGTCCGACGGCGGGTCCATGGCCATCAGGCACAACAACTGGAGCAGATGGTTCTGGATCATGTCGCGGATCTGCCCGGCCTGGTCAAAATAGCCCCAGCGGCCCTCGATACCCACGCTCTCTGCCACGGTGATCTCAACGTGCGAGATATGATTCTGATCCCACTGGGAGGCAAACAGATTATTGGCAAATCTCAGTGCAATCAGGTTCTGGACGGTTTCCTTGCCCAGGTAGTGATCAATCCGGAACAGCTGGCTTTCCGAAAACACCTCGGCAAGGGCGTCGTTGATCACTTTGGACGATGGCAGATCATGCCCTACCGGTTTTTCGACCACCACCCGGGTGGTTTCAGTACAACAACCGCAGGCCGCCAGATTGTGGGCAATCCGGCCATACAGAGACGAGGGCGTGGCCATATAAAGGATGAGCTGGTGGTCGGCCCGGCGCCAGTCATTCAGGGCGACAAACCCGGCCGCTTCGGTAAATTCCAGCCGGAGGTAGTCCACCCGTTCAGCAAAGGCTTCAGCCACCTCCGGGTCAAAGCCGCCGGCTCCCGGAGCAGAAGCCAGGCTTTCGAGAAGGTGCCGGCGGAACGATGCCGTATCGAGGTCGCGCCGGGCAACGGCCAGTATGCGGCTTTCAGGGGCAAGCAGGCGCGCCCGGTCCAGCTGGTACAAGGCGGGAAACAGTTTGCGTTGGGCCAGGTCCCCGGACGCGCCAAACAACATCAGATCGCAGGCACAAACGGACTGATCAACCATTGGTTTCTCCAAAGCCCTCGGCAGAACGTAGGTTTTTTCGTAATTCTAACCAAATAATGGCATTCTCCCCGGGCCAAACCAAGCGCGCCCCGCCTCTTTGACGTATTTACTACCCATGCCCGGAGGGGTAGCAGGTATAATAGCAGGACATCATCAGAGCAACAGGGAGTATAGCTGCATGGCGGACAACCCGGGACGAAGAGACGACAACCTTCTGGAACAGATCCAGAACCGGCTGGACGATCTGAACAAATCCGAGCGCAAGGTTGCCGATGCCATTCTCCGGGACCCGAGCGCGGCTACCCGCTACTCTATCGCAGCCCTTGCCCGCGCGGCAGATGTCAGCGAACCGACGGTCAACCGGTTCTGCCGTGGTTTTTCGGCGACGGGCTTTCCTGATTTCAAGATCCGCCTGGCCCAGAGCATTGCCACCGGTACGCCTTATGTCGGGCAGGATATCGAGCCCGATGACACGCCGGCTGAGTATGGTGAGAAGATCATGCTCAGCACCATCGCCAACCTCGATAAGGCCCGCCAGGCGCTGAATCCACAAGCTGTCGCGACCGTTGTAGACTATCTGATCCAGGCCAAACAGATCATTTTTTTCGGTATGGGTGGCTCTGCTTCCGTCGCCCGGGACGCCCAGAACAAGTTCTTTCGCTTCAATATCCCGGTCGCCGCCTACGACGACGCCCTGATGCAACGCATGGTCTCCGCCGGTGCCGGCACAGGCGACACCATCGTTGTCATTTCATTTACCGGCCGAACCCGGGAATCCGTAGAGATCGCTCATCTGGCCCGGGCCAATGGTGCCACTGTGATTGGCATCACCAATCCGCAGTCGCCGCTGGCTGAAGCCTGTACGGCCGTGGTTGGTGTGACCGCTCCCGAAGACACGGAAGTCTATATGCCCATGTCGTCCCGGATTATTCACCTCACGGTGATCGACATCCTGGCCACCGGCGTTACCCTCAAACGTGGTCCGGACTTTCTCGATCACCTGAAGCGGATCAAGGAAAGTCTCAAAGCCACCCGGTTTCCCCAGGCCGACTGATTTTTCGGATATCCGGAATAAAAAAAGGGGTGCCAATCCGGCACCCCTTTTTCATCAACCCGCCAAACGTCAGTTCCGCTTGATCTCAGCTGTGTTACGCAAATACTGCTGGTAAGCCTGATACTCACGCTGGCCCTGGAACTGTGCCATAAACTGCTGTATCTGATCGAATTCAGCATCTTCCTCGCTGGCTTCGCCGGGCTGAACAGCGTCAAGCACAATCACCGCGGCCGAACCATTCCCCAGCGCCTTACCGACCACGGGCTCACCCTCTTCAGGGTGCGGTAGCGCAAAGACGACCTGAGCGATATAGGGCTCAAGACCGGGCACATTGCGGCCCTGAGCGTTAAAGCTCTGCCATTCGCCGGCGTCTGGCTGCTCACCTGCCTCAACGCGGGCCAGCAGATCTTCAACCTTGTCGTTGAGCATTTTCCGCAGCGTTTGCTGTTTCAGGACTTCCTGAATATCAGCCTCCACTTCCGTCAGTTCCCGCTGCCTCGGTTCCTGATGCTCACGCACACGCGCAACCACCGCGACATTGTTCTCGATATCGATCAGCTCGGTGTTATAGCCACCCTCAAGGACATCGTCCGAGAACAGTTGACGCACCAGCCCGGCATGACCAAAGGGCCCCGGGCCACCCTCACGGGTCACCCCACTGACTTCCTGCACCTGGAGCCCCAGTTCCTCCGCCGGGCCGGCAAGGTCATCGGCCGCGTAGGCAGCATCCGCAAGCTGGGCCCGGACTTCCGCAAAACGCTCGGTTGCACGGGCACGTGAAAGCTCGTCACGCAGCTCAGCCTCCACCTCGGCCAGCGCCGGTACGTCGGAGCGGCGAATCTCCTCCAGACGGATCAGATGCACACCAAAGCTGGTTTCTACCGGGCCGGAGACCTCACCTTCATCCATCGCAAACAAGGCCTCTTCGAAGGCCTGGTCGTAGACATCACGCCCGGCAAAGCCCAGATCGCCGCCTTCGCGGGCCGAGACCGTGTCGATTGAGAACTCCTCAGCCAGATCGGCAAAAGACTCCCCGTCATCCAGACGCTGCCGGATCTGCGCAATCGTCTCTTCTGCCCCGGCACCGGGTTCGATCAGGATGTGAGAGGCACGACGCTCTTCCCGGGCAAAATCGTCCGCCCGATCCTGGTAATACGCCTGCACGTCATCCTCAGAGACCTCCACGGCTTCGGCCAGCGTATCCAGAGCCAGGGTGATATAAGCCGCTGTCACCTGCTCCGGCTCCTGAAACTGTGCTTTGTTGGCCTCGTAGTAACGCTCGATCTCCTCATCCGAAACGGCGACCTGATCAGCGATATCCCGAGCGTCCACCTTCAGTACCCGGAAGTCCCGGGTCTGATTCTGGATGGCCAGCAACTGATCGGCCTGAGCAGGTACCGCCAGGCCGGTCTGGGCAATCGTGGCGCGAATCTGGCTTACCACGTAATTCTTGCGCAGGCTCTCGCGGAACTCAGCCACACCCATGCCGAGATTGCGGACCGCGGCCACAAACCGGTCGCGGCTGAACTGTCCGTCCACCTGAAACTGTGGCATCTGGGTGAGCAGCGCGTCGACATCAGCATCAGAGAGCTCAAGGCCCTGATTGATGGCATCCTGGGCCAGCACCGCTTCCTGAATCAGGGCCTCAAGGACTTCCTGGCGAATCTGATCCTCATCCAGCAATGACTGATCAGGATTCTCCATCTGCATCAGACGTTGCTGGGTTTCCAGCTGAACAGTACGCAGGAACTCCCGCTCGGTAATTTCGTTGCCATTAACTGTCGCCACCTCCGGCTCACCGGAGAAGCCGCCAATGATGGCGTCCATCCCCCAGATCGATAACGAAATGATCAAAAGGCCGATAATAACCTTTGCGATGGTGCCCTGGGCATTATCCCGAATATCTTGAAGCATGTTATTCCTGAATCCCTGTTCAAGGTCGTGCCGATGTTTTTGAAGAGCAGCGCATGACCACTCAGTCCTAAGGCTTATGACGCAAAAAAGGCGCACCCTTTACGGAATGCGCCTCATATTCCTGCGACAGCTCCCAGGTGCGAAAGCTGTCAAAAGAAAGGGCCGTTACTTAACGGCGTCTTTCAGAGCCTTACCTGCTTTGAAGCCAGGCACTTTAGAGGCCGCAATCTTGATTTCAGCGCCAGTCTGCGGGTTGCGGCCGGTACGGGCTGCACGATCTTTCACAGAGAAGGTACCGAAACCGATCAGAGTAACCTGGTCGCCTTTTTTCAGAGCACCGGTGATGGCACCTGTCATTGCATCCAGCGCACGGCCAGCTGCAGCTTTGGAAATGTCTGCGGATTCTGCAATTGCATCGATCAGTTCGGACTTGTTCACACTAAACCCCTTCGATTTCAGTTTGAAGATGTTCTGGATCGGTTTGTTTTTCTGCGGATTTTCCGACTATCGCACAAGCAGTCGGAGAATTCCATTCTTCTGTTTTTTTATTCCTTGCGGCGTTTCACCGATGATCGGAATAGGCATAAACTGCGCGGGAGCCCTTGGTATTGGCTGCTTCACGGCGAAACAGTTATACCAACGGGCTCTCTGGCGTGTCAACAATTCATCCGGTCATTAATGTGTATTTATGCGCTCGGTAACATCACCAGCCTCTTCGCCTGCTTTTGAAGAGGCCGCCTTGCCCGATGCATCTTCCCGGGAGGGGTCCGGTGCATACTCCAGAGCGATATCCAGAACCTCGTCGATCCATTTGACCGCCCGAATTTCCAGAGACTCTTTTATATTCTCCGGTATCTCTTTGAGATCCCGGACATTTTCATCCGGAATCACAACGGTTTTGATCCCCCCGCGGTGCGCCGCCAGAAGCTTCTCTTTCAGCCCACCGATGGGCAATACCCGGCCTCTGAGGGTAATCTCACCGGTCATCGCGACCGACGCCCTGACCGGAATTTTAGTCAGCGCCGAGACCAGCGCAGTACACATACCTATACCCGCACTGGGGCCGTCTTTGGGCGTCGCACCTTCCGGAACATGCACGTGCAGATCGTGTTTTTCATGGAAGTCATCCGAAATACCAAGCCCGGCTGCCCGGCTGCGCACCACCGTCAGCGCGGTTTGAATGGACTCCTGCATGACATCGCCCAGCGAGCCGGTTTTCACCACCCGGCCCTTGCCCGGGGTCAGTGCACACTCAATGGTCAGCAGTTCACCGCCCACCTGGGTCCAGGCAAGGCCGGTGACCTGACCGATCTGGTTGTTCTCTTCGGCCAGGCCATAGTTGAACTTCTTGACCCCGGAGTAATCCTCCAGGACATCCGGACTGAGGGTGATTGAGCTGTTGTCTTTTCTTTCAACATGCTCACGCACTACCTTACGACAGATCTTCGCAATCTCGCGCTCCAGGCCACGCACACCCGCTTCCCGGGTGTAGTAGCGAATCAGGTCACGGAGGGTGGCTTCCGGCAGTTTCAGCTCATCCTCACGCAGGCCATTGGCTTTGATCTGTTTGGGCAACAGGTAACGCAGCGCTATATTGACCTTCTCATCCTCGGTGTACCCCGGAATACGGATAATCTCCATCCGATCCAGCAACGCCGGCGGAATGTTCATGGAGTTGGAGGTACACACAAACATTACGTCGGAAAGGTCATAGTCCACTTCCAGGTAATGGTCGTTAAAGGTGTGATTCTGCTCCGGGTCAAGAACTTCCAGCAGGGCCGAGGCTGGGTCACCCCGATGGTCCATGCCCATCTTGTCGATCTCATCCAGCAGGAACAGCGGGTTTTTTACCTCAACCTTGGCGAGCTTCTGCAGGAGCTTGCCGGGTAAGGCACCGATGTAGGTTTTCCGGTGTCCGCGGATCTCTGCCTCATCCCGCACCCCCCCGAGCGCCATGCGCGTGTACTTTCGGTTGGTCGCCCTGGCGATAGACTGGCCCAGGGAGGTTTTCCCCACCCCCGGGGGACCCACCAGACACAGCACCGGCCCCTTCACTTTTTTGACCCGACCCTGCACCGCCAGGTACTCGAGAATGCGGTCTTTCACTTCATCCAGGCCATAGTGGTCCCGATCCAGGATTTCACGGGCTTTCTCCAGATCGTGGCGTACGCGGCTGCGTTTTTTCCAGGGTACCGCCAGCATCCAGTCGATGTAACCCCGGACCACTGTGGCCTCGGCTGACATGGGCGACATCATTTTGAGTTTGTTCAGCTCGGTTTCGGTTTTCTTCCGGGCCTCGTCCGGCAGACCCGCCTGTTCGAGTTTCTGCTCGAGTTCCTCAAAGTCGTTGTTGCCCTCGCCCAGATTGCCCATCTCTTTCTGGATGGCCTTCATCTGCTCGTTGAGGTAGTACTCGCGCTGGCTCCGCTCCATCTGCTTTTTGACACGGCCACGGATGCGCTTTTCAACCTCAATCAGGTCGATCTCCCCATCGAGTTTGCCGAGCAGCAGATCTACCCGCTGGCGAACGTCCAGGGCTTCCAGCATTTCCTGCTTCTCGGGAATACGCATATCCAGATGCGCCGCCATGGTGTCCACCAGGCGTTCGAGCTCGGTAATGCCTGTCAGGGCGTTAGACACTTCGGAGGGGACTTTCTTGGAGAGTTTGACGTACTTCTCAAACTCGTCCATCAATGTCTTGGCAAGAATGGTCTCTTCACGCTCAGGCAGGGACTCCTCGTCCATCACCATGGCCTGGGCGGTCAGAAAACCGGAGTCTGCGATGCCGCTAATCGTCGCACGGGCATTGCCTTCAACCAGCACCTTGACGGTACCATCAGGCAGGCGCAGCATCTGCAGCACCGTGGCCAGGGTACCCATCTCGAAGACATCGTCCGGGCCCGGTTCATCGGTAGCTGCGTCTTTCTGGGCGACCAGAAGGATTTCCTTGCTACCCTCCATTGCCGCTTCGAGCGCCTGGATTGATTTATCTCGGCCAACAAACAGCGGCACGACCATGTGCGGAAACACCACCACATCCCGCAACGGGAGCAGCGGATAATCTTGCACGGCTTTTTCAGCTATACGGGTCATTGGGAATCCTCTGACGGCATTTTATTCAGCATACCACCCATCATTGGGGCACTGGCAAAAATTGCAATCTTTTTACGAACAGAAAACAGGCCGGACAGAGGCCGGCTGAACCGGGACGCCGACATTAAAAAGGGGCGTCGCCGCCCCTTTTAACATGCCGGAATATGAGCGAGTACCGAATCAATCTTCCGGCACCGCCTTGGCGTGGTCACTGCTTGCATAGATCTTGAACGGTTCGGAGTCACCGCTGATCACGCTATCGTCAATCACCACCTTACTGACATCATGCTCAGACGGGATCTGATACATGGTATCCAGCAGTGTCGCTTCCATGATCGAACGCAGGCCCCGGGCCCCTGTCTTGCGCTCCATAGCCTTTTTGGCGACGGCCCGCAGCGCATCTTCGCGGAAGTCCAGCTCAACCCCTTCCATCTCGAACAGCTTCTGGTACTGCTTGGTAAGGGCGTTCCTGGGCTCAGTCAGAATCTGGACCAGCGCCTCCTCATCAAGTTCGGTCAGGGTTGCCACCACCGGCAAACGGCCGACGAACTCAGGGATCAGTCCAAACTTGACCAGATCTTCCGTCTCGACATTGCGGATGATATCGCCGGTACTCTTACTGTCGTCCAGGCTTTTCACCGTCGCAGAGAAACCGATCGAGCTGCGCTCGGAACGTTCCTGAATCACCTTTTCCAGCCCGGCAAACGCACCACCACAGATAAACAGCATGTTGGTGGTGTCTACCTGCAGAAACTCCTGCTGCGGATGCTTGCGGCCACCTTGCGGAGGTACCGAGGCTACCGTGCCTTCGATGAGCTTGAGCAGTGCCTGTTGCACGCCCTCCCCCGAGACGTCGCGGGTGATTGAAGGGTTGTCGGATTTGCGCGAGATCTTGTCAATCTCATCGATGTAGACAATGCCACGCTGGGCTTTTTCGACATCGTAATCGCATTTCTGCAACAGTTTCTGGATGATGTTTTCAACGTCTTCACCCACGTAACCGGCTTCGGTCAGTGTTGTCGCATCGGCGATGGTAAACGGGACATTCAGCATACGCGCCAGTGTCTCTGCCAGCAGCGTTTTACCGCTACCGGTCGGCCCGATCAGCAGAATGTTGCTTTTGCCCAGCTCAACTTCGCTCTTGCCTTCGCCATAACGCAGGCGTTTGTAGTGGTTGTAAACCGCGACGGCCAGAACGACCTTGGCGCGATCCTGGCCAATCACATATTCGTTCAGGGTCTCCCGGATTTCAGCGGGAGTGGGCAAGCGATCGCTGGCTTCTTCCTGCGTATTCTCCTGAATTTCTTCCCGAATAATGTCATTACAAAGATCAACACACTCGTCACAGATGAACACCGAGGGCCCTGCAATGAGCTTCCGGACTTCATGCTGGCTCTTACCGCAAAACGAGCAGTACAGCAACTTGCTGTTATCGTCGCCTCTGCCGTTTCTTTCATCTGCCATTGAAATACCTCTGTTCTTCATTGCTCAACGCACGGAACATGTACGTTGAGCCGGAATGATGAGATTACTTTCAGTATTAGTTATTCGGTACGCGCTTATCAAGTACTGTGTCGATTAACCCGTACTCCCTGGCCTGCACCGGATCCATAAAATTATCCCGATCGGTATCACGGGCAATGGTTTCCAGATCCTGGCCGGTATGGTGGGCCAGCAGGCTGTTCAGGGTGTGGCGGATTTTCAGGATTTCGCGGGTGTGGATTTCGATATCAGCAGCCTGCCCCTGATAGCCACCCAGTGGCTGGTGGATCATGACACGGGAATGCGGCAGGCAGGCACGCTTGCCCTTGGCGCCACCGGCGAGCAGAAAGGCACCCATGCTGGCCGCCTGGCCAATGCACAGGGTAGACACATCCGGTTTGATGAACTGCATGGTGTCGTAAATGGACATACCGGCGCTCACAGAGCCGCCCGGGCTGTTGATATAAAGATGAATATCCTTGTCCGGGTTTTCAGATTCCAGAAACAGCAGCTGGGCTACAACCAGGTTTGCCATGTGGTCTTCGACCGGGCCCACCAGGAAAATGACCCGCTCCTTAAGCAGCCGGGAGTAGATATCGAAGGACCGCTCACCACGGGCTGTCTGTTCGATAACCATCGGCACCAGGCCGGCATTGGTGATTACGGTGGGGCCATCAAACGGTTTCTGCGTCATGTGCGCCTGAACTCCTTTGTACATTGGGCGTGGACTCCTGCGGAGGATATCCTGAAACGCGGATCAGAACACCCCTGAATAGCTATACTTTGCCAGCAGTGAGCCCAGATGAAAACAGCCGGACACGCCGGCTGTTTCCAGAAAAGCGGTACCGGGCCAAAAGCCCGGCCCGGGATCAGCGCTGCTGCTGACCTGCCGCTACCGCTTCTTCGTATTTCACTTTCTTCTCGCTGACCTTGGCCTGAGCCAGCACGTAGTCAACAACGGCGTCTTCCAGTACGGACGACTCAACCTGGGCCTTCTGGTCAGGATTGTTGCTGAAATGAGCCACCACTTCTTCCGGCTCCTCGTACGTTGAGGCGATTTCCTGAATCTTCTCTTCGACCTTGGCATCCTCGGCCTTCAGGTCGTTGCTCTTGACCACTTCCTGGAACAGAAGGCCGGTTTTAACGCGACGTTCGGCCTGCTCCTGGAAGATCTCTTTCGGCAACTGCTGGAAGTCTACCTGGCCGCCAAAGCGCTGGACTGCATCCTGACGCAGGCGGTCGATTTCCTGATCCACCAGCGCGGCCGGAACTTCCAGCTCGGTGGTTGCCAGCAGGCCTTCAACAACGTCATTTTTGACCTTGTTGGCGACTGCCTGTTTGAGCTCACGCTCCATGTTCTTTTTAACTTCCTCACGGAAGCCGGCTTCGTCTTCTGCTTCGATGCCAAAACGCTTGAAGAACTCCTGGTCCAGTTCGGGCAACTGAGGCTCTTCTACCTTGTGAATGGTAATCGCAAATTTGGCCGGCTTACCCGCCAGCTCTTCGTTCTGGTAATCTTCGGGGAAGGTGACGTCGATCTCCAGCTCCTCGCCGGCTTTACCGCCTACGATGCCTTTCTCGAAGCCCGGGATCATCTGTCCGGACCCCAGCGTCAGACGGTGTCCTTCGGCTGCACCACCTTCGAACTCCTCGCCATCGATAGAGCCTTTGAAGTCAATTGTGACAACGTCCTTGTTCTTGGACTTGCGCTTGACTTCTTTCATGGTGGCCTGCTGGCTGCGCAGGTTGTCGATCATGGTGTCGATGTCTTTGTCAGTCACTTCCGAGACCAGTTTCTCAACCTCAACCTTGCTCAGATCGCCCAGTTCGATTTCCGGCAGTACTTCGAAAATCGCAACAAACTCGAGGTCTTTACCCTCTTCCATGGTTTTGGGCTCAAAGCGGGGCCAGCCGGCGGGGGCGATATCCTGCTCCTGCAGTGCCTTGATGTAATTGTCGCGCATAACCTCGCCAACAATTTCCTGGCGCACGCTGTCACCGAAACGACGCTTGACCACGCTCATGGGCACCTTGCCAGGGCGGAAACCGTTCAGGCGAACAGTACGAGCAGTTTCCTGCAGGCGTTTCTCAACCGCCTGGTCAATTTCCTGGGCGGGCACACCAATCGTCATGCGACGCTCGATGTTGGAGGTCGTTTCAACAGACACTTGCATGGAAGATCCTCAAATTACAGATTCTGTATGTGAATGAAAGTTAAACTAAAATCCCGAATACAGCGAGTCACCGCACCGAGAGGCAAAATTAAAGGCGGATAGTTTATCACGGTTTACCCTGCTGAGAGAATCACCAGTGGCATTGGCATAGCGGATCGGGATCAGCGCCACAATAGCACCGGGAAAAACGGGATAAATCGGGGAAGTAAAACATTGGGTGGTGCGAGAGGAGAGACTTGAACTCTCACGGGTTGCCCCGCTGGAACCTAAATCCAGTGCGTCTACCAATTCCGCCACTCTCGCGCATCCGATGCAGGACTGATCCGATTGCAGAAAGGTCAGGTCCGCGGAAACAAACAAGGGGAAAAGTGGGGTGGACGAAGGGGTTCGAACCCTCGACCGCAGGAGTCACAATCCTGAGCTCTACCAACTGAGCTACGTCCACCACATCAGGAAAGCACATTAGAGTACTTATCTGCTTACTTCAACTTTGCTGGTTGGCGAGTCCGGTACCAACTGCCGTGTGCAGGATGGCGCGCCCGGCAGGACTCGAACCTGCGACCATCCGCTTAGAAGGCGGATGCTCTATCCAGCTGAGCTACGGGCGCCAGACCGTTCGCCCACCTGAATATCCAGAAAATGGTCGGGGTAGAGAGATTCGAACTCCCGACATCCTGCTCCCAAAGCAGGCGCGCTACCAGACTGCGCTATACCCCGTTAACTGAACAACAAGTGCTTCAGCAAAGTTGGCGCGCATATTACCGGCGCC
>DATGNB010000037.1:0-2394 GCA_035306945.1 Marinobacter sp.
CCCATGCTGCAGGGCAAGGCCTACCGGGAGTGGGTGAAGGTAGTCGACACGCCCGAGGTGCAACTGAAGATCCGCTTTCAGCGCGCCGGGCACATCCTCGGCTCCGCGTGGGTAGAGTGTGATGTGCTGTATCCAGAAGAAGGCCGACGCCGCCGGATCATCTTTTCAGGCGACCTGGGCGCACCCCACGCGCCCATTCTGCCGCCCCCGGACATTCCCTGGTCGGCGGATGTCGTGGTGCTGGAAAGCACCTATGGCGACCGCCTGCATGAAGACCGCCGCACCCGCCGCCGGCGCTTCCAGACGGCGCTGGAGCAGGCGCTGTCGGATGGCGGCACCGTATTGATCCCGGCGTTCAGTATCGGTCGCACCCAGGAGCTGCTCTACGAACTGGAAGAGATCATCAACGGAGGCACGGGCGACTGGCAGCAGATGCCAGTAATTCTGGATGCACCCCTGGCCACCCGCTTCACTGCGTTGTATCGGCAGCTCAAACCCTACTGGGCGAAGGAAGCGCTCAAGCGCGTCGCCAGCGGCCGCAGGCCCCTCGGATTTGATCAGCTGCTTACCGTCAACACCCATGCCCAGCATCTGGCCATGGTCAACCGCCTGGCCAGCACCCGCCAGCCGGCCATCGTCATTACTGGCAACGGCATGTGTACGGCGGGCAGAGTGGTCAACTACCTCAAGGCCATGCTGGAGGACCCGCGCCATAACGTGCTCTTTACCGGCTACCAGGCGCGGGGCACCACCGGCCGGGCCATCCAGCAATACGGGCCGGCCGGCGGTTATGTGGACATCGAAGGCCAGCGCCTGGATATCCGCGCCGGCGTGACCACCCTGGGCGGCTATTCCGCCCACGCGGACCAGGCAGGGCTGGTGAACTTCATCACACGCATGCGGCACCCGCCGGAAGAGGTGCGCCTGATACACGGAGAGGAGGGGGCAAAGCAAGCCCTGGCAATGGCATTACGCCAGAAAATGCCACGTGGTTCGCGCCCCTGTGAAATTCTTATTCCCTGAAAGCCCAACGATAGAACAAATGGACTATTGGTAAGTCTCAAGCTCGGCTGTATGGTTTATGAGAGCGTATCTCATACAGCGGACTTATCGGAATTAACTGATAGCCAAGTAATATCGTCGCCCGCGAGGGCCGCGAGTTAAAAGGATGCGGATTCATCGTGTTGGACACATCAAGAACTGCGAAATGGTATCTGGTTCAATGCAAACCCCGGCAGGAAATCCGGGCCGAAGAGAACCTGCGCAACCAGTTCTTCTCCTGTTATTGCCCCCTGCACACCGTAGAAAAGATCCGCCAGGGCAAACGCGTTGTCACACAACAGCCATTATTCCCGGGGTATCTTTTCATCAACCTGTGCCGGCTGAGCGACAGCTGGCACAGCATACGCTCAACCCGCGGGGTGCTGCGCCTCATCACCTTCGCCAATGAGCCACTGCCAGTTCCCGATGTCATCATCGACGACCTGCAGGCCCGGCTTTCCAAGGCAGGCAACAAGCCACTATTCGAGACAGGATCGCCGGTAACGTTAATCGAAGGCCCCTTCAAGGATCTGAATGCGGTTTTCTGTAAAGCAGATGGTGAAGAAAGAGCAATAGTGCTACTTGATTTGCTTAACCGCCAACAGCAACTAAGCGTCCCTCTTCGGGCGCTCTCCGCGTCTGGCTGAACATTTCCGGCAACCCGCGGTCTTATAGCCGCCAAGGCGTCACAAAGTTGGCGTCATAAACTCGTTATTGCTAGTCCTCAGGAAGCAGACAGTAAATCCTGTGGCGGTAGCGTGCCTGAACGCAAAACAAGCAGGAACACCCCCATGTGCGGAATAGTAGGCGCCATCTCCAAACGCAACATCACTCCCATCCTCATAGAAGGTCTGCGCCGCCTCGAATACCGCGGCTATGACTCCGCTGGCGTCGCCGTCCTTGCCTCCGGCAATGGCATCAAACGAACCCGCGCAGTCGGCAAGGTAATCGAGCTGGAAAATGCCCTGGAAGCTGCGCCCATATACGGCCACCTGGGCATCGCCCACACCCGCTGGGCCACGCACGGCAAACCCGCCGAACGCAACGCACACCCCCATCTCTCCGAACGCCTGGCTATCGTCCATAACGGCATCATCGAAAACCACAGCGCACTGCGCAAGAAGCTCACCGACCTCGGCTACACCTTCACCTCGGAAACCGACACCGAAGTGGTTGCCCACCTGCTGGCCCACCACTACAAGGAAAAGCCCAACCTGCTGTGCGCCTTCCGTTCCACCCTGAGAGAACTGCACGGCGCCTATGCCCTGGGCGTGATCCACCAGGACGAGCCCAACACACTCTACTGCGCCCGCATGGGCAGCCCCCTCGTCATCGGCGAAGCCAGCGAAGAGC
>DATGNB010000038.1:0-15169 GCA_035306945.1 Marinobacter sp.
AAAAGTAATTATAAATGTTTTTTAAGTACAGTTTGTGTAATGTGAAATACAATTTACGTACCGTGTAATACAGTTCATAGAAGATGTATTGAATATTAGGGTGTGCACCAAAGGTCTTGGTGTTCTTAGTCAATGATTAAACTGGAAAACTCTGTAACCGGGCAGGGTTTTGTTGACAGATCTTGTTTATTCAACTATAAATATTGAGTGTATCAATCGTGTTTTATTCGTTTTTTTATAGACACCGAGTAATACGCAAAAAAGCCCGTAGGTATGCGGTTTTTTCGATGTGGTTCTGTGAGATGTATCGAGGGTTCGAATCCCTCCCTCTCCGCCAAATTGAAAAACCCCGGCAGAAATGCCGGGGTTTTTTATTGGCTATCGCTTTTGCCCAGCGGCTCAGGCCAGGCCGGCCGACTGCAGGATGAAAACGCCCGCCGTGACGGTGATGCTGGCCATCAGCGTGGTCAGTGCCACGATATTGGCCGCCATTCGGTCGTTCCCGCCCAGTGCTTTTACCATCACAAAGCTTGCCGCGGCCGTCGGGCTGGCAAAGAACAGAAACATCAGGCCCAGTTCGCGGCCTTCAAAGCCCGCCATCCACGCGGCCAGCGTACCCAGCGCCGGTATCGTCACCATTTTCCAGACACTTGAGCCCACCGCCGGCCCGCTGTCAGTGCGAATGGATTTCAGTGATACTGTCGCGCCAATGCACAACAGGGCCAGTGGCAAGGTGAGCGATGCAAAGTAATTGCCGCTGGTCATCACCCAGCCGGGCAGCTGCAGATCCAGGGCGGCGAACGGGATCGCCAGGACCACGGCGATGATCAGAGGGTTGCGAACAATGTCCCGCAGGGTCGCGCCGATGCTCATGCTTTTACCCGGCTGATAGGCCAGCAGTACGATGACCGACAGCACGTTATAGACGATGATCGCGAAGCCCAGCAGGATGCCGCCGGCCGACAGGCCGTACTCACCGTACAGGCTGGCAGCCAGAGCCAGCCCCACAATACCGCAGTTCGCCCGGAAAGCCCCCTGCACATAGACACCCCGGTCGGCGAGCTCAACCCGCCGGATTGCCCAGAGCCATACCACCACAAAGCTCACCACCGTGGCGGTCAGAAAGAACAGCAGCAGCTCAGCATTCAGGGCTACGCTCAGGTCGGCATTGACGATGCTGAGAAACACCAGGGTGGGCAGGGTGGCCCTGAACACCAGAGCCGAGCCGGTGGCAATAAAGTTCTGGTCAATCCAGCCGACCCGGCGTAATCCCAGGCCAATAAATACCATGGCAAAAACCGGCAGGGTCGTTTCGAGAGTGTGGGCGAAGGTGGCGAATAAATCAGTCAAGGGACAACAGGCTCCTGTGCGACAGACAACAAAAAAGCCTCCACCGAGGGAGGCCTTGCCGGGCGATTATAACGGCTAACCCAGCCAAAGGTCTTTCGGCGGTGACCCCTCGCTTTTATCACCGTGGATTTATTACAAAAAATTATCCGTCGATCATTTGCACTGCCTGGCGAACACGGGTTTGATTAAGATCAGGCAAGTCTGATTTGCTATGCTGAAGGGCAATACAACCGTGCAAGCTCCCGGCATTTGGTTTACCGTCTTGGGTGAGAGCCGCAACCGCGAGACATATCGGAAAAAACACAGGGATATATATGGCGACTGTCAACCCCTCTCAGGAAGAGCTCAGGAAAGTTTTGCAGGAAACGCGAAAAGATCAGCCGGTTGTAATGCTGAATCTGCTCAGATTCAAGGTCCAGGCTGCGTATAACGATGGTACCGAGAACTGCTCCGGGCGTGATGCCTATCAGCGCTACATGGCCGAGGCCGCCAAGTGCGTGCGGGCTGTGGGGGCAGAGGTGATCTGGTCCGGCCGCAGTGTCGGCTCGCTGATTGCACCGCCGGACGAGTCCTGGGATCAGGTGTTGCTGGTCCGGTATCCCTCGATCAATGCTTTTCTGGCGATGATTGAAAGCCCCGAGTACAAGGGCGTCGAGAAACATCGCACCGCCGCGCTGGAAGACTCCCGGCTGGTGGCCAATGTGGAGAGCGAAAGCTAGCCAGGCCAGCCGGTCTGCTGCAGATACATGTAGGCCAGGGTGCCCACGGCAATCGAAAGCAGGGCATTACGCCGCCACAGGTGAACCACCACCACCAGCAACCCGGGCAGTAAGGCATCAAGCCCGGGCGCGGGTGTGCTCCAGTCGGCGGAGCGCTGCAGGAAGATAATGGCCAGTAATGCCATAACGGCCGCCGGGAGGAAACGCCCGATGTGCTGTATTAACGGGTGTTCGGTGTGGCGCTCGAAAAACAGAAACGGCACCACGCGGGTGGCAAAGGTGGCCAGCGCTGAGACGGTAATGACCGCCGTCAGATAATGGTGTTCAGCCATGGTGCGCCTCCAGGGCCTTGTTGCGATTGCGGAAGAGGCGGTACTGCAGGAGCAGCACACCGGTCACAATGGTAATGGCCAGGATCAGCTGGTGGGCGGGGGCAACCAGCAGCATGGCAAGGCCCGCTGCAAAAGCGCCGGCCCAGAGCGGGAAGCTGTTCCCCAGCGCCTTGATCTGTTCGATGGTCAGCACAATAAACAGTGCGACCAACGCAAACTCAATGCCGGTGCTGTCGAACGGGAGGAACTCACCCAGCAGTGCTCCCGCCGCACAGCCGACAATCCAGTAGGCCTGGTTAAACGCGGTAATCCTGAAATCCACTTCCTGCTCGTGTTGCCGGTCTGCCGAGAGCGGGCGGCTGGTCAGCAGGGAATAGGTTTCGTCGGTCAGGCCGAAGATCAGGTATGCTTTGCGCCAGCCAGCCCCCCGAAAACGCCCGAGCAGTGAGAGCCCGTAGAACAGATGCCGTGCGTTCAGAACAAACATCGCAACGGCGACCTCGATCAGGCCTGCGTTTGCGGCCAGCAGGCTCACGGCGAGAATCTGGCCGGAGCCGGCGTAGATGACCAGCCCCATCAGGGGCGCAATCCACCATGCGTACTCCAGTTGCGTGGTAAAAAGTACGCCAAAAGCCATCCCCAGCGGGATGTAGCCGAATAAAATGGGCAGGGTAAGACGAAAGACGTTCTGGTTCATTAGCATGCAAATGTTATGAAAGCGGCGATCATAGTCAAACCAACGATACTTTTGAAGCGTTGCGGAGATCGCCGTACCCTGCACCCCTTGAGGAGACGCTATGACAGACGACAGCTTTGGCGGGCCGGACGCCGATCCCCGGCAGGAAAAGTTTGTGGTTGACGTGGATCTGTTAACCGAAGACCAGCTGGAAGGGCTGGCGGAAGAATATTGTACCCGTTACCACGGCCTGAACGATACGGAAAACCCGTTGGCAGAGCGGAGCAGGGTGCTTGCAGCGGTAAGGCGCGGGGAGCTTGTGGTCTGGTTTGATCCGGTGGAAAACACCGCAGGGCTGGGGCACCCGGCCTGAGGGCGGGCGGTTTTTTGGTGATTACGGCGAAGGTATACCGGCTTGTGCCTACCCCCCTGACGGCGTAACCGGTACAATCAACGTGACTTTTTTCATCTGCCTGACGATGAGGTGAGCTTTGATCAGGGTACTGGTCGTAGATGATCATGAGCTGGTGCGCGCCGGAATCACCCGTATGCTGGCCGACAATCCGGACATCGACGTGATTGGGCAGGCCGCCTCCGGCGAAGACGCCGTTGAGTTTGTTCGGACCCGGCGGCCGGATATTGTCCTGATGGACATCCGGATGCCCGGCATTGGCGGGCTGGAAGCCACCCGGCGTATTCTCAGGCTCGACGACTCCATCCGGATAATCGTGGTAACGGCCTGCGCCGATGACCCTTACCCCTCACGAGTCATGCAAAGTGGCGCTCAGGCCTATGTGACGAAAGGGGCAGACATCCAGGAGATGGTGCGGGCGATCCGTAAAGCGCACTCCGGCCAGCGTTACATCAGTCCTGAAATAGCCCAGAAAATGGCCCTCAAGCAACTGGCGGGCGATAAAGACGAAGACGGCGAACTGGCCAGGTTTGACCGCTTGTCTGAGCGCGAAATGCAGATCGCCATGATGGTGGTGGATTGCCAGAAGGTGCAGGACATCTCTGACAAGCTCTGCCTCAGTCCTAAAACTGTAAACAGCTACCGCTACCGGATTTTTGAGAAGCTGGAAATTTCCAGTGATGTCGAGTTGGCGCTGATGGCTGTACGGCTTGGATTGCTGGATGCCGACAAGGTCTGATAGCCGTCAGGAAGCGGGATTCGATAGCAAAGACTTCCTGAAACAGCTCACCGAACGCCCCGGCGTATATCGGATGTACGACAGCGCAGGGAATATCCTCTACGTGGGCAAGGCCAGCAACCTCAAAAAGAGGGTGAGCAGCTATTTTCGCAAGAGTGGCCTGGCCCCCAAAACCGAAGCACTGGTCAGCCGCATTCAGAGTATTGAAGTCACCATCACCGGCAGCGAAACAGAAGCCCTGCTGCTGGAACAGAACCTGATCAAGTCGCTCCGGCCGCCCTACAATATTCTGCTGCGGGACGATAAATCCTACCCGTATATCTACCTGTCGTCCCACAGTGATTACCCGTCGCTGACGTTCCGAAGGGGCCGTACCCGGAAAGGCGGGGGCACCTGGTTTGGCCCTTTTCCGAGCTCCGGCGCGGTCAAGGAAAGTCTTAATGTTTTGCAGAAGGTTTTCCGCATAAGAGACTGTAGTGAAAGCTATTTCAGGAACAGGAGCAGGCCGTGTCTGCAGTACCAGATCAACCGCTGCACAGCGCCGTGCGTGGACTATATCAGCCCCGAGGAGTACCAGCAGGATATCCGCCACGCCACCATGTTCCTTGAGGGCAAGAACCCGGCGATTATTCATGATCTGATGAATGCCATGGAACAGGCCTCCCGCGACCTGGAGTTTGAAAAGGCCGCCGGGTACCGGGACCAGATCAATCATCTGCGCCATGTTCAGGAACAGCAGGCCATCGACAGTGCCGGTGGCGATGCAGACGTGGTCGCGATCGCCCAGGATGCCGGTGTGGTGTGCATCGTGGTGATCATCGTGCGTGCCGGGCGGGTGCTGGGCACCAAGGATTACTTTCCGAGGTTTTCGCTGGAGCAGTCGGAGGGCGAGCTGCTCTCTGCGTTCCTGGGCCAGTATTACTTTGGTAGTGATACCCGCCGGGAAATCCCGCGGGACATCCTGGTACCCGCGGAGGTTGACGGCCAGGAGTTGCTGGCCCGGGCACTCACCGAGGCCGCCGGGCGGGAAACCCGGATACGGGGCAATGTGCGGGGAGAGCGCCGGCGCTGGCTCGAACTGGCCATGACCAACGCCCGCCAGACCCTGCTGTCCCATCTGGCCAGCAAGGAGACCGTGTATCGCCGCCTGCTGGCCCTGCGGGACCTGTTGGAGCTGTCTGAAACACCCTCCCGTATGGAATGTTTCGACATCAGCCACAGCCACGGGGAAAATACCGTCGCATCCTGTGTGGTTTTCGACGAGAATGGCCCCCTCAAAAGTGATTATCGGCTATATAACATCGAAGGCGTGACCGCCGGTGACGACTACGCCGCAATGCGCCAGGTGCTGAGCCGCCGTTACCGCAGGCTGGCCAGTGGTGACGGCAAAAAACCGGACCTGGTGTTTATCGATGGTGGTAAAGGCCAGTTGAACATTGCCCGGGAAGTCTTTGACGAACTAGGGATTTCGGATGTTCCTCTGATCGGCGTGGCGAAGGGGGTGACGCGCCGGGCCGGGATGGAACAACTGATTGATGCGCTCACCGACAGGGTGTTCCGGGTACCGGCCGATTCGCCGGCACTGCATCTGATCCAGCATATCCGGGATGAATCCCACCGGTTTGCGATCACCGGGCACCGTGCCCGCCGCGATAAAAAACGCCGTCAGTCGACGCTGGAAGGCATCGAGGGCGTAGGGCCAAAACGGCGCCGGGAACTTATCCGGTATTTTGGCGGCATCCAGCGAATACGAAAAGCCAGCGTTGATGAGATTGCCAAAGTGCAGGGCATCAGCAAGTCACTGGCCGAATCCATCTACGCAGCATTGCATAACGAATAGGAATACCATGAACTTACCCAATCTGCTGACTCTGTCTCGCATCCTGATGATCCCCGTGTTTGTGGTGATCTTTTACCTGCCGGTGCAGTGGAGTTATCTTGGCAGCGCCATCATTTTTGCTCTGGCAGGGGTAACGGACTGGCTCGACGGGTATCTTGCCCGCAAGCTCAACCAGAGCACGCCGTTCGGGGCTTTTCTGGACCCGGTCGCAGATAAGTTGATGGTGGCTGTGGCGCTGGCGGTACTGATTGAAGAACATGCCGCAGTGCTGCTCACCATCCCGGCAACCGTCATCATCGGCCGGGAGATCGTGATCTCTGCGTTACGGGAATGGATGGCCGAGGTTGGCAGTCGCGCCAGTGTGGCGGTGTCTTACATCGGCAAGATTAAAACCACCGCCCAGATAGCCGCCATTGTTGGTTTGCTGGCCTTCCCTCCGGGGCAGACCATGGCTTACGTGGCGATCGGGCTGCTGTACATCGCCGCAGCCTTGACCCTGTGGTCGATGTTCCTCTACCTGAAAGCGGCCTGGCCGGATCTGTTCCCGTCCAGATAGGCTTTCAGGCCCTCATTCCGGGCCCAGGCAGGCCCGGGCCCAGTCGGTCACCCTGCCAGACAGGGCCGAGGCCGAATCTGAGAAGGCCGCCATCAGGCTCTCTATCCCGGCCCCGCTGACCAGCGCCTCCTGGCGTTCATCCAGTACACACAGGCTGTTCCGGGTGCGATTATCCAGCAGTTCGGCATGCAGGTGCACGACGACAATCGTGCCGGAGCGCCTTACCTCGGCATGAAAGCCAGACAGCTCACTCACCAGTGTATAAGCAGCGGTGGCCGGGCTGGTATCGGTCATGATGTTGTTGAACCCGGCGCTCTGACGCAATCCCTGAATCAGATAATCCCGTACCACGACCGGAGCGGTATCGCGCCAGCGGAACTGCGGCAAGGCCTGAAACTCGTAAGGGGAAGGCTTGACCAGAATGCGGGTGCTCTCCAGGGGCTCTGACGCCAGCGGCGTGTCTACCCGCAGAGCGACCGGTATCATCTGCTCTGCCTGACTGATGCGCTCGGGCGCAGACAGTTCCATCAGCCGCGGTGGCTCGGCCTGCGGAAAGATCGTGCACGCCGACAGGCTCACAACTGCGGCGAGTGAGATCAGGGTGTTGGGGGCCTTAATCATGGCTGTACTCCTGAATCCGCGAACCGCCCCAGATGATACCGTGGGGATCCTGCTCCAGGCGGCGGGTAAATGAGTTCAGGTTACGCAGAGTGCTGCGTAGCTCCCGCAGTGCCGGGGTGAGCTCGCCGAGCCCCTGCAAGCCGGCATCCAGAGCGTTCTCGTTATCAGCGGTTACCCGGTTAAACCGGTCCAGCGTGGGTTGCAGCGTGGCAATCGCCCGCTCCATCGACTCCAGCACGGGGGAGATCTGCTCACCAAGCACCTTCCGGGCGTGGTCTGAGGTGGCCGATACTTTAACGGCGGCCTCTTCGGCCCGGATGCCTGCCCGGTCGAACTGTTCCAGCAGGGCCTGCATATCGTCCCGGCTTGCCAGCAGAGACTCCGTGGCCTGCCGGCTGTTATCAAGAATGTCCGCCACGTTCGCCAGATTTTCCTCATTCAGCAAACGGTTCATGCTGGTCAGCAGGCGCTCAGCCTGAGACAGCATGGCCTCGCCGTTATTCAATAAATTGGAGAACGTGGAGCGCTCGGCAGTAATCAGCGGCGGGTTGTCCTGTTCGCCCTGCAGTACCGGTGCATCGGCCGTACCGCCGGTAAACTGGATGCTCATACTGCCGGTAATATTGGCCAGCACCAGCTCCGCCCGGGTGTCTGTCCGGACCGGAATGTCGTCACGCACACGCACCAGTACCCGTACGTGGGCAGGGTTGTCCGGCGCCAGGGTAAGGTCCACCACATCACCGACCGGGATGCCGCTGTACAGCACTGCGTTGCCTTTGGAGAGCCCGCCAACCGGGTGGTCAAAGCCGATCTGATAATAGGCCCAGTCCTGATCCGTCGAGGTTTTGGCCAGCCACAGGGCGAACAGTAACGCGGCCCCGGCCGCCAGCAGTGTAAACAGTCCGATCACAACATGATGAGCTTTGGGCTCCATTAGCCGGGCTCCTGTTCAGTGTGCCTGTTCTGGGCGTCAATGGCGGCCCGCCCGCGCGGGCCGTGGAAATAGCTCTGAATCCACGGATCATCGGTCCCGGCTACGCGCTCCAGCGTATCCGCAACCAGTACCTTGCGCTGCGCCAGTACCGCCACCCGGTCACAGGTGGTGTACAGCGTGTCCAGATCGTGGGTTACCAGAAACACGGTTAACCCCAGGGCGTTGCGCAAGGTCACAATCAGCTCATCAAAGGCGGCCGCGCCAATGGGATCGAGCCCGGCGGTGGGTTCGTCCAGAAAAAGAATTTCCGGATCAAGGGCCAGAGCCCGGGCCAGAGCTGCACGCTTGACCATACCGCCGGAGAGCTCTGAAGGGAACTTACCGGCAGCCTCCGGCGATAAGCCGGCAAGCGCCAGTTTCATATGAGCGAGCTCTTCGGCCTGGGCCCGGCTCAGCCCTGCGTGCTCAATCAGAGGCAATGCAATGTTCTGGGCCAGCGTAAGCGAGGTGAACAGTGCCCCGGCCTGGAACAAGACCCCAAAGCGCTGCTCGTAGCGGGAGCGCTCAGGGGCAGACAGTTGCGTCAGATCCTGGCCGAACACCGTGATGTGGCCCGCGGAGGGCGGGTTCAGCCCTACGATGCTGCGCAGCAACACGGACTTGCCGGTGCCGGAGCCGCCCACCACGCCGAGAATCTCGCCCTTATAGAGGTCCAGGTCCAGGTTCTCATGCACCACGTGGTTTCCAAAGCGGTTGCACAGGCCGCGTACCTGGATAATCGGTGTGTGCTGACCGGCCTCTGTATTAGTCGGTTCTGTCATGGCTGATCTCTACCACCCCATTTCCATAAAGAATAGCGCGGCTATTGAGTCCAGAAGAATGACGATAAAGATAGATTGCACCACGCTGGAGGTGGTGTGTTCGCCCACGGACTGGGCACTGCCCGAGACCTTGAAGCCTTCCAGGCACCCGATCACCGCAATCAGGAAGGCAAACACCGGCGCTTTACCCAGCCCGACCAGAAAGTGCCTGAGGGCAATGTCGCGCTCAACAATGGCGAGGAACTGACTGACAGGGATATCCAGCGCAAGGGCACACACCACGGCACCGCCGAACAGGCCCGATACCATACCCACAAACGTGAGTACCGGCAGCGAGACCATCATGGCCATGACCCGGGGCAGGACCAGAAGCTCGACCGGGTCCAGGCCCAGGGTGCGGATCGCATCCAGCTCCTGGTTGACCTTCATGGCACCGATCTGGGCGGTAAAGGCGCTGGCCGTGCGCCCCGCCAGAAGAATGGCGGCCAACAGCACCCCAAACTCCCGCAAAAAGGAAAACGCCACCAGGTTAACCGTGTAGATGGTAGCGCCGAAGTCTTCCAGTACCGTCGCCCCGAGGAAAGCCACCACGGCGCCCACAAGAAAGGTGAGCAGGGCCACAATGGGCAGGGCATTGAGCCCGGTATCATGAATCGCCGCCACAAAAGGCGTGACCCGCCAGCGAGAAGGACGGGGCAGAATATAGGCCAGGGTAGCCAGAGTCTGGCCAATAAACCCGGTAAGCTGCCACAGCAGCCGGGCCACCAGAACGGTTTTCTCGCCGGTGTTGGCGAGAAACTGACGCACCGGGTTAACACGCGGGGCTTGCTCCGCAGGGTGGCTCATGGATTGAGCAACGGCCTTTAACAGCGCCTTGCGCGCGGTGTCCAGCCCGGAGTCGTCAACCGCATCGAGTACGTTCTGAGGCCCCAGAAGCTGAACCATGAGCGAGGCACCGGCGGTATCCAGCTGCCCTAACTGGCTGAAGTCCGGCGATCCTGATGCCTTTCGGGCACGCACCGAGTCGATCTGGCGCCGCAGGGCCGCATAGCCGGCGAGTGTCCAGTCACCGGCGAATGCCAGGCTCTGGCCGGACCGTTCAACCGTGCCCGTGGCTGCGCCCGCGCTTGATAAATGTAGACCTGAATCAGTCGCCACAGAATACAAACATCCCTGCCGTAGGTTCTTGTAAGCTTAGAGATTCCAGGTGCTGTCTGCCAGTATCTTTCGGTCTTCTTCATCATGGCTGGCCAGAACCATGCGGATGCCCCGGGCTTTTTCTTCCAGCAACAGGGTGTGGATGGCGTGCCTGGCCTCCGGGTCGAGGCCGGTCATGGGTTCATCCAGCAACAGAATCGGCTGGCGGCGCAGAATGGCCCGTACCAAAGCTACCCGCTGGCGCTGGCCGCCGGACAGTTCCCCCGGCATCCGCCGGCCAAAGCCATTCAGGCCCGTTTTCTCCAGACCCAGCTCAATGGCGGCTTGCTGGCTGGCGGATAATTTCAGGCCCGGGTGCAGGCCCAGGCCGATATTGGTTGCCACGTCCAGATGCTCGAACAGATTGTGCTCCTGGAAGACGCTGGTCATCGGCCGTTGCCATGGCGGCAGGTGCTGGACCGGTGCTCCGCGCCAGAGAATTTTACCTGCCGAGGGCTCCAGAAACCCGGCCAGCAAACTCAGCAAGGTGGATTTTCCGGTACCACTTGCGCCCCTGAGCGCCAGACAGTGACCGGCCGGTATCTCGAAATCAAAACGCCACTCTGTGGGCTGACCCGGGTACCGGAAACGCAGATCGTTTATTTCAAGCATGATGAGGCTCCGGGGCAGTGACAGGCGCGGCCAGACTGGTTGAGACGGCGGGCCGCCGCCCAATCCGGGATAGCAGGGTAAAGATGGAGACCAGCAGAATCAGCAGCCACAAACCGGTACCAGCGGCATCGCCCACCCGGTAGCTTCCCAGCTGCTGGTACAGCAGCACCGGAAGCGTGGGCTCACCGGGGCTGCCAAACAGGGCAATCACACCAAAGTCCCCCATCGACAAGGCAATGCCGTAGGCCAGGCCAAGGGCCATGGGATGGCGCAGCCTGGGCCAGTGCAGCCAGCGCCATCGGTACCAGCCGAGCAAGCCCAGCTGATCTGCCTGACGGAGCGTTGCCTGATCAATCGCATTCAGGGGGCCTCTCAGTATCTGCAGCACAAAGGGCATGGCCATCAACCCATTGATGAACGCCACCAGAGACCAGCCGTGGGCCGGGTTGCCGAGTTCTGGCCGCAGCAACAGAAACAGCCCCGTTCCCAGGACCAGGGGCGGCACGATCAGGGGCAGATAGCCGGTACTGGCAGGCAGCGCCGAAAGCCAGCGGCGGCTCAGCTTATTGGCCGCTGCAAGTGTGAGCAGGCTTGCGACCATCGCCCCCAAACCTGCCGGGATGGCGATCATCAGGCTGCGCCCGGTGGCGGGGAGCAACTGCGCATACAGTGACGACTCGGCGTCGCCCGGCCAGAGTGCCGGTAAACCGCGCGCCGCCACGGCCACCAGTGGCAAAATCAGAAATACGGAAAACAGCGCCAGCAACAGGGCACTGCCCACCGTCTGCCCGGGCCGGGTTTTTAACCGGAGTGTTGCGGAAAGCCGGCGGGCTGGCAGCAGCGACGACGTCAGACGTTTGCGGAACACCAGCCACCACAGGCTGCCACAGATCAGCAACTGGACGCTCGCCAGAAGCGCGGCCTGCCCGAAATCAAACTCAAACCGCAGCGCCTGATAGATCGCCACTTCAAGGGTGGTGGCCCGGGGGCCGCCACCGAGCGTCATGATGATGGCAAAACTGGTAAAACACAGCGTGAACACCAGAGCGGCAACCCCCGGTAAGACCGGTTTCAGAGCGGGCCAGCGTACACAGCGCCAGAGCCACCAGCCGTTAAGCCCCAGTTGCGAGGCGATCCGCAGCCGGGGTTCCGGAATTGCAGAGAGTGCCTGCAACAGAATGCGCGCGGCCAGCGGTGCATTAAAAAAGACATGGGCCAGCAGGATGCCGTTCAGCCCGTACAGGCTCCAGCCATGGCCCGGTAGCCACTGGTCCAGCAGGCCCGTTAGCCAGCCCTGCCGGCCATAAACCCCGACAATGCCAGACACCGCCACAATGGTGGGCAGCACCAGGCTCAGCTCCATCAGCCGCAACAACAGGCCACGCCCCGGGAACCGGGTGAAACGGGCCAGTGCCAGAGCCACCGGAATGGCCAGGCACAGGCTGAGTGCCACCGACAGCGAGGCCTGCCAGACTGTGAACCAGATGACCCCCCGTAAATACCGGCTTTGCCAAAGCTCAGCGATATCCAGGGTACCGGCGGTGTACAGCATAAAGCCCAGCCCGAGCACAACCAGCGTGATCAGGGCCAGGGCCAGCGCCAGCCCCGGCACGATCTGCCAGGCGGGGTGGCCTAACGGGGCCGGGCGACAGGACGGGCGGGCAGGGGTCACCATCGTCTTCAGCGCGTCATCGCATCCAGCCAGGTGTTAATCAGGTCGCGGCGCTCCCGGGCCACCTGAGCCGGTGGGAGGTAAAGCGCCTCAGAAGGCGAGATCAGACGGTGAAACACCTCCGGCAACTCGTCGCCCAGGTCGATCGCCGGATACATCACGTTTTTCAGGGGAATGTGGCGCTGGAAATCCGGGGTGAGCATAAACTCCAGAAAGCGCCGGCCCAGGGCGTCGTTACCGGAGTTTTTGACCTGCGCGGCAACCTCAACCTGCAGATAGTGGCCCTCTTCAAACCGTGCTGCCTGGTAGCGATCGGTGTTATCGACCGCCATGTGGTAGGCCGGGGAGGTACTGTAGGAAAGGATCATCGGGGCCTCACCGTTCATGAACAGGGAATAGTAACCGTCGCTCCAGCTTTGTGTGGTGGCCAGGATCTTGCCGCTGAGCTGCTGCCACCTGGCATGAGCCTCGTCGCCGTAGACCGCATGCATCCAGAGCAGCAAGCCGAGCCCGGGGGTGCTTGTGCGCGGGTCCTGGATGATGATCTTGAGGTCGTCCGGCGCATTGATCAGTTGCTCGAGGCTGGCCGGAGGCTCGGGCAGCTGCCGGGTATCATACACAAACGCAAAATAGCCCCAGTCGTAGGGCACAAAGGTGGTGTCCTGCCACTCGATGGGCAGCGCGAGATTCGTCAGGGAGATCCGGTGCGGGGCGAGCAGGCCGGTCTGGCGCGCGGCTTCCATGGTGGCCGTATCCAGCCCGAGCACCACATCGGCTTTAGTAGACCTGCCTTCAAGACGCAGCCGTTGAAGGATGTCGCCACCGCTTTCCAGCACGGTGTAGTCAAGGATGCACTGGCATTGCGCTTCAAAAGCCTCTTTGACCGCAGGGCCTGGCCCCCAGTCGGAAGCAAACGATGGGTGGGTATACACGTTCAGTACCGGCGTGGACTGCGCTGAGGCGGCAACGGGCATCAGCGTGGCCAGCAAAAGAACAAACACAGAGCGGAAAAGCATGGCAGTTATACCTCGGCGATCAATAAACCACACCGCGGTAACCACTGCCAGGTGGTGCCTCAATCCCTACGCCGGTATTAACCGGGTCAGGTTCCGCGGGTGTGGTCTCAGCCCGTTCGGGCACCCCGTTGAGTCTGCCTGATAGTACCACGAGCATCTCACACGCCCCTAGTTCGTAACATTAATTACCGAGTGTTTGAAAATTGTACAAAAGGGTCGGGCGTCACAGCATTTGCTGGTAGAATCGGGCAACTTTTCATACGCCTAGCCAGTACTCTTTATTTCCAGAGGTAAATTGCATGCTCAAGCAGCGCAATGTACTAAGAACTTGTACATTTTTTTTCAGCCTGACCGTGTCTGCTTTGTTTGCGGCACATGCTCAGGCGCAATCTTTTAACAGCCAGATGTTTGAGCGCCTGTCCCAGGCGGCACCCAACCTGAATCCGGTGGTTCTGAAAGCCGCCTTCAGGGCCACAGAGTGTGCCGTGAGCAACGGAACCGCCATGCCGGAACGGCTGGCGGTTATTGATTTCTCGCTGCCATCCAGTGCGGAGCGCCTGTGGCTGTTTGACCTGGCGGATGGCAGCCTGATCCTGAGAGAACTGGTGGCCCATGGCCGCAACTCTGGTGATAACCTGGCCAGTGCCTTCTCCAATATCGAAGGTAGCCACCAGTCCAGCATTGGCCTGTTCCGGGCGGCGGAGTCGTACAGTGGGGCACACGGTTATTCCTTGCGCCTGGATGGCCTGGAGCCGGGCTTTAATGATCTGGCACGCCAGCGCGCCATCGTTATTCATGGAGC
This sequence comes from Marinobacter sp., assembly GCA_035306945.1. Classification (GTDB taxonomy): domain Bacteria; phylum Pseudomonadota; class Gammaproteobacteria; order Pseudomonadales; family Oleiphilaceae; genus Marinobacter. Next base: position 14,300 of record DATGNB010000038.1, read on the forward strand.
TGACTACGTGGAACCCGGCTGGGTGGCCAAATACGGCCGGATCGGCCGCAGCCATGGTTGCCCGGCGGTAGACCGCGATGTCATCAAAACCGTGGTGGACAATCTCAAGGGTGGGCAGTTGGTCTTCAAGTACTACCCGGATGAGGAGTGGCTGCAGGCCTCTACCTACCTGAATTGCGACACCACCGGCCAGATCGCGGGCTCTGCAGCCAATGTGGACGATGAAGCGGGCAGATCCTGACCAGTTTGTGTGTAATTTGTTCAGATTGGCAGTAAAAACATAAAGTTGTAAAAAAAGAGTTGACGAACGCAGCGTAATCAGTAGAATACGCAGCCGTTGACGAGGCAAAGCCTCTGAACACAGAGCGGGAATAGCTCAGTTGGTAGAGCACAACCTTGCCAAGGTTGGGGTCGCGAGTTCGAATCTCGTTTCCCGCTCCAATTTCTTACCGGTTCCAACGGTCAGAAAGCACAATCCAAGTCTCTCAACGTCCACCTGAGAGCAGAAAGCCCCTTCTATGGCTTTTCCCGGCGCGGTGGCAGAGTGGTCATGCAGCGGACTGCAACTCCGTGTACGCCGGTTCGATTCCGACCCGCGCCTCCAATTTTTGCTTATATTTCAGCATCCTGGCATTGGCAAATTAGTTAGCTTTTGCACTGACAAAATACTGAAAACAAAGTGAAAAAGTAATCCGCGTTATCCAGTCAAGTTGGAGGGGGTATCCTTCAGTTAGACCCATCCTTTTTGGCATTTTCGCGCAGGATTTTGATCGTTGACCTGGCGCGCTTCGGCGGCTTGACCAGCCGGTAATGATTACGCATCGCCTGGGTTTCATGCCCTCCTTTATCGTTCTCGCCCTGATTCAGGAA
>DATGNB010000039.1:0-2634 GCA_035306945.1 Marinobacter sp.
CAGCCCGTTCAGTGCCGAGCAACTCAAAGTTGAGTTTACCCCCGGCATCAGCACCCGGCAGGTACATCGGGAGGCAAGCCTGCAGCCGATTGCCGACCTGATCGCCCAACAGTACCGGGAACGGCCCGGCCATTACCTGGCGTTCTTCAGTAGCTTCAAATACGCCAAACAAGTGAGCGATGCGCTGGCAGAGCAGGCGCCGGATATCCCCCAGCGCTCCCAACAGCCCGGCATGAGCCCGGACCAACGCAGGCAGTTTCTGGCAGAGTTCCAGAAGCCCGAAGGCAGTGTCGCCTTTGCGGTACTCGGCGGCGTGTTCAGCGAAGGCATCGACTTGCCTGGCGACCAGCTGATTGGCGCCTTTGTGGCCACCCTCGGCCTGCCGCCCTTCGACCCCTGGCACGAAATCCTCAAAGACCGTCTGCAGCAACGCTTTGGCGAAGGCTACAACTACACCTACCTGATCCCCGGCCTGCAGAAAGTGGCCCAGGCCGCCGGCCGGGTGATCCGTACCCCCGAAGACCGGGGCGTGATCTGGTTGATTGACGACCGCTTCCTGCAACCCGGGGTTAACCGGCTGCTGCCCCGCTGGTGGTTTTCCGACAGCCACTGAGCCCGGCCCGGGTTTGCGGGGCTGGTGGCATTTTGTCGCAGGTAATGGTCGTAGCGGAATGCCGCTATGGCTATTTTCTGTTGCATGCTTAGAATGCGCGCCATCATCACATCATTCCGCCTGCTTCAAGGACACCCATTGCAAATGACCAGTACGGATCTCGTTTTCCAGAGTTATGGCCGTTGTTGCCGAAAAGACGACTTCTTTGTCGACTTCTACGATTTTTTTATGGCCAGCTCCGATGCTATTCGCGCCCGGTTTGCGAATACCGATATGCCGGCCCAGCGCCATCTGCTGCGTAATGGCGTGATGCAGATCATCCTGGTCGCCCGCGGTATGTCGGATCGGAAACTGCGGGACCTGGGTGAAAGCCATAGCCGCAAGCGCATGGACATCCAGCCCGAATGGTATGACCTGTGGGAACAATCCCTGCTGAAAACCGTGCGCGTCCACGATCCTGACTGGACCCCCGAGCTGCAGAAGGCCTGGCGTGAAGTGCTCAAGCCGGGTATCGACCTCATCCGCGGCGCTTACTGAGTGGTTGCAAGGCTGGCAGACTGGATAGATCGGAATCTGTCTTGATTCCTGCCAGCCTCGTCGTCACACTTCTTATTTACACTTCCCTTCCGTAGCATTCATCTGATCAAGGACGACCTATGGCCGGTAAACGCGCCAGAACTGCCTCCAAACTCCTGCTGGCACTGCTGATTGTGGCGGTGATAGCGGTTGCTGCCTGGTACCTGATGCCAAACGGTGACGAACTGCCCGAGCATATTGCCTCTGGTAACGGCCGTATTGAAGCCACCGAAGTGGATATCGCCACCCGTATACCGGGGCGCCTGGAATCCTTTGAAGTGCGCGAAGGCGACATGGTGGAAGCCGGCCAGCTGCTGGCGGTAATGGATACCAACGAACTCAAGGCCCGTGCCGCGGCGGCAGAAGCCAACCTGCACCAGGCCGAACAGGCCCGGTTGCTGGCCGAAGCCGTCGTCGTGCAGCGGGAAAGCGAACAGCGCTATGCCCGTGCCGAACTCGCCCGTATTGAAACCCTGGTTGACCGGGGCCATGCCTCCCGGGAGCAGCTGGACCGCGCCCGCATGGCGGCGGAAACCGCCGGGGCTGCCCTGCAGGCGGCCCGGGTACAAGTGGCTTCAGCCGATGCCGGTATCGAATCGGCCCATGCTGCCATCCGGCAAATCCAGACCAACATCGATGACAGCCAGCTGTCCACCCCGGTGGGTGGCCGGGTGCTGTACCGGCTGGCGGAACCCGGCGAGGTACTGGCCGCCGGCGGCAAGGTGGCGACGGTACTGGACGTGACCGACGTGTACATGACCATCTTCCTGCCCACCGCACAGGCCGGCAAAGTGCGGGTTGGCTCACAAGCGCGCATTATCCTGGATGCCCTGCCGGACTACGTGGTGCCGGCGGAAGTCAGCTTTGTGGCGGCGGAAGCCCAGTTCACGCCCAAGTCGGTGGAAACCCGCAGTGAGCGGGAAAAGCTGATGTTCCGGGTGCGTATCCGCATCAATCCGGACCTGCTCAAGGCCTATCGGGACCGGGTGAAAACCGGGGTGCCGGGCGAAGCCTATGTGCGGCTGGACGAAAGCCTGCCCTGGCCCGCCGGCCTGCAGGTGAACCTGCCCAATGACTGACACCGTCGCCCGGCTGGAAGGAATCAGCCACCGCTACGGGGACACCGCCGCGCTGTGTGACATTACCCTGGATTTCCCCGCTGGCTGCATGGTGGGCCTGATCGGCCCGGACGGGGTGGGCAAATCCACCCTGCTGGGGCTGGTTGCCGGTGCCCGGGAGTTACAACAGGGGTGTTTGCAGGTGCTTGGTGGCGACATGGCCAGCCACCGGTTTCGCAACCAGGCCGCCCCGCGCATTGCCTACATGCCCCAGGGCCTGGGCGGCAACCTGTACCACACCCTGACGGTGGACGAGAACATCGCCTTCTTTGCCGACCTGTTCGGCCTCACCGGCGCCTCCCGCCGGCAGCAGATCGACCGCCTGCT
>DATGNB010000040.1:0-3186 GCA_035306945.1 Marinobacter sp.
GACTCCGGGCTGATAAAGCCCTGCTTGGAGGCAAACACCGTACCGGCGAAGCCGGCAAAGAAAGCACCGATGGTGAAGGCGGAGAGCTTCACCGCCGTGCGGCTGAGGCCGAGCGAACGGGCAGCAATTTCATCTTCCCGCAGGGCTTCCCAGGCCCGGCCAACGGGCATGCGCATTAGCCGGCGGATTACCAGTGCGGTAATCACCGCCAGCACCAGGGCAATCAGGTACAGGAAGATCACCTTGTGCTCGCCGCTGTAGGCAATGCCGAAGGTTTCGTGGAAGGAGGTATTTCCTTCTTCCTTCACCCGCCGGCCGAATTCCATGCCGAACAGGGTGGGTTCGGGAATGCCGCCAATGCCGTTGGGGCCGCCGGTAAGGTGGGTCCAGTTGTTCAGCAGTATGCGGATGATCTCGCCAAAGCCCAGGGTGACGATGGCCAGATAGTCCCCCCGCAGCCGCAGTACCGGAAAGCCGAGTACCAGCCCGAACAGGGCCGCCAGGCAGGCGCCAATGGGCAGCGACATCCAGAAGGAAATGCCGGTGTATTGCGAGAGCAGGGCAAAGGTGTAGGCGCCCACGGCGTAGAAGGCCACGTAACCCAGGTCCAGCAGTCCGGCCAGGCCGACCACCACGTTCAGGCCCAGGGCCAGCATGATGTAAATCAGCACCAGGGTGGCCAGGTCCACCGAGCCGCGGGATACGAAGAATGGCCAGAACAGGGCCAGCACGATAATGCCGGTGAGCAGCCAGGATTCCAGCCTTGCTCGTTTGTGCTGGGGCATGGGCTCGCGACCGGACAATGGATTGACCCGGGAGAGAAAACCCAGGCGTGCCATGATGGAGTCGCGGAATAACTGGAACAGAAAGACCACCACAGCGGCGGCGATAATCGCCGCGATGGTCGAGCCATCGGCGCCTTCCAGGCTGACCACTGCGCCACTGGGAATGAGGTTCAGGCCAAGAATGGGATAGGCGATGATCAGGGTGATCACCGCACAGAAGAATGCGTGTTTGATGTTTTCAGCAGCCATCAGATCTTCTCAACCTCCGGTTTGCCCAGCAGCCCGGTGGGTTTGAATAGCAGGATCAGGATCAACAGGCTAAATGCCACCACATCCTTGTATTCGCCACTCAGGTAGCCGGAGGTCATGCTCTCGGCCACGCCCAGAATCAGCCCGCCCAGCATGGCGCCGGGTATGCTGCCAATGCCTCCCAGTACCGCCGCCGTGAAGGCTTTGAGGCCGGCAATAAAGCCGAACAGGGGGTCTACCGAACCGTAGTACATGCCCAGCAACAGGCCGGCCACGGCAGCCAGCGCGGCGCCGATCACGAAGGTGGCCGAGATGATGCGGTTGGTGTCGATGCCCAGCAGGCTGGCCATGCCCAGGTCCTGGGAGACCGCGCGGCAGGCCCTGCCGGTGCGGGAGCGGGAAATGAACAGTGAAAGCGCCGTCATGCAAACCAGGGTGATGATGAAGATGGTGATCTGCATGTAGGAAAGGGAGAGCTGGAAACTGTCTTCCGGTCCTATCCGGAAACTGCCCTCAATCAGTGATGGAAAGCCGATGTTGCGAGAGCCCTGGGCCAGGTGCACGTAATTCTGCAAAAAAATGGACATGCCGATGGCGGAGATCAGCGGAATCAGCCGGTGCCGGCCCCGCACTGGCCGGTAGGCCACCCGCTCCACTGCCCAGCCCATGGAGCTGGACACAATCACGGCGCATATCAGCGCCACCAGTAACACCAGCGGTAGCCAGGCGACGCCCAGAGTAGCCAGCCCGGTAATGGCAATCAGCGCCGTGTAGGCGCCGATCATATAGATTTCGCCGTGGGCGAAGTTGATCATGCCAATGATGCCGTACACCATGGTGTAGCCGATGGCGATCAGGGCATAGGTGCTGCCGATGGTCAGTCCGTTGATCAGCTGCTGGAAAAAGTACAGTAGATCTTGCATGTGCGTGGCACTCCGAATGCCTGCGCCCGGGGAGGGTCAGCAGAAGCCCGGACAGTCACCCCACTGGCCCGGGCAGGGGTGGGGTGATTGTCTTAACGCGGATGGTGCTGAGTGGGTTACTCGGCCAGGGTTTTGCTGCCGTCGGCGTGCCACTCGTACACCACAAACTCGAACGATTCCATGTCGCCGTTTTCAGCGTATTCGATGGTGCCAATCGGAGTTTCGAAGGTACCTGCGCGCAGTGCGTCGGCCACTTCAAACGGGGCGGTGGAGCCTGCCTGTTCCATGCCCTGGGCAATGACCTGCACGGCCGCGTAGGAGGTGAGCACGAACGGGCCGGAAGGATCTTCGCCTTTCTCGGCGAAGGCCTTGGTCAGCGCCTGGTTTTCTTCTTTCTGATCGAAGGCGGGCGGCAGAGTAACCAGCAGGCCTTCGGCGGCATCGCCGGCGATGCTGGTGATACCGTCGTTACCCACGCCTTCCGGGCCCATGAAAGTGGCATCCACATCCGCCTGGCGGGCCTGGCGGAGAATCAGCCCCAGTTCGGGGTGGTAGCCGCCGTAATAGACGTAGTCCACGTCGGCCTGCTTGATCTTGGTGACCAGCGAGGAGAAGTCCTTGTCACCGGCGGTGATGCCCTCGAACATGGCGATGGCCACGCCCTTGTCCTCCAGGGTGTCGCGCACGGCGGTGGCAATGCCTTCACCGTACTGCTGTTTGTCGTGCACGATGGCGACCCGTTCCGGGTTCTGGGCGGCAATGTAATCGGCAGCGGCGGGCCCCTGCATGCTGTCCAGGCCGATGGTGCGGAAAATCAGGTCATAGCCGCGCTCGGTCAGGGCCGGGCTGGTGGCTGCCGGCGTCACCATGAGAATGCCTTCATCGTAATAGATGTCGGAGGCTGGCTGGGTGGAGCTGGAGCAAAGGTGGCCGACAACAAACTGGACGCCTTCGTTAACCATGCGGTTGGCGACGGTAACCGCCTGTTTGGGATCGCAGGCGTCATCCATTTCCACCGCAACCAGTTCTTCGCCCAGTACACCGCCGGCTTCGTTAATGCGTTCAATGGCCATGCGGGTGCCGGAAAACTGCATATCGCCATACTGGGCTACGGGGCCGGTCATGGGGCCTGCAATACCAATCTTGATTTCAGCAGCAGCCTGGCCGGCAGCCATCAAGGCAACGGAGGCGCTTACAGCGGTAACGAGTTTCTTTACGGAGGTATTCAT
>DATGNB010000041.1:0-26833 GCA_035306945.1 Marinobacter sp.
GCCTGAAGACCGTGGATATTCTGGTTGAACTGGGCAAACGCCGCATGGTGGGTGGCCAGGAAGACATGATTGTGGACGTGGCGCTGGATCTTCTGAAGAGCCAGGGCAAGTAACTCGTAAGAGGCGTTGTTGTGACCCCTCATTGACCGGCCGAACCTTGTTCCGCCGGTCTTTTTTGTGGTTTGACCCTTTTACCCTTGTGCTTAGCTATGTTTATCTGGTGCACAGGAGGGCACTATGTGCACCAGGTGCACGAGGCGGGCAAATTAAGTTGAGCCCGTTGCTGGACGGTTTTTATACTCCCGCCACAGGAATTGGCACAATTACTTATCAGGGATGGTACCGGTTTTTTATTTCAGGCTCTTGACAGGTATCAAATTACTGATCTGCTCATTACCTACTACAATATCAATTAATCAGGTGACCACCATGACAATCAAGCTCCCTATGATGAAAACAGCAACCCGTGTTCTTTTGAGCGCTGCGCTACTGACCACTGCCGCAGCTGGCGTCTCAGCCAAAGAGCTGCGTCTGGCATCTGGTTTGCCACCGCTTCACCCGGCCCATGACCCGCTGTACACCGATTTCCAGAAATTGCTGCCGGAATATTCCGACGGTGCTCTTAGCGGCCGGTTGTTTGGTACTGAGATCACCACCGTGGGCAATATGCGGGCCTCTATTCTGAGCGGTATGGTCGAAATCGGACTGTTCCTGCCGGCCTATTTCCCGGCCGACCTGCCGAACTTTAACCTGGTGGGCGACCTGTCGATGCTGGGCCACCAGAACCCTCAGGTAACCGCTGCCGCAATGAGCGAGTACATTGTTACCTGTGGCGACTGCCAGGATGAATTTAAAGCTCTGGGCGTGGTCTATACCAGCTCCCACGCCAACCCGTACAGCGTGCTGACCACCAAGCCGGTGACCACGCTGGAAGACCTGCAGGGCCTGCGTCTGCGCACCGCCACCCCCCAGCACGCCCGCTGGGTAGAGGGAATGGGCGGCAAGGCCGTTACCATGGCGACCGGTGAGGCGTTTGAGGCGCTGTCCCAGCGCGTGATCGACGGTACCGTAACCTCCATCTCTGACCTTATCTCCTTTAACCTGAGCGAAGTGATCAGCCACATTACCCTGCTGGATATGGGCACCTTCCATTCGCTGTCTAACCACTCCGTGCGTAACAACATCTGGAAGGGGATGACTGTGGAGCAGCGGGAGGCCGTGATGAAAGCGTCCATCATCTCCAACGTGCGCACCACGGATCGCTGGGTCAACATGGTCGCCGAGGGTAAGGAGCTGGCCGGCGAAGCAGGCCTCAAGCTGCTCGAACCGGAGCAGGATCTGGTTGAGGCAACCGTCAAGTTCACAAATGACGACCTGGTAGGCGCGGCCGCCAGCACCGAAGAACGTTTCGGCATCACTGGCGCAGAGGCCAAGATCGAACGCTTCATGGCGCTGGTTGAAAAATGGGAAGGGCTGATTGAGAGCACCGATGGCAGCGAAGAAGCGATCATCGCTCTGCACGAGTCTGAGATTCTGTCCAAGATCGATCTGACAACCTACGGCCTGTAATCCACGCGCTGACGGAGAGACGGCCATCGTCCGGATGGCCGTTTTCAAACGAGAGGTTGAATTTATTATGAATACGCTCTCCCGGGTAACGGAGAAGCTCACCGAGTATCTGTCGTACCTCGGCATGATCGGTGTGCTTGCCATGATGCTTCATATTGGTGCCGATATCATCGGGCGCACCGTCTTTGAGGTGTCCGTGCCGGCCACTCTGGAAATGGTCACCCGTTACTACATGCTGATGCTTGTGCTCCTGCCCTTACCGTGGGTGGAACAGAAGCGCTTCATGATTATGGTTGAGGCTTTTTCGGGTGTGTTCGGGAAGCTTGGCTTGCGCCTGGTGGATGTTCTTGTGTCACTGGTGTGTGTCGTTGTGTACTGGGTGCTGGCCGTCAGTACCTGGGAGAAGGCAATGGAGCAGTACGATGTTGGCGCCTACCTCGTCGCTCTGGATACTCAGATTATCGTTTGGCCGGGGTATTTTACTCTGCCTTTTGGCTTTGGCCTGGCCGCTTTGGTTTGTCTGGTACGCATCCCGGTTTTATTGTTCCCTCCATCGGCCGCTAAGGCCGGGTAAGGTGCTTTTGTATGTTTCTTGAAATTGGTCTGATTGGTCTGGGCATTTTGCTTGTGCTGCTGGTCCTCCGGGTGCCGGTGGCGATTGCCCTGATCGGGGTCTCCATGGGTGGCATCGCGGCCATGATGGGGTCGGATGTTGCCGTGAGCATGCTGGCTTCCAAGCCCTACGACTTTCTCTCCAAGTGGACTCTCAGTGCGGTGCCGATGTTCCTGCTGATGGGCTTCATCAGCTATCACACCGGGCTGACGGCGGGCCTGTTCAACGCCGCCAAGGTGGTTTTCCGGTGGTTACCGGGGGGGCTTGCCGTCTCAAGCGTTATGGCCAGCTCCGGTTTTGCCGCTGTGTCGGGTTCCAGTGTGGCCTGTGCTGCTGCGATGGGGAAAATCGCTATCCCTGAAATGGTCCGTTCCGGCTACAAGCCCAGCTTTGCCTGCGGCACGATCGCGGCCGGCGGCACCATCGGGGCGCTGATACCTCCGAGTATCCTGATGATCATCTACGGTACCTTTACCCAGACCTCGATCACCAATATTTTCCTGGGTGGCATCGTGATCGGTATTCTGACGGCGGTTGCCTATAGCCTGGTCATCATGCTGGTCAGCCTGTTCCGGCCGGATATTGTGCCCCGGCAGGAGAAGGGTTCGCTGGATTATACCGTGGCTCAGGCCCTCCGGGATGTGTGGCCGGTGCTGGTACTGGGCATCGCGATTTTTGGTGGCATGTTCTCGGGGCTGTTTACCGCAACAGAAGCAGGTGCGATCGGCGCCGCCGGTTCGATCATCCTGGCGATTGTTTTACGCCGCCTTGATCTGAGCATTTTCAAGACGTCGCTGATGGAAACCCTGTCTACTACGTCTTCGCTGCTGATCATTGGTATTGGTGCAAGTATGTTTACCGTCTTCCTGAGCCTGAGTGGGGTCTCGGGGGCGGTGGGCGACCTGCTGGCCGAGTGGAACCTGAGCTACCTGCAGATGATGCTGGCCATCGTGGTGGTTTACCTGCTGCTGGGGCTGTTCATGGAACCCTTCGGTGCCATGCTGATCACCTTGCCGATCTTCCTGCCGATACTGAGCGACCTCGGCGTGTCACTGATCTGGTTTGGTGTGCTGGTGGTCAAGTTGCTGGAAATCGGCATGATCACGCCACCGGTGGGCATGAATATCTTCGTGATCCGGGGTGTTGCGTCTCAGTATGCATCGCTGGTGGATATTTTCAGGGGCGTCACCCTGTTTCTGGTGGCGGACCTGTTTATCGTGGCGATCATGATCTTCGCGCCGGAGTTTGTAACGATCCTGTCTGAGTGACTCCTGGGACGGCTTTTGCCGTCCCTTTTTTAACCATCCAGCTGAAAACAGTAAAGGGAGGGTAGCGCTCCGGAGTATCCCTGTGCCTCTTTTATAAAAACAACGTGAACTAACCGATAACGACAATGAATGGATAACAACACTATGAAACGCGATTTCCGGTTCAATACTGTTCGTGGCCTGACCACCGGTCTGTCTCTGATGGCTGTCAGCGTGAGTGCCGCAGCGCTCGAGCTGAACGTAAACGGCACCAAGGCCAATCTGTATGGCTTTGCCGAACTCAACATGATCTACGACATCAACGAAGACCTGGGTCCCCTGCTGATCCCTGGCCGTGTCGGCAGTGGTGGGGCCGAAGGGCATTTCCAGGCGGACGCTAACCAGTCACGGCTTGGTCTGTCGACAGTGACAAAACTGGACGATGGCAGCGAACTGAAAACCGTGATAGAAGGCGACTTCTTTGGCGGTGGCCCGAACGGCGGCGAACTGCGCCTGCGTCATGCCTACGGTGAGTGGAAGGGTATTCTGGCCGGCCAGACCTGGACCAACTTCCCCGGGTTTACCGGCATCTACCCCACGGTGGATTTCCGTGTGCCGGTTGGCACCTCCAACACCCGTCAGGCGCAGCTGCGTTATACCACCGGTAACCTGTCGGTAGCACTGGAAGAGGGCGGCAATCTGGGTGGTGAAGTGGTGGATGCCGCAACCAGTGTTTCAGCTGCTGCCAAGAACAGCCTGCCGGACTTTACCATCCGTTATGCCAAGGGCGGTGCAACCAGTTATCACGCGGCTGCGGTCCTGCGCCAGCTGTCGGTCGATGATGGCAATGACGATGACTCGGCGTTTGGCTGGGGTCTGTCCCTGGGCGTCGCACAGGACGTAACCAGTACACTCACGCTGCGCGCCAGTGTAACCCACGGTGATGGTATTGGCGGTTACATGAACCTTAACCCGTCGGCTCCGGCCTATGTGGTGGGTGGCAAGGTTGAAACCATCGAGGCTACCGGTGGCACTCTGGCAGCGACTCTGAAAGTTGGCCCCGGTGCGGTAACTCTGGGTACTGCGATTGCCAGGTCCGATCTGGACGACGCGGTAAATGATGGCCTCGCCGGCGCGGCCACGGCTGACGAAGAGTACCGTTCGACCCACCTGAACTACATCTGGTCACCGGTGAACAAGATCACCTTCGGTGTCGAAGTGGCCTACCACGAGCGTGAAACCTGGGATGGCGAGAGCGGCGACGCTGTGCGCCTGCAGGGTATGGCTCAGTACGCGTTCTGAGTCCTGCTTTTTGGTAGTGAAGAACAACAAGGCCGCTCAGTCTGAGCGGCCTTGTTGTTTGTGCCAGCCCGTTATTGCCGCTGCCAGTACCAGAAGATCAGCAGGGCCGCGGTCGCCATCACCGCCATCACCAGGGCGAAGGCCGTCAGGGCCGGTATGAGCGTGGTCAGAAGCGAGGTGGCGGTACCCGCCGCTGCTGCCATCAGCATCTGGATGGTGCGGATAAATCCGGCGCCGAGCCCCCGGTGGGTGTCCAGGGCGTAGATCGCCTGGTGGTTGGAGGAGGGTGCGCTGATCCCGAAGACGAACACCAGCAGCCAGCAGAACAGCACAATCACACTGTAATGGGGCTGGGTAGCCAGGGCGATCATGGCCAGGAGCAGGCAGGCCATAAAGGCAACCATGCACGAAATCCGAATAAGGGTGACGGGTTTGGCGTGGCTGTGTCTGAGCAGATAAGAGTTCAGCAGGGAGCCGGAAAACATCCCGCAGGAGGTGAGCGCGAGCACGAGAATCAGATGGAGTTCGCTGAATCCGAGGTCCTGGATAAAGACCGCAGGCGCGGCCGTCAGAAAACTGAACATCGCGGAAAAAAGCGTGGCGTAAATGAGGGTGGGCAGCAGGAAGCCGCGGTTTCCGTAAACCTGTCGGGCGCTTCGGAGAATACCGACGATGCCGGCAAAACGGCCAGGCTTGAAATCAGGGCGGTCTGAGAGGGAGGCCAGGCACCAGACAGTGAGTGCCAGGCCCAGGGCCGCCTGGGCCAGATAGATTCCCCGCCATCCGGAGAAGGTCAGCACCAGGGTACCCAGGGCAGGTGCAACAATCGGTGCCAGCCCCACAATCATGGCAATTCTGGCGATGTACGGGCCGGCACGGGTTTCGGCAATCTGATCCCGGACGATGGCGATCGGCAGGGCCACCGACGCGCCGGCAAACAGGCCCTGCAGTACCCGGAAGATCAGGAGCCAGGTGTAGTTTTCTGCCAGGCTGCAGAGCAGGGCGAACAGACTGAAGGCGAACAGGGAAACCGTCAGTACCCGTTTGCGCCCGAACCGGTCCGAGAGCAGGCCGCTGAGTACCGGAGACAGCCCGAACCCGAGCAGAAACACGGTAAGTGTGAGTGCGCCCTGGCCAGTGGCCAACGCGAATCCCTGCTCCAGCGCCGGAAGGGCTGGCAAGCCCATGTCGATGGCCATGGGCCCGAGGGCTGAGACCATGGCGAGCAAAACCAGAGGTGTTCTGTTATTCATATTGTTGTTCCGTCAATAGCAAAACGCCCGGGCAGCAAGGCCCGGGCGGCAGGGGGGAGATGTTACCGGCTCATCCGAGCAGGGTCGACAGAACTTCTTTAAGCGTTGCGAGGGCCGATGCGCTGTCCCAGACCGGCTCCTGGCAGCGCCATGCCACGTAGCCATCCGGGCGCACCAGTACCGCGCCGGCTTCGTGTACTTCCCGAATGCGCTGCCAGTCGCAATACAGGTCCTGGGTGTCCGGCTCGCCGGTAACCACACAGGCCAGGTAAGGCGCGTCCAGCTCCTGTACAGCGTTTTTCCAGGCGGTGCCGGAAAGGCCGGTAATCAGGGTCATTTTCCCCTCGGCCAGCACGTCCAGTGTGGAGACTTTATGGCCGCTGCGGTTGATCAGCCAGGCGTGGGGAAGTTTTGCCCCCGGCCGGGTGGTGGCCTGCAGGTACAGTTGCGGATCGGCTTTCCACTCTTCCTCACCGGGCTCGGACAGCACCGCGCTGGAGGTGTAGCGCTGATTCAGCTCGGTACCCTGGGCATTGAACTCGTAGTTTTTGAGTTCCAGCGCCTCCAGCAGGTCTTCCCTCAACCGGGCACCGTCCGGGGATGGGTCGCGGAAACGCTCCAGCAACTGATCGATGGTTTCGACACCCTCTTTGAACCCAAAGCAGTCACCCAGTGGCTTGTAGTCGAGGCGGGACTGGTTGGCCCGCAGGACAATCTGCTTGCCCACTGGCTGGCGCTCGTCGCTGTAGCTTTCCAGCAGTGCGGGGCCGGCATGGCCCTTGAGTACAAAGGCCAGTTTCCACGCGAGGTTGAACGCGTCCTGAACGCAGGTGTTGGAACCCAGACCACTGGAAGGCGGGTGACGGTGTACCGCATCGCCGCCACAGAACACGCGGCCCCGGGAGTACTCCGTGGCGTAGGCCTGGTTGACGTACCAGATCGACACTTTCTCGATTTCCGGCACAAAGCTGTCATCGCCCACCAGGGCCCGGATCTGGGCGCGGACGGTTTCCTCAGAGGTGTCGGCTTCGCCTTTGGAGATATCAAAGCCCCAACCGGCGATCCAGTAGTTCCAAGGCGTGATGGCACGAAGCACACCCATGCCAATCTCGCCAAAGCTGGCTTCCGGGGTCACGATCCAGTTCAGGATGCTTGGGCGGTGCGCCATGTAGCGGCTGAGGTCGCCCTTGAACTGCACATACACGGTGCCGGCCCTTGCCATGTGCCCCTCGATGTTCAGGCCGATTTCGTCGGCGATTTTCGAGTTGGCGCCGTCGGCCCCCACCAGATATTTGGCCCGCAGTGAGTACTCTTCATTGCGGATGCGGTCTTTCAGGTAGACGGTCACGCCGTCGGCGTCCTGCTCATGGCGGAGGTATTCGGTATTGAAGCTCACCTTGGCGCCCCGGGCCGCGGCATGTTTGAGCACCAGGGGTTCCATTTCCGGCTGGATGATATCCACCAGAGGGCAGGGGCTGCCTTTGAGGTAGTCGCCCTTGCGCAGGTCACCGGTGCCCCAGGTGCGCAGGCGTGCGATTTCCTCACCGGCCAGGCTGGTGGTGAACAGGGTGTCGCCCATCTGGTCCCAGGGTGTGGCGTTGCGCTTGATGTCGTCTTCGATACCCAGCGCGCGAAACACTTCCATGGCCCGCTGGTTGGTGATGTGAGCTCGCGGGCTGTTGGCCAGCCAGTTGAACATCGACACCATGTGTACGCGGACACCGTAGGTGGCCAGAGCCAGAGCGGCAATGCTGCCGGTGGGGCCGGTGCCAACAATAAGAACGTCTGTGTCGTAGTGTTGTGGGCTTGTCATTGTTGTCTCCTGATCATCTTTTTTGCATGCTGGAATGCTAGCATGTTAGTTTTGGAAAGAGCAACCGTTTTGCCGCAGTCTGTGCTCACGGTCGTTGCGCGGCGAATCTGGCACGCTAGAATGCCACTACTCCCTGACACTGAGGCCCTGATCAAGATGAACCGGTCTACCAAGAAAGCCACTATTTACGAGTACGTTCTGGAAAAGCTGATGACGCGCCAGTACGCGTTCGGGGAAAAAATCGTGGTCAAGGAACTGTCAGAAGAAACCGGGGTAAGCCGCCAGCCGATCATGTCGGCGCTCAGCAATCTGCAGGAGCGCGGGTTTGTAGAGATCAGGGCACAGGTGGGCTGTACCGTGTCCCGGCCCAGCAGCGGCGAAGTGCGTGACTTTTACCTGTTGTTCTCCGCTAACGAAGGACTGATCGCGGGACTGGCCGCGGAGCGGGGCACCCCTGAGGAACTGCGGCGGCTGGTGGAGATCAACGAAAAGATCGGCCGGATCAATCCCGATCACAGCGACGCCGATGAGGACTACCGCAAGCTCAACGAAGACTTCCACCAGCAGATGCATGATATGGCCCGCGCGCCCCTGGTATCGCGGCAGCAAATGGCTAATTTCGAGCTTTCGGACTTCTTTGTTGTGCAAAGCTGTGGTTTTGAGGCGCATCTTCACGACGCCACCACGGAGCATCAGGAGATCATCAGTGCGCTCCGCAACGGTGATCGTAACGCTGCTCAGCAAGCTGCCCGGCGCCATATCGACAGCGTCGCCAACGAGGTTGTAGAAGCGATGCAACGGTTGGAAGACTGAGATATAATATCCGCCCCCCGCAGGAGAACCGTGTGCTGACCACTGTCTATCTGATTGCCATCACGGCCGAGGCGATGTCGGGAGCTCTGGCAGCCGGCCGCCGGAACATGGACCTCTTCGGAGTTGCTGTGATTGCCTTCCTGACTGCCCTCGGTGGCGGTACCGTGCGGGATATCCTGCTGGGTAACTTTCCGGTTACCTGGACCCAACACCCCAGTTACATCTACCTGACCATCAGCGGTGGCCTGCTCACGATTGTGCTGGCGCGGTTCATGCGCCATCTGCATCAGTTGTTTCTGGTGCTCGATGCCATCGGCCTGGTGGCCTTTACGGTGATCGGCTGTAACGTGGCGCTGCGGCTGGGTTATGAAACCCCGGTGATTGTCATGGCCGGCATTACCACGGGTATCTTTGGCGGTATCCTGCGGGACATCATGTGTAACCGGACACCGCAGGTGCTACGGCATGAGCTCTATGCCAGCGTGTCGCTGGTGGTGGCTCTGGTGTACCTGCTGTTACTGCGCAGCGGCTGCGACGAAGACGTCACATTGCTGGCTGCGTTCAGCCTGGGCCTGCTGCTGCGGATGTGCGCCATCCGCTGGCGTCTGTCCCTGCCAGTGTTCCGGTACTCTGACGCCCAGTGGCATTAGTACCGGTCGGCCGGGTTCCCGTCAGGGCAGGTTTTCACGCCAGTGCTTGACCCGCACCTGATCTTTGACGGCATCGATCACTTCCAGAATCAGGTTGATGATGGCCTCGCTTTCCTGGTCCCGTGCCCGCGGGCCTGTGGTGTCGGGCAGGAACACCGGGACCAGGTCATCAATGAAAGCGTGGTTGCTGGATGAAGCCAGGTCTTCGAGCACCTGATGTACCACGTTTGCCACCATATCCCCCACGGCGCTTTCCAGCGCTTCCTGAATGGTCGGGCCGACCACCGGCAGGTATTTGAGTCTTGTCAGCTCCGGGTTCTGGGCAAGGGCACGGTTGACCTGTTTCTCGAGGTAGCTTCGCAGTGCCCCGCGGTGGGGAAAATAACCTTCCCGGGCCGCCTGAGCCACACGGTCGGAGAGCCAGTCTGCGAGCATTTCCCGCCGGGGCAGCACGATGTCATGCTGAATGCGCTCAAACAGCGGAGAACCCCGCCTGACCTCGTCCTGGATTCCGCTGAGTACCTTCAGAACAATCCGGTCGGACAGCTCTTCCATAAAGGCTTCGTAATAGAAGATGACAAAACGATAGATCCGTGTGTCGGTAAAGTCGATGATCTGGTACTGATGCAGGCGGTGGATGATCGACACCACCCGAAGAATACGCAGAAAACGCAGGCTTCCGACCGGGATGCACCCCACCAGGTCGTACCAGTGGATGAACGGGTAGAAGTACCAGCGGGCATAGGCTCTGGCTTTTACCGAGTACGCCCAGCGCAGGATGAACTCGCTGAGGAATATGGCCACAAACGCCAGGTCGTAGAAGATGAAACGCTCATGTATCGGGTGATAGAGTTCGTGGATGGCCGGCGCGTGTTCTTCCAGCAGGCTCTGTATGCCAACGAATCCATAGATCGAATCCCAGATGATAAGCCCGAGGTTGATGATCAGCAGTACCAGCATCAGCATATCGATGACAAACCAGCTGAGCTGGTGGCTGGCTTTCAGATTGTCCCGGTTTATCTTTAGCATCCGCTACCCTGAATAGAGCAATGTCGAAGTTAAGTCACTGGAAGGGTAGCGTATATTCATGCTTCCGACGAACCTGAAAATGCCGGTAGCCGTGATTTTAGCCTTTGGCGTGGATTCCCGCAGACTCTAAACGGTAAACTCTGCGGGCTGTTTCAGGGGTCTTCCCCACCAACGGATTGGATGCCATTACACCAGCATGCTGTTAAACAGAATGTTCTATCGTCTTTGTGCTGCCAGTGCGGCCGTGATTTTGTTGGCGCTGGCTCCCGCTCTGCACGCTGACCAGGTTCGTGTCGAGGTGGAAGGCGATATGGACAGCCTCGAAGACAACGCCCGGATTTTTCTGGGTGAGGTGGAAGGCCGGACCGCCGACGGTTTGCGCCGATACGCCAGTACCGCCGTTGAGCAGGTAAAAGAAGCCATCCGGGCCCTGGGTTACTACAACCCGGACATCAGCTGGAAGGTGGAAGAAGCCGGCGAAGCGCCGGCGCTGCTGACCCTGACGGTCACCCCGGGTGATCCGGTACTTGTACGGTCCCGTGAGGTGGTTATCGACGGGCCGGGGTCAGCCGCAGAGGATTTTCTCGAACGCCTCCCGGTGTCGCCGGCCGAAGGGGAAGTGCTGCATCATGGCCGCTATGACGCGTTGCGCCAGTCGATCCAGAACAGCGCCACGCGCATGGGGTATTTCGACGGCAGTTTCCTCAACCGCCGCCTGCAGGTTGATCCCGGTGAGAATGTGGCGGATATTACGCTCGAGTACCAGACCGGCGACCGCTACCAGCTTGGGCGTGTCACGTTTCTTGAAGGTCACGGCTTTGAGCCCGAACTGCTGGAACGTTTTGTCCAGTTTGAGCCGGGTACTCCCTTTCATGCCGACGAGGTGGCCAGGCTAAGTACCGACCTTTCCAACAGTGGCTATTTTTCCGGGGTCGACGTCGATGCCTCGCCGGCACGTGCCGAGGATCGTGTGATCCCGGTTGATGTCGGTCTTACCCCCAGGCCTCCCCGTTCGGTCTCTGCCGGTGTCGGTTTCTCAACCGACGTGGGCCCCCGCTTTCGCGGTAACTGGCGTGAGCACTATATTAACCCGAGCGGGCACCGCCGGGGTGCCGACACGGAACTCTCCGAGTTGCGGCAAAGTGTGAGTGGCTGGTATGAGTTGCCTCTGGACCCTCCGATGACCGATGCCATCCGGCTGACGACCGGATATCAGCGTGAGGAAGTGGAGGATGTGGAGTCTGAGCGGCTGACCCTCGGCCAGCAGTGGCGCCATGAGCTGGACAATGGCTGGATGCAGGTGCTGTCATTACGCTGGGAAGGCGAACGCTATAGCATCGGTGAGGAAGAGGATGGCACCTCCAGCTTGTTGTTGCCGGGCGTCAGTTATTCCAGACTGCACGCCAACTCCCCGCTGGACCCGTCCCGGGGCTACCGTTTGCAGGTGGATGTAACGGGCGCGCATCAGGCGGTTATTTCTGATGCCGACATTCTGCACGTCAACTTTCTGGCCAAAGGCCTGTATACCCTGGCGGAGAAGCACCGTTTCCTGGCCCGCTTCAATTTTGGCGGCGTGGCCACCAACAGTTTCCGTAATGTGCCGCCGTCGCTGCGGTTCTTTGCCGGTGGTGACCAGAGTGTGCGGGGTTATGGATACGAAACCCTGGCCCCAAAAGATGCTGATGACGTTGCGGTGGGTGGCCGCTATCTGCTGGTGGGCAGTGTCGAGTATCAGTATGAATTCAGGCAGGGCTGGCGAGTGGCCGCGTTTATTGATGAAGGAAATGCTGTTGATGATGTAATGGACCCGCTGGCCACCGGTGTCGGGGCCGGCATTCGATGGGTCAGCCCGGTCGGGCCATTGCGGCTGGATATTGCCAAAGGCATGGACGAACAGTTTGGCGGCGGCTGGCGGGTTCACTTTTCCATGGGGCCTGAACTGTGACCGAGAGTAATAACCATACCGCCCCGGTAGCGCCTGGCCCGGGCCCGGCCAAACGCCCCCTGCGCAAGCGCTGGTGGTTCTGGCCACTGGTGGCGGTTGCGGTGATACTGCTGTTGCCCCTGTTGCTCGCCGGGGCGGTGTTGCTGGCGTTGCTGACCGACGCCGGCACCGCCTGGACCATCGACCAGATCCCCGGGCTCCGGACTGAAGCCGACCACGGCTCTCTGCTGGGCCAATGGCAGGCGGATCGCCTGGAATGGCGGGGTTACGGGGTTCAGGTACGGGTACAGAATCCGGAAGTGGACTGGTCCCCGGGTTGTCTGTTTCAAAAAACCATCTGTCTCGACACCCTCAAGGCGTCCCGGGTTGACGTTGTGGTGCACCCATCCGAATCCGGGGACGAGCCCGCCGATGCCACGGACATCATCCTGCCCGCGATCCGGTTGCCGGTGGCCGTTATGGTGGGTGATCTGAGCCTGGGCGAGTTTACCTATAACGGCAGCCCCGTCTGGGATCGGATAGAACTGCAGACCGATGCCTCCGGCGCCAGCCTGACGGTTAACCACGCGCTCTACCAGCGCGGCGATATTCTGGTGACCGCTCAGGGGCGGGCAGACATGCGCCGGGACTGGCCGGTAGACCTGGAGGTCTCGGTATCTCTCCCGCCCCCGGCAGGCGAAGACTGGCAGATCAGGGCCAGCCTTGGCGGGAGCGTTCGGGACCTGCGGGTGGCCGGAACCAGTACCGGCTATCTGGACGCGCGTTTCAACGGTGAGGTGCAACCCCTTGCTGCCCGGTTACCGGCCCGTCTGAACCTCCGGTCTGCACGCTTTCTGGCCCACGATTCCCTGCCTCCTACGCTGACTCTTGAGGACTGGGACCTGGTGCTGAACGGCTCACTGGCCAACGGCTTTCAGGCCCGCAGTCGTGCCAGCCTGCCGGCCACGGTAGGCGCGATTACGGCGACCCTTGAAGGGCTGGTGACCACCGGGGGTGTCCGCAACCTGACACTGGCCATGGCCGGCCCTGCGGCAGAGGCGCAAACCGATGAACCGGGCGGGGCCACCGGCACCCTGACCGTCACGGGCCAGGTAAACTGGGCGGATGCCCTGCAGGCGCAGGGGGAGCTGGATCTTGACCGGTTTCCCTGGCATGGGCTGGTACCGGGCCTGGACACCCCGCCTGTGATCCTTGATCAGCTGACGGCCCGGACCGACTACCGCGACGGCCGCTATCAGGCGGGCTTGCAGGCCAGTGTGAGGAGCCCCCGGGGTGACGCCGAGGTAACGGCTGCCCTGGACGGGGATCTGGACGCTGTGCGTATAACCGGGCTTGAGATGTCGACCGGTGCGGGTTTGCTGACCGGAGAGGCAGAACTGGCATTTGCTGACCAGCTTGCCTGGCAGGCCAGTCTGTTGCTTGACCGGTTCAACCCCGGCTATTGGCTGCCGGCGCTGGAGGCCAGCCTGAACGGCCAGATTGAGACCCAGGGCCGGATGATACCCGACAGCCTGCCGGTGATGACCGCAGGCTGGGATCTGGCCGGGCGCTGGCAGCAGCAGCCGGCAACGGCCCGGGGCCGGCTGGCCGGCGATGGCACGGGCTGGAATCTGGACGACCTGTTGGTCACGGTGGCGGATAACCGGATAGAGGGGCAGGGGCGCTATGGTGAGGCCCTGGCTGCCCGTCTGTCGGTGAACCTGCCTCAGCCGGACCGGCTGCTGCCCGGCCTGCAGGGTGAACTGACCGCCGAGGCACGCCTGGCCGGGACTCCGGATGATCCGACCGGCGCCGTGACGGTCCGGGCGGCGGGCCTGGAGTGGCAGGATCTGCTCCGGATTGAAACCTTCGATCTCCGGGCCGGCCTGGACAGTGGCGGAGAGCTGGACGCCCGGCTCAGCGCCGGGGAGCTGCGTGTAGCCGGGCAGGAACTGGAGATTATCAGCGCGGGCCTGACAGGCACCCGGGAGGATCATCAGCTTGCGTTGGCGATAGAGCACCCGGAAACCACCGTTGAGCTGGATCTTGCCGGTGCCTTTGCCGGGGACTGGGCAAGCTGGCGCGGGGCCTTTACCCGGGGGGAGGTGGTGGTCCCGGGCCAGGAACAGGTCTGGCGTCTGGCCGGGGCGGCCAGCCTTGAGTACACGGAGGCGGGGGAAGTTCTGCTGGGTGCGCATTGCTGGCGCTGGGCTGAGAGTTCGGTGTGCGGGGATGACCAGCAGCTACTGCCAGACACCCGGGTGGCTTACCAGATCCGTCAGTTCCCGCTTCAGGCTCTGGCCCCGCTGTTCCCCGAGACCTTCCGCTGGGACGCGGCGCTTGATGCGGATATCGAGCTGGCCCTGACCGACAAGGGCCCCGACGGGGTCATTCGCCTTGATGTGGGCAGCGGTCTTCTGGAGTTCCTGATTCTGGATGACTGGGAAAGCCTGAGGCACGAATCCCTGACCCTGCAGGCCCGCCTGAAGCCGGAGGTGGCCGAGCTGGCCCTGAACTTTCAGGGTCCGGAGCTGGGCCGGTTTGATCTCGACCTGTCGGTAGACCCCAACACGGAGAGCCGGCCCATTGACGGTACCTTCAGCCTGCAGGATCTGAATCTGGCCTTTGTCTCTGCGTTTGCCGGCCTTGAAGAGGTCGCCGGTGAGGTGAACGGCCAGGGCCGCTTGTCTGGCCCTCTGTTCCGGCCGGAAATACAAGGCGAACTGGCGCTGACCAGCGGGCGGGTGTTCGATCCGGGGTTGCCTTTGCCCATGGAAGACATCGTGCTTGTTCTGGAGTTTCTTGGTAACCGGGCCGACATCAGCGGCCGCTGGCAGAGCAATGATCGCAGCCAGGGACAGCTGGCCGGGTTTGTTGACTGGCAGCGGGAGCCGGAGGTTCAGCTCAATATCAGCGGTGAGCGATTGCCGGTCACCGTGGATCCCTATGCCCGGCTTGAGGTAGGGCCGGATCTGGCGCTGTCCTTCCGGGCGGGTGAACTGACCGTCTCGGGCCGGGTAAACGTGCCGCGTGGGGATATCGAGATCAAGGGCCTGCCGCCGTCAGCGGTGTCGGTGTCTGAGGACGAGGTGATCGTTGGTGTGGAGCGTGAAGAACCGACAATCCGAAGCATGCTGATGGATATTACCGTGGTGGTTGGCGAAGATGAGGTCAGCTTCAATGCCTTTGACGTGACGGGTAACCTGGAAGGCACGCTGCGCATCGGAAATGACATGGACACCCGGGGCACCCTGCAGCTGGTGGATGGCCGTTACCAGGCCTTTGGCCAGGATCTGGACCTGCGCCGGGCGCGCATTACCTTTGTTGGTTCGCTGGCGGAACCCTATCTGGATATTGAAGCCGTGCGTACGGTGGATTCGGTGGTGGCGGGCATCCGGTTGACGGGACCGGTCAGCTCGCCCGCCACAGAGGTGTTTTCAGAGCCGTCCATGCCCCAGAGCGATGCGCTGTCTTACATCATCCTCGGGCGCGCGCCGCAGAGTCAGGGCGACGAAGGGCAGATGAGCCGTGCGGCTATCTCGCTGGGGCTGACCCAGGCCAGCAAGTTCACCCAGGGGCTTGGTGACGAGCTGGGCATCCGCAACCTGACCCTCGAAGCCTCGGGGACAGGCGATGAATCGGCGGTGGTGGCCAGTGGCTATATCACCGATGAACTCAGCCTCCGGTATGGCGTGGGAATCTTTGAGCCCATCACCACGGTGGCGCTGCGTTACGACCTTGGCCGCTACTTTTACCTGGAGGCCGCCAGTGGTCTGGCAGCCTCGCTGGACATCTTCTATACGCGCAGCTTCTGAGCCGGTTCAGTCGAGTTCAAAGGTTGCGCTTACGCTGGTCTGAATCTCCCGGGGGCCGACGCTGGAGACCGTGTCCCGGGAGGCTTTGGCCTCTGCCATCATCATTACCGGCATGGGCCGGTGGCCGCCGTTGATGTTGATGGTCACCACCTCACCGCAGGTCTTGTCCAGCTGCCTGGCGACAAACTCGCAGCGCTGGCGGGCATCCTCAATGGCCCGCGCCAGAGCCTGTTGCTCAAGCCCCTGTTCGTCTGAATGGAAGAACTGATGAGCTCCGAGATTGTACTGCATGCCCAGTTTGCTGGCCTGCTCCAGTATCGGGTTCAGCAGCTCCAGGTCTGAGATCGAAAAACTGACGGTCTGGCTGGCTACGGCAATCCGTTCGGGATCGTCGCCTTTGCGCTCGACCGGCAGGGTCCGTGTGTAGTGGTTAACGCTGGCGTCGGAGTAATCCTGGAGCTGATCCTGCCAGGGCCGGATGGCTTTGCGCCATTTATCCATCAGCTCGGCGACCTGGGCGGAGGCCTGCTGTGGCTGCCTGTGCTCGGCGGAGACCGAGAACTGCAGCCGGGCGCTGTCGGGGTTGTACTGAACCAGACCCTGGCCCGTCAGGCTGACTTCGCCGGCGCTGGCAGTCAGCGGCAGAGCAGCGGCCGCCAGCAGGGTTGCAGCAAGAAGGGCAGGGTGTTTGAGGGCTACCATATTCAGACTCCTTGGGGGTTGAGGGCCGTATTACGGCGATTCAGTCGTTCCAGTTTACGGGTTCGTGCGGCTTCCACGAAGTGGCGGAAAATGCGCCGGTGCCCGGCATGGTAAAGCAGGTATTCGGGATGCCACTGAATGCCCATCAGCCACTGGCTGCCGGTGCTTTCGATGGCTTGTACAAAATAATCGTTATCCAGGGCGGTTACCCGGAGGTTACGGCCCAGCTGTCTGATGGCCTGGCTGTGGATGCGGTTGGCGCCGATGACCAGCGCGGGCATCAGTTGCCCCAGGCGGCTGCCCCTGACCAGCTTTACCGTCTGCAAGGGCAACAGAAGCGGCCGGTGCCGGGTGTGCACCCGCAAGGGGGTGACGTTCTGGCACAGGCTGCCGCCGTGGAACACATTGATAAACTGGGCACCCCGGCAGATACCCAGCACCGGCAGCTGCAGGTGTTCTGCCCGGGCAAGCAGCTGGCTGTCGGTGGCATCCCGTGTCTGGTCGTAACGGGCGGTAACCTGCGACTGTTCGCCATACAGCCCGGGATGCACATGGGTACCGCCGGAGAGCACCAGCCCGTCCAGCAGGGCAACATCGGTGGTGTGCCCCGGCCGGATATACAGGGTATGGGCACCGTGTAGCCTGAGCGCAAGGTTGATCAGCCGGTGCGCCATGGTCCGTCGGCGCGGGCCGCTGATGCCAATCGTCAGCCCCGGGTTGTCCGGTGGTTCGGGCCTGAGGTTGTCAGCAGGTTTGACCGGTTCAGACATATCCGAGGTGTTTCAGCCAGGCGGAGGTGGTGTCGCGCCAGGAGTGGGTGAGGTTACGCAGGCTGAATTTCTGCGCCGCGCGGAATTTGCTCCGTAGCTCCGCCAGATGCTCGGGCCGGGCGGCCAGCTGTTCCAGCACTACCCAGTCGTTCCAGACGGTGGAAAACTGCCAGTCCGGGTTATCGATATCGCAGTCCGGAAGCCGGTAGTGCAGGGTAGGGCGGCTTTTTATCCTCGGGTCCCGCACATACTCCGCCAGCAGATCCTTGTCCAGATAGGCAAACAGGGGCAGCAGGTCCAGCGCCCGGTTACGGGTCGGGTTGTAGTGGAGATAATCCCGCATCAGGGCCTCAAGGTCCGGCTGATAGTCTTCTGCCATCAGCTTGTCCACGTAGCGGCTGCTCCAGGGCTCGATGTAGGTGGTGAGCTTGCGGCTGATATCGAGTTGGTGGCGTGACCTCAGCCAGTCATACAGGGCGGCAAATGCCTGCAGATAGGCAAGGAGGGTGGTGGCTTTCAGGTCGGGCAGCTCCGGATTGAGCTGCAGGCCAAAGGCAAAATAGATGGCTTCCCGGCTGCCTTCCGCCCCCAGGTCGCGCAGCTCCTCGACCAGGGTCTCAATGATGTGGAGCCGGGAGAACGCCAGCGGCGGCGCAACAATCTCCAGGGGTACCACCCGCTCGGCGGCAAAATCGATCACCTCCATGGCATGGCTGCCCAGCTCCCGCAGGGATCTCGGCAGCCGTTCATCGGCCAGATCCAGATCCTTGATCGGGTCTGAGTCCAGTTCAATGGTGAACTCCCCCACGGCAGTTTCCAGCCTGGTGACATAGCGCGACGCGGCCCTGGGGGTGCCATCGAGCAGGCGGGCGGCATGCCGGACCAGCTCGTCGTAGCCGAGGCCCGAGAGTTCAATTTCAACACCGACCTGACGTTCCCTGCCTTCATGATTAACGGTTCTTTCCGGCAGCTTGCAGCGGTTGCGGGCGTTCATGGACTGTCTGGGCCTCCCTGTGCCATTTGCGTTTACCTTAGCACAGGCAGGCCAGGTGTCCCGTTACCCGAAAGAAAGAAACCACACGGACACTTTACACTGGATAAAACACTGTATATATTCATATCACTGTATAAAAAGACAGCGCCCAACCCGGAGACGTGCCATGAAGCTCACAGCCAGACAGTCCCAGGTGCTGGATATCATCCGCCGCTACCTGGATGAGACCGGTTACCCGCCTACCCGTGCAGAAATTGCGAAGGAGCTAGGCTTCCGTTCTGCCAATGCGGCAGAAGAACACCTTCGGGCCCTGGCCCGTAAAGGGGCGATCGAAATGGTTCCGGGCACCAGCCGTGGTATCCGGCTGCCCGAGGCAGAACCGGATCCGGGTTTGCCGGTGATCGGTCAGGTCGCGGCGGGTCATCCGATCCTGGCCCAGGAACATGTGGAAGATCATTGCAGTCTTAAACCGGACTTTTTCTCGCCATCGGCGGACTACCTGCTCAGGGTCCGGGGCATGAGTATGAAAGACATCGGCATTCTGGACGGGGATCTGCTGGCAGTACACCGTACCCAGGATGTGCATAACGGCCAGGTGGTGGTTGCCCGGCTGGACGACGAAGTGACCGTCAAGCGGTACCGGCGGGATGGTTCGCGGGTCTGGTTGATTGCCGAGAACGAAGAGTTTGCGCCGATCGAGGTAGACCTGAAAGAACAGGAATTGTTTATCGAAGGTCTTGGCGTGGGTGTTATCCGTCGTTCGGACCTTCACTGAGCAGGCAGGTGAGTTATGGAACAGTTAAGCTTCAGTCACAGCATGGCTTTTCATCCGGCAACAATGGCACCCGCGATGGCCGGAACCCCCGTACGAGCTGTACGGCCGGCCCGGCACCGGGCCGATCCGGGTGGCAATGTTACCGAGATTATTCTGCCTGAAGGCCAGGTGGAGAACTTTCAGTTGTTATTGCCCATGCTCACCCAGCTGAATCAGGAAAAACGCTGGCTGGCGTGGATTGATCCACCCCAGGCGCTGGTGTCCAAGTGGCAGAAAATGCATGGAATTGTGGCGAACGAAATCCTGGTGCTGCGCTCAACGGCCGGATATCCGGCCCGGGAACTGGCTGAGCGGGCGCTTGGGGCCGGTACCTGTCAGGCCGTGGTGCTGTGGACTGACAAGTTGAGCCGGGCGGCTTTCGAGTCGTTGCAGAAAGCCTCGGCGCTGGGTAACAGTCATGGAGTGGTACTGCGCCAGCGTTAGGGGCTGGCCGGGTGCGGATCAGTGCAGGGTGTAGCCGGGCTGAAGGTCTGTTGCCTCACCTTCGTCGTCGTCCCATTCCATGTCCATCTCCATCTCCATCTCGTGGCTGATGTTACCCGCCGCTTCGATACCTGCGGCAATCATCGCCTTGGCAACGCTCATATCCCGGTCTTCCAGCATTTCCCGGGCTTCTTCCGAAAATGAAATGCGCACCAGTGGGGCGGCATCGTCGTCGATGCGCCTCAGAGCATAATCGCCGTTCGAGAGCTGTACAATTTCATAAAACGAGGGTGACATTCGTTCAACCTTTGTCGTCAATCGGTTTGTTTCTGTTCGGTGCGGCGGTTTATTACCACTCGCTGTGCCGCTCTTCGAGCTCCTGCACAAATGCTGCCATTGCCTGCCGGGTGCGATCCAGTGCTGGCCATGAGCGGTCTGGCTCCGCAGCTGGCGCTACCGCAATAATATTGTCGGCAGAGACCGTCTTTCTGCTTGCCGGTGGCTGACCAAGCCGGCGGTCAAGCTGAGCCAGGTGATTCCACCAGCTGTCCCGGGCCTGGGACAGCTCTTCCAGAGCCTTGATCTCGGGCACTTCAAAGGCAAACAGGGCTTTCAGTTGTGCCAGACTGGCCGGCGCTTCTGTTTTCTCCTGATGCAGGCGTGCGATCATCACCAGCAAACTGGCCCGGGCTCTGAGCAGCAGCTCCGTAACCGCCTGTGTTCTGGCTTCATTAAGCACGGCCGGTGCCAGCCCCGGTGAGGCTCCCTGCTGTTCAAAATCCCGGATTAACACCTGAGCCAGGTAGAGTTTCTGGGAAACCAGTGAATACCACGGTGAAGCCATTTTGCCCTGCTTACAGGTAATGCTGGCAGCGACATTGTCGTGCCCGGTCAGTTACTGATTGCGATAGTATCATTTTTGGCCAGTTATTTCTTCTCTTTTGGTATCTGTCGCCTGCATCACACGGGTCAAATTTTCACAAGAAACTACAAAGGTCCACTTGAAACGCCTGTTTGAAGCTGGCAAAAAGATGACCACTTCGCGTTAGTGCGATTGCTCGATCATTCAGGACGGAGGTTGATGGATGCGAAACCAGGTGGTTGCGGCTGTGGCCGTAGCAATTATGGGGTTTTCAGGGACCGCGATCGCGAAGGTGTCACCTTCCGAAGCGGAGCGGCTTAATAAGGATCTGACTCCGGTTGGTGCAGAACGTGCAGGCAATGCAGCAGGTACCATTCCGTCATGGGAAGGAGGGCTGGCAACCCCGCCGGCTGGCTGGCGCAAGGGCACCAAGGAGATCGATCCGTTCCCGGAGGACCAGCCTCTGTATACGGTCACCCGGGAGAACCTGGACCAGTACCGTGAGCTTCTGTCGGAGGGTCACATCCGCATGCTGGAACAGTACGGCCCGGACTTTTATATGCCGGTGTATCAGAGCCGACGTACGGCGGCGTATCCGCAGCATGTGTACGACAGCCTGCATGAAAACGCCGTGAGTGCCGAACTGCTGGACAATGGTAACGGCGTGCGCGGTGCCATGATGACGAGCCCGTTTCCGATTCCCCAGAACGGCCTCGAAGCGATCTGGAACCACATCCTGCGTTACCGTGGTGAGGAAGTGTCGTTCCGCAGCGGTTCAGCCACGCCAATGCGCGATGGCTCCTTTAACCAGGTGATCAACCACTACGATTACTATTTCGCCTATAGCCGGATCGGTGCCGAGCTGGAGGATATCGACAACAAGATTTTCTATCTGAAAACCGAAACCATCGCGCCCAGCAATATCGCCGGCACCATCACACTGGTTCACGAAACTTTGGACCAGGTCCGTTCTCCGCGCCTGGCGTGGCGGTATGATTCAGGGTCCAGGCGTTTGCGCCGGTCGCCGAATCTGGCTTATGAAACCGACCTGCCGAACTCCTCATCGCTGCGCTCGGTGGATCAGAAAGACATGTATAACGGTGCTCCCAACCAGTATGAGTGGGAGCTCAAGGGCAAGCGTGAACTGCTGATCCCATACAACGCGTACAAGCTGCACGATGACTCGGTTCGCCCGGGAGACGTTATCCGTCCTAACCACATCAACCAGGAGCTGGCCCGTTACGAACTGCACCGGGTGTGGGTGGTGGAGGCCAAACGGCGTGTAGGTATCAGCCATATCTACGATCGTCGGGTGTTCTATATCGATGAGGACAGCTGGCAGGTGATGGTGTCGGAGGAGTACGACGATCAGGGTGAGCTCTGGCGGGTCTCTGAGGCACATAACATCAGCTATTACAGCGTCCCGGTGTTCTGGACCACGATGGAAATGACCTACGACCTGAAGGCCCGGCGCTATTACATCGATGGTCTGGATGACGGTTACCCCGCCTACGATTTTGAGCCGCGGTTCCGTAGTAACGAATTCACTGCATCAGCGGCGCGGCGGGCAGCGCGGCGCTGACGATCAACAGGGATGCCGGTTAATGCCCGACAACAATAAAGTACTGGTAGTTACCCAGGATCCCGGCCGAGGCCGGGATCTTTGCACTATTCTGGAGTTTCTCGGTGAAGAGCCGGTTGCCGGCGCCGCCCCGGAACTGGAGCAGGCCTTCTCGGTAGCGCTGGTGTGTGGTGATCATCGCTTCACTGAATCCTCTCTTGAAGGGCTGGGTAACCGCTTTCCGGAGCTTCCGGTATTGCTGGTGGACGGCCCTGCGGCCGGGGAACTGGCCAAAGAGTCTGCAACACGGGTTATTGCCCGGCTTGAGTGGCCGCTGAATTACGCAAAGCTGGTGGATTCGCTCCATCGCGCCCAGGTCTACCGTTCCCGGTTTGAGCCTGACGGCGAACGGGGGCGGTTCCGGAAAGCCCAGCTGTTCCGGAGTCTGGTAGGTACCAGCCGGCGGATACAGGAGGTCCGGGAACTGATGGCCAGGGTGGCCGAGCGGGAGGCTACCGTGCTTGTTTCCGGAGAGCCGGGTACCGGTAAAGAGGTGGTGGCCCGCAACCTTCATTACCATTCACCGCGGCGGGACAAGCCCTTCGTGCCGGTGCACTGCAGCGCGATCGCTCCGGAGCTGCTCGAAGCCGAGCTGTTTGGTTATGAGCAGGGTGCCTTTCCTGGTGCACTGGTCGAGCGGGCAGGGCGGTGTGAGCTTGCCGGGGGTGGAACCCTGTTTCTTGATGATGTAGGTGCCCTGCCGCTGAATACCCAGGTGCGGGTGCTCAGGCTGTTGCAGGAGAGAACCTTTGAACGCCTGGGAAGCAGCAGCTCCCGTACCACCGATATCCGGGTGATTGCTGCGGCCGGCCCGGGCCTTGAGCGCAAGGTTGAGGCCGGACAGTTTCGTGAGGATCTCTTTTACCGGCTTAACGTATTTCCCATCGATATGCCGCCCCTGCGGGACCGGGTAGAAGACATTCCCTTGCTGATCAACGAGCTGCTTTCCCGCCTGGAACACGAAAAACGGGGCTCGCTGCGAATGAATTCCGCCGCGATCATGAGTCTGTGCCGCCACGACTGGCCAGGTAACATGCGGGAGCTGGCGAACCTGATCGAGCGGTTGGCCATCCTGTACCCGTTCAGCGTGATCGGTGTGAAAGAGCTTCCCCGCAAGTTCCGTTACCTGGACAGCCATGACGAAAACCATCCGGCGGCAAGCCCGGCCATGCCCTCCTTTGGCGGAGCGGTGGCGGGGATGGAAGCGCCGGTGCTGTTGCCTGTCAACGGTCTGGATCTCAAGGAGTATCTGGCGACGCTTGAGCGGCAGTTGATCGAGCAGGCGCTGAACGAGGCGTCGGGCGTGGTTGCCCGGGCGGCAGAGAAACTTCGTATCCGTCGGACAACGCTGGTCGAAAAGGTCCGTAAATACGGGCTGCGTGAGGAAGTCTAGGGGCAGAGCGGCGGCATGACAGCGCGTAATCCGAACTTTGCTTCAGCCAGCCTTTCTGAGAAAGTAGAGAACAACCTGCGAGACTGGGAGCTGACCCATGAATGACAAACCGCATCTGGACGAGGAGGCGCTGGCCGAGCTGAAGGATGTCATGGAAGATGAGTTTGATCTGTTGATTCAGACCTACCTCAATGACTCCCGCAGCCGGATCGAAACTCTCCGACAGGCACTGGCCGATAACGAGCCGGATCTCTTTGCCCGTGCCGCCCACAGTTTCAAGGGCAGCAGCATCAATATCGGGGCGCCACGGCTGGGCGATATCTGCGTTGAGGCGGAGCAGGTGGGCAAGGCCGGAGCCCTGGAGCAGGGTCCGGCTGTTCTTGCCCGGATCGAAGCCGAGTTCCGGGAGGTGCAGGCGCGCCTCCGGAGCCTCAGTTAATCGTCTTTGGCGTCATAAATCCGGCGCCCCCAGGCTTCTTTCTGCCCGGGCAGTACCAGATTCAGCAGGATCGCTACCACCGCGCACAGGGCAATGCCCTCCAGCTGGCCAAGCATCATGTTGCCGATGCCGAACACCAGCGTGACCCCTACGATAACCAGGTTGCGGGCTTCCGACAGGTCCACCTGATGACGAATCAGGGTGTTCAGGCCGACCACGGCTATGGAACCGAACAGCAGGCAGAGGATGCCACCCATCACCGGCACCGGGATGGTTTGCAGCGCCGCACCGAATTTGCCAACGAAGGCCAGTACGATCGCGACGACGGCCGCCCACCACATGACTTTGGGGTTGAAGTTGCGGGTGAGCATGACGGCACCGGTCACTTCTGAATAGGTGGTGTTGGGTGGTCCGCCAAGCAGGGAGGCGGCGCTGGTGGCCAGGCCATCCCCAAGCAGGGTGCGGTGCAGCCCCGGTTTTTCGAGGTAGTTCCTGCGGGTGACGTTACCGATGGCGAGTACATCGCCAATGTGCTCAATGGCCGGAGCGATTGCCACCGGGATCATGAACAGAATCGCGCCCCAGCTGAAGGCCGGGGCGACAAAGTTCGGTATGGCGAACCAGGGGGCCTGCGCGATGGCTGTGGTGTCGACGATGCCGGCGTACCAGGACAGTGCGTAGCCCACCAGAACCCCGAACATGATCGGAATCAGGCGGAAAATGCCCTTCGCCCAGACCGCCATGACGATGGTCACCAGCAATGAAATCATGGCAATCCAGATCGCGGTTTCGTAGGGTACCAGGGCGGCGGCACCATCACCGGTGCGCCCGGACGCCATGTGGACCGCCAGAGGGGCCAGGCCGAGGCCGATGGTCATGATCACCGGTGCAATCACCACCGGGGGCAGCAGGCGGGTAATAAACCCGGTGCCCCGCAGGCGCACGGCTCCGGCCAGCAGTATATAGAGTATGCCGGCTGCCACCAGGCCACCCATGGTTTCCTCAAGCCCGAAGCGGCCCTTGGAGGCAATCACCGGGGCAATAAAAGCAAACGACGACGCCAGGAAAATAGGAATCTGGCCGCCGGTGACGACGTGGAAAATCAGGGTGCCGATGCCGGCTGTGAACAAGGCAACGTTCGGGTCCAGCCCGGTGATCAGTGGCATTAACACCAGTGCGCCAAAAGCGACCAGCAACATCTGGGAGCCGGCCAGGGCCTGCTTCCATGCCGGTACGTTATTCTTATCCTGGTCGTGCATACTTATACATCCTTCTGCTTGGTACCGAATATCTTGTCGCCGGCATCGCCAAGGCCGGGAAGGATGTATCCTTTTTCGTTCAGGCTTTCGTCAACGGAGGCGGTGAAAATGGAGACGTCCGGGTGCCGGGCAAGCACTTTGCTGATTCCCTCCGGCGCTGCCACCAGCACCAGCGCCCGGATTTCGGTACAGCCGGCTTTTTTCAGCAGGTCGATGGTGGAAATCATGGAGCCGCCGGTCGCCAGCATCGGGTCGATGATCAGGGCCATGCGCTGATCGAGTTCGCCCACCAGTTTTTCCATGTAGGTTTCGGCTTCGAGGGTGGTCTCGTTGCGGATCTGGCCGACCACGCTTACCCGGGCCACCGGAATCAGGGTCAGTACGCCGTCCAGCATGCCCAGGCCGGCCCGGAGGATGGGTACAATGGTGATTTTCTTGCCGTGGATCTGCTCGATGGTGACCGGTCCGGCCCAGCCGTTGATCGTGGTTTCCTGAAGCGGGAAATCCTTGGTTGCTTCGTAGGTCAGCAGTGCGCCAACCTCTTGCGCCAGCTCACGAAAATTCTTGGTGCTGATATCGGCCCGGCGCATCAGCCCGAGTTTGTGTCGGATCAGAGGGTGCTTTACTTCGTGGATGGGCATTTGTGGTCACCTGTGTGTTCGGATAATCTGGCATGAATGGGCGTGAAATAAATGGCGCAAGGATACCGTATCTTTGGCCCTGAGTCAGGCACTGAAAGGCTGGCAAGCGCCGCTATCGCAAGATTCTGAGAGAACGACAACAATCATGATAAACCCCCGTCCGGTTCAGGTTATCGCAGTGTCCAGCGCCAAGGGTGGTGTCGGGAAAAGCAATGTCTGTATCAACCTGGCCATCGCCATGGCTGAGCGCGGGCATCGGGTGGTTGTGTTTGACGCCGGTATGGGCCTTGGAAACGTCGATATCCTGCTGGGTCTGACAGTGCGGCAGACCCTCTCCGATGTGCTCGCTGGCCGGTGCCGGCTTGAGGATATCCTGATCCCGGGGCCTTCGGGTATCCGGATCGCGCCGGCGCCCTGTGGCGACCCGGCAATGACCCGGCTCGGTCCCGCGGCCTATGCGGGCGTTATCCATGCGTTCAGTCATCTTGCGGATCAGACTGACGTGCTGCTTATCGATACCTCGTCGGGTATGTCGGACTCGTTGCTGGCATTTTTGCAGGCGGCCCAGGAAATCCTCCTGGTGGTGTCCGACGAACCAGCGGCAATTGCCGGCTCCTGCGCCCTGATGCGGTTGATGAACAGCGAGTATGGCGCCAACCGTTTTCGGGTGCTCGCCAGCCAGGTCAGGAACGGCCACGAGGGGCAGCTGCTGTTTGATAAGCTGGCCCGTGTGACCGCCCGGCTGACCGACATAGGCATCCGTTACGCGGGGGCCATTCCTTACGATGACGCGGTTCGCAAGGCGGTGCAGCGTCAGAAGGCGGTCCTTGAGGTCTACCCCGGCTCAAGAGCCAGCGTGGCGCTGC
>DATGNB010000042.1:0-4263 GCA_035306945.1 Marinobacter sp.
TCGAGGGCCTCGATCATCCCGAGGCCGATGATATCGCGATAGGCCTCACGCTCCAGCTCGGGATAGCCCAGCTCGGTCGCAGCCTGATGCAGACTGTCGGCAATGTGGTCCACTGAATCAATCAATGTGCCGTCCCAATCAAAAATCACGACTTTTACATCCATTACTGCTTACCTTTACTGCGCAATGCCAACGCATCGACCTGTCTGCGGAAGGGGGTATCATACGGAGCTTCGAGCCTCATTGCCTCCCCGGACCCCGGCAGAGTGAACTCCAGCGCGCTGGCATGAAGCATAAGCCGTTCCCCGCCGCCCGCGCGAAATGCCTTCAGACTGGCGTCATCCATATACTTGTCATCACCGGCAATAGGGTGGCCAGCCCACGCACAATGAACCCGTATCTGATGGGTACGGCCGGTCACCGGCGAGGCCTCGACCAGCGAATAGCCCTCAAAACGCGCCAGACACCGGTACAGGGTAAGCGACTCCTTACCACCGTCCTGACTGACCCGGACCCTGCGCTCGCCATTGGCCATCTCGTACCGGAGCAGCGGCTCAGCCACTTTCCGTAAACCCGCCGGCCAGCCCCCGGCCACCAGGGCATGATATTGCTTGCGTATACGCTTATGCCGCAACTCATCCTGCAGGAAACGCAGCGCCGATCGCTTTTTGGCCACCATCACCAGCCCCGAGGTATCCCGGTCCAGCCGGTGGACGAGCTCCAGAAAACGGGCCTGGGGTCTGGCCGCGCGCAATACCTCTATCAGCCCGAAACTCAGGCCGCTACCGCCATGCACGGCAATACCCGCCGGTTTGTTAACCACCAGCATCTCGTCGTTCTCGAACACAACAGCGGCTTCCATAACCTGCTGAACCCGGTCACCGGGGGCGGCACGCTCAGGGCGATTCTCCTGCACAACAGGAGGAATGCGCACGACGTCGCCGGCCTGAAGCCGGGTATCCGGCCTGACACGGCCCTTGTTAACCCGCACCTCACCCTTACGGACAATGCGATAGATAATGCTCCTGGGCACACCCCGCAGGCGGGCCAGCAGAAAGTTATCCACGCGCTGCCCCGCCATATCCTCGTCCACACTGATCATCTGCACCCCTATGCGGGTGGTTCCGGCCGCCGGCGACGCCTCTGGCCGGGCAGGTCTGGCGGCATTTTCTGGTTTGTTTCGGAACCCCGGGTTACGTGACATGCAGGACCTTTTGAGATGAGTGAGTGCAGGATTGAATGATCAGCACTTAACTGTTATATTCCAGCGTGCTCTGCCGTTTGTCTACGGCCTGACGAATTCTGGTCAGAAGCCGGAGCGGCAGAAGTATACCGACACTGATTAAGAGATTGAACGCTGCAGGCCCAATCATTACCGGGCACAGCGGGAGACAAACCCCCGGACTCACAGGCCGGCCCCAGAGAGGCCGCACCTGACCGGGGGCTGAAAAACCGAACGGAAAACCGTCGGGCGAAATCGCGAAGAATCATTGCCACGCGAACCCGGGCCGTCTGCATATCAACATGACGTGAGACCCAGGAGTTTGTGTGAACCTGAAAACGGATATTATGCGTCAACAGACACTTACCTTGAATAACACATCCCTGCCAACCGGCAGGCGAAGCACAGGTGGTGGTCTCAGACATACAGGATCGCGCCCCATAAGGGTCTGATTCGTCTGGCTGCCGGCCTGTCCCTGCTGTAACAGGGCCTGTAGCACGCACATCCCGCTTCGCTGATGCGACCCCTCCGGTTTTCTGTCACTAACAAACGACAGGAACCCTTTCTTTCCATGAAAAGAATGCTGATAAATGCAACTCACCCTGAAGAGTTGCGCGTTGCTCTGGTAGATGGCCAAAGGCTGTTTGACCTGGATATCGAATCCAGTACCCGCGAACAGAAAAAATCGAACATTTACAAAGGCCGGATCACCCGCGTAGAACCCAGTCTTGAAGCCGCTTTTGTTGACTTTGGCGCCGAGCGTCACGGCTTCCTCCCCCTCAAGGAAATCTCCAAAGAATACTTCCGGAAATCCCCCGGCCAGGTCGAAGGCAAGATCAACATCAAGGATATGGTCGCCGAAGGCCAGGAAGTCATTGTCCAGGTTGATAAAGAAGAGCGTGGCAACAAGGGCGCGGCGCTGACCACCTTTATCTCCCTCGCCGGCCGTTATCTGGTGCTCATGCCCAACAACTCCCGGGCCGGCGGCATTTCCCGCCGCATCGAAGGTGAAGAGCGGGCCCAGCTGAAAGAAGCCATGAACGGCGTACAGGTGCCCAAGTCCATGGGCATCATCGTGCGCACAGCCGGTATCGGCCGTTCCACCGAAGAGCTCCAGTGGGATCTCGACTATCTGGTGCAGTTCTGGGAAGCCATCACCCAGGCCGCCGGCGAGCGCAAAGCGCCCTTCCTGATCCACCAGGAAAGTAACGTCATCATCCGTGCGGTGCGGGATTACCTGCGCCAGGACATCGGCGAAGTACTGATTGATGCCGAGACCGTGTACGAAGACGTTCTGAGCTTTGTCCGGGCCGTCATGCCCACCTTCGAAAACAAGATCAAGCTGTACAGGGACGAAATCCCCCTGTTCAGCCGCTATCAGATCGAAGGCCAGATCGAAACCGCCTTCCAGCGGGAAGTCAAACTGCCCTCCGGCGGCTCCATCGTGATTGATCCGACCGAAGCCCTGGTTTCCATCGACATCAACTCCTCCCGGGCCACGAAAGGCCACGACATCGAGGAGACTGCCCTGCAGACCAACCTCGAAGCAGCCGAAGAAATTGCCCGTCAGTTGCGCCTGCGTGACATGGGCGGCCTGATCGTGATCGATTTTATCGACATGACCCCGGCCAAGCACCAGCGCGAAGTTGAACAGAAAATGCGCGAAGCGCTGGAAATCGACCGTGCCCGCGTTCAGGTTGGCAAGATTTCCCGCTTTGGCCTGCTGGAAATGTCCCGTCAGCGCCTGCGCCCTTCCCTCGGCGAAACCCGAAGCGAAGTGTGCCCCCGCTGTGAAGGCCAGGGAACCATCCGGGGCATCGAGTCCCTCGCCCTGAGCATCATGCGCCTGATCTACGAAGAGTCGTCGAAAGAAAAGACCGCCGAAGTCCGTGCCATGGTGCCGGTTTCTGTGGCAACATTCCTGCTCAACGAAAAGCGCCAGCAGCTGGCCGATATCGAGTCCCGCCAGGGTGTGACCGTTGTGGTGGGCCCGGTACCCAACATGGAAACCCCGCACTTCGAGATCATTCGCCTGCGCCAGGATGAAACCTCGCCAGAGCACGTTTCCAGCCATCAGGTAGCCCACGAATACAACGAACGCGAAGAAGAAGCCGTTGTTGAGCTGCCCGGTGCCGAAAAGCCGGTACGTGAGCAAGCGGCCGTAAAAGCCATCCGGCCGAGTGCACCTGCTCCGGTTCCCAGTGCCAGCGCCAGCGCCAGTGAGGCAGAGCAGGAAGAAGGCCTGTTCCGCCGGCTCGGCAAGAAAATTGCCTGCTTTCTGCAGGGCGAGCAGCCCGAAAGCGGGAACAAACCCCAGCAGCGCAGCAGCACCCGTGAGCGCGGACGCGCAGCAACGAATGAAGACCGGCGTCAGCAGGGCCGCCAGGATCGCCGTAAAACTCGCGTAGCCCGTGACGACCAGCGCAGCGGAGGCAATAACCGCAGCGGTAACGAGCGCCGCCAGGGCAACACCCAGAACCGTGGTGATCAGAACCGTGGCGATGACAACCGTAGCCGCAACCGGAGTAATCGCAGCGATGACCAGCCGCGCAGCAACAGCGGCCGTCAGAGTCAGCAGGACAAAACCGTTGAAAGCAAAGGCAACGACAACCGCAACGGTAACGACAACCGCCGCGACGGCCGTAAGGACAGTCAGCCAAGAGGCCAGAACCGCAACCGCCCTCAGCGCGATCAGAAAGAGACGATCGACCAGGCCGGTAACCCGCAGGCCCAGACAGCCGACAAGCCGGTCGCCGACGACAAACCGCGCAAGCCGCGTCGCCAGCGCAACCGCGACGGCTCACCCACCGACACCCCGGCTTCCACTCCGGCAAGTCGCAAGGCAGAGCGTAGCGAAAAGCACCAGAAAGACACCCAGCCCGAGACTGATAAAGCCGAGGTGAAAACAGTGCCTGTGGCCAGACAGCCGGAACAGGCGATTGCTGAAGTTAAGGCAGAACAACCTGCGCCGGAAAAAGCGGAAGCCAAAACCCGCCAGTCCGAGCCGGCGAAAACTGAATCCAGGGCCACCCAACCGGAGC
>DATGNB010000043.1:0-39500 GCA_035306945.1 Marinobacter sp.
GTCGTAAATCGGGCGCTCCACATACACCCGTTCGGTACCGAGGCACACCTGGCCACAGTTCAGGAAGGCAGAGCGCATGGTGCCTTCAATGGCTTTTTCCAGGTCGCAATCGGCAAACACCAGCGCCGGGTTCTTGCCACCAAGCTCCATGGAGATGTTACGCAGGCCTACCGAGGCAGCTCGCATGATCGCCTCACCCGTGCGGGTTTCCCCGGTAAAGGTGATGGCATCAACCAGCGGATGAGTGGTGAGGAATTCACCGGCAGAGTCAGGGCCAAACCCGTGCACCACGTTGAACACGCCGGCCGGAACACCGCACTCGTTCATTACATCGCCCAACAGCGTGGTGGTCGCCGGCGTTTCCTCCGACGGTTTGACCACCACGGTGTTACCACAAGCCAGAGCCGGACCAACCTTGAAGGTCATCAGCAGCAGCGGCAGGTTCCACGGGGTAATAACCGCGATCACACCCTTGGGTGTGCGTTGCCCCACGTTCAGGGCGCCTTTGCCGTCCGGGGTATCCATCCGGAAGCCTTCCGTCGGGTGATTGGCGAGGGTTTCCGAAAACGCCTTGAAGTTGGCCGCACCCCGCGGAATATCCACATGGCTTGCCATGGAACGGGGCTTGCCGGTGTCTCGGCATTCGGCGTCTAGGAATTCATCAAAGCGCTCGTTGATCCGGTCGGCCACCTTGTTCAGCAGTTCGATCCGCTGCGCCTGAGTCAGCTGGCCCCAGGGGCCTTTTAACGCAGCCTTCGCAGCCCGTACAGCCTCATCTACCTGCTCTTTGCTGGCTTCGTGGACCTGGCCGTTGAGGCTGTTATCCACCGGGCTGCGGTTTTCAAAGGTCTTACCGATCGCAGAATCAACGTATTCACCGTTGATAAAGTTCCTGTACTGTTTCATGTCTCACCTTTCTTGTTAGCAACACCTGCGTTGGCCCGCGGTGTCGGGGAACTGGGGCAGCACGGCAGCTCCTGAAAAATCTGCTCAACACGTGCCGGCGTGCTGTCAGTATAACTTTGCAAAAAGGGGATAAAACCACCAAGAATGGCGCGTGGAATTCCCATAAACGGGAACCTCCAACCGCCGGGCACCCTCTGCGGCCTGCCAATTCCCGCCGCTGTTCTCATTAATGAGATTTCCTATTCCCGCCGGGCCTGTGGATAAGGTTCACCGCAGCTCTATATCATTGACCACAAACGTACAGTCCCCTACTTTCAGGCTCTCTCATGGCATTAAAACTTTCGGTCGTTGACCAGTCGCCCGTCCAGGGGCTCCCCACCGACGTCTCGCCCGTCGCGATTACCACCGACCTGGCCCGGCACTGTGACCGCCTCGGCTATCACCGATACTGGCTGGCCGAACACCACAACAGTGTTAACTTCGCCGGACCCTGCCCGGAGATTCTGATCAGCCACATCGCCAGTGTGACGGAGCGTATTCGTGTGGGCAGCGGTGGCGTGATGCTGAGCCATTACAGCCCCTATAAAGTGGCCGAACAGTTCAGCATGCTGGAAACCCTGTATCCCGGGCGCATCGATCTGGGCATTGGCCGGGCACCCGGCGGCGATGCCATCGCCTCCCACGCGCTGGCCTACCCGGCGCAGCCGGGCTCCGGAAACTACGCCGAGCAGGCGTGGCTGCTGCAGGCCTTGCTGCACGATAACCTGCCCGAGAATCACCCGTACCGGAACCTTCAGGTAATGCCTGGCAAACCCGCCGTGCCGCAAACCTGGATGCTTGCCTCCGGCAGTGGCAGCAGTGCCCTGGCCGGACAGCTCGGCATGAAAATGACCCTGGCGCTGTTTATCAGCCCCAACCCGGCCCCTCCCAGTGTTATTGAAGAGTACCGGCAGGCCTGGCACGACAGCGGCCACACAGGCAAGCCCGAAGCAAGTATTGCCGTGGCGGCACTCTGTGCGGATAGCCGGGAGGAAGCCGAGTATCTTGCCGCCCCGGCTGTTTACTGGAAGGTGAAAGCGTTCCAGCAAGGCGTCCGGGAGGTGGTGAAATCCCCCGCTGAGGCCCTGCGCCTGAAAGAACAGCTAAGCCCGGCGGAGCAGGAATTCTTTGACGCGGTACTGAACTCAATGATCCTGGGCTCTGCCGAAGAATGTGCAGACCAGATCAGCCGCCTTGCCGATCAGTATCAATCAACTGAAGTGGCCGTGGTAACGGTTACCCATGACTACGCGCATCGGTTGCGAAGCTACGAACGATTGGCGCAAGTGATGCTTTAAAGGTTGTCCGGAAGCTTGGCCATAAACAAAAAAGCCCCGGACCTTGGTCCGGGGCAAATCACGGGACAACAACCTGATTGCGATAACTCAGATCAGAAGCATGTCTCAGAAGCCAAACTTGGCCATCGCCTGCAGGCGCAAGGCATCGCCGTCATCGCCATTAACCTGCTCTGCCTTGTGATGGCCCGCTTCCAGGCCGTAGGTGATGCCTTTCGCAGGTGACCAGATATAGTTGACGAAGGTGCTGGCGTAGCGCTCATCGGCGGTGCCCTGTACGCCACCCTGGGCGAACGCATCGTCAAGATCCGTCACCACCAGCCCGTAACCAAGGTTAAAGGAACCCTGACCCGCGGCCACGCTGACGCTGACCCCGCCTCCGGTGGCTTCAATCGTCTCAAGATTGCCCTGGGCATCCACAAAGCCTGCCTGAGCGGGACTCAGGTAGAGGTAACCGCCAATACCGTCACCGTGAGTGATCGAGCCCCTCACCGTAACCCTGTCCGTCACCTTGGTGCTGGCCTCCAGCATCACGGCCCAGGCGGCCGCCGTGTCGTCGGAAAAGTTGGGGTTGGAAACCGTGCTGCCGTCAGCGTCGTATTTAAGCGAACGCGCAAGACCGGCAACTGCGTAATTAAAGCCACCAGCCGCATTCTGATAGCGAACGGTCACATCCGGGATCTGGTGCTGGGTGGTGCCTTCGGAGTTGACAATGCCACTGCCAACCTCCGGGTCTTCCAGGGAAACCGAAAAGCCTCCGGTCGTGTAACGCAGCTGTGCCTGTCGGCCGCCGCCCTGCCCCAGGGGACCATTGAAATCAACGGTCGGAAACAGACTCAGCACATTCCCGAAGTTACTCCAGGTCTGGCCCGCCAGCACCCCGTTCCATTCGCCGTAGGCGTGACGCAGGCGGAACTGGCCACCGCCGCCGCCATAGAAGTCACCCTCGACGTTGGTTTTCAGTACATGGCCACCCACCAGGGTTTCAGTGGTAAAGCCCAGCCGGCTCTCATTGGCACTGAACGTTGTGTGGCCATCGGCACCAGACTCGCCGTCCATGCGGATATTGCCGCGGGTCACCGCGTTGCCCAGATCGGCGTCAATGTCGTAGATAACATCCAGCTTGGCATAGCCGTATACGCTTACGTCCGTCTGATCCACCTTGAAGCTGATGGCGCTGGCTGTGGTCGCCATCAACAGGGACGCGGCCCCCAGCGAAAGCGCAGGCAGCATGGTTAGTGCATTCTTTTTCATAAAGCCCCCTTGGGTAAGGTCTTGTTTGTATCGTTGTTTGTGGCTTTAACGTCGGTCCGGACCTGAACTATTTACCACCATCAAAGAATACATAAATATGTACGTTATTCAATACATTTAAACGAGACAATTTGATACAGGGTAAATAAAATCAAGAACACAGGAGAATGTGATCCCACAAAAAAGCGCTCACGCCGGTTGGCGGGAGCGCTCCAGTGAACGTTACTGCTTCGGGCGCTTACCGAATAACGCCTTTTTCGCGCAGCGACCGGACATAGTCGTCGCGCCCCGGGAGCAATTCTGACAGCACGCTCGCGGTATGCTCGCCCATTTCCGGCGGCGGCAAGTCGGCATTCAGGGGCTGGCCGTTAAAGCGCACCGGATTACTGACCAGGCTGACCTCACCGGCGGGCCCGGCCGGCATCCTGAGGTTCATCCCGCGATGCTGCACCTGCGGGCTCTGGAACACCTGAGCAACGGTATTGATCGGGCCACAGGGAACACCTTCGCGTTCCAGCGACTCCAGCCAGTACTCGCCCGGCCGGCTCCGGATCAGGGGTTCAAGCTCAGCAACAAGCGGCTGACGGTTCTCAACCCGGTCGCGGTTGGTGGCAAAGCGCTCGTCAAACGCAAGCTCCGGAACTCCGGCAACCTTGCAGAAGCGCTGAAACTGGCTGTCATTTCCGACCGCAAGAATGATATGCCCGTCCGCGGTGGCAAACGCCTGATAGGGCACGATGTTGGGATGAGAGTTACCCAGTCGCTGCGGTGACTCACCCGAGGTCAGATAGTTCAGCGCCTGGTTGGCGAGCATACTCACCTGCACATCCATCAGCGCCAGATCTATCCAGCACCCTTCTCCGGTTCGCTGCCGCCCCATCAGGGCAGACAGGATCGATGTCGCGGCGTACATTCCGGTAAACAGATCGACCACGGCCACACCAACCTTCATGGGGCCTCCGCCGGGCTCTTCATCGGGCCGACCGGTAATAGCCATCAGGCCACCCATGCCCTGCAACAGGAAATCATAGCCGGCACGGCCCGCGTAGGGACCAGTCTGGCCAAACCCGGTAATCGAGCAGTACACCAGGTCGGGCCTGATCTTCTTCAGGCTGTCGTAGTCCAGGCCATAACGCCTGAGCCCCCCTACCTTAAAGTTCTCGAGCACCACATCACACGCCGGCACCAGTTCTTTGATCAGGGACTGCCCTTCGGGTTTGGAGATATCCA
The DNA here is from genome assembly GCA_035306945.1 of Marinobacter sp. Taxonomy (GTDB): domain Bacteria; phylum Pseudomonadota; class Gammaproteobacteria; order Pseudomonadales; family Oleiphilaceae; genus Marinobacter. The sequence goes on from DATGNB010000043.1 coordinate 4,725, forward strand.
CCGCGATGGAGCGTTTGCCGCGGTTCGCAGACAGGTAGTAGGCCGCGGTCTGTGTCCCTTCCCGATACGGAGGCCCCCACCCACGGGTGTCGTCGCCCCGCTCCGGGTGCTCCACTTTGATAACCTCAGCCCCCAGATCAGCCAGATGCTGGCTGCACCAGGGCCCGGCCAGGATCCTGGAGAGATCCAGGATGCGAATACCTGCCAGTGGCTTATCCATCAGACGTCTCCCCTCAGGCGGGCGGCGTGCCGCCCGCTCTCGTACCAATCAGTAGAATGCCTGCAGTCCGGTCTGAGCACGGCCCAGAATGAGCGCATGGACATCGTGAGTACCTTCGTAGGTGTTCACCGTTTCCAGGTTCACCATATGGCGCATAACCCCGAACTCATCGGCAATGCCATTACCGCCGTGCATATCACGCGCCACCCGTGCAATATCGAGGGCTTTGCCGCAGTTGTTGCGTTTGATCAGCGACACCATCTCCGGTGCCCACTGGCCACTGTCCATCAGGCGGCCAACCTGCAGTGCCGCCTGCAGACCCAGGGTGATTTCGGTTTGCATGTTGGCCAGCTTGAGCTGAACCAGCTGGTTTGCCGCCAACGGACGGCCGAACTGTTTCCGGTCGAGGGTGTACTGACGGGCCGCGTGCCAGCAGAACTCCGCCGCACCCAGCGAACCCCAGGCAATGCCGTAACGGGCTTTGTTCAGGCAACCGAAAGGACCTTTGAGCCCCTCCACGCCCGGCAGCAGGTTTTCTTCAGGCACGAACGCCTCATCCAGTACGATCTCGCCGGTCACCGAGGCACGCAGGCTCAGTTTTCCCTCGATCTTGGGCGTGCTGAATCCTTTGGTGCCACGCTCAACAATAAACCCGCGGATCTTGCCTTCATGGGCCTCAGACTTGGCCCACACGATCGCCACATCCGCGATCGGGCTGTTGGTGATCCACATCTTCTGGCCCGACAGCAGGTAACCGCCGTCCACTTTCCGGGCACGGGTAATCATCGAACCGGGGTCAGAACCATGATCAGGCTCCGTCAGACCAAAGCAGCCCACCATTTCGCCGGTCGCCAGTCTGGGCAGAAACTTCTGTTTCTGTTCCTCAGAACCGTAGGCTTCGATCGGATACATCACCAGGGACGACTGCACGCTCATGGCGGAGCGGTAGCCGGAGTCGACACGCTCGACTTCCCGGGCGATCAGGCCGTAGGCCACATGGCTCAGCCCGGCACCGCCATACTGCTCGGCCACGGTGGCTCCCAACAAGCCAAGCTCACCCATCTCGGTGAGGATCTCGCGATCAAAACGCTCCTCCCGATACGCCGTCAGCACCCGCGGCTGCAGCTCTTGCTGACAGTAGGCGCGGGCAGCGTCGGCGATCTGCCGCTCTTCGGTATTCAGCTGCTCACTCATCAGGAAGGGGTCAGCCCAGTTAAAACTGAATGAACTTGCCATATCGGTTCTCCAACATCTGTTTGTTGCTCACAAATCAACCACGGGTAGGGTAGCTGACCAGGTATGAAAATCAATTTATGCTAATAAATAGAATAATTCAACCAACTCGTAAAAAAAAACACCCTGTGGCAAGATGGTGCGCTTATGAAGACAGGACAACCGCATGACTACTCGGAATCTAAGCATCCCCAAACGGATCAAGCGATCAGACCAGATCGTGGAATCGGTCAAACGCTGGATCGCACTTAACCAGATGCAACCCGGTGACCGGCTCCCGAATGAAAAGGAACTGATGGAGCAGTTTGAGTGCTCCAAAGGCACGGTCAGAGAGGCACTCAAGTCGCTGGAGGTTCAGGGGCTGGTCTCGATTCGTACCGGGCCTAACGGCGGAGCTGTACTGGAGAGTGTGCCCTATGAAAAAGCCAGTGAGCTGTTGCGCAGCTTTCTGCACTTTCAACAGCCCACCGGCCCGGAGATCTACGCCCTGCGCGCGCTGGTGGAACCGGAAATTGCAGCCCTGGCCACGCCCCGCCTGACCGAAGAGGACCTGACTTACCTGACCGGGCTGGTCGCCCGGTGCGAAGCCGATCCTGAAACCTTTGAAGAGCGGATGGACCAGCGCATCGCTGAGCTGGAGTTCCACGTGGTGCTGGCACAACGCTGCGGAAACACCATGCTGGCGTTCATTGGCCGGTTTGTGAATGACATGATCCGGGACCTGGTGATCTTCAAGAAATCCGCCCTGCCCGAGCAGCGGGAGTTTTCCTGCGCCAACCTGGCCTACCATCAGCAGCTGCTTGAGGCCTTCCGCGCGCGGGACGCGGCCGTTGCCCGCCGCATCATGAAAGAACACATGGCGTCGGCGGAACACTTCAACATAGAGCTGGAAGGCCAGCTCAACCAGCATTTTCTCAGCAACCCGTAGTACCGGCAGTACCCGCGCTGCCCTGACCAGACCGACCAACCCGGCTGGTCAGGGCACTGACCACGCGCCTTAGCCCGCGGACAGCCCTGGCAGCCAGGTCACAATGCCCGGGAATATCACCATCAGCACGATCAGCAGCAACGAGCAGATAAGGTATGGGATGGCGGCCATGTAGATCTCGCTCATCCTGGTCCCCCGGGGCGCCACGCCCTTCATGACAAAGAGGTTTAAACCAAGCGGGGGCGTCGAGAACCCGACTTCGAGGGCCACCAGAGTAACGATCGCAAACCAGACCAGATCAAAGCCCAGCGATTGCGCCAACGGGAAGAAGAAGGGCACGGTGATCATCATGATCGAGATCGCTTCCATAAAGGTGCCCAGCACCAGCAACACCAGAACCATCGCAAGCAGCATCAGCAGCGGCGAAAGATCAAAACTGATCGCCCACTGAATCAGGCCGTTCGAGGCGCCGGAAAAAGCCAGAAGCTGACTGAACGTTGCCGAGCCAAACACAATCAGGTACGCCATCAGTGTCACTTTCAGGGCGCCTTTGACCGACTGTCTGAAAATCTCCAGCGTCAATCCCTTAAACAGCAGGCCCAGCACCAGCACGCCAAGCGCCCCAAAGGCGGCAGACTCCGAGGGCGTGGCAAAGCCAGTCAGCATCATCACCACGATCATCACAATGATGCTGAGCATGGGGAGGATATCCCGCAACAGAATCTTCACTTTGGTCGCGAACGAAAGCTCTTCCACATCATAGGCCGGCGCTGCATCCGGCCGTAGTTTTGTTTTTATCCAGATTGTCACGATATACAGACTGGCCAGTAACAGGCCCGGGACAACCCCGCCGATCAGGACATCGCCGATGTCGACTTTCGCCAGCGTGGCCAGAAGCACGGCAATCGCCGAAGGGGGAATAATGATCGCCAGGCCACCGGTACCCAGTATCGGGCCGATAGACATATAGCGCTTGTAGCCACGGCGCTCCATTTCCGGCACCAGCAAGGACCCCAGCAGGGCCGTGGAGCCCATGGACGAGCCGCTCAGGGTGGAAAAGGCAGTGCCGCCCACCACCGTTACATACGATAGCCTGCCCGGCACGCGTCCCATCAGGTGGTCGATCGCATTGAACATCCGCATCCCCAGCCCGGTCCTGAAAAACAGCTCGCCCATGAGCAGGAACAGCGGGATCGGAACCAGTCCGAATGAAGACAGCGCACCAAAGCCATTATTCAGAACCTGGGTCAGCCCGGAGCTGCCACCCATAAAATACCAGGCACCCACCAGGTTGGCGCCGATAAACGCAAACGCCACCGGAGCCCCCAGGATCATGAGGACCAGCACCATCGAAAGAAGGAAAAACAAGGCGTCATACCAGGCCATACTACTTATCTCCTTCCGGGCTGCTATGGAACAAATCTCTGGAGAATACGAACCGGATAAACTCAACCCCCATCAGCGCAAAACTGACCGGATAGGTAATGGTAAAAATCCACATGGGTATGAAATAGGTCCGCACGTCATAATCGCTGTTGTGCAGATTGGACAGCACCAGCTCTCCGCCTTTCCAGGCAAGAACCAGCGATATCACCGCGCACACAAGCATGACCGCTCGGGAAAGCACGTTCAGGGCCGGTTTAGGTAACTGCAGAATAAAGATCTCGATAAACACATGCCCACGCTCCCGAACCAGCCACGGAGCGCCTAACAAGGTCAGATAGAACATGGAATATTCGCTGGAGCTGAATAACCAGGCCGGCGGTTGTCCTCCGAAGTTTCGAATAAAAACGGACACCACAACCGACACCATCAGCCAAACCAGAAGCATCCCTGCAAGGGCGGCCAGCCCATCAACCACCTTGTCATAGAGTCGAACAAACGGAGACATAGATTTATCTCACTCTGGAGATCAGAAGCGGCCCGGCCAGAGCTGGCCGGGCACGGTTTAATGATTGATCAGTTTACTTATTGAACTTTTCGACAAGCTCATCAAAGTGTGTCAGCCCGGTGGGATGCTGCTTCATGCGGGTTTGCATCCGCGTCAGCGACGCATCTTTGGCCGCCTTCAGATACTCTTCAGCTGCAGCCCCTTCCAGGGGGAAGGGTGTCATGCCGGCTTCTTCGAGCTCAGTCTGCTGGGCAGACGACAGTTCCGCCAGCGATTCGGCACTGGCCCTCTCATGCTCGATGGCAACGCGCTGAAGGATTTCCCGGGCTTCTTCGGTCAACTTGTCCCAGCTTCGGAGATTGACGATAACACCCATGTCGGTCGAGTAGAACGCAGGGTCAATCCGGTAGTTGAGGAACTTGTCCCAGTTAAGATCTTTCATGCCGATCTGGGTCCAGCCGGTGGCATCGGCCACACCACGCTCAAGCGCAGAGTAAACATCCGTTGTGGGCAGGCTGATGGGCTGAACTTTCAGGAAGTCGGTAAAGAACGCATCGTACACCGGATTACTGCGGAGCCGGATACCCGACATTTTCAGTCCGCCGTCACTGGTCAGCTCCGGCTTTTTCGCCGTGTAGAGATTGTACTTTACCCCGCTGTCGAACCAGCCCAGGTAATAGACGCCCATCTTTTTCTGATGGATCTCGTTCAGAAGATCCAGCCCGCCAGACTCACGAGCGTAGATCGCATTGGTATTGGAGGAAATCAGCACGTCCCGTTCCGGAACGGTTCCGGAATAGAAGCTCGCCGCGGTATAGGCCATATCCACCACACCGTTACGGACGGCGTCCGGCTGCTGGGACAGGCCAATGACTTCCGGCCCGCCCAGAATGCGGATCTTGATAACGCCTTCGCCCTCTTCGTTTACCTTATCAACAAACTCCATGAAGCTTTGGGTATACACGAGCGAAGGGGGGAACGCATGAACCGCACGCAGTTCCTGCTCGGCAGATACGTTCGCAGCAAACAACATTGAAATTCCTGCGGTCAGTGCCAGACTCTGTTTTTTCATGACAACCTCGTTGTGCTTGTTATGATTAAGTAAATGAGAGGCCTTCCGGTGCCAGCGTCACCCCAGCCAGGGGAACGCTCTGAGATAACCACTTCTGAACGTCTTGATCTCGTATGCTCTTGCAAGCGTCAGGGCAATGTCGTCCCAGCCATTAAGCAACTTCAGTCTCCAGGTCGGGTTTATCTCGAACCCGACAACAACGTCTCCCGCAGCAATTGTTTGTGCTTCGAGGTTCACGCTGAGCCGGGCATCCATGGCGTCCAGGGCCGCCAGCAGGCGCTCAGTATCCGGCTCGGAGACCTGTGCCGGGAGCAGACCATTGTTCACGGCGTTGGAGGCAAAGATATCCCCGAAACTGGGGGCCACCACGCACCGGAAACCAAAGTCCACCAGTGCGTACACCGCAGCTTCCCGCGACGAGCCCGCACCAAAGTTGCGACGGGCCACCAGAATGCCGGCTTTGTCCATGCCCGGACGGTTCAGGACGAAGTCCGTCGGCGAACCGTTCCTGTCAAACCGCAGATCGTGCAGGAGAAAATCCCCATACCCCCGGGGCAGCCGGGGTTCTTTCATGAACCGCGCCGGAATCAGCTGGTCTGTATCCACGTTCTCCAGCGGCAGCGGGCAGGCCAGAGCGGTCAGTACATTTATCGGCTCCATAGCGAGTTACCCCTTCAGCTCACGAATATCGGTCAGATGGCCGGTGACCGCAGCCGCAGCCGCCATCGCCGGTGACATTAAATGAGTACGTGCTCCCGGCCCCTGCCGTCCCTTGAAATTCCGGTTGGTGGTGGAGGCACAGCGTTCGCCGCTGGCGATCAGATCACCGTTCATGCCCACACACATGGAACAACCCGACTCCCGCCACTCCAGACCCGCCTCAATAAAGATCCGGTCGAGCCCTTCGGCTTCAGCCCGGGCCTTAACCAGGGTGGAGCCGGGGGAAACCATGCCCGGAACCCTGCATTGTTTACCTTTCAGAACCTCGGCTGCGGCCCGCAGGTCTTCCAGCCGGGCATTGGTGCAAGAACCAATAAACACCCGGTCAACGGCAATTTCTGTCAGTTTCTGGCCCGGCTCCAGGCCCATATAAGCAAGGCTTTCCCGGATCTGCTCCGCCCTGGAGGGTGAGGCAGCGTCGGCAGGGTCCGGTACCCGGCCATCAATCGGCAGCGCCTCTTCGGGAGATACACCCCAGGTGACAATCGGCGCTATGTCTTCCCCGCGAAGCGTGATCTCACGGTCAAATTCCGCATCCTGGTCGCTGAAGAGTGTGCGCCAGTAGGCTTCGGCCTGCTCCCAGTCCTGTCCCTTGGGCGTGTACGGACGATCACGGAGGTAATCAATGGTCTTGTCGTCGGGCGCGATCATGCCGCACCGGCCACCGCCTTCGATGGAAAGGTTGCACAGTGTCAGGCGCGCTTCCACGCTCAGATCCTGAATCACACGGCCGGCGTATTCGATGGCATATCCGCGGGCCCCGTCGGCCCCCAGCCGGGCAATCCAGGCAAGCGCAATATCTTTTGCCGACACGCCGGGCGCCAGCTCTCCGTCAACGGTGATGCGCATTCGTCTGGGCTTGGTCTGCCACAGTGTCTGGGTGGCCAGCACATGAGCCACTTCCGAGGCCCCGATGCCAAACGCCAGAGCCCCCAGGGCTCCGTGGGTGGAGGTATGGCTGTCGCCGCAGACCATCAGCAGGCCTGGCTGGGTCAGCCCCTGCTCGGGCCCGACCACATGCACAATTCCCTGCCGGGGGTCGTCCAGGCCGATCAGCTCGATGCCGTGTTTGCGGGTATTGTTCACCAGCTGCTCAATAACACTGCGAACTTTCGGCTGAACGGCGATCAGGTTCCGGCTATCGGTGGGAACGTAGTGGTCAGCGATTCCGGTGGTGCATTCCGGATGGAGGATGTCGAGGCCGCGCTCGGCGACTTTATTGAAAGCATGAAAGGAGCCTTCATGGGCCAGATGACGATCAACCCAGAGAAGGCTTTGGCCCTCGTCGTTCTGGCAAATTTCGTGGGCTTGCCAAACTTTATCAAACAGTGTCTTACCTGCCATCGCCCTACTCTCTTTCCGAGACTTTACGGTTACTGCCGCGCTCCTGCTCTCAGAACAAAACGTCAGCATGCTGTCTTTTATTTGTATCTTCAAATGTATTATTTGTTATACATTCGAAGTTATAACAGCAGCTCGAGCGATGTCAACCACTTCTGCGCACAAACCTTCTCAGCGGCTCATTCCTGCCCCTGGACAAGCGGTTGCCAGTAACGGCCATCGGAGCCTTCCGCACGCGACAGGTCGATCTCGATCCGGTAGCGGTCAGGGCGGTAAAGCGCATGCAGATGCTCCACGCCTTCGCCATCTTTGCCATAGACCACCCGGGTCAGTGAAATCAGGGGCGACCCCACCGATACATCCAGAGCTTCGGCCACCTCTTTCGTCGCCAGAGCCGCCGAGATGCTCTGGGTGGCGTGATCAAGCTGTACCCCGCCGCGCTCCAGCAAGGCGTACAACGGCGTGGTCGAAAGCTCATTTTCGTTATAGCTCAGAGCGATACGCTCGGGCACGTGGGTAATCAGGTAGGAAAATGGCTTATCTTCCATCAGGCGCACCCGGACCGACCTCTGAACCCGCTCCCCTTCCTTCAGCCGCAGCCGCTCCCGGACACCATCCTGGGGATAGCCATAGCCAAACTCCAGCAACCTCACCCGCGAGCTTTCGCCCATCTTCACGATATTCGGCAACAGGTTCGATACGCTGGCCGTCATCACCGTGGCACCCAGCGGGCGCTCGTTGACCAGGGTACCTACACCGGCCTTGCGCACAATCAGCCCTTCGGCGGTCAGCGCTCCCAAAGCCCGGCGCACGGTAACCCGCGACACCCGGTGATCTTCCGCCAGCTTGAGCTCTCCGGGGATCTTGCTGCCCGGGGGCAGACGACCGCTGGTGATTGCATCTTTCAGCAGTAAAAAGAGCTGGTGGGACTTGGTTCCACCTGGCCCATTAGAGTGTAAAAGCGAACTCATCAGTTATTCCCTCAGCAAAGCCACAGCCAATACTTGACACCCAGTGCCGATGGCACATATAAATGTATTATCAATAGAACAAGCAAGCAACCACAAGAGACACAAACCGGTCTCTGGAGCACAGAGGACACGCCATGCCGATGTTACAGCTCAACCTGCCCCCGGGCTACAACAACGAGCTCAAACAGCAACTTGCCAACGCGGTCACCGCGGCGGTTGCTGAGGTCACCGGAACAGAGCCTGGCACTGTTTGCATCACGGCCGAAGGCCCTGACCCGGCACAGATGGTCACCGACTTTCTGATGACCATGGAACGCCGGGAGCTCGACCATGCCCGCAACTACCTCGCCGATGAATTTGTCATGACCTTTCCCGGAAGCGGTGAGCTGACCTCGCTTGAACAACTGGTGGAATGGGGCAAAGGCAGGTACCGCTTCGTTAAAAAAACCATTGCCTCCGTAGACGTGGCCCCTCGCGTGGATGGCCCCCTCGTAATCGTGCACGGGACGCTCAGCGGCGAATGGCCGGATGGCCGTGCGTTCAGCGGGGTCCGTTTTATTGACCGGTTTGAGGTACGCAACAATCAGCTGGTTCGCCAGGACGTCTGGAACGACCTTGCCAACGCGCAGCCCCGGTAACGCAGTCACACACCGTGGCGGGCCCGACACCACCCGCTCCCTGTTAATCTGATAAGAGTAGTCTCGTTATGACCAACATCATGAACAACACCGCACCGGATACCTTCAGGGACCGGCTACAGCAAGACAGCATCGTGGTCGCTCCGGGTGTCTATGACGCGCTCAGTGCTTCCCTGGCGGAGCAGGCCGGGTTCGATACCGTTTATCTGTCGGGTGCCAGCCTGGCGTACACCAAACTGGGCAGGCCGGACATCGGCCTCATGAGCCTTTCCGAAGTCAACGACACCCTGGCCCACATCCGGGAGCGCAGCGATATTTCCATTGTCGTAGACTGCGACACCGGCTTTGGCAACGCCCTGAACGTAATGAGAAGCGTGCGTTTGCTCGAGCGTTCCGGGGCCACCGCAATACAGCTCGAAGATCAGACTTACCCCAAACGCTGCGGCCACCTGCGGGGCAAGACCCTGGTGAGCCAGGCTGAGATGACCGGCAAACTGAAGGCCGCCCTTGATACCCGGAGAAGCGACCAGACCCTGATCATTGCCCGCACCGATGCCATTGCCACCGAAGGAATCGAAGGCGCACTCGAGCGCGCAAACGCCTACTATGAGGCCGGGGCGGATATGATTTTCGTTGAAGGTATCCGCTCCTCTGAACAGATCCAACAGGTGATAGGCCAGTTCAAAGGCCGGGTGCCGGTGATGGCCAACATGGTAGAAGGCGGAGACACGCCGCTTCAGGACGCTGCCACGCTGCAGCAGATGGGCTTTTCCATGGTGATTTTCCCGGGCGCCCTGGTTCGTGCCTTCACGCATATGGCTGCCCAGTTTTTTACCACCCTGAGAAATGACGGCACCACCGACAATTTCCGGGACCGTATGCTGAATTTCACTCAGTTGAATGATTATCTGGGCACCCAGAAAATGCTGGAGCTTGGCCAACAGTACGAAGATCAGTCCCACCTGATCTGATCACAGCCCAACATCAGGAGGCGATCCATGCTTACTACTGATAAAACTGCTAAAGAGATCTTTCACGACGTCATGGCAAACCCTCAGCGGGTGCCGTTCGGCTTTGGCAAAAAAGCCGTACTCGTCAACGTAGACCCGCAAAAGGCTTATACCCGGACCGATCTCTACAAAACCGCCTACGAGACCGATCCCCGGCAACTGGAATACACCAACGAACTGGCCCGGCGATTCCGCACGCTGGGATGGCCGGTGGTGTGGACCCATGTGGCGTTTCTGGACTCTGCCGAGGACGCGGGGGTGTGGGGCACCCGGACAAACACCCCGGACTCTCTCCAGAACATCAAGTACGGCTCCGATCGCGCTGCGTTCGACGAGCGCGTGGAAATCGACAAGGCCCGTGACGTTATCTATACCAAACGCATGCCTTCGGCCTTCTTTGAGACGCCTCTGCAGTCGTTGCTGGTGTGGCATCAGGTAGATACCGTCATCATTACCGGTGGCTCAACGTCGGGCTGTATCCGCGCAACTGCGGTTGAGAGCCTGTCCAGGGGTTATCGCACGATCGTTCCGCAAGAGTGCGTTGCCGACAAGCATGAAAGCTACCATTACGCCAACCTGACCGACCTGCACCTCAAGTACGCCGATGTGATGAAGGTACAGGGCGTGTTTGACTGGCTCGACGAACAGATTGCCCTGAAAGGCTGATCAACGGAGTTGCCGGCATGAAAGAAACGCTTGGAGTTTATGACTACTGGCCTTACCACGAGCGCCCGAAAATCCAGTGGCCTAACGGGGCCCGGGTGGCGTTCTGGGTGGCACCGAATATCGAGTTCTATGAGCTTGATCCTCCCAACAACCCGCATCGCAAGGCCTGGCCCCAGCCCAGTCCGGCGCTGCCGGGCTATACCATTCGCGACTACGGCAACCGCGTCGGCCATCGCCGGCAAATGGCGTTGCTCGATAAATACGGTGTCCGGGGTTCCGTCTCCCTGTCCGTTGCGCTGTGTGAACACCACCCGGAAATCATTGACATGGTGTCTGAGCGGGACTGGGAGATCTTCAGCCACGGTATCTACAACACGCGCTACACCTACGGCCTGAGCGAGGAACAGGAACGCGAGATGATCCGCGATTCCATCGAGACCATTTACCGGCACACCGGGCAGAAGTGCGCCGGTTACCTGGCCCCGGCCCTGTCTCATTCTGAGCACACCCTGGATCTGTTCGCCGAAGTCGGTAGCGAGCTGTTCGGTGATGAAGCCGGCTTTTATACCTGCGACCTTTTTCACGATGATCAGCCTACCCCCGTGCGGGTACGGAACAACAAGCGTTTTATCTCCATGCCCTATTCACTGGAGATGAACGACACCATCGTCTATGCGGTCAATAAAGTAGAACCCCGCCATTACGGCACGATGCTCAAGCGCCATTTCGATCGCCTGTACGAAGAAGGCAAGGATTCCGGCACCGTGATGTGTATTCCTACCCACAACTACCAGGTGAGCTGCCCCCACCGGCTGCGGGCCTTCGAAGAAGCGCTGGAGTACATCACCGGCCACAGCGATGTCTGGGTTGCCACGGGCAGGGAAATCGCCGAGTACTACCTGGCCAATCACTACGACACCGCCCTTGCCGACATCGAAAGCAAAAACGGAGGTGCCCGATGAGCCTCGACAAGCATTACCTCGACTACCCCATGCGCCGCTATGGCCATGATCATGAACGTTTCGACTGGAACATGCTGGCGGATCGCAGGCCGGTGAACTGGCCCGGCAACAAGCGCCTGGCGGTCTGGATCAACACCTCCCTTCAGTTCTATCCGCTAAACCAGAAGGGCGTACCGTTCAAGGTCCCCAATGGCATGGCCATGCCTTACCCGGACCTGCGCCATTTCACCCTCAGAGACTATGGCAACCGGGTGGGCATTTACCGCTTTCTGAAGGCCTTCGCTCGCTATGACATCAAACCAACGTTTGCCATCAGCAGCCAGCTTGCCCTCGAGACGCCTTATCTTCTGGAACAGCTGAAGGCCACCGGTGGTGAGTTTATCTGCCACGGCTGGAACATGGACCACCTTCACTATGGCGGGCAGGACCGGAATGAAGAAGCGGAGCTGGTCAAGCGTTCGACAGAAACCCTACGCGAGCTCGTGGACAGTCCGGTGCGGGGCTGGCTGAGCCCGGCCAAAAACCAGAGCTGGCACACCCCGGACCTGCTCGCTGAGAACGGACTCGAGTTCTGCTGTGACTGGGTCAATGACGACATGCCCTACCCGTTCCGGACCGAACACGGCCCCCTGACGATGATGCCCCTGTCCACGGAGCTTGAGGACCAGTTCATTATCGGGCAGAACCTGCATTCCGAAGACTCCTGGGTAGAACAGGTCAAAGATGCGTTCGACTTTTTGTTACAGGAGTCCGAACACCAGGGAGGGCGGATGCTCGCCCTGAACATCCACCCCTGGATGCTGGGCCAGCCCCACCGCATCAGCAGCCTGGAGGCCGTGCTCGACTACATCACCAGCCATGATGAGGTCTGGCAGGTAACCGCCAGCGAGATCGTTGATGAGTTTCTGAAACAATCCGGCACCGAGGCGCAATCATGACGCAGGTTCGACTGGCCCAGAGTAAAACCGATTATGAATTCTCGATGCCGCTGGCCATTATCGGGGGCGGCGCCTGCGGGCTGGTCGCCGGCCTGGCCGCTCATTCGATGGGAGTCGAAGCCGTCATTCTGGAACGGGATGAGGTTCCGCGTGGCAGCACCTTCATGTCGTCCGGCTTTATACCGGCCGCCAACACCCGCTTCCAGAAACAGGCCGGCGTGACAGACAGCGCCGCCCGGATGGGCGAGGACATCCAGGGAAAAAATGGCTACCAGGCCGACCCTGATATTGTGGCCGCGCTCGCCACCGCCTCGGGGGGTGTCATCGAGTGGCTGGCGGATAGCCACGGCATTCCGTTTGAGCTGGTCGAAGGGTTTCTGTACCCCGGACACACCAGAATGCGCATGCACTGCACGCCAAGGCGGACCGGCGAAGAGCTGATGTCCTGCCTGCTGACGGCGGTGGAGAACGCCGGCATACCCCTGCTGACCGGAGCGCAAGTCACCCGGTTACACGTGGATGAAAACCGGACGGTAACCGGTGTCGAGTACCAGCGGCCCGACGGGGCCACTGAAGAGCTGGGCTGTTCGGCACTGCTGCTGGCGTGCAATGGCTATGGCGGTAACCCGACACTCGTCGAAAAGCTCATACCAGAGATGAAAGACGCTTTGTATTTTGGCCACGAAGGCAATCAGGGTGACGCTCTTCTGTGGGGCGAAGCCCTCGGGGCCAGCATGAAAGACCTGGGAGCCTACCAGGGCCATGGCTCACTGGCCTGGCCTCACCAGACACTGATTTCCTGGGCCGTCATGATGCAGGGCGGAATACAGCTGAACCAGAACGGCGAGCGTTTCTCCAACGAGCACGGCGGTTACTCGGAGCAGGCTGCCAAGGTGCTTGGCCAGCCCGGCCAGATCGCTTACAACGTATTTGATGGCCGCATTCATGCCGAATGCCTGCGCTTTGAAGATTATAAAAACGCCCATTCAGCCGGCGCGGTCAAAGTCTTCGACAGCCTGGAGAGCATGGCAGCGGCACTCGACATGCCCCTGGAACAGCTCAGGTCCACCTTCAAAGACATCGACGAGCTTGGAGCCAGCGAACAGCCGGATGCCTTTGGCCGGGTTTTCCGGCAGGCACTGCGACTTGAGTTCCCGCTCCATGTCATCAAGGTGACCGGTGCCCTGTTCCATACCCAGGGCGGGCTGGAAATCAATGCCGAAGGCCAGGTACTGGACCAGCAAGGCCAGCCGCTCCCGAACCTGTATGCCGCCGGCGGCGCTGCCCGTGGCGTATCAGGCTCCGGAGGCAGCGGCTACCTCTCTGGCAATGGTCTGCTCAGTGCGGTGGTCATGGGCGCCATTGCCGGGCGTTCAGCCGCCGCGAAGGCGGGCTAAAGCCCGTCTTCGCAGTGCCGGATCACTGGCGCGGTGAACACGTCCACCGGCGGCGCTTCGCCGGTGTAGACCTCAACGTCCACCAGGCAGGACATCGCGCTTGGCCCCTGAGCCAGGCGCGATGTCCCCTCATCCCGGGTCAGCACGTTGGGGTTCCCGTGCAGGCACGACACATCCGGAACCTGAGGAGGTGGCGGGTTATACCAGGCCCCGGTGCTCAGCTGCAGTACCCCCGCCCGCACCTCATCACTGACCACCGCTGTGCACAGGCACGCTCCGCGGGGGCTGTACACACGCACCAGATCACCATCCCTGATGCCCCGATGCCCAGCATCCAGAGGATTTATCCGCACCGGCTCCCGGCCATTGATCTTGGTTTTCCGGCTATGACTGCCATGATCCAACTGGGAATGAAGCTTATTGCCCGGTTGATTGGAAATCAGATGCAGCCGGTACCGTGCTCCCGGCCGGCCCGCCCATTCCCTGGGCTCATTCCAGAACGGGTATCCGGGGCACTCTTCATAGCCAAACGAAGCCACACGTTCTGAGAAAATCTCGATCTTTCCACTGGGGGTTTTCAGGGGGTACTGTTCCGGGTTGTCCCGAAAATTCTTCAGCAGGATCTGGGGCTCTTCAGGGGCTGTGTTCTCAAACCAGCCTTTCGCCCTGAACTCGTCAAATACCGGTAACCGGATACCAATAGCTTGCGCTTTTTCCCGGGTTTCTGCGTAAAGAAGCTCCAGCCAGGCGGCCTCATCCCGGTTACCGGTAAACGCCTCTTCCACCCCCATGGCCCGGGCCAGCCGGGTAAAAATCTCGTAGTCGGCCATGCTCTCCCCCACCGGCTCGATGGCCTTCTGCATGTATATCAGGAAAGGGTCCCGGCTTGACGAGGCAATATCGTTACGCTCCAGCATTGTGGCGGCAGGCAGGATGATGTCGGCGTGTCTGGCCTGAGCGTTCCAGCACCACTCGTGTACGATGACGGTGTCCGGCTTCTGCCACGCCTGTCGTAAGCGGTCGAGATCCTGATGATGATGGTAAGGATTGCCCCCCGCCCAATACACCAGTTTGATCTCCGGATACACCCCGGTGATACCGTTGTACTCAAACGTCTTGCCCGGGTGCAGCAACAGATCACTGATACGGGCCACCGGGATAAAGCTCTTTACCGGATTGACCCCCTGGGGCAGGGCTGCCCCCGGCATGCCCTGGTAGTTGGCCCCGATCGCGTTCATGGCGCTGTAACCAAAGCCGATACCCCCGCCCGGCGTCCCCAGCTGGCCCAGCATGGCCGCCACGGCAATGGCGGCCCAGAACGGCTGCTCCCCGTTATCCTGCCGGGTAAGAGACCAGCTCACCGAAATCATGGTCTTTTTAGACGCCATCTCGACCGCCAGCTCCCGTATCCGGCCGGCCGGGATCCCGGTTTGCCGGGCGGCCCACTCAGCCGACTTGGGTTCGCCATCGTCCTCGCCCAACACGTACTGGAGGAAACGCTCAGAGCCTACGGTGTATTTGGCCAGAAAGGCGTCATCGACCAGCTCGCACTCATGGAGAGTATGAGCGATGCCCAGCAGCAGGGCGACATCGCTGCCCGGGTGAATAGGGAGCCAGCATGCCTCAGACTCAGGGAGCATGTCTGAGCGCAAGGGCCCGACATTGACGAACTTCATCCCGTTCCGGGCCGCATCGCGTACGCCCTGCACCTGGATATGACGCCCTACGCCGCCGTTGGTCACCTGCCCGTTTTTCATCGGCACACCGCCGAAGGCCACAAACAGTTCGCAGTGCTCTTTCAGAACATCCCAGCTGGTGGCGCCATTGACCATCGAATAGAAATCACCCAGCACATGGGGAAGCGTCACCTCCGCGGCGGCGTAGCTGTAGGTATTAAGAGAGTAGGTAAAGCCGCCGATGGTATTGAGAAAGCGCTTCAGCTGACTCTGGGCATGGTGGAAACGGCCAGCGCTGGACCAGCCATAGGAACCGCCAAATATGGCCTGGTTGCCATACTGATTCCGGACTCTCTGAAGCTCTGCGCTGACAAGTTCGATGGCTCTTGGCCAGGACACCTCAACAAACTCATCGTTGCCCCGTAAACCATCAGCACAGCCTGGCCCGTTCTCCAGCCAGCCCTTGCGCACCATCGGCTTCCTGATCCGCAAGGGACCATCGAGAACCCCGACAAACCCCTGCCCGATCGGTGACGGGTCCGGGTCTTCTTCAAAACCGCTGATCGCTGTTACCACACCGTTGTTGGTGTGAACCCGGTAGGTGCCCCAGTGGGTGCTGGTGAGTGTGCCCTTGTCAGGCGGTGCAGAATTCATGTGCGACTCCTTGTTGTTGTACAGGAATCAAAGCACAGGCCGCCACCAAATACAAACACTTGGTTTTATATTTGTCAATCAGGGGTTATTACTTGCAAATCAAGTGAAACCACTTAGCCCTTAAAACCCCTCGCCACCAGATACACTTCCCTGGATCTGGCCCGGGAGGATGCCGGCTTACGAATCACCACCTTGTCAAAATGCGCCCGTACGGATCGGACGTAGCCGTCATAACCTTCGCCGTGGAATACCTTGGCGACAAAGCTGCCCCCGGGCTTGAGAATCTGGCAGGCCATGTCCAGCGCCAGCTCTACCAGATAGATCGACGCCGCCTGATCGGCCGCATTCACGCCACTGATATTCGGTGCCATATCGGAAATCACAACGTCTGCCCGGGCCCCGTCGAGCGCCGCCATGATCTGGTCAAACACCGACTGCTCGGTGAAATCCCCCTGCAGAAACTCGACACCGGCGATCGGGTCCATCGGCAGGATGTCTGAGGCCACCACACGCCCGTGGTGCCCCACCAGTTTCGCTGCCACCTGTGACCAGCCTCCCGGCGCCGACCCCAGGTCCACCACCAGGTCGCCGGGTTTTATCAGTCGGTCTTTGCTATTGAGCTCCAGCAGCTTGTAACTGGCACGGGAGCGGTAGCCGTCTTGCTGGGCCTGCTTCACGAAGGGGTCATTTACGTGCTCTTCGAGCCAACGGTTACTGCTTTTGGAACGGGCCATGAGGTGTCTTCTGTTCACTGCGGGAATGGGGGCATTGTACGCTGCGGCACAGAGCACCGCAAAAGCCGGCGGTGCCTGACAAGCCCCCGGGGCAACAGTACAATGGCGCCAAGCCTTACCCATCACCGTATTCAGGAAGCCGCCTGTGAAACTGGACGATATCCGAAAGCTGCACCATAAAAAGTACCGTTCGGCATTGGGCCACTTTCTGGTAGAAGGCGAGCACCTGATTCTTGAGCTGGAAAAAGCCGCCAGAACCAATGCCCACTGGCGCCAGGCCCGGCTGCTGGTTACCGGTGCCCATGAACACTGGCCGGCGCCCTGGCCCCGGCAAATCATCAGCGACCGTCAGATGGCCCAGGTCTCCGATAC
The DNA here is from genome assembly GCA_035306945.1 of Marinobacter sp. Taxonomy (GTDB): domain Bacteria; phylum Pseudomonadota; class Gammaproteobacteria; order Pseudomonadales; family Oleiphilaceae; genus Marinobacter. The sequence continues at coordinate 22,148 of DATGNB010000043.1, forward strand.
CAAAACGCCACAGGGCATTCTGGCCGTGGTGCCGGTTCCGCCAGCGGCGGCCCCTTCGGCAGACAGCGAGACTAAAGCCGTCTATCTGCACCAGGTGCAGGACCCGGGAAACCTCGGCACCATTTTGCGGACACTGGCCTGGTTTGGCGGCCTGCATTGCCTGCTCAGCCCCGGCAGTGTCGACCCCTACAACCCCAAGGTGGTCCGGGCCAGCATGGGCGCGATATTCCATGTGCCCATCAGCACCGAGGTCACCCTGGACCAGCTGACTTCCCGTTACACCAACATCGCTTGCCTGGATATCGGCGGCGACAGCACCACCAGCCCGGGCTTTGCTGAGCATGACTGCTATTTATTCGGTAATGAAGCCCGGGGGGTGCCGGAGCAGCTGGCCAGAGCGCCGGGCGTAACGCGTTACACCATTCCCGGCAGCCACCGGATTGAATCGCTCAACCTGGCCTCAGCGGTCAATATGGCCGTCTACGAAGTGAACCGTGGCCGGTTGTGAATTCCACCGTTTTGCGCGCCTAGCCGGCGCTGTTAAAGCCCGGCAGCAAGCCCAGTGAAATCGCCACCTGGACCAGCTCGGCGAAGGAGTCCACCTGCATTTTTGCCATCATGTTGGCGCGGTGCCCTTCCACCGTTTTCCGGTTGATCTGCAGCTCGTCGGCGGCCTCCTGATTGGAAAGCCCTTTAACGATCAGTTCCAACACCTGCCGCTCCCGGCGGGTAAGGCTGTCGTAGCGCTCGCGCATGCGGGACTGCGAACTCTGGCGCAAGCGGCGCACCCGGTCTTTTTCAAGCGCGTTGTGGACGTGGTCGATCAGCTCCTGATCGTCAAAGGGCTTCTCGATGAAGGTGAGCGCGCCCTGGGTCAGGGCCGTCACCGCCATGTCTACGTTACCGTGTGCCGAAATCATGATGACCGGCAGCTCAATATTATGTTCAGGCAGCTTCTTTTGCGCATTAATGCCGCTGAGCCCGGGCATGCGCACATCCATGATGATGCACCCGCTCTGGTTCACATCTGCCTGCTCAAAGAACGCCAGCGCATTCTCGAAGGTTTTGATGTGCAGACCGACCGACTCAAGCAGCCACTTGAGGGAATCCCTGACATCGGCGTCGTCATCAATAACAAATACGGTTTGAGAGTCGGTCGTCACAGCCATGGCATCAGTCAGCAGTATTTAAGGTGAAAGAAAAGCGGGCACCCTGTTCTGGCAGGTTTTCGGCCCATAACTCGCCTCCGAGATTCTCTACCAATGAACGGCTGATAGCCAGTCCCATCCCCAGACCAGATTGCTTAGTTGAGAAGAACCGATCAAAAAGGTGAGGCAGATCAGCTTCCGGTATACCGGCACCTTCGTCTTCTACCCTTACGCACACCTGTGCCGGTTCATGAGCTACCCTGACCGTTACCGTGGCAGGCCGGTCCTCGCATTCCCGGGCACTGGCTTCAATGGCGTTGACCACCAGATTCAGCAACACCTGCTCAAGCTGGATACGGTCGCCCGCCACCTGGGGCAAATCCGCCGGCACCTCACAGGCAATCCGTACATTATGCCGTTCAGCGGTAGACTCGCAGAATTCAAGCATCTCTCTGATCAGCTCCGCCAGATCCAGGTTCCGGATCACCGGTTCCTGTTTGCGGGTAAAGTCAATCATCCGGTGAATGATTTCCCCCGCCCTGAGCGCGGTCCGGATACTGCGGCTGATCGGCAGTTCCAGGTCTGTCCAGGCGATGCTGTCCTTGCCGGCAAAGCGGCGCTCGATCCCTTTCAGGTAATTGACCATCGCCGCCAGTGGCTGGTTTAACTCGTGGGCAAGGCTTGAGGCCAGCTCACCCATGGTTACCAGCCGGCTGGCGTGGTCGATATCCGCCTGATACTGCTTGAGCTGTTCCTCCGCTGCTTTTTTTTCCGTCAGGTCATGAGCCACCAGTGAAAAATACTCGACATCACCGTGTAAAGACCGATGGGCAAGCAACTCCAGCATCACCGGAATACGCTTCCCCTCCAGCGTGCGCATACTCAGCTCTCCGCGCCAGTTACCGGCCTCGGTTGCGGCCGGAAACCCTTCCTCGACCAATAACCGGTACCCGGCCTCCGAAACAAAGCAGGCGAGTGGAAACGCGCTGTAGTCGGTTTCTTCAAGCCTGAGGGCAACGCGGGCGGATTCATTCAGGTGGGAGACTGTGCAGTCCAGATTGACAAACACCACCAGATCCTGGGTACTTTCCAGGACTCTGGCCAGCCGCCGGTTGGCTTTGTCGGCCTTGATCCGGTGAGTGGCGTCCCGCGATACCACCAGGATTTCCCGGATCTGGCCGGTCTCGGGGTCCCGGATGGTCCGACTGGTACTCTCCAGCCAGGTGTAATGGCCGTCCCTGCACCGAAAGCGATAGGTGTGGGTGTAGAGCCCCCGGTCGTAGTTAACGGTGGGGGCACGTACCCGAAAATCCTCAACGTCATCCGGATGGTAGAGATCGTAGGCCGACATCCCTACGATTTCTTCCACGCTGTAGCCCAGCAAATGCGTGACCGCCGGGGAGGCATAGATAAAGCGCCAGTCTTCGGGGGTGTGGCGCGAAATCATATCGGTAGACTGTTCGGCCATCTCTGCCAGTAACCGATTGCGCTCGGCATCATCGGTCAGGGCAGTAAAGCCTTCCTCCGGCGTCCGGGTTTTCATTGTGCCTGCTATCTCCTGCCCATAAGTACCTGGCCATTGTGATCATCTTCCGGGCCCCTAGCGACAAGGCAGAAGGGCCCCTGGCGCGCTAGCGCTAGCGCAGGAACTCCTTGCTGAACTGCCGGAACTCCTCGGCATCCGAGCGGCGAAGCCATTCGAAGCCGGCCATCTCACGGGTAATAAGCCGGGCACCAGCCTGCTCCATGCGACGCAGGGCAATCTCGGTATCAAAGGGGTTTCTGGCTGAGATGGCGTCGGCCACCACAAACACCTCCTGCCCCCGCTCCAGTAACCTCAGCGCAGACTGCACAACACAGGCCTGAGATTCCATTCCGCACAGAACCACCTGCTTGCGGTCATGGGCCTCAAAGGCCTTTTCAAACCCGGGATCATCGATACAGGAAAAAAACGTCTTGCCAAAGATTTTCTCAGCGCCGATCAGCTCCCGAAGATTATCTTCGGTATGCCCGACCCCTTGCGGATACTGTTCGGAACCGATAACCGGCACACCCATCATGTTGGCAAGACGCACCAGCCAGCTGCAGTTCTGCACCAGCCGCTCACTCTCATGAACGCCACCCAACAGGCGGGTCTGGACATCCACGACCACCAGGATCGCGCGATCTTTTTCCATCATCATGCTTCACTCTCCTGCCGTCAGACCGGCCTGCGATCGACCATATTGGTAGCAACACCTTCCGCGACCACGGTATCGCCTACCTTACAGACCGTTTCCAGCTTCACCCGACGGCGCTCCTTGTTGATTTCCACAACTTTTGCGGAGGCGACCACGGTATCTCCGATATGCACCGGAGCCTTGAACCGGAGCTGCTGATCGATATAGATCGCCCCCGGGCCCGGCAGCCGCGTACCCAGCACTGCTGAAATCAGTGCGGCACTGAACATGCCGTGGACGATGCGCTCTTTAAATGGCGTGGTCTTGGCGAATTCCGCGTTGATATGAACCGGGTTGTCATCACCACTGATCCCGGCAAACAGCACTACGTCCGCTTCCGTGATGGTCTTGGCATAGAATGCTTCCATACCAACTTCCAGATCTTCCAGATAGTAACCGTGTAATTCCTGCATTGATCTCTCCTTTAATTAATCCATGCGCCATTACAATAATGGTTTACCTCCAACAAACCAAGTACTTTTACTTGGTTTTTCCGAATTCCTCTGATAGCCTTCTTTCAACAACAAAGACAACACTGCCCTGCAGTAAAAGAAGGAACCACGGTATGCAGAGCCAACCGGTCAGCATTTTCGAGCGAGCGTTCAGGAAACTGGTTCCCGGAGGATTGGAGTCCGTCGGGCGGCGTCAGGCTAACATACTGAGCATAGCCGCAGATCTTCCTGACAGTGACATCAGCATTGTGCGGGAATGGATCGACGACTGCCTGGCCGGCAGCGGTGGTGCCGTGGAGGCACGCAAACGTTCCGCCATGCTGGGCCGTGCCTATCTTAAGCTATCCAAGCCGGGGAAAATCCGTTTCCTCGGCCTTTTGGCAGAAGAGTATGGCGTCAATGAACGCCAGGTCGAGAACGCCATTGATAAATGGCACAGCGTTGCGCTGGCCCAGAAAACCGAAGCCGCACAAGCCCTCCGCAAGGCACTCATACCCAGCCGTATTGCCTTACTGATGCAGTTCAACAGCGTCCCGTCAGGGGTCCGGTTTCTGGTCGAGATGCGGGATGAGCTGCTCACCTTCTGCAAGGATTACCCGGCACTGAAACCACTGGAATCTGACCTTCGCGACCTGCTCGCCACCTGGTTTGACGTGGGCATGCTGCAACTGGAGGAGATCAGCTGGAATTCCAGCGCAGCCATGCTGGAAAAGCTCATTGCCTATGAGGCCGTCCACGCCATCAAAAGCTGGAAGGATCTCAAAAACCGGCTGGACTCAGACCGCCGCTGTTTTGCGTTCATCCACCCCAACATGCCGGATGAACCTCTGATCTTTGTCGAGGTCGCCCTGGTGAACGGGCTGGCCGGCAACGTCCAGAAGCTGCTTGACGAAGACGCGCCGACCCAGAACATCGACACCGCCGATACCGCGATTTTCTACTCGATCTCCAACGCGCAACGGGGGCTGGACGGCATCAGTCTGGGTAACTTCCTGATCAAACAGGTCGTACAGAAACTGCAGGAGGAATTTCCGCAGCTGACCCAGTTCGCCACTCTGTCCCCCATGCCCGGCTTCTGTCGCTGGCTGAATAACACGCCGCCCGAGGCGTTACTGCAACTGCCCGGTGGCGAGGAGTGGCTCAACTATCCGCCACCCCGGGACCCGGCCAGGGTCACCGGGACAGACAACAACGGCCAGCAGGAGGCCATCATGAAACTGGCCGCGGCGTATCTGAGTACGGTCCGGCCGGACGCCAACCGGGCGCTGGATCCTGTTGGCCATTTCCACCTGAGCAATGGCGCCCAGGTCGCCCGGCTTAACTGGATGGCAGACACCTCCGAGAAAGGGCTCCGGCAGTCTGCCGGGCTCATGGTCAACTATCTGTATGAGCTCCCCAAAATCGTACAGCGAAGCCAGCACTACACAAGCACGGGCGCCATCTCCCAGGCCCCGGCCATCAAAAAACTACTGAAATAACCAACTAGGAATAAGGAGAATACTATGTCTGACCGTATCGCTGTTGTAACCGGAGCTGCCGGTGGCCTGGGCACTGCCATGTGCAAGGCCCTGGCCCGTCAGGGTCGTCGGGTGATCGGAACACACCTGCCCGGCGAGGCATTTACCGCTCAGGCTCAGCAATGGCAGGCCGGCCTGCGTGAAGAAGGCGTAGACGTTGAAATTTATCCGCTGGACGTTACCGACTTCGAGAACTGCCAGAGCTTTACCCGGCTTGTCGAGAAAGAGCATGGCCCCATCGACATTCTGGTCAACAACGCCGGCATCACCAACGATGCGCCACTGAAGCGTATGCAACCGGAGCAGTGGAACCAGGTGATCAATGTTAACCTCACCTCCATGTTCAACATGTGCCGCCAGGTATTTGACGGCATGTGCGAGCGCGGGTTTGGGCGCATTGTAAACGTATCGTCGCTCAACGGAGAGAAAGGCCAGTTTGGCCAGTCCAATTACGCCGCCACCAAGGCCGGCATCTACGGTTTCACGAAATCCATTGCCCAGGAAGGCGCCCGCAAAGGGGTCACCGCAAACGCCGTCTCTCCCGGCTACATTGATACCCCCATGGTGCGCCAGGTACCGGAGAAAGTGTTGGAGAACATCATCGCCGGCATTCCTGTTGGCCGCCTGGGCCAGCCCGAGGATATTGCCCGCGCCGTCGCCTTCCTGACCGCGGATGACGCGGGCTTTGTCACCGGCACCAATCTGTCCGTCAACGGCGGCCAGTACATGAGTTAAGGGACGACGTCATGATGGATTACAGAGCACCTACCCGGGAGATGGCGTTTACGCTTAAACATGTGGCGGGTTTTTCGGAGATGGCCAAAGCCTGCGGCTACGAAGAGGCAAGTGACGATGTGGTCGCGGCCATTCTTGATGAAGCCGCACGTTTTGCCGGCTCCGTGATTGCGCCAACCAACGCCCCGGGGGACCGTGCCGGCGTACGTCTCGATGCGGAGCACCAGGTTGCCACCCCGGCAGGCTTCCGGGAAGCCTATCAGCAATATGCAGACAGCGGCTGGGCCAGCCTGCAGTTTGACCCCGGATTCGGTGGCCAGGGGCTGCCATTTTCTCTGGCGATTCCGATCCAGGAAATGTGGCACGCGGCCAATATGGCCTGGGGGCTCTGTCCGTTGCTGTCTCAGGGCGCCGTCGAGGCACTCTCGGAGAACGCCAGCGGCGCCCTTAAACGCCTGCTTCTGCCCCAAATGATTTCCGGCCGCTGGACCGGGACCATGAACCTGACAGAGCCGCAGTCCGGCTCCGACCTCTCGGGCATCCGTACCCAGGCGCACCCCGACGGTGACGTTTACCGGATCAGGGGCCAGAAGATATTCATTACCTGGGGCGAGCACGATATGGCGGATAACATCGTCCATCTCGTTCTGGCCCGTTTGCCGGACGCGCCCCCGGGAATCAAAGGCATCTCGCTCTTTGCGGTTCCCAAGTTCCTGCCCGACGACAACGGCAACGCGGGTGAGCGCAACGACTGCCGGGCCGTCTCGCTCGAGCACAAGCTTGGCATTCATGCGAGCCCCACCTGTGTGATGAGCTATGGCGATAACGAGGGTGCCATTGGTTATCTGGTGGGCCAGGAGGGACAGGGCCTGGCGTGCATGTTCACGATGATGAACAACGCAAGGCTGACCGTCGGCCTGCAGGGCGTCTCCATCTCTGAGCGCGCCTACCAGCAGGCCCGCGCCTACACGTTCGAACGCACCCAGGGCACGGCCCCCGGCGAGCAGGGGCCGTCTGCCATCGTACGCCATCCCGATGTGCGCCGAATGCTGATCACCATGAAAGCCCTGACCGAGGCCGCCCGGGGCCTGGCTTACACCGGATGCGTTGCCACTGATTACGCCAGCAGCGCTCAGCTGCCTGGCGATATCCGGAGCCGCTACCAGCGCCGTGCGGATCTGCTTACCCCCCTGGTGAAGGGCTGGTGTACCGAAATCGCCCAGGAAGTGACCTCGCTGGCCGTGCAATGCCATGGCGGCATGGGCTTTATTGAAGAAACCGGCGTCGCCCAGCATTATCGCGATGCCCGGATTCTGCCTATTTACGAAGGTACGAACGGCATCCAGGCACTGGATCTGATCGGCCGGAAAACTGTACGCGATCAGGGCAACGCCATGCGGGAACTGATCGACGACATGCGACCGTTCACCAGCCAGCCTGGCAGCCCGGGTGTTCTGAGCGCAGAACGCCAGGCCCGGTTTGACCAGGCGGTTGCCTTTCTCGATGACGCCACCAGAATGGTCCTTGAGCACGGCAATGACGCCCGGTTTACCGGTGCCACGGCATTTAACTTTCTGATGCTGGCCGCTACCGTGACCGCAGGCTGGCTGATGTTAAAAGCAGCGGCTGCCGAACAACAGGAATCCGGGGCCGGCAGCAAACTGCTGACCACCAATTTCTTTGTTGATCATATTCTCCCCCGGTGCACCATGTACCTTTCGGCCCTGCGTGCCGGAGACGAGGCCATCATGGCCCTGCCCGAGGAAGCGTTCTGATTACCGTAAAGGGATGAGATCATCATGTATATCAACGGACAATGGCTTACCGGACGCCAGGAATTCCCGGTAATAAACCCGGCAACGGGCGAGGTTATCGGCACGGTACCGGACTGTACTCCTGAAGACATCGAGGCGGCCCTTGCGGCCGCCGATACGGCGTTCAGGGAGTGGCGTAAAACCACCGCCTACCATCGCTCACAACTGCTGTACCAAGCCTGGGAACTGATGACACGCCGGAAGGCAGAACTCGCCGAGCTGATGACCCGCGAGCAGGGCAAACCCCTCAAAGCCTCCCTCAACGAGGTCCAGTACGGCGCTGACTTCCTGCTCTGGTTTGCTGAAGAAGCCAAGCGCCTGTATGGCCAGACCATTCCCTCTGCCCGTGACAACCAGCGTTTTCTGGTTCAGAGATCACCGGTCGGGGTAGTGGGCGCCATCACCCCCTGGAATTACCCAATCTCCATGATCACCCGCAAGCTGGCACCAGCGCTGGCCGCCGGTTGCACGGTGATTCTCAAACCCGCGGAAAGCACGCCCCTGTGCGCCAAGGCGATGATGGAGATTTTTGAGGAGGCCGGCTTTCCCGCCGGGGTCGTCAACCTGGTTACGGTGCAGGACCCGGCCCCGATAGGAAACGCCTTCTGCAGCGACCCACGGGTTCGCAAACTCACGTTTACCGGCTCAACCGCCGTGGGCAAACAACTCAACGCGCTGGCGGCCCGGAATATGAAGCGGGTTTCCATGGAGCTCGGCGGTCACGCTCCGGCCATCGTGTTCCCCGATGCAGATCCGGTTCATGCCGCCAAAGGGCTGTCACTGGTCAAGTTCCTGAATACCGGCCAAGCCTGTATCAGCCCTAACCGTCTATTCGTGCACGAAGACCACGTCGCAGCCTTTACCCGGGAACTGGTCAGCCGTACCCTCCGGCTGATTGCCGGTAACGGCCTGTCCGAAGGCGTCGGTATTGGCCCGCTGATCAACGAAGCTGCCATTCGTAAGGTAGAGGATCAGGTTCAGAATGCCGTCGCCCTGGGGGCCGTTGTCGAGACCGGCGGCAAACGCCTGACTGAAGGCGGGCTTGGCGAGGGCTGTTTCTTTGCACCCACGGTGCTTTCGGGGGTAACCCGGGAAATGAAAATTTACCGCGAAGAAACCTTTGGCCCCGTCGCTCCGATTATTACCTACCGCTCGGAGGATGATGTGCTGGCCATGGCCAATGATACCGAATATGGTCTGGCGGCCTACATCTACAGCAACAACATCAGTACCGCAATGGCCGCGGTGGACGCGCTGGATTTCGGTATTATCGGCGTTAATGACATCAACCCGACCAGTGCCGCGGCGCCGTTTGGCGGCATGAAAAACAGTGGCCTTGGCCGTGAAGGCGCACAGCAGGGCATTGAGGAATATCTGGAGACCAAACTTGCCGGGTTTGCCCTCTGACACGTCAGGATACGGTTCAGCCCGGCCTGTGCCGGGCTGAACCGTGTTACCACAGTTTTGTTCAGCTCCCTGCTAGGTGGTCAGTTGACTCCTCAGCACATGTTTCTGCAGTTTGCCGGTGGATGTTTTCGGTAAGGTTTCGGTAAAGACCACCTTCCTGGGCACCTTGAAACCGGCGAGATTGGCCCGGCAATGGGCAATGATATCGGCCTCCGTCAGCGCTTCGTTACCCGCCTTCAGCGTGACAAACGCACAGGGAATCTCGCCCCAGTGACTGTCCGGTGCGGCCACCACAGCCGCCTCCAGAACCGCCGGATGGTCATACAGTGTACTTTCCACCTCCAGAGTGGAGATGTTTTCTCCCCCTGAAATAATGATGTCCTTGGAGCGGTCCTTGATTTCGACGTAGCCGTCGGGATGCCATACGCCCAGGTCACCGGTGTGGAACCATCCGCCCTTGAACGCTTTCGCGGTTTCTTCCGGGTTGTTCAGATAACCTTTCATCACCGAGTTGCCACGTACCAGCAGTTCTCCGATAGACACCCCGTCTCTCGCAACCGGCTCCAGGGTTTCCGGATTGGCCACCATCATATCCGCCATCGACAGGGACAGAATTCCCTGGCGCGCCATCTTCGCAGCTTTCTTTTTGCCCTCCAGACCATGCCACTCGTCCTGGAATTCACAGATCAGGCTGGGGCCGTAGGTTTCGGTCAGACCATACAGATGTACAACCTTGATGCCGATCGCTTCCATTGCTTCGATGGTGGCTGCCGGTGGCGCGGCGCCGCCGGTGGCCGCAGTGACATGCTGGCTGAACGGCTTCCTGGACTCGTCAGGCGCGTTAATCAGCATGTTCAGGACCACCGGTGCGGCGCAGAAATGGGTTACCCCGAAGTTGGCAAGTGCCTCAAACACGGGCTGCGGCTGAGGCGCCCTCAGGCAAACGTGGGTACCGCCAACGGCAGTGACCGCCCATGGGTAACACCAGCCATTGCAGTGGAACATCGGCAGTGTCCACAAATACACGGCACCGGACGGCAGCCCGAAGCCGATTACGTTACTCAGTGCATTCAGGTGTGCGCCGCGATGGTGGTAGACAACCCCTTTGGGGTTGCCGGTGGTACCCGATGTGTAGTTAAGAGCGATGGCCTGCCATTCATCATCCGGCGCCTCCCAGACAAAATCGTCGTCGCCGGTGGCGAGCAAGGCCTCGTAATCCATGCGTCCGATCAGCTCTCCCCCTGCAAAACCCGGGTCGTCAACATCCACGACGACCGGTTTGGCATCACAGCCCGCGATGGCCTCCCGGGCCCGGTCGCTGTACTCCTTGTCAGTAAAGAAAACCCTGGCCCGGCCATGATTCAGCATGAAGGTCATGGTTTTGGCATCCAAACGGGTGTTCTGGGCATTCAGAACGGCACCGATCATCGGTACGGCAAAGTGCAACTCAAGCATTTCCGGAATATTGGGTAGCAACGCGGCCACGGTATCGCCTTTGCGCACACCCAGCTTGCGTAAAGCCGACGCCATCTTCAGACAGCGCTGATAGGTTTCCGCCCAGGTGCGGCGAACCTCACCGTGAATAACGGCGGTGCGGGTCGGGTGTGCCAGTGCCGTCCGCTCAATAAACGTGATGGGCGTCAAAGGCGTATGGTTGGCCTCTACCTTATCGAGCCCGGGCTCAAACATATTATCCATTTTTCTAACCTCTTGTTATTATTAAATAATCAGATCATATCAGTTAACTACGCTCGGCCACTGCCTCACCCACAGGTTCTTCCTCGGCGCCGGTTTTTGCCTGAGTCGCGGTGGCAAACCAGTTCTTCTCAAGGAAGACCCACAATACCAGTCCGATACCCAGGCCCCAGGCCGCACCTTTGACCGCCAGAACGGACCCCACAATCACCGCCACACCACGCTCCAGGTTACTCTGGCGATCCAGCATTTCGATTGCCAGATAGCCGCAGAGGTAGCCCTGGATCAGCAGAGTCAATGCCATGCCAATGTTCAGGCCCGGCTTGAACAGGGTCACGACCGGCACCAGCACGATGGCCAGGGTCATTCCCCAGTACAGGCTGGTGGCGCCGCCCCAGTAACTGTCCATCACCGATCTGGGGTTATTCATGTAGCGGTTGATGACCAGCGCCTGGCCACCGGTCCATGCCGGACCCGACAGGCTGATAAACGGAGCAAACATCCCGTGCAGGAGGTTGCGGATGCCAACGATGATGCTGTTACGCTGAGGACTGAACACCAGCTTTTCGTCTTTACGGACACTGTCGGCGTTCTTGAACAGCGAATCCATGACCAGAATGTCACCAAAGGCAATAATGTAGGCTGCCAGGGCAAGGGGAATCGCGGCCACGAAATATTCCAGGGGCGGCATTCCCAAACCGAAGACACTGTACCCTTCAATGATTCGCATAAATGGAATGGTGGTAAAACCCCACTCGATCACGGGCGTGTCTACCTCGCCGATGATCATTCCGAAGATGTAGGCAATCAGGAAGGGAATCGCGATCCCGTACTGGGCCACAAAGCGGAAGAAACCGTAACGCGCCCGCAGCGGTCCCGCTGTCTCTGAAAACAACATGAAGAAGCCAAGCACAGCACCGGTAAGGATGGTGATCGGCATGCTCCAGACCCGGCCGTCCGCCGAAAATTCACCCATAATCGCGGAGATCCCGGCACCGATCAGTATCCCTGCTTTCAAAGACATGGGCATTTTTCGGACCAGCGCATCCGCGCCCTTGAAAACCCCCAGGCCCAGGAAAATAACCGCCACGGTAATCTGTAAGGCAATCAGTGCCAGTATTCTGGCTTCCCCCTCTGGAAATCCGGAAAGGAAGGCTACGTAAAGTGGGATACCGGCGGTAATCCAGCCCGCCACAGAGGGGTCCCCAAAGTGCGAATGCACCAGATAAAGGATGTTATTGATCAGTACGAAGGCAACCGCTATCTCAAAAGGAATCCCGAGAACTGAGGTCATCAGAGCGGTGATGCTCAGCGGAACCACGCAAAGAATGGCACCCTGAAGCATATCCGGTATTTCAATGTTGTAGTGCACGAACGGCACACGCAACTTCAGAACACCCAGCGCTGATGGCTGCTCGGCACCTGTCGGTCTTTTTTGCGAGGACATTGTTTTTATTCTCCATCCAACGAAATTAAGCAGAGGAACAACAGGGGATATTCACCCACCGCCAAATACTAGGCACAAGCACCCCATTAATCAATGGTTATTACTTGGCTGTATAGGTGTTTTTTAGCAGTGCGTATACTTAACTGTATAGAAAGAAGGTTGGGCCTGCTTGCTTGCCCAGGAAGCGGCCGGGCTGATGAAGGCTCAGCCCGAAGACGGGAATATCGTGAATGTCACGCCCATCCTGGCCCGCCGGGCCAGGATGGACTCAGAAGTCGTGGTTGATCACAGCTACAGCTGTTCAGGGTTATAGGCCGGGTTGTTGGTTCTGGCCGGCCAGTTCCTCGAACACCTCCGCGTTGGGGCAAAAGGTGCGGCACTGTTCGGCGGTCTCACGGGCACGGAGTGCCGTCCAACAGCGGGCCGCCTCACGGCAGGAGTTGCACCGATCCTCGACCGCCGCCAGATGGCCGGCCGCCAAGGCACCGAGCTGAGCCTCAGTGACACCAAAGTTCGCTCGCATACGCGGCATGAGGGTTTTCGAAAGCCTCACAAACGGGGCACCCCCGGTGCGCAACAGGCTTTCGATTTCTGCAGCCACCACCGGCTCCAGCGCCGGGCTGGCGTCGGCCATGATCTCTGCCAGCGACGCGGGTGCCTCCATATGCATGGCCCGGACGGCGCCACGATACTGCCCTGCTAACCAGTTGTCTTTCAGACGGTGCATGAAACCGGGTTTCGGAGCCGGGGCCGCAGCCCTGATGTTTTTGTTCATAAGATTTCCCTCTTGTGTCTGGCTACAGTAAACGCTGTCGCCGGTGAGGAAATCTTGCTCCAGATCAAATAATACGGCCTGGGCGTACACTATTTGATCAACTGTGCACTCCTTGCACCAACCCGTCAGCGCTGGTGCCGGAGCAGGGCATTCACCGCAAAGGTATATGGCGCCTCAATGCCAAGCGTTGCACATCGTCGCAAGACCGCGCCGGCAATGCTGTCGAGCTCCAGAGGCCGGCCTTTCTCCTGATCAACCAGCATCGACGTCTTGATGGCGTTAAAGCTGCTGATCAGCTCGAACATCTCATCCAGGTCCTGCTGACTCAGGTTGACGCCATCAGCACGGGAGGCGGCGACGGTCTCAGCCATCATGCCGTATACCATCTTGCCAAACTCCGGATGATGGGTAAGTGTCCGGGTATCCAGGCGGGTCAGGGCCGACAGCGGGTTAACGCCATTGTTGATCACCAGCTTACGCCAGAGCTCGTGGCGGATATCCGGGCTTACCGTGGTAGGAATACCCGCCTCGTTAAAGGCCTGCTCAAGCCGCTGTAACAAGGGAGCCCGGGTATCGTCCGGCTCTTGTCTTGGCCAGGCACCCATCACAATCTGGGCCACGCCTTCGGCAAAGACCTTGCCCGGCTCGATAATATGTCCGCCAATTCGCACCGCAAGGCCACCAAGCACCCGTTGCGCGCCCAGCACGTCTGCAATCACCGGCTCATTATCCACACCATTCTGCAGCGACAGCACAGGCACCCCGGACTCCCCCAGCCAGCCGGAAAGCTCCGCCATAACCTGTTCGGTCGCGGTGGATTTGAGCCCGATCATCACCAGGTCAAAATCGTCGGCCCGGTGAGCCCTGATCAGGCTCTGGTGGTCATAGGCCGGCAGGTGATACCGGGCCACCTGCCCTTCATAATCGACCGTCAGGCCATCGGCCTGTATCACGTTCAGGTGGTCACCCCGGGCGGTCAGTACCAGGTGATGGCCGGCGTCTGCCAGCCTGCTGGCGTAATAGCCGCCGATACCCCCGGCGCCCAGAATCAGAATATTCAAAGCAGCCACAGTCACTCCTGATTTACAGCGTTCAACGGACGAGCGAAAGCTCACCGGCAAAGTATATCAGGCCCGTACCCCACCCGGCCGATCATGGCTACGCCTTCAACAGGTTGTTGCCCTTGGCGGCTGCGAGGGCACATTCAATATCCTGCGCCTCACTGCCACCGGACACCCCGATGCCGCCTACCAGAACGCCGTCCGCGTATAAAGGGATACCACCGCCAACCACGGTGAAGCCATCAGCCTGGGTAAGGCCATCCAGAACCCGCGCAGGCGCTGTTCCCAGCTGGGCCTCCAGCTCCACCGTGTCGACACCCATGCCGGCAGCGGTCCAGGCCTTCTTGCGGGCCATTTCGGCTGACACCAGAAACGAACCCGTCATTTTCACAAACGCCAGCAGAACGCCGGAGGTATCCACTACCGCTATGGTTGCGTTGATCCCCAGCGCTTCGGCTTTCGAGACGGCTGACTGCAGCAGGCTCAACGCGGCGGCGTGGGTCAGTGCCAGGGTGGGTTGGACGAGTGCTTTGTTGTCAGTGTCAGACATGTTGTTTACCTGTGTTTTCGGCCCCGTGGGCCTGAACGAGAAACCGGGGCTTTCGCCCCGGTTGAGTCATGCCGGTTATTCGGATCAGAACGCTTTGGTCAGATGCAGGCGAAACAGGTTGCCTTCGGGTCGGTTCTTATTGCCATACTCGGTATAGAACGCACCGCTTAGCTGAGCGCCAATCGCCGGCACACCAAAGGTTACCTCAGCGCCGATGGCGTGTTGTTCCGCTTTGGCGTTGCTGGCCCCGGTGCCACTGTCGGCCTCCAGCTGCCAGCCATCGTAACCAGCCAGAGCCACTTCTACACCGTTATCCAGCACCTTGCCCACTGCCCATTCGACAATCCAGCTATCCCCCGGGGTGATGCCGGTGTCGTCCTGCTCGGTTTTGATCTCGTAACGGGACAGGGCCGAGAGCGACCAGTCGCGGGCTTCATCAAAATACCAGGTGCCTCCGAGGGTGAGCATGGTGGTGCCGAAGCCCTTGCCGATGGAGGCTGGCTCAGAGACAGAGTAATCTCCAGTGTCAAACCAGTGGCCCGCAGCAAAAACGGAGTCCCACTGTTTTCCATGCCAGCCCAAAATGACCGGGCCGATAAAAATGTCACCAATGCCGGTTTCGGAGGTGTTGGCAAAGTCAAAATCATTGTGCTGGGCAATGATGATCGCTTCGGCACCGTAATCCGCGCCCAGGAATTTTTTATCGGTGACCCAGATAAAGCGGTTGGCAAAAGCGGTAACGGAGCCGTCGATATCGACATTCCCGGTGTCAGACTGGAGACTCTCAAGATCGTAGTGCACCAGATAGCCCCGGTAGTAAACACCCGCCGGCGGTACCGACGGCCCTTTGGTGCCTTCGATACCCCCTACGTAATGGCCGTTAACGGCATAGCCGGGTGCTGAAAAGCCAGCCAGGGAAAGAGCCCCGGCAAGAGCCAGAAGTTTGGTTTTTTTCATGCCTCATACCTTATTGTAATTGTCTTGAGCTGATAAAACCGGGGGCTTAGCGCCCCCGCTTTTTCGCCGATTGCCCGGCAATTCCGAAGTGCTGCTTGGGCATTTCGTTAATGATGACCCGAACACTTTCCAGCGGTGCATCCAGCGACCGCACAATCGCGTCGGTGACTTCCTCGATCAGCCGCTCCTTTTGCTCATCGGTCCGGCCTTCCAGAATGTTGATCTGTGCAATCGGCATGGTGCCTCCTTACTCGAACCGGGCGGTCACGGTGCCCAGACCCTGATAGCGAACGCTGATATTGTCACCGGCTTCGACCGCAATGGCCGCCGTGATGCCACCGGTCATGATGAAGGTGCCCGCCGGAATGTGCTCACCGCGCTCGGCCAGCAGGTTGGCCAGCATGGCCACACTGGAAGCCGGGTGGCCAAGTACCGCGGCACCTGCCCCTACGTCGACGATTTCGCCGTTCTTCTCGACCACAACCCCCAGGGTTTTCAGATCCAGGTCGGCAATGTTCGACATGGTGCCACCGGTAATAAAGCGGCTGGAGGAGGCGTTGTCGGCCACCACGCTGACCAGGTCAAACTGGAAGTTCTCGTAGCGGGAGTCGATAACCTCAACCGCCGGGATAACAAAGTCGGTGGCGGCCAGTACGTCGCCAATGTGGCAGCCCGGACCATGCAGAGGTGCCTTGGTCACAAAGGCAATTTCGGCTTCAATTTTCGGGTGGATCAGTTCTTTGGTATTCACCACGCCGCCGTCGGGCACACTGAAGTAGTCTGCCAGGAAACCGTAGATGGGCGTTTCCACGCCCATCTGTGCCATCTTGGCCCAGGAGGTCAGACCCATTTTCATGCCGACAATCTTGTTGCCACGGGCCTCTTTACGACGACGGATTTCCCATTGCACGTCGTAGGCATCTTCAAAGGTCATTTCCGGGTAGTCATTGGTGACCTTGGTGATGTCGTGAGCCTTGAGTTCGGCGTTTTCCACGTGCTCGGCCAGGGCCAGCATCTGTTCGTTAGTCAATGTCTTGTTCATGTTCTTAGCTCCTATTGCGCCTTCAGAAGGTCCAGCGCCACGTCCACAATCATGTCTTCCTGGCCACCCACCATGCGGCGTTTGCCCAGTTCAACCAGAATATCCACGGTCTTTAAGCCATACTTCTCCGCCGCCACTTCCGAATGACGCAGGAAGCTGGAGTACACGCCGGCGTAGCCCAATGCCAGGGTTTCACGGTCAACCCGTACCGGACGGTCCTGCAGCGGGCGCACAATGTCGTCGGCAGCGTCCATCAGGGCGTACAGGTCGGTACCATGGTCCCAGCCCAGTTTGTCGAAGGCAGCAATACACACTTCCAGCGGCGCGTTGCCGGCCCCGGCACCCATGCCGGAGAGGCTGGCGTCGATGCGGTCACAACCTTCTTCCACCGCGACGATGGAGTTGGCCACACCCAGGGCCAGGTTGTGGTGGGCGTGGATGCCGGTCTGGGTCTCCGGTTTCAGCACGTCTTTGAGGGCGCGGAACCGGTCCCGGATGTCGTTCATGTTCATGGCACCGCCGGAGTCGACCACG
>DATGNB010000044.1:0-53333 GCA_035306945.1 Marinobacter sp.
CATCGGGCCGGTCACACCGGGCTCATCCGGCTTCAGGCCGTCGCGTTCCATTTTATAGGCAGCACGGGCGTGCAGCGGGATGTCAGGGCGGGACCACGCATCCGGGGCCGGGGACAGGTCGTCGGTGTTGGTTTCGCCGGTCACCTTGAACACCACCATTTTGGTGCTCTCGGGCACTTTCTCACGGCTGGTGAACCACTCGGCATTGGCCCAGGACTCAACCACGGATTTGGCAACCGCGTTGCCTGCGTCCATTTTGTCCTTCACGTCGTTGAAGGAATCGAACATCAGCAGGGTTTTCTTCAGCTGCTCACCGGCCAGTTCGGCCAGCTCGCTGTCGTCCAGCAGGTCAACGAGGGTCTCGATGTTGTAGCCGCCCTGCATCATGCCCAGCAGTTTGACGGCGTATTCCTTGCTGATCAGCGGAGACGTGGCTTCGCCTTTGACGATGGCGGACAGGAACGCGGCTTTAACGTAAGCGGCTTCGTCTACGCCCGGGGGAATGCGGTTCTCCAGCAGGTAAACCAGAGTTTCTTCTTCACCGGCCGGCGGGGTTTTCAGCAGGTCAACCAGCGCAGCGGTCTGCTCTGCGGTCAGTGGCTTGGGCGGAATGCCCAGGGCTTCACGTTCAGCAACGTGTTCACGATAGGCTTCTAACACGATATGGACCCTCATCAGTTGGAATGTTCCGCGCTTCGGGCAAACCGCCCGGCGGGAGTTTTTGGCGAAAAGGCCACAGGAGCCTCTGAATAACGCCTCAAATCACCGATGGGGATGTCAGGATTTATTCAGAGACTCCTTGATCTGGCGCTGCATTCTATAGGAAAGCCAGTTTAAAGTTAAGTTGGAGCTAGGTCGGAGACATGACTTTAGTGCGTTATACTGCCGCGCTCAGAACCATTGAAACACTCGGATGCCATGACTGACGCACTGCAAGAAATACACGATTTTCTCCCCTGCCGGACACCGGAGCAATGGATTGCCAACGCGTTGGAGAATCAGGACCTGCTACTGATAGACCACGCCCATTGCGAAAAGAAGGCCGCCTCGACGGCGTTGAGCCTGATGTATCGCTATGTGGACAATACTGAGTTGCTCAACAAGATGTCGCGGCTGGCGAGGGAAGAGCTGCGGCATTTTGAGCAGGTGCTGGCGATCATGAACAAACGCGGCGTTGCCTACACCCATATGACGCCGGCCCGGTATGCGGCGGGCCTGCGCCAGGCGGTGCGTACCGAAGATCCGGGGCGGCTGGTGGATGTACTGATTGTCGGTGCCATCATCGAGGCCCGTTCCTGTGAGCGGTTTGCGGCTCTGGCCCCTTATCTGGATGACAAGCTGGGCGAATTCTACAACGGCCTGCTGAAATCAGAAGCCCGGCATTACCAGGACTACCTGAAGCTGGCGGAACAGGCCAATGGCGGCACCGTGGACGACCGCATCGAGGAGTTCATGGCCATTGAGCAACGGCTGATCGAAATGCCGGATTTGGAGTTCCGGTTTCATAGCGGGCCTTTGGCGGGCTGAGGGCCCGCAGGCGCCGTTAAAGCTGCTTGCACAGGGTCATCCACCTCGCGATGCCGGCGCTTCGGTATTTCTGCTTGTGCAGAATAAAATAGAAGTGGCGGTCGAACTGCCGGTGGGGCGCGTTCAGCCGCACCAGGCTGCCGCGTCTGAAGGCGTCCGCCAGTACCACTTCTGACAGGCAGCCGATGCCGAGGTTGGCTTCTACCGCGCGCTTGATGGCTTCGGTGTGTTCCAGCTCCAGAAGCACGTTCAGGTCCGGCAACAGTCCATGCATGCCGCGCTCAAAGCTCTGACGGGTGCCGGAGCCTTCCTCCCGCAGAATCCAGGTGGCGGCCCGCAGGTCGCTGTCGGTGAGGTCGCCTTTCTTCGCCAGTGGATGATCCGGAGCGCAGAAGGGCACCAGCCGGTCCTCCCGCCAGGGGATCACCTCGAGTTCCGATGCCTGCAACTCGCCTTCGATCAGGCCGATATCCAGCTCAAAATCCCGTACCCGGCGCGCCACGGTGCTGGTGTTGGCGACTTCCAGAGAGACTTTGGGCCGGGTAGGGGTATTCATGTATTGGGCCATGACCCCAACAGCCAGATAGTTACCAATGGTGAGGGTTGCGCCGACTTTCAGTGCCCCGACTTCGGAATGCTGGCTGAAGGCCCGTTCCAGCTCCGTCGCCTGCGCCAACAGTGACTCCGCTTTGGGGCGATACAGGCGGCCCAGTTCGTTCAGCTGCAGGCGTTTCCCGACCCGGTCAAACAGCTGGATATCAAACTGGCTTTCCAGTTCTTTCAAGGCACTGCTGGCAGCAGACTGGGACATGGCCAGAGATTCAGCCGCCCGGGTGATGTTCTGGAAGTGGGCGGCCGCGAGAAACACTTCGAGCTGACGGAAACTGTATTTCATGGGCAGGTTGGCTCACTGGAAAGTTATTATCGATTTAATCGAACAGGTTTATGAAAATACCCTGTTTTGTCGATTTTAAACGAAAGGATAGAATGTTACCAATTCACTTTTAACGCATTTATCGATCTGGATGAGGGCTCCATGAGCAACATGATGAAAGAAACGGTGACCAGTGTTCACCACTGGAACGACACCTTGTTCAGCTTCAAGACCAGCCGTGATCCCGGCTTCCGCTTCAAGAACGGTCACTTTGTGATGATTGGTCTTGAAACCGAAGGTCGTCCCCTGATGCGGGCCTACAGTATTGCCAGTGCCAACTACGAGGAAGAGCTGGAGTTCTTTTCGATCAAGGTACCGGACGGGCCTTTGACGTCGCGTCTGCAAAGAATTCAGGTGGGTGATGAGATCCTGGTCAGCCGCAAACCCACCGGTACCCTGGTACTGGATAATCTGCTGCCGGGGCGCAACCTGTGGCTGATCAGTACCGGTACGGGGCTTGCTCCGTTCATGAGCATCATTAAGGATCCCGAGGTCTACGAAGCGTTTGACAAGGTGATACTGACCCACGGTGTGCGCTACGTTTCTGAACTGGCGTACCAGAAAGAAATCGAGGAGCTGCCACAGAACGAGTTCTTTGGTGAGATGGTCAACGGCAAACTGCTGTACTACCCCACCGTTACCCGGGAGCCGTTCCGTAATCAGGGCCGCCTGACCGAGGCCATGAAATCCGGCAAGATCACCAGCGATCTGGGCCTGTCGGATTACGACCTGGAGCAGGACCGGTTCATGATCTGCGGCAGCCCCAGCATGCTGAAAGACACCTGTGCGATTCTTAATGAGATGGGATTCCGGGAGGCGCGGGGCGGAGACCTTGGCCACTACGTGATAGAGCGGGCGTTTGTGGAGCAATAAAGCCCGACTTCGGTTTCCCGCTATAACTTATGTTGTGGTGGGGCCAGTTTCCGGTTGCTAGTTTCTGAATCTCATTCGCCAAGGGAAGGAGGTTTGGTAACCATGTTACAGAGAGCTGACTTTTACCGAAGCAGAGAAGAGAGCGCACAAGAGATGTTCCGCCGGCAGGAGCCGGTGGTCCATAGTGTCGGTCGACAGCGCCGGCAGGGTCCGCTGGACGGACAACAGCTGGAGCGGTTTGAGCGGGATGGATTTCTGTGGCTCGACAGCTTTTTCTCGCCAGAGACGGTGTCCGGGTTCTTCGATGAGCTTCGGGACATGGCGCAGGACAGGAGCTTCTGCGACCGGCAGGAGGTCATCATGGATGTCAACCGGGAGAAGATCCGGTCGGTATTCGCGATGCACGAATCCTCTCAGGCCTTTCACCGGCTGACCCGGGACCCCCGGCTGCTGGGGATGGCGCAGCAACTGCTGGGCGGGGACGTGTACATTCACCAGTCCCGGATCAACAGCAAGGCCGGTTTTTGCGGTAATGGCTTTGAGTGGCATTCCGATTTTGAGACCTGGCACACCGAAGATGGCATGCCCGCCATGCGGGCGGTGAGTGCCTCGATCATGCTCACTGAGAATAACGCCTTTAACGGCCCGCTGATGCTGATCCCCGGGTCCCACGAATACTTCATCCCCTGCGCCGGCGTGACACCGGAAAATAACTGGACACAGTCACTGCAGGCGCAGACGGTGGGGGTGCCGTCCAAGGATGCGGTGGCCACCCTGGCAAACCGGCATGGGATCCAGTCGCCCACCGGGCCCGCCGGATCTTTGCTGTTGTTCGAGTGCAATACTCTGCACGCGTCTAACCGGAACATGTCGCCCTGGCCCAGAGCCAACCTGTTTTTTGTCTACAACAGTGTCGATAACCGGCTGGTGGAGCCGTTCTGCGGCCGCAAACGCCGTCCGGAATACCTGGCCGCCAGAGCAAATACCGGAGCCTTGAAGCCCTATCAGTAAGCCACCTGCCTGGCCTGTAACCAGACACCCCCGCCGGGAGACCGGCGGGGGTGTCTGGTATCCGGGGTGTGCGGTAACGGATCAGACCGTGTCTACACTGGCTTGCCGTTGCCAGTACCGGAGCGTGCGGCACTGGCCGATAAAGGTCGCGACGTCCGTCGACGTATCCAGTGCCAGACAGCCGGCATCCAGCTTGTTCCGGAGCCCCGCTGACTCCAGCAACGGCAGGGCGCTTTGGTTGTAGCCGATGTATTTGCAGTGGGCAAAGGCATCGTTTACGAAGTCGCGGGCCGGGCCATGCCTGGCCAGTGTGGCGATCTCGCTGTCGGTCATCAGCACGGCAACGGCATCAAACAGCACCGACGGGCCACCGTCGATTTTTTCATCCGCAGGCAGCTCTGTGCCGTCACTGGTCAATACGCCGTGGATGGTCGGCGCAACCACTTTCAGTTCGGCGCCTTCGTCGTCAAGGGCCTGTTTAAGCGCCGCGATCAGGCTGGCATCCACGCCATTACTCACGAATACCCCGAGCCGGCGGCCCCTGAAGCTGTCCGGGCCGTTGAGGATGATGCTCAGTTTCTCTGAGGGCGGCAGGTCGGTGCGCGGAGGCCGGGCCGCGTCTGCCGGTTCGGGCAGCCGGGGCAGTCCCAGCCCCTTGGCCACTTTCTCGGCCAGTTGCTGATCCACGTGCAGCAGATGGCTCACCATGCGCGCCCGGATGTCTTCGCGTTTTACCCGGCTCAGCTCGAATACAAAGGCATCGATAATATGGTCCTGCTCGATGTCGGTCTGGCTGATGTAAAACTGGCGAGCCTGGCTGTAATGGTCTGAGAAGCTTCCGGCGCGGACCCGCTCGGCCACCCCCTCGACGGGGCGGGGATAGCTGCGAAAGCCTCTGTCCGGATTCTCACGCGGGCCGCCCTGGTCGCCCCAGCTGTTGGGCTCGTAGTTGGCACGCCCCCTGGGGTTGGTGAAGGCCATATGCCCGTCCTGCTGGAAGTGATGCATCGGGCATTTGGGCGCGTTGATTGGCAGCCGGTTAAAGTTCGGGCTGCCCAGGCGTTTGAGCTGGGTGTCCAGGTAGGAGAAGTTGCGGCCCTGCAGGAGCGGGTCGTCGCTGAAATCGATCCCCTGCACGATATTCTGAGTACAGAAGGCGACCTGCTCGGTCTCGGCGAAGAAGTTGTCTACCACCCGGTTCAGTACCAGCTTGCCAATGCGTTGGACGGGTACCTGTTCTTCCGGAATGATCTTGGTGGCGTCCAGGACATCGAATTCGAACTGTTCGGCAAATTCCTCATCAAACACCTGCACGCCGAGTTCCCATTCCGGGAAATCGCCGCGCTGGATTGCTTCCCAGAGGTCCCGGCGGTGGAAATCCGGATCGGCACCGTTGATTTTCACGGCTTCATTCCACACCACCGACTGCAGTCCCTGAAGCGGCTTCCAGTGGAATTTTACAAACTTTGCCACACCATCCTTGTTTACAAACCGGAAGCTGTGGACACCAAACCCTTCCATAAACCGGTAGGAGCGGGGAATCGCCCGGTCTGACATGGTCCAGAGCATCATGTGAGTGCTTTCGGGCATCAGGCTCACAAAATCCCACAGGTTGTCGTGGGCCGTCTGGGCCTGGGGAAAGCCCCGGTCCGGTTCCTGTTTGGCGGCGTGCACGAGGTCGGGAAATTTCATCGCATCCTGGATGAAGAACACCGGAATGTTGTTGCCCACCAGGTCCCAGTTGCCTTCCTGGGTGTAGAGCTTGACTGCAAAGCCCCGGACATCCCTGGCGAGGTCAAACGATCCCTTGTTGCCAACCACCGTTGAAAAGCGCACAAACGCCGGGGTTTGCTCGCCGGGGCGCTGGAACAGGTCGGCGCAGGTCAGGTCGGCCAGACAGTCGTAGTTTTCGAAATAGCCATGGACACCGAAGCCCCGGGCGTGAACGACCCGCTCGGGAATACGCTCGTGGTCAAAGTGGAAAATCTTTTCACGCAGAACCTGGTCTTCCAGAAGCGTAGGCCCGAGTGCGCCCGCTTTAAGGGAATTCTGATTATCTGCAACGGGTACGCCTTGGGGAGTGGTCAGTGTTTCAGTGGGGCCCTGGGCCGTCTGGTGGGTTTCACCACCTGCTGAGCCTGCGCCCTGGACAGGGCAGCTGCGGTCGGACGTGTTATCAGACATAACTCAACTCCTTTGCGTTACTGGCTGGGCTCTCCATTTAATCAGAGCTCTTCCGCACGGCGTTTAACCTGTGTTAATGCCGGGCCGGGCGCCCGGCGGCGTGGTGCGGTTTGGCCTGTTTTAATACGGAGAATTGGACTACATGCCCGCCCTGTCCTGGCCCGGCTGGAAAAGTCAGGGAAAGACGGCGCTCCGGGGCGAAACTTACAATTGCCAGGTAGAACTTACCTGTCCGGAGCTGCCGGTTCGCTCGCCGGCCCTCCGGCTTTTTCTGAATTTCTGCGGTGTTACGGGGTTGTGCAGATTGGTCTGAAGATTGCGTATCGGTTTACGTGGCTCGCGCAGGAATCTGCACTGCGAACCTCATGGCAGAGGTAGCCACTCACTCAAGTATCAAGGAGGTTTATCATGGCCAAGAAGCAAACTGATAACCGTGGTTTTGCGTCTATGGATGAAGAGAAGCAAAGAGAGATTGCCAGCAAAGGTGGTCGGGCTGCTCATGAGCAGGGCAAGGCCCACGAGTTTGACTCCGAAGAGGCCCGTGAGGCTGGCAAAAAAGGAGGCAAGGCAGCCCACGAGACAGGAAATGCCCACGAGTTTGACTCGGAAGAAGCACGGAAAGCGGGGCAGAAAGGCGGCAAGGCCGCCCATGAGGCGGGGACGGCCCATGAGTTCGACTCAGAAGAAGCACGGAAAGCTGGCCGTAAAGGCGGGCGTCGGAGCCAGAACGATTAATCCGGCATAGGTCCGTTAGCATGGCTGGGTTTGCACGGTTGGCAAACCCAGCTTTTTTGTGTCGGACGGACCCTTAAACCTGGAGCCGGCCTCCGGTCGCGCCAAAGATTTCAGCCACCACGTAGCTCGCCTCCGGCGAGGCAAGGAAAACATACAGGGGGGCCAGTTCTGCCGGTTGGGCCGGGCGCCCAAGAAGCGTGTTTTCGCCAAAGTGGGCCACTTTCTCCGGTGGCAGGGTAGAGGGAATCAGAGGGGTCCAGACCGGGCCAGGCGCAACGCCGTTTACCCGCACCCCCCGGGTAATGGCATCGGCCGCCAGCGAGAGAGTGAAATTGGCAATCGCCGCCTTGCTGGCAGCGTAAGCGGCCAGATGAATGCTGGGTGCGAACGACTGGATAGACGCGGTATTGATGATGCTTCCGCCCGGTGGGATATGCTTGAGGGCGGCCCGGCAAAAATAGAAGCAGGCCTCGATATTGGTGGCGAAGGTATGGCTCAGGTCTTCGTCTGTAATCTGTTCCAGGTTGTCGTAGCTCTTCTGGAAAGCGGCATTATTCACCAGAATATCGATCCGGGAAAACTCACTCACTACCTGGTGTACCGCGTCATCACAGGCTCTGCTTGACGTCTGGTCGAGCCTGATAGCAAGAGCCTTGCGGCCGGCGTCGCGGATGAGCCGGGCGCTGGTTTCGGCATCCTGGTCTTCGCTCAGATAGGTAAAGGCCACATCAGCGCCTTCACGGGCATAGGCGAGGGCAACGGCGCGCCCGATACCACTGTCAGCCCCGGTAATGAGCGCTACTTTGCCGGAGAGTTTGCCGCTGCCGGTATAGGTTTGCTCGCCATGGTCAGGCACCGGTTGCATGGCTTGTTCGTGGCCTGGAATGTCCTGGGGTTGTTTCCTGAATTCGGGGCGCGGGTAGATGTAGCGGGGGTCGTCGGTTTGAGAGTTTCTCATGTCGCCTCCCACAGCGGTGTGAGAATGGGGGGCAGGCGAGCGGGACGTACCCACCCGCCTGAAGCGAACGGGATCAGTTATCCTGGTGGTCGCGTCCGCTACCGGTAAGTTCCTTGAACTCTTCCTTGTTCAGTGTGTCGTCGCCGTCGTTATCATATTCATTGATCAGGTCGGCGCTGTTGGTGTTGCCGGCAGCGGTGGCACCGTACCGGTTCAGCTCCCGCATATCGAGCTGGCCGTTGCCGTCCTGATCCAGTTCCTCAAAGGTGGCCCCCTGAGTGTTCTGGAAGGAGGCGCTGGCCTGGCCGCCGGCGTCGCCGGTGCCATATTGTTGCCCGGTGGTCTGCGGAGTGCTGGATTGGTTGTCTCTCATGCCTTCAGCCAGTGCGGGGGCCGAGGCAAGGGCGACAGCGACGGTTGCGGAAAAGATCATTGGTTTAAACATCATCAGACTCCTTCGCGAATGTTAAAACGGTACACGGTCTGTCCCGACCGCTTCCCGATATGTCGCAAGCTTTATGCCAGCTGATCATGCAGGGGTCTTAAATAATGTTTATTAAATACACTCAGTTGCTTAGCTGTGACTCTTGTGTTGGCACATGAGTGGGAGGCTGCCCGGTGCGAGTGTCATATTTTCTGGTTTCTGTGTTTTTTACCGGCAGCGGCCGCCCGCTGGCTACCAGCGCCTGGAGCTTTGCCGGAAAATTCCGCAGGGATAGCCGGCGCATGTTTTTACGCGGGGCATTGTCTTTTCGAAGCGTCGGAAAACCCTCGGCAAGACGGCCAGGCACTTCTATGACGCGGATGCGATTGCTGCCATGGAGCGCCTCGGCGGTCGAGGTCAGTGCCGCCCGGTCCAGCGGTGCCTGCGGGTGCATGCGGTAAACCATGCCTTTGCCCAGCTCAGGTTCGATATCTACGGTCAGCAAGCGCACGGGGGCTATCCGGCTCTGATCATAAAGGTGATCGCCAAAGGTGGATTTTACCGTCAGGCCAAGATGTGGGAAGTTTTTGTTCAGGCGCTCCAGCGTCGTGATAAAGAAATCGCCGTGGCCCGGATTTACAAACGGACGGCCTGGCACAGGAGTCTCATCAAGCAGCCTGGTGTCGCCGTTGTCCCGGTAACGCTGGTGTGCAAGCATGTGGATCATCTCATGCACCAGGGTGCTGACCAGGGCACGGGGATGCTGTTGTAGCCGGCGGGAGATTTCGATGCCCCAGTCGGTATGGGTGGACAGGCAATAGGTAAAGCAGCCTGAGAGCCGGACCGAGCGGGTAAACCTGAGTTCGAACCCGGCCGACGGCCGGAGCTCACCTTTGAAGTAAACCGTATTGCAGTAGTCGAACAGGGCCCATAGGTCGCCAGTGGAAATTCCGTGATACGACGGCAGCGGATGTGGGGTTTTGGGCATGGATGAGTGGCTCCGGTAGGGCATAGCTAATGTTGATAATTAGCTAGCGCGCTACCGAAAACCACTGCAGAGCGTTACGCGGCGTAACGGTTTGTCAGACCCCGCCATGGGGGCGATATGTTTACTTCAGTTTGAAGGCGACGACATAATCTCCGATGGTGGTGCCGATCGAGCCATGGCCGCCTGCTACCTGCACCACCATCTGCTCTCCGTTACGGTTCAGGTAGGTCATGGGCGTGGCCTGCCCCCCGGCCGGCAGGCGGCCGCGCCAGAGTTCTTCGCCATTGGTCAGGTTGTAGGCGCGCAGGTAGTTATCGACGGTGGCGGCGAGAAATACGACCCCGCCCCGGGTGATGACCGGGCCGCCAATGCCGGGAACACCCAGTTCAAGGGGAACCGGAACCGGCGACATATCCCGGATGGTGCCGTTTTTGTGCTGCCAGACAATCTCTCCGGTTTGCAGGTCTACCCCTGCCACGTAGCCCCAGGGCGGTCGCTGGCACGGGATGCCGAGCGGAGACATCAGCGGGTTCAGCTCAATTGCATAAGGGGCACCTTCGTTCTCGTTCAGGCCCTGTTCCCCTTGATTGGAGGCGCGGCTATCGGGGGCTTCAGCCTTGTCCACCAGGCGCGAAGTAAACGCCATATACAACGGCATGCCAAACATCACCTGGCGCTCGGGATCAACCGCGATGCCGCCCCAGTTAAATACCCCGAAGTTGCCCGGATAAACCACCGTGCCCTGGAGTGAAGGTGGCGTGTACTGGCCCTCGTACCGCAAGGACTGGAATTTGATGCGACATAGCATCTGATCCACCGGGGTGGCGCCCCACATGTCCGCACCGGTCAGTTCGGGCGGACGAAACGTCAGGCCGGAGACTGGCTGGGTCGGTGCCGCATAGTCGCCTTCAATGGTGCCTTGGGGCGCCGGTAGCTCCTCAATCGGAATGATGGGCTCGCCATTGGCCCGGTTAAGTACGTACACGTCCCCCTGTTTGGTGGGTACGACCAGGGCAGGCTGCAGGCCGGCGTCGGTGCGCAGGTCAATCAGGCTGGGTTGGGCCGGGGTATCCATGTCCCAGAGGTCGTGGTGAACAAACTGCTGTACCCACTCAAGCTCGCCGGTATCAATGCGCAGTGCTACCACAGACGAGGCAAAGCGCTCTTCTTGCTCGGACCGGTACATGCCCAGCTGGTCAGGTGTGCTGTTCGCCATCGGGAAATAAATCAGTCCCAGCTCTTCATCCGCGCTGGCTACAGACCAGCTGTTGGGGGTGCTTGCCGAGTAGGTTTCGCCCTCGGCAATGGGGGACGTCTGCCCCGGGTTGGCGGGGTCCCAGTTCCACACCAGCTCTCCGGTCTTTGCGTTGTAGGCCCGGATCACGCCCGAGGGTGATTCAATGTGGTAGTTATCGTTAACGGCTCCGGCAACAATCACAAGGCCGTTCGCCACAACCGGGGGGGAGGTGGAGTAGTAGAAGCCAGACCTGGGGAACGGCATGTTATGCAGGAGGTCAAGCTCACCACCATCGGCAAAATTCTCACATCGGGCCCCCGTGGCCGGATCCAGCGCCAG
Organism: Marinobacter sp.; assembly: GCA_035306945.1. Classification (GTDB taxonomy): domain Bacteria; phylum Pseudomonadota; class Gammaproteobacteria; order Pseudomonadales; family Oleiphilaceae; genus Marinobacter. Next base: position 11,211 of record DATGNB010000044.1, read on the forward strand.
CAGCCGTGCATCTGAGGTGGGCAGGAAAAGCTGGGCATCGCAAGTGACCGCCGACAGGGTTTCGGCCGGTGCCTGCATCACTTCCGTGGACGGCGCACGGCCATGCTCCGGGGGCAGATAGGACAGGCCCCGGCAGGTCTGATGCTGTCGCTGGGGTTCTGGCCCGACCTTGGCATCGTACACCCATTGTTGTTCACCGGTGGTGGCGTTCAGGGCGATGGCCCAGTTGTGGGGCGTGCACAGGTAAAGTGAATCGTTGATCTTGAGAGGCGTGGCCTGATAAGTGGTTTCAAGAACGTCATGGGGCTGCTTGCGGTCGCCGGTCTGATACTCCCAGGCAAGCTCCAGCTCTGACACATTCCGGGGTGTGATCTGTTCGAGGGGGGAGTACCGCTGGCCCAGATTGCTGCGGCCGTAACTCAGCCATTCGTCTTCGGGGACCTCGCCGGTGCGGGCATTGTCAACCACCCGCTCCTCCGGCAGGGAGCCCTCGATGCGGTGTTTGTCATAAGCAATGCTGGCTACCGAGAACAGCCCGACCCCCACCCAGCAGACCGCAAGTACGGCGGTACCTCCACGGCTGGCGGGCGGCCCGGGGAATAACAGCGGAATGGCCAGCAGGAGCAGCAGGCCCAGTCTGGAAGCCAGAGGCCACCAGTCAAAGCCGGCCTCTGCGTAGGCCCAGACCGCCGTGGCAACGAGAAGAAGGGCATAAACTAGCCGCGCCACTTGCCGCCGTGGCAGGGTGGTTGCGGCGATGACAAGCAAGGCGATTCCGGCCACGGCATAGTACCAGCTGCCGCCGAGCATCCCGAGCCAGACCCCACCGATGAGCAGGGTAACGCCAAGAAGGGCGAAGATCAGAGTCCAGAAAATCATGATCTTATGCTCCTTTTGGTTGTCTGAGTTGTACATGTCAGGCTGTTATCAGCTCACCCTGTGAAGAAAATGCACACTGAATTTCTGCTCGGAATCGGTCCAGACTGCCCCCGAAACAAAGCCAGCGTCGGCGGCCAGAACCTGAAACCCGTCGATCGAGTATTTGTAAGAGTTTTCGGTATGGATGCTTTCCCCTTCCTGCAAAGAAAAGCTCTCCCCCGCTACGCTGATCACCTGCGCCATGGAGCTGACCAGATGCATTTCGATCCGGCTTTGCTGTTGGTTAAAAACAGCCCGGTGCTCAAAACGCTCCGGCTCAAGCTGGGCATCGAGTTCGGTGACCAGACGATACAAGAGGTTACGGTTGAAGGCTTCGGTGACGCGGGCCGCGTCGTTGTAGGCGGCCTCCAGCACATCCGGACTTTTTACCAGATCCACGCCGATCAAAAGGCCGCTCCCCGGCGGCAGGGCCTGGTAGAGTCTGGCCATAAACCGCCGGGCTTCGGCCGGAGTGAAGTTCCCGATGCTGGAGCCGGGGAAGAACGCCAGCGGCCGGCCGTGCCCCTGGGTCAGGGGCAACGACAGGGGTTTGCAGAAATCCGCACAGATCGCATGCACCCGGAGCCAGGGATAGTCACGGGCCAGCCTGTGGGTGCTGTCGTGCAGAAAACTCCGGGAGATATCAATGCCCAGGTAGTGGGAAATCTGCATGTGCTCAAGCAGCAGGCGGACCTTCCGGCTGGCGCCGCTGCCGAGCTCGATCAGGGCAACATCGGCTCCGGCCAGGGCGTCGATCTCATCAACCGCGGAGGCCAGAATGCTTTCTTCTGTCCGGGACAGGTAATACTCCGGTTGCTTGCAGATTTCCTCGAACAACCCCGACCCGCGCTCATCATAGAAATATTTCGGCGAGATGAATTTCTGCCCGGCCCGGAGCCCGCGCAGCACGTCATCCTTCATGGAGGCGGAAGAGATTTCATCTGGCTGATGGTCATGAAACTGGACGGCAGTCGGCATAGGTCATTCCTCCGTGGCGAGTCGAAAGCCGGCGAATGCCCAGCGGGCGTCCGGCGGGTAAAAGTTACGGTAGGTGGAACGGATGTGGGACCGGGGGGTGACGCAGCAGCCGCCCCGCAACACCATCTGGCTGGACATGAACTTGCCGTTATATTCCCCCAGGCTGCCCGTCAGGGGAGCGAAGCCAGGGTAGGGCCGGTAAGCACTCCCGGTCCACTCCCAGACATCACCAAACAACTGCTGCAACGGCTGGTTGTCATGGGTATGGGGAGCCGGCCCGGGTTGCAGGCGGTCCTGCTCCAGAAAGTTGCCCTCGACTGGTACCGAACCGGCGGCGACTTCCCATTCGGCTTCGGTTGGCAGCCGGGCTCCGGCCCATCGGGCATAGGCATCGGCTTCGTAAAAACTGACGTGACAAACCGGGGCATCAGGATCGACCGGGCGCACACCGCCCAGGGTTCGATAACACCAGCCCGTGTCACAGGGCTCCCAGTACAGCGGGCTGCACCAGCCCTGACTGCGTAGCGTATCCCAGCCATCTGACAGCCACAGCTCAACCCGCTCATAGCCACCGTCTTCCATAAACGTGAGGAAGTCCCGGTTGCTGACCGGCCGGTTGCCGAGCGCGAAGGCACCAACATACTCCGGGTGGCGGGGGGATTCATTATCAAAGCTGAAGCCCCGGCGATCAGCCTGCAGGCCGATCTGGTACACGCCTTCGGCAAAATGCACCCACTGAAACGGGCTGGCGGCGCCGGCCTGATGAGGCTGGGCAACGTCGCTTCGGTAAACCGGCGCCAGGGGATTGGAGGCCAGGATGTGCTTGATGTCCATCATGAGCAGCTCCTGATGTTGCTGCTCATGATTCAGGCCCAGCTTCAGACGCCCGAGGACGTCTTCATTCCACTGACCCTCGGCCGAGGCGACGGAAGTCAGCAGCAGCTTCTCCATGGCGTTGTCGACGTAGCGTCGGTAGCCATAGACTTCGGCCACCGTGGGCCGCGAGAGCCAGCCCCGGCGGGGGCGCATGAACGGCTGGCCATGGGTTTGGTAATAAGAGTTGAAAAGGTGGTCATAGAGAGAGTTAAAAGGCTGGTAGTCGGTCAGGTATGGTTTCAGCAGGAAGGTTTCGAAAAACCAGGTCACGTGCGCGAGATGCCATTTCGGCGGACTGACGTCCGGTATAGTCTGTACGACGTGATCTTCGTCGGTGAGAGGCGCACAAAGTGCCTCGGTGGTGGCACGTACTGTCCGGTAGTCCTGCAGGTGACCGGCCGCAGAGATCGGGAATGGGACAGGGCTTTCGGTCTCCGGCACCGCATGTTGTGGTAATGGCATCGATGCATCTCCGTAATCAACGCGTAGTGAGTGGAGGGCGGTTTGCCTGGGTGTTCTGCGCCCGCCATAGAGAAGGCAATAACCATGCCGTACCGCGGCGGGCCCGAACCTGCCCGGGCATTCTGACTGTCGCTCTCTTCAGGTTAGGAGACCTATACCGTCCTGTCATATTCGCCAACGCTGCATGGCGTTTGCATCTGCGGATAACAGATCCAGGGAACTTCAGGAGGTAAATCATGCCGTATGACCGTAAATCTGACTTACCGGATAATGTGCAGGACAATCTGCCTTCCCATGCCCAGGAGATTTACCGCAAAGCCTTTAACTCCGCCTGGGATCAGTACCGTGACCCGGAAGACCGGCGCGGTGACGCAGGCCGGGAAGAAACGGCCCACAAAGTGGCCTGGGCCGCGGTCAAGAAGGAGTACCATAAAGACGGCGACAAATGGGTGAAAGACCGCTCATGAGGCCCGCGGGCCCAGGCCTGCCCTGGGCCCGTGGCTCAAAGCTCAGCCACCGGGATAATCACCAGCTCGTACAGCCGCCAGTCCTGTTTGTGTACCATCTCCCGGGCAGCGGCCAGTTTGGCCACTAACTGGTCATCAGAGTCGGGGATAACGAAGGCTTCGCCGCTGATGACGTTGCCTTCTTCCCTTAGCCGTACCGCGGCCCTGGTAACCCACGCCAGGCTCTCCAGTTGTTGCTCAAGCTCCTCCGCGAGCCTTTCGGGTTTGCCGGTCCGGATATCGTGAGGGCGGCGATCGAGTAAATCACCGATGGCCTCTTTGAGGTAGCGATAGCCGTCCAGAGTAACGTCCAGACCAATAACCAGGGCGGCGACGGCGTCTGCCCACCACCAGCCGAGGCCGACGCCCAGGATACCAACAATCCCTGCGACGCCGGTCATCCAGTCTGCTTTGCTGACCCTGGCATCCACATAGACAGTTTTTTCGTGCACCGTTGCCGCGATTTTTTCCTGAATACGCCCAATAAAAAACGGTGGAATCACACTGTAGAGCAGGCCGGCAATCATCAGCCAGCCTTGCCAGTAGGTATCGCCGAACAGTTCGATGCCGCCGATGGAGGTCCGTTCCTGTTTGATCAGAACGTGCAGGGAGTCGCCGAGCAGGTAGAGCCCCAAAAGGGTAAGGACCACCGAGCCGCAGAGAAATGCAATGACGGTAACCCGCTGGTAGCCATAGGGAAAGCTTTTGTCGGGTGTGCGCTTTCGGAAGTACAGGGAAATCAGGAAGGCAATGGGTGGCACCAGGGTCAGCACGTCCTCAAGCCAGGCGGCTTTCATCGCCTGGCTGTTACCCATCACCAGATAAAGTACGGTCACGATGGAGAAACGAACCCCCAGGTTGGCCCACTCCAGAAGGGCCAGCTTTCTCATGTTTGCTTTTTTGTCTTCCGGCATGACGTAACGCGGACGGGGTGTCATTGCCTGGCCTCCCGTCCCAGTTCAACGAGCCGTGCACGCAAGGCGCCTTTCTTGTGCGAGTTCAGGTAGGTCTGAATCTCCATCATCCAGCCGTTTTCGCCGGGTGGGGCCGCCCAGACATGCTGTTCGCTGGCAAGAACCCAGGGGCCGGGCGTTAACCCCAGAGCTTCCAGTTGCCAGTCGCTCGCGGCTAAGGGCAGGTTGGCGGTTTGGTAGTCATCGACAAAGCGGACGTCGGCGCCGAGTTCCCTGAGTGGCAGGGACAGGGGATCAAGGCGCAGAATTCCCACCGACAGAGTGTCTGCTTCTGCCGGTATATCCGCCTCACTCCGGAATCCGATCTGCTTCTGGCTGGTGTAGTAAGGATTGCTCAGTGCGATGCCTTCGGCGGTGCGGGGGGAGTGCACCAGCCCACCGATCGCGAGCTGTAACTGGTTCTGTTCCAGTGCTTTGATAATCTGGCTCTCGGGCCCGCAACTCCAGTGAATGGTGGCATCAAGCCTGGCGGCAAGGCCCTCGGCGAGCTCGGCTTCAAGCCCCCGGGCCGGGCCATTCCCCTCGGTGCAATCGACCCATGGCGGGTTGTGAATCGCACCGATGTGCAAATGACCACTTTTTACGGATTCCAGGCTGTCTTCAACGTCAGCCGGGTAGCGGCATCCGCCAAGTGCGACCAACAGAACAGCGATAATACTGCCAACCTTTATCATCGTGACGCAGGCACCCTGAAGCGGACGGGGAACGAAAAAGGAGCAAGGCCGGAGCCTTGCTCTGGAGCGACACTCTATGCAATGCACCGGCCATCACCCGGCACAGAAGGCCAAGCGAAAACTATGCCAGGGCGGTCAAGCTGCGACATGACCGGGGGGCGGCATGGGAGCTGTGGCGATGGGTCGGGCTACGCCCTCCGGACCCGTAAAATTTACCGACGTATGGGTAAGATTTACCCGAAACCTCCACCGCAAAGGGTTACCACAATGTTATTAGCCGGTTGGCCCGATGTTTGCGTTAAACGCAGGTGTATCTGTTCCGGAAAGCAAGGAGGGAGGGCATGATCTATCTGGCGCCTGAGGGAGTTGACCACCGACCCGATGCTGACCCGCTAAGCGCCTGTTCAGGCGCGGCAGGGGTATTGATGTGCTCCGCCCAGAACAGCATTCTGGATGGCTTCCGGGCGCTGGCGGATAGAACCTTGAGGAATTCGTTGGACGGGGCCGGGGTCAGGGAGCTCTGCGACCGGCTTTCTGCCTACCTGACGCTCAGGGAGGAGGTGGTTCTGCCAGTGGTAGCGGGACTGTTAACGGGGCCGAAGCTGCGGGAACGGTTTGATGAGTGCGTGATCGAGCATTACGCCGTGCGGTTCCTCTTTGAAACACTGGAGGGTGACAGCCCCGAGGATCACCTGTTCCGGGCGAAGCTTTCGGTCCTGCACCGCAGCTTCGCGCGTCACGTCCGGTTTGAGCAACGCTTTCTGTTTGCCGCCCTGGGCGTGGAAACCGGTGCCTTGCTTGACGGTGCGATACGGCGTTCCGGCATTCGTTTGGAGCCCGTGCCCAGACTGTCGCTGGTGACCGGCAGTGATGGTTGATAATCCCTCCTCTTTGGGTACAGGTTTTGCCTAACGATATTTAAGGATCAGGTAACCACCCCGTAAATTCCTTAGACGTCATGAAGTTACACCAGGTTTTAGGGTGTGCAAGGGTTCTTGGCGTCGGGTGATTAGCCTATGTTTATTGTCGTCGGGTCCATTGCTTCTATCATTCGTGCTGCGTGGTGTTATCTGCCGTGATTCAGGCTGACGGCGAACATTGTTCATTCGACTCACAGGCCGAAGAGCAAGGAGCTCAAAATGACTTGCGTTGAGAGCACTGATCAGTTTTTATCCGGGGCCGGCGCGGCCAGTGCGCCCCCCATGCGAGGCAGCTCGTCCAGAACAATGCAGCAGGTGGAGCGTAAGATACAACGTGTTGCCCCCACGACGGCGACCGTGTTGCTGCAAGGCGAAAGCGGGACTGGCAAAGAGGTCGTCGCTCAGGCAATCCACCAGCTGAGTGGGCGCAGGGACAAACCCTTCATTGCCGTTAACTGTGGTGCGATTTCCCCCCAACTGATTGAGAGTGAGCTGTTTGGTCACGAGAAGGGAAGCTTTACCGGAGCCGTTAAAGAACACCATGGCGTATTCGAGAGAGCTCATGGGGGTACCTTGTTTCTGGATGAAATTACCGAGATGCCGATTGATTTACAGGTGCGCCTGCTGCGGGTTCTGGAAACCCATCGTTTCAGCCGGGTAGGGAGTGACCGGGAAATTGCCACGGATATCCGCGTGATTGCTGCCACCAACCGCTGTCCCGAGACTGAGGTCAAAGAAGGCCGGTTTCGGGAAGATTTGTTATACCGGCTCCAGGTTTTCCCTGTTCAGCTCCCGCCGCTGCGTAAGCGGAGAGAGGACATCCGGGATCTGGCTAAGGGATTCCTGGAACAGCTCAATGCGTTGGAGGGTACCGATAAGACCCTCAGCGAAGACGCTCTGAGACTGTTAGAGGGTTACAGCTGGCCGGGTAACCTTCGGGAACTGAAAAACGTTATCCAGCGCAGCTACATAATGGCTGACACTGTGATAGGACAGCCGGAATTGCCCCGGTTTGTGGTGGAGCCCTCTCCGCCGCCTGAGGCGGAGGACGGGCCCTGCTTGCGGGTCAGTGTAGGCCGCTCCATCGCCGATGTGGAGAAGGAGCTCATTTTTGCCACGCTTGAGGAATGTCAGGGTCGCAAAGAGCGCGCTGCCCATATTCTCGGCGTGAGCATGAAGACGCTGTACAACCGCCTGCGTCACTACCAGAACGCCAGCTGAGCGTTGCGTCTATTCGCTGGCCAGGACACCACAGCCCACCGGGGCACCTATGCCGCCATCCGTATCGGGTTCATCGGAATAGGTGTCCCGCTGGCTGTGGACCACCAGTGCGCGATTGGTCAGATCCCGGACGCTCAGCTGGGGCACGTACACCGGCGTGTTCGCCTGACCGTCCGGATCCACGTACAGATTGGGCAGATCGCCCCGGTGACCTTCGGCCCACGGCCCCGCGTGATTCCCTTTGATGCCGGGGTCCCAGTGGTCGCCCAGTCCCTCCGAGCGATCCGTTGAGGGGCTTGCGGTGGCGGTTGATTCGCTCTGAGCCGAGGTCTGTCCCTGAGTGCCAGGGCACTCGGACCCTTCATAGATCACAAATCCGTGCAGGCCCGGCTCGAGGCCTTTCAGGCTCGGCTCAATGACCACACCGGTGGCCCGCTGAGTTATTTTCAGGGTCCCCAGCGTCTGGTTGCTGTCCGGCGCAGTGGAGTGAAGCGTGACGCTGGCAAGGGGTTCCCCCGTTCTCTGGACCGGGCTCTCAAAGTCGTCCCGCTCGCCATAGGCCTGCGCGCTGGCGGCCAGCCCGGCTGCCAGCGCCACCCAGCAAAGTCTGCAGGGGCCCCTAGTGCTAATGAGGCATCTGAACATGAGATTGGCTCCTGTTCCGGCGGTATTATTCGGCTTTCACCACGCCGCAAGCGACGCGCTCGCCACCTCCGCCCAGTGGTTCGGGTTGGTCAGAGTAATTGTCGCCACCCTGATGGATCATGAGGGCGCGACCGACAAAGTCCTTGAGTGTCGGGTTGGGTGCAAGTTCCGGCTGTTCTGCCACGCCGTCGTTATTGACGAACAGCGCGGGGAGATCGCCGAGATGGCCGCCGGTCTCGAACGGTCCTTTATGGGTATCGGTGTTTTCGGGGTCGTAGTGGCCGCCGGCGGCGGCTGCCGCGGTCTGCTTGCCATCCTTGACGCCGGGGCTACAGTCCCCGTTCTCGTGCAGGTGAAAACCGTGCAGGCCGGCCGCGAGCCCCTCCAGTTCCGGGACCAGTAAAACACCATGCTCATGCTGTTTCAGGGTGACGGTGCCGATGACAGCACCACCACCTTCCGCGGTCACCTTGTGCATCTCTACTTCGATCTCGGGGTCGGCCTGGGCGATGGCGCTCAGGCCCAGAGACAGGGCACCTATCAGAAGTGCCGTTGAGCGGATTGCCATGTCATTTCCTCCACAGGCGTTATGCGTCCGAAGGCCGGGGCGGGCCCGGCCTTCGGACCACCGGGGTTTATGTGTACTGTTCGATGGTGGTCACAATCCAGGCCCGGTGCCGGCGCTCATCCTCCAGGCCTTTCTGCAGCACCGTATGGATGTGATTGGGAAAGTCCTCTTCACACCGCTCCTGGTACATGGTGGTGGTCTGGTCCTCATTCAGCTTCATCGCCTTGAGGATGGCTTTATCGTCACCTACCAGGTCCGCCAGCTGAACTTTTCCTTTGGTCAGGATTTTCTTGAAATCGCCGCTGTCAGGTGGGGTTCCCCCTTCCTTTCGGATAATCTCGCTCAGATCGGCGATATGGCGTTCATGATCCAGCATGAACTCGCCAAGCGTTGCTTTGAATGAAGGGTTCTCGATCCGCTCGATGGCTTCTTTGTAGGCCGCCACCGCGTCGAAATCCAGTTCCACCAGGTTCGAGAGTTTCTTGATAATCGTGTCGCTGTTCAGAACCATAGACATAGTTGATCTCCGTCTCATCATTAGTAGTGGCATCCTGCAATGCAGGTGTTGATCAGTTTCTGGTCAGTGGTGGGCTCTCCTGTCCGCTGTTGCCGGCATGTTATGCCGCGCTGCGACCTTCAGACGTCACGCCCTTGAGGATCTGGCCGGCCGTCGCCTGGTCGAGATGCTGGGCCATGTCGCCGATACTCACCAATTCCATCGCGAAGAACATGCCAAGTTCTGCCTGTGCCGGCTATGTCTCCCGGAATACGCTGTTGGCCGGGCTGTAGCGGCAGGCAGGCCGCTCCCGGCGGGGGCGTTCCGGTGGGTGTGGTGCCGCTGAAAAACCCTGAAAACCGGCCGTTTTTACAATTATGCCGGTAAGATTTGCGGTGACAGGAAGGGTGGGGCGGCTTTGGATGGGGTGAGGTGAAGCCGCCCCGCAGGGTCAGGCGAGCTTCTCCTTTCGCTGCTCCAGCTCTTCGCCCAGAGCGTCAAGGTCAACCTTTGTTTTACGCATCAACGGGAACATCTCCTGCTCCTCTTCCTTGATGTGATGCTCAACGTATTCGCCGAGCACGGTGACCTTCGCATCGAAGAGTTTTTCTTCGGCATCCATTTTCTGAATCTCCCTGATCAGGGTCTTGGCGCTGTCGTGCTCTACCTTGGCCTCGTTAAGCAGGCCTTCTTCACCCGTCACTGCCTTGCGGAACGCCGGGTAGAAAATCTCTTCCTCGATCTGGGTGTGGATTGTGAGTTCCTTGCAGATTTTCTCCGCGAGTGACTTTTTGGTCTTGTAGGCCTGGGGGCCCAGCTCCTGGAATTCCTTGAAGGCCTTCTTTACGTTCTCGTGATCCTGTTTGAGAAGTTCAATAGCGTTCATTGGCTCACCTCATCATTTTGTTTGTTGAATGTCAGCTATCAGCTTCCGTTTCTGGCCAAGCAAAAAGCAGGCCGTTCATTAAGCACTCGGGGTAGGCATATCAGGGACGGGAAACCCATTGAGGGGCAATGGCGCGTATATGGCGATACATAACAGATTGTAATTTTTCACAAAGTACGACTATAGTAAATTCCTGTTGTTATAAAAATATAATAAGCCTGTGCTTATATTTACGGTTTGGCCGGATGCGTCGTTGCCAGACCATTTATATCCGTTTTCTGGCACGCTGTGGGGCGTTGTCGCTGGTTTTTTCCTGCCCCGGATATGATTAATATCTCTGAAATTGAAGTGCCCAGGCTCCGGGACTCACGTCCTGGCACCCGGGCCCGGGTACCGGCATTACAGGTTCATACTGGCAACTCTACAATGGCGAGGACATTTCGATGCCAAGGGAGCTCGTTAAGGCAGTCGTAGGGAATATTGAATGTGTATCGGATCTGTCTGAAGAGGAAGAAGCCCTTTTGAATGAAATAAAGCCACAGCATCAGGGCTTTAAAGAGGGCAGTGTCATTTTCCGTGAAGGAGAACCCTCCAATCACTTTCTGTTGGTCAAGGCCGGCATTTGTTATAACCACCGCCACCTGGAAGACGGCCGGCGCCAGATAATAGATCTTTTTTTTCCCGGTGAGGTTGTCGCATTGGGAGAGCTTTCCTGCGTTGTACATGCGTCTGGCCTGACCGCGTATTCAGATTGTGACCTGCTCGCGTACGACAAGGCCGTTGTCAAAGACCGGCTGTCGGGCTCGCCTACATTGTCCCGGCTGTTTATCGAGCTGATTTCCAAGGAGCAGGTTAATCTTACCAATCGCCTGGTGGGTGCGGCCCGCCACAGCGCCCGGCAGCGGGTAGCCCACTTCCTGGTGGAAGTGCAGTACCGGTATCGGCGGGGTGAGGCTCATACCTCCCCGCCGATGGCCCAGGCCGCGGGGGCGGAGACGCGGCCGGCTCCCAAATGCGTGCCTCTGGTGGGCATTCCCCAGATACTGATTGCCGATGCGCTCGGGTTGAGCGTGGTCCACGTTAACCGGGTATTTCGCCAGTTCCGGGATGAAGGGCTGATCCGCCGGGATGGTCAGGGTGGGGAGCTTGCCGATCTGGAGGGGCTGAAGATAGCAGCAGGGTGGTTGCCCAGTGGTTCCGAGGCAGAACTGATTTTATAGAAACATAACCTATGTTAACGCCCAAAGGAGAAACAGGATTTAACATCCGTTTAACAATTCACCAATAACAGTGAGATACAGACTATGCGAGAGCAAAATAACTCTAGCTTGTTTGGTCGGTTTCAGGCGTTGGTGGTTCGTTCCTCTCCTTCGGTGTATGTCGCTCTGTCAGCGCTTTGCAGCTTTACCGTGCTGGTCTGGCTGTCGCTTTCCCACTTCGGGATACAGCAAATCAATGGCTGGTTGCCGTATCACGTACCGGTGACGATCTTTCTGGCCTCGATCGTACTCGTGCTCGCCGTAAGGGCGTGGGTCAAGGTATTGCCGGATGACGCCCTCGCCGGCGACATGGATCATGGCAAGGGTGTACCGGACCAGGTCCGGAGGATACCCGCCGTTCTGCCTCGTAGCCGGGTACTGGTAAAGGTTCGGAAAAAAGGAGCCTGAACCCGTGGACTGGTTTTTGATTCTGCATATTGCAGCATTGCTGTTCTGGCTGGGTTTTCTGCTGTACCTGCCGACCGTGATCAGTCCGTCGACCATCCCGGCCCGTGCCGGGCCGGGAGCCACTCCTGACCAGGCCGAAACCGCCCGCTATCTGTTTATCTCTGCGGCTACGCCCTCGGCGCTGGTGGCCATCATTGCCGGAACGCTGGTTTTCCTGATCGGTAATATCACGGCCGCTTGGCTGATCGTGAAGCTGACACTCGTGGTGGCGCTGGTGGTGAACCACATTGTTCTGGCCATGTTGATCGTTCGTGCCAGAGCCGGTCGTTTGCAGTGGCTTCGCCAGGGCTGCTGGTTGTCCCAGGGGGTCACCATGGTGATCGGTCTGACCATTCTCTGGATGGTATTGAGGAAGCCGGTATTGACGTTATAAGAAAAACCGGCGGGATGCCGGTGTGTTCAGTGGCTCCGTCGTCTGCGCCTGGCCATTTTCTCGGGCGATACCCCCACCGCCTGATCATAAACCAGTTCTCCGCCCATCAGGCTGGTGAAACCAATCATCAGTGCGGTGATGACCGAAAGGTACAGGCCCCATGGATAGATGGCGTCGTCTGCTCCGACCTGGTAACGCAGGAGCCAGTTAAGGGAGGCCAGCGACAGCAAGGTGACGGCGGCGAGGGCATGACACCACGCCAGTACCAGCCGGCGGATCTGTGCCACACTGATCAGGTCGATCAGACCTGCGCTGCCGGAAAGCCAGCCGCCCGCCATGCCGACGCCGCTGAGCCAAAGTCCGGCTCTGGCCCAGAAGGCATCCCCGGTCAGCAGCCAGGCAATGTCGGTGGCAAGCAGGCCCAGCAACGCCGCTACCGGAAAGTGGATCAGCATCGGATGGACAGGATGACCCAGAATCGAAACCTTGCTGACGATGTGCTCTTCGGCCATGGCGCGTACTCTTGCAATCGGTGGACTGGAGTTCGGATGTTGGGGTCTGCCGCTAAAATACTAACAGCGATTGGTTGTTTTGCCATGTTTGGGGCGCTTGCAGGTTGCTCGGGCGAACTCTCTGTTCTCTCTCCGGCTTCTGCCGGCGCTGCGGATGCCGCGGCCCTGTGGTGGGGCATGGCCATCGGGTTTACGGCGGTTTTTATTGCGGTGGTGGCGCTTTGGGTATACGCCATCCGCAGGCCGCCCACCCCCCTGAAGCCGTCTGCAGCCCGGCGCCAGTATCAATACTGGCTGATTTCCGGTGGGCTGGTTCTGCCATCGATCGCGATTTTACTCCTGCTGTTGTTTGGTATTCCTGCGGGACACCGCATGCAGTTGCCGGCGGGGCATGATGACGAACCGCTGCAGATTGAGGTCACCGCCCGACAATGGCAGTGGGAGGTGAGCTATCCTGATTCCGGGATCGAGCTTGTCAACGAAATTCACCTGCCGGCAGGGAAGGTGGCGGAAATTCATCTGACCAGCCAGGATGTGATTCACTCGTTTTGGGTGCCGCGCCTGGGGGGCAAGCTGGATGTACTGCCGGGGCGCGCGAACGTGCTGCGCCTGAAGCCGGATCAGGCTGGCACCTATCGGGGCCAGTGTGCCGAATTTTGCGGGACCGGCCACACCTATATGCAGTTTACGGTGGTGGTGCACGAAACCGGCGCGTTTGAACACTGGCAGGAACGGGAGCTGAGCGATGACTGATCAGACACCGCCTGATCTGGAGCAACAAACCCGGCAGATCTCACGGGTATGGGCCAACCTGCCGGGCCTCGGGGCATTGACCAGTGTCAACCACACCACGGTCGGGCTTCGTTTTATGGCAACCGGGCTGGTGTTCTTTCTGATCGGTGGTTTGCTGGCGATGGTGATCCGGACCCAGCTGGCGCTGCCGGAGCAGGCTATGGTGGATGCGGAGCTATACAGCCAGCTGTTCACCATGCACGGCACCATCATGATGTTTCTGTTCGCGATCCCGGTGCTCGAAGGGCTCGCCATGTACCTGATCCCCAAGATGCTTGGTACGCGTGACCTGGCGTTTCCCCGGCTCAGTGCCTTCGGTTATTACTGTTACCTGTTCGGCGGAATTATCGTGGTGTCGAGCCTGGTGCTTGAAATTGCGCCGGCTTCCGGCTGGTTCATGTACACGCCCCTGAGCAGTATCGAGTATTCCCCGGGGCCGGGTTCGGACTTCTGGTTACTGGGCATTACCTTTGTTGAAATCTCTGCCATGTCGGCCGGGGTGGAACTGGTGGTGTCTATCCTCCGTACCCGGGCCCAGGGTATGTCTCTTAACCGTATGCCGCTGTTTTGCTGGTACATCCTGGCTATGGCACTGATGATCATTTTTGGTTTCCCGCCTTTGATCCTGGGCAGTATCATGCTGGAGCTGGAGCGTGCCGCCGGCATGATTTTCTTCGCCACCAGCGGCGGTGGCGACCCGCTGCTCTGGCAGCACTTGTTCTGGTTGTTTGGTCATCCGGAGGTCTACATCATCTTTCTGCCAGCCGCGGGGGTGGTGTCTACCCTGATTCCGGTGTTTTCCGGGCGGCCCCTGGTGGGGCATCACTGGGTGATACTGGCGATCATCACCATGGGGTTTATCAGTTTCGGACTGTGGGTACATCACATGTTTACCGTGGGTATCCCGCATCTGGCCCAGGCCTTTTTTTCCGTAGCCAGTATGCTGGTTGCGATTCCCACGGCGATTCAGATCTTTGCCTGGCTGGCCACCCTGTGGCAGGGGCGGGTACGTTTTACCCTGCCCATGCTCTGGCTGACCGGGTTTCTGCTGGTGTTTGTCTGCGGCGGCCTGACCGGTGTCATGCTCGCCCTGGTGCCTTTTAACTGGCAGGTGCACGACACCCACTTTGTGGTCGCCCACATGCACTACGTACTGGTGGGCGGCATGCTGTTTCCGTTGGTGGCCGGTTTCTATTACTGGCTGCCCCACGTGTCCGGGCGAATGCCCTCCTATCGGCGTGGGTGCTGGGGCTTCTGGCTGTTTTTCACCGGTTTTAACATGACCTTCCTGCTCATGCACCTGACCGGGTTGCTGGGCATGCCACGCCGGGTTTTTACCTACGAGTCGGGGTTGGGCTGGGACTGGTTAAACCTGTTGTCGTCGGTAGGCGGTTTTGTGATGGCCATCGGCGTGGCGGTTCTGATTATCGATCTCGTTCTCCACTTCCGATGGGGCGAGAAAGCCGCGGCCAATCCCTGGGGAGCCGACACTCTGGAATGGGCCATGCCGATACCGGTAACGACCTATAATTTTTTCAGTCTGCCGGAGGTAACGGATCGGCACCCGCTGTGGACCCGTCCTGACACTGGCCCGTCTCTGGCCGCCGGTGACGGGATGCTGGCAGGAGCTGCCGGGGGTTATCGCGAGATACTGTTATCGGACCCGCTCAAGGGTAAAGCCACTGCCGTGGTCCGGTTACCAACCAACTCCTGGCTGCCGCTGATCACCGCCGGCGTGCTGGCTGTGGTTTGTCTGGGGCTGTTGACCAAGTTTTACTGGGTGGCCCTGGCGGCGGCTGTTCTGGCCGCCGGCCTGATGTATCGCTGGAGCTGGGAGAACTGTGCCCACGACGGTGAGCCTGGCCATCCGGCGCATCAATCCGGTTTGCCTCTGCATTATCACACCCAGGATGGCCCCGGACTGTGGGGGATGGTGATCACCCTGTGGGCAAACGGTATGTTTTATATCTCCCTGCTGTTTGGCTGGTTTTACCTGTGGACGGTCGCTCCGGAATGGGCGACTCCTGAGGACTCTCCTTTGTCGCTGACAATGCTGGTGACCAGCGGCCTGCTGCTGACCTTTGGCTCCTGGGTATTTCATAACGGTGCGGCACGATTGAAAGCCGGTCACGGGGCCGGTCTGGAGTGTCGGATGTGGCTGGCGTCGGCGCTTGCACTGGGTCATCTCGGCGTCCTGGTCTGGGCGATGTATGTCAGTGGGCTGGAACCGGGCCGTCTGGCCCATGATTCGGTGATCCTGCTGGTGCTGGTTTATCTGGCTCTGCACGGGGGCTGGCTGGTACTGACCAGTGCCCAGCAGGCACTGCGGGCGCGGGCTGGCTATGTAAGCGTCTCGTTACCTTACGAGCCTTTGGTGGTGCAACCGTTCTGGAAATACACCCTGGGCGCCTACTGGCTGGCCATCGCCGCCTTTATTCTGGCGCCCCACGCCTGGGGTGGGACATGAAACAGAGCCGACGGGTGGCGTGGTATCTGACCGGGGGGCTGGTGGTCTGGGCGGTCTGGTTTGTGGTGCTTTATGGCGGCCTGTCGCTCACCTGTGAGTTGTTCCCGCCAGAGCCCGGAGCGGGCCCGCGGAACTGGTTCAACTATCTTGCAGCGGCCGGCTCTGTGTTACTGGGCGCGTGCCTGTTTTACCTGGCGCGGCGCAGCGCCCGGGCCCAGGCTCAAAGCTCCGGGGAAAACCAGTCCTTTGTCCGGGGCGTCTCGGTTCTGGTGTTCCGGATGTCCGGAGTGGCGGCGATTGCTCTGGCACTTCCGGTCCTGGTGTTGCCGCCATGTCTTTAGTCCTGAAACCAGGGGCAGGGCTGGCACTGACGGCGGTTGCCCTGTGGCTGCCGGTGCCGGTCCTGGCTCACAGCCCGGGTGCCGATCCGGTGAGTGACATGCTCGCAACCCTGCTTGGGCTGAGTGTGTTTTTTACCCTGTGGGGTGCGTATCTGCGCGGCGGTAAACGGGTGCGCCGGCGGGGTAATCCGTGGCTTTTTCATGGGGCACTGGCGGTGGCGGCAGCCACCATCTGGGGGCCACTGGATCACTGGGCAGTGACCAGCGCCAGTGCCCACATGGTGCAGCATATGCTGTTCCTCAACCTGCTCGCACCGATGCTGGTGGTCAGCCGGCCGCTGCCGCAGATTATGGCCGGGCTGGGTTGGCGGGCTGCGGGCGTCAGCCGGGTGTTGCAGCGTGGGGCCAATCGTCCGATGACAGTGAGCTACTGGCATGGACTGGTTATCTGGTTCTGGCATATGCCGTTTTTTTACGCCCTCGCCATCCGGAACCCTTGGGTGCACCTGCTGGAGCATGCCTTTTTTATCGTCGCGGCGATCGTATTCTGGTGGTCCATCTTCCATGGCGCTGCCCGCAATCTGGGGCTCACACTGTGCTCGCTCCTGCTCACGCTGATGCATACCGGCATTCTGGGAGCCGTTCTGACTTTCTCCGGCTACCCCCTTTATGGTCATCATTACACGCTGGAGGATCAGCAGCTGGCAGGGCTGATCATGTGGGTAATCGGAGCCGCGCCTTACTTTCTTGCGGCGGTCTGGGTTACCTGGTCGGGGTACCAGCGCTTGCGTACCCAGGTCCCGGACGAGGCTGGCTGAGGCTTGCCATCAGCGCAGCCAGTTACGCAGTCGCACGGCCAGCAGTTCGGCATCAGACAGGGCAGCCCGTTGCTCCAGAAGGTCGGCGAGCACATCCGGCCGGTCGGTAATGATGTTGTCCACGCCCATATCGATAAACCGCGACATGGAGGCGGCATTGTTTACTGTCCAGACATGCAGTTCATTGCCGGCATTATGAGTGCGGGCCACGGCCCCGGGGCTGGCCCGGTTGAAGCGCAGGCCCAGGATATCGTAGTGGTCCTGCCACAGCGGGCCCACCACAAACTGGGCCAGCAGGGCGGTTTTTAACTCCGGTTCCAGCTGCTTTGCCTGTTCCAGCGCGGGCCAGTCCGACGCGGCAATGACGGTGCCCTGGACGGCGTTTTTTTGCTGCAGCAGTTCGACCACGGTGGTCACCAGCCTGGTGGTGTTACGGTTGGGTTTCAGGTCGACAAACAGTCCGGCCCGGCCGCGTACCGCATCGATGGCCTGTGCCAGAGTAGTCACGCGCTCATCCGCAAAACGGGCATCGAACCAGGAGCCGGCATCCAGGTCTTTGATGTCATCGTAGGCCACTTCATTAATCCGTTCCGGGCGGCCGAAAATGCGCTGCATATCGGAGTCATGCCAGAGCACCGGAACCCCGTCGCGGGTTAACTGCACGTCAATTTCGATATAGTCCGCGCCATCGTCGATGGCCTGATGGATCGCGGACAGGCTGTTTTCCGGGGCGGCAAAGGCACTGCCACGGTGGGCGGTGATCGTGACCTCCTGTGTCTGGTTCATCGACATCACGATCTGAAAGCTCTGTACCAGAATCAGGGCCACCACCACGGCTTCAAGTACCCAGGCTCTGCGAAGTTTGCGGCTGGCCTGGGGCATCTGTTCCGCCTGCCAGTGTGGCGCCTTCCCGGTCACTTCCCGATAGTACGCCATCACCAGTGTCCCGAAAGCGGAGGTGGCAAGAAAGGTCAGGACCAGCCCCAGCAACAGATAAGCACTGACCAGGGCGAGCATGACCGGCACCAGCAACCGCGTGCTGTCGGGTGTTGCTCTGAGTACGCCGGTGGCCAGCAGGTTGAACATCAGGGTAACCAGCGGTGGAGTCGCCACGGCAACCAGGGCCCAGGCCGCCAGGGTGGAGACTGTCTGCCGAGCCCGGCCGGTGGTGAGCCGCCAGCTTGCTCCCAGCGCGGTACGGGGCGGGCAGCGATCCAGTATGAGAACCGGGACGGCCAGAGCCCAGCGCAGTAGCAGGGTGCCATTGGCGACGATAATGCCGGCCACCATCGTCAGGCAAAAGCCCCCGTACCACCACAGAACCGGCGGCCGGTGCAGATTCAGTAAATAGGGATCGTAGTAATGCAACAGCAGGGCGGACGCGCCGACAATGGCGGTCAGGAACGGCAACGCCAGAAGCAGGTGGCTCAGAGTGACCATGACCGCCAGGCCGACGAGGTGCAGTCCGCGCCGGGCCACCCCCAGCAGGGCCCGGGCCGCTGTGCGGACCGGATGGCCTGCCGGTTGAGAGGTAATCAGTACGATACCCGCTTGCTGGATCAGCAGCAGGGTGATGGTCACCAGCATGGAAAACCCCACCCATAACAGGCCGCCGGGAGACGCGAGAAAGCGGATCAGCCCCCCGGTGGTGATGGCAGCGTCGCCGGTGATGGGACGCATGGCCGCTAGCGCGCCGGCAACCAGGGACGGAAGCAGGGCTATGGAAAGCCCGGTCAGCGTCAGATGCAGAGCCAGTAACGACCGGCCATGTTCACGGAGCAGTATCAGGGCCCGGGATGTCAGCTGCCGCATGTCAGTTATCCTCGGCGGCGAGCCGGGTGGCGTCCTCCACCAGAGCCAGCCGCTCCTCAAGGGTTAGAAAGGGTTCCTCATCGGTTTCTTCGAGGGTGCCGAAGATTCGCTCAGAGGCAAATTGCCAGGTCGAACACCGGGTCATCAGCTCGGTGCAGGCCATCAGGGAGCCTTCACTGTGCAGGAAGTACTTCATGCCGGTGTAGGTATCGGCCAGCATGATGTCCCGGGGCGGTAGTTTCTGCATCGCCAGCAGGCTGGCGCCGATCATGCCCCCGGCGCGGGAGCCGTAACCCGCGGCGTCGAGGATGGTAATGGGGATATCCAGCTGGGTGACCAGCGCCGTATCCGGTGCGTAATAGTCGAGACTGTCCTGGGGGGCAGGGCGTATGGCCAGCATCCCTACATTGTTGTTCAGGGGCAGGGTTTCGTGATCATCGCGAATAAAACCGCCAGACTCATCCGAGGTGACCACCACCATAGTGTTGTCCAGCAAACCGTCGGCTTCGAGTGCGCGCAGAAACTCACCCAGGGAGTGAGCCATCACCTTCATCGCGTTCTGCCGGGGGGTCTGAGGTTGAACGATCGGCAGCGGCAGCAGACCCTCGTTATCGTCGGTATCGATGTCTTCTGCCAGGTTCTGTTCGCCCCGTGTCCCTATGTTGAAGGGGTGGTGGGTGCCCACGTTGAGGGTGGTGACAAACCAGGGGCGGTGCCGGCTGTCAACGGCCCGCAGGCGCCCGGCGATGTCGTCAAAGAAGACCGGGTCTGGCGGCCCCCAGCCCTCCGGCCCGCCTTCCGTGCTGAAAGCCTCGGCCCCGGTGACATCCAGATAACCGGCCCTGGGCATGAACTCATCCTTGTTCATATACTGGATCGGGGCCGCTTGCCAGTAGGCGGTAAAGTAACCCTGCGCCTGCAGTTTCTCGGGCAGGCAGTCCGGAGTGGCCAGTTCCAGGGCCACGGAGCGCAGCTTCTCTGACGGGCGGCGCAGGTCCGGGTAGCGTCCGCACACCAGCGTAAAGGTGCCTCTGTCGGTCTGCCGCTCCATGCTCAGCACATTCTGGTAAACCCGGAACCCCAGGTCCTCAAGGGTGGTTTCGAGGGCCTCAAGCGAGACCACGGGGGTCAGGTCGTGATACCGGCTGACGGAGGGCAGGTAGCCTCCGGAGAGCCCTTCGATCAGGATCAGCAGCACGTTAGGAGCCGGTGACAGATCCCGGCCGCTGACTTGCTGGTGAAAGAAGTTTGTCCGCTCCCGAAGCTGGGGGGTCACCGCTGTGGCCTGGTCTCCGATCGCGGCTCCGAGAGGGTTGAACAGGGCGCCCGGGGTCTGGGCCAGAGTGCTGGCCACCACGTTGTTGGCAGGGGTCGTCAGGCTTGGAAAAGACAGTGTATAAACGAGGATCACTGCGGCACCGGTGGCGGCCAGCGGTAACCAGTGCACCGGAGTCCTGGGAACCCAGCGCCGGTGCAACCGGTGCAGGCCCCAGGCCAGCAGCAGATAGCCCGGCAGGGTCAGCAGGTAAATGTTCAGCAGGCTGCCGGTGATAAACGTGCTGTCGACACCTTTACCAATGAAGGCAAGCTGAAACAGGGTACCGTGGGCGGTCAGGTGCATACCGGCAACGTAGAGCGCAAAACCGAGGGCAACGACCAGCAAGGCGCGTAACAGCCCGTGGGTAATCTGCAGAAAGAGAGTGAGTAACAGGGCTCCGGCCAGATCACCGCCCAGGGTGCCAGGCAGGCTTGGCCAGACTCCGCTTTGCAGGATCAGCAGGGCCCGTACCAGCAAGAGCCAGCCCAGCGCCAGCGCAAACGTACGTAACAGGGCGCACAGTGCCCGGGAACCTGTCCATGTCATGGGGGGTACCTGTTTGAGCTCGTCCTCATTAGAGTATGGGCAGCAGCGCTCAGGCTTCAACCACCGCCGGCGGTTGGTGTTCGCTGCCTGACCTGCAGGAAATATTTTTCAACTGTTTGATTTTCAATCGTAAAGTCTTGATTCTGAGCCGGAGGGCGACAGTGGTATGGTCGGAAAACGTGTCAAAACATTAATCGCTGCGCTGTTGCTTTACTACCCGGGCCTGCTGGTGGCCAGCGGGTTGAGTCTGACGCCCCCGGCGCTCTCGTGGATCGGCGAGCAGGTTTTTCGCAATGAGTGCGCCAGCCGCCGTGTCTGTCTGGTGCACTGGAACGAAGGTGAGGCTTTTCCATCCCTGGGAATTGGCCATTTTATCTGGTACCCGGAGGGAACCGGCGGCCGCTTTACCGAGAGTTTTCCGGCGCTGTTGGCTTACCTGAGCGCTGAAGGTGTGCCGTTGCCGGCCTGGCTGGCGGAGGCAGAAGGTGCGCCCTGGCCAGACCGGGAAAGCTTTCTGCAGCAGGCGGCCCATTCGGATCAGGTTGAGGAGCTCCGGCAACTGTTGTACGAAACCCGTGGGCTGCAGGTACTCTTTATTCTGCAGCGCGCCCGGCACTCCCGGGAGTTGGTGGTGGCGGCGGCCCCGGCCGGTGAACAGGCGGTGTTAGGCCGCCGGCTTGATCAGCTGGTGCAGACTCCGGGTGGTGCCTATGCACTGCTGGATTATGTCAACTTCAAGGGCGAAGGACTGGCGCCGGGCGAGCGCTATGACGGTGAAGGCTGGGGGCTGCTGCAGGTGTTGCAGGCGATGGATCAGAGCCCGGGTGATACGGTGCTGGAGCAGTTCCGCGATGCCGCAGGCCGGGTACTGACCCGGCGGGCGGAGCTTGCGCCGGCAAGCATCGAACGTGAGCGGTGGCTGCCCGGATGGCTCAAACGTGTCGAAACCTACCGGGAGCCCGCACCGCAAGCCTTGAAGGAGTAACGTTTACGCCCAGTCTGCCAGGGGCTGGTGCCGCAACACCGGTTCCGGGGCGGCCTCGATCCACCAGACGTTCTGGTCCCAGTCGCCGAGCACAATGCGCCGGGCTGGCCGGCCTGAGGCTTCCAGGTCATGGCTGGCCGGCCGGTGGGTGTGGCCGTGAATCATCAGTTGTACCTGATGGGCCTCGAGTTCCCTGACCACCTCGGCCGGGGTCACATCCATGATGGCCTCGGCTTTGCCCTGGTTTTTGGCCATGGACATCTGCCGTAGCTGTCGGGCCATGTGCTGACGGTCAGCCAGAGGCCGGGCGAGCATCATCTTCTGCATCTGCGGGTTGCGCATGTTGGCCCGGAATTTCTGATACTCCACATCCGCGGTGCACAGACTGTCACCGTGCATCAGCAACGCCGGAATGCCGTACAGGTCGATCACCGTTGGGTCATCAATCAGGGTAGCCCCGGCCCGCTCGCAATACTCGTTGCCCAGCAGAAAATCCCGGTTGCCGTGCATCAGGAATACCTGGGTGCCGGTATCGCTGACGGACTTGAGGGCGGCCGCGATCTGCTCCTGTAATGGCGTACGTTCATCGTCGCCGATCCAGGCTTCGAAAAAATCACCGAGAATATACAGGCGCTCAGCGCCCCGGGCTTTGCGCTCCAGAAAACCGAGAAACGCGCCGGTAATATCCGGGCGCGATTCTTCCAGGTGCAGATCAGAGATAAACAGCGTGGTCACGCGTCCTCCAGAACCTCGGCCTTCTCGATGATCACGTCTTCAAACGGAACATCCTGATGGCCTGCGTTCATGGTGGTGCGTACGGTACGGATCTGGTTGACGGTGTCCATGCCTTCAACCACCTTGCCAAAGACGCAGTAGCCCCAGCCATCCGCGCTCTTGGCGGTGTGGTCCAGGAATCCGTTATCCTGCACGTTGATAAAGAACTGGGCGGTCGCAGAGTGAGGGTCCATGGTACGCGCCATGGCCACCGTGCCGGTCTGGTTGCTCAGGCCGTTATCGGCTTCGTTCTGGATGGGTTCCCGGGTTTTCCGCGGAGTCATTCCGGGCTCGAAACCACCACCCTGGATCATGAAGTTGCTGATGACGCGGTGGAAAATCAGGCCGTTGTAAAAACCGTCGCGCACGTACTGCTCGAAGTTTCTGGCCGTCTCGGGCGCCTTTTCGTAATCCAGTTCGAGTTTGATATCGCCAAGGTTGGTTTGCAGCAGAATCATCAGGGTGTCCTGTAATATGGGTGTTTGAGGAATAAGGCGGATATTGTACTGAAGACTTTCGTTGTGTGCATGAGTCCTGCCACTATTTGTGAGTATAATAGACGGTTTAACGGAGCCTGCGGATTGCTCCCCTGATCCATTCCCTGTTGACAGAGATTGTATGAGCGCCGAGTCGAAGAAAGCCCACAACTTTATTCAGAACCTGATCGAAGATGCTATCGCCAGTGGCGAACACACCGGCACGGTGATCACCCGTTTTCCGCCGGAGCCCAATGGTTATCTGCACGTCGGTCATGCCAAGTCGATCTGTCTGAACTTCGGTATGGCCCAGACGTTCAACGGCCTGTGCAACCTGCGTTTTGACGACACCAACCCGGAGAAAGAAAGTCAGGAGTACATCGATGCCATCAAGGCAGACGTCGAATGGCTGGGCTTTACCTGGAATGGCGAGGTTCTGTATGCCTCCGACTATTTTGATCAGCTGTACGCCTTTGCCGAGGAGCTGATCCAGAAAGGCAAAGCCTACGTGTGCGCTCTGAGCGGGGATAAGGTGGCCGAGTATCGTGGCACCCTGACGGAGCCCGGCAGGAACAGCCCCTACCGTGATCGCCCGGTTGAGGAAAACCTGCGACTGTTCCGCGAGATGCGTGATGGCAAGTACCAGGATGGAGAACTGGCGCTGCGGGCAAAGATTGATATGGCCTCGCCAAACATCAACCTGCGCGACCCGATCCTGTACCGTATCCGCTACGCCGAGCACCACCAGACCGGCAACAAATGGTGCATCTACCCGATGTACGACTACACCCATCCGATCTCGGATGCGCTTGAGGGTATCACGCACTCGCTGTGCACACTGGAGTTTGAGGATCACCGCCCACTGTACGACTGGGTGCTGGACAACATCACTATTCCCTGCCATCCGCGCCAGATCGAGTTTGCCCGGCTTAACCTGAACTACACCATCACCAGCAAACGCAAACTCAGGCGTCTGGTGGATGAGGGTGTGGTTGCCGGCTGGAACGATCCCAGAATGCCGACCATTTCGGGCATGCGTCGCCGTGGCTATACGCCGGAATCCATTCGCAACTTCTGCGACATGATCGGTGTGAACAAGGCCGGTGGTACGGTGGATGTGGGCATGCTCGAGCATGCGATCCGGGAAGACCTCAACACTCGCTCACCCCGGGCCATGTGTGTAATGCGTCCGCTTAAGGTGACCCTGACCAATTACCCCGGTGAGAAGACGGAAACCCTGACCTTACCCCGGCATCCACAGAATCCGGATATGGGCGAACGCGAGGTGACCTGGAGCCAGACGCTCTATATCGACCGGGAAGACTTTGCCGTTGAGCCTCCGCGTAAGTGGAAACGACTGGCACCGGAACAGGCGGTCCGGCTGCGTGGCGGTTATGTGATTACCTGCAAAGAGGTGATCCGTGACAGCAATGATGAGATTATCGAGCTCCGCTGTGAATACGATCCGGCGACCCTCGGCGAGAATCCCCAGGGCTACAAACCCAACGGTGTTATCCACTGGGTCTCCGCCACCGACAGCGTCGAGGTGCAGATAAACCTGTACGACCGCCTGTTCAGCCACGAAAACCCGGACAGCGACAAGGAAGGTGATTTCCTGGATCACCTGAACCCGCAATCGCTGGTGGTACTGGAAGGAGCCCGGGCAGAGAAATCCCTGGCCCGGCCCGGTACCGATCTGCCGTATCAGTTTGAGCGGGAAGGGTACTTCTTCCTCGACAGCGAGCAGACCGCCGGAGCTGGCAAACCGGTGTTCAACCGCACCGTGACTCTGAGGGATTCCTGGGCCAAGGGAGGCAAGTAATGCGTATCTACAACACGCTGACCCAGCAGAAGGAAACCTTTACGCCGATCGAGCCCGGCAAAGTGCGTATGTATGTGTGCGGCATGACCGTCTACGACTACTGCCATCTGGGCCATGCCCGGGTGCTGGTGGCTTTCGATGTGATCACCCGGTACCTGCGTCACCGGGGTTATGACGTGCACTACGTGCGCAACATTACCGACATCGATGACAAGATCCTGCGCAGGGCAGGTGAAAACGGCGAGCCTTACAGCGCGCTGACCGAGCGTATGATCCAGGCAATGCACGAAGACGAAGCCCGGCTGGGCGTGCTGGCACCGACCGAAGAGCCCCGCGCGACCGCTTACATCGACGACATCATTGCCATGACCCGGACCCTCATCAGCCGGGGCCACGCCTACCCGGCCGATAACGGTGACGTGTATTTTTCTGTGGACTCCTTCCCCGGCTACGGCAAGCTGAGCAGGAAAAAACTCGAAGATCTGGTGGCCGGTGCCCGGGTAGAGGTACAGGAAGCCAAGCGCAGCCCGGCTGACTTCGTGCTCTGGAAAGCGGCAAAGCCCGGCGAAGTCAGCTGGCCGTCACCCTGGGGCGAGGGCCGGCCCGGCTGGCACATTGAGTGCTCTGCCATGTCTACCCGGTGCCTGGGCGATACCTTCGACATCCACGGCGGCGGTCCGGACCTGCTGTTTCCGCACCATGAGAACGAGATTGCCCAGTCTGAATGTGCCACCGGCCACACCTTTGTCCATACCTGGATGCACGCCGGTGCCATCCGGGTAAACAAGGAAAAGATGTCCAAGTCCCTGGGTAACTTCTTCACCATACGGGAGATTCTGGAGAAGTATCCGGCCGAAGTGGTCCGTTATTTTCTGGTGTCCAGCCATTACCGGAGCCAGGTGGATTACTCCGAGGATAACCTTGCCGAAGCCGGTCGTACGCTGACCAGGCTGTACCTCGCCCTCAGAGGCCTGGTTCCGGCCAAAAGCAGTGATGTGCCGGAGACCGATCACGAGCGCCGTTTTGCCGAGGCCATGAACGATGACTTCAATACCGCCGGTGCCTTGTCGGTGCTGCATGCGGTAGCGGACGACATCAACCACCAGCGTCGTGAGGGTGATGACGAGGCGGCAAGGCGCAGCGCCGCTGTGCTGGTAAGGCTGGGCGCTGTTCTTGGGTTGCTGCAGCAAGCTCCGGAAGCGTTCCTGCAGGCGGATACCGGCAGCACGCTGACACCGGCCGAGATTGAAGCGATGATTCAGGCCCGTGCCGAAGCCCGCAAGGCCCGCGACTTTGCCGGGGCGGACCGTCTCCGGGACGAGTTGCTTGAGAAAGGGATTATTCTTGACGATGGCCGGGATGGCACCACCTGGCGTCGTGCCTGATCCCGATTGATGCACATAAAGTCGCATTGCATTCTGCAGGCATGACCTTGTAGGGAATTTCACGTACAATGTGGCGCTCAAATCATAGTGCCCCCCGCAGCTGCTGAGTGCAGGGGGAGCAGGGATTCATCAACTCATTGAGGCAAACAACAATGACCGAACGCGTTCAAAAAGGCGGTATCCAGATCGCCAGGAATCTGTACGACTTCGTCAACAACGAAGCCATTCCCGGCACTGGTGTGGATGCAGACAAATTCTGGGCTGAGTTCGATACGATTGTGAACGAACTGGCGCCCCGCAACCGCGAGTTGCTGGCCAGACGTGACGAGCTCCAGGAAAAACTGGACGCGTGGAATCGTGAACACAAGGGTCAGAAGCTGGATATGGCCGAGTACAGGGCCTTTCTGAAGGAAATCGGCTATCTGGTTGATGAGCCGGAAGATTTCCGGATTTCTACCGCGAACGTAGACCCTGAAATCGCGACCATGGCCGGCCCGCAGCTGGTGGTACCGATCATGAACGCCCGGTTTGCGCTGAACGCGGCCAACGCCCGTTGGGGCAGTCTGTACGATGCCCTCTATGGTACCGACGCCATTTCTGAGGAAAACGGTGCCGAGAAAGGCCGGGGCTACAATCCGGTACGCGGTGCCAGGGTTATCGAATGGGCCCGCAACCTGCTGGATAACTCTGCGCCCCTGGCGTCTGGCAGCCATAAAGATGCGGCCAGGTATTACATCGATGGCGGCAAGCTGGCGGTTAAACTCCAGAATGGTGAGGTCACCTGCCTGAAAGATGAGTCCGGCTTTGTCGGTTATACCGGTGCCCAGGATGCCCCCACTGGCATTCTGCTGGTCAGGAATGGCATGCATTTCGAGATTCAGATCGACGCGACCCATCCGATCGGCAAAGACGATGGTGCTCACGTTAAGGACGTGCTGATGGAGTCCGCGCTCACCACCATCATGGACTGCGAAGACTCCGTTGCAGCGGTAGACGCCGACGACAAGGTACTGGCCTATAAAAACTGGCTCGGCCTGATGAAGACAGACCTCGAGGAATCCTTCGAGAAGGGCGGCCAGACCATCACCCGCCGGATGAACGGCGACCGCACCTACACCGCGCCGGACGGCAGTGAACTGACCCTGAAAGGTCGCAGCCTGCTGTTTGTACGTAACGTTGGCCACCTGATGACCAACCCGGCGGTTCTGCTCAGGGACGGCAGCGAAATTCCGGAGGGCCTGCTGGATGGGCTGCTGACCTCGCTGATCGCCATTCACGACCTCAAGGGCAATGGCAAATTCCAGAACAGCACCACGGGCTCGGTATACATTGTCAAGCCCAAGCAGCACGGCCCCGAAGAAGTTGCGTTTACCAACGAGTTCTTTGGCCGTGTTGAAGACGCCCTCGGCCTGCCGCGCTATACCCTGAAAGTCGGCATCATGGATGAAGAGCGTCGCACCACGGTTAACCTGAAGGCCTGTATCCATGCGGCCAAAGAGCGTACCGTATTCATCAACACAGGCTTCCTGGACCGCACGGGTGACGAGATGCACACCTCCATGGAGCTGGGCCCGTTCATCCGGAAAGGGGCCATGAAGCAGGCGGCCTGGATCAGCGCTTACGAGCAGTGGAACGTGGATATCGGGCTGGAAACCGGTCTGTCGGGTGTTGCCCAGATTGGTAAAGGTATGTGGGCGATGCCGGACCTGATGGCCGGTATGCTCGAAGCCAAGATCGGTCATCCCAAATCCGGTGCCAACACAGCGTGGGTTCCGTCGCCGACCGCCGCTACGTTGCACGCCACCCACTACCACCAGGTCGATGTGTTTGAGGTCCAGAAAGAACTGGCTAACCGTCAGCGGGCGTCTCTGGACGACATCCTGACGGTACCGGTTATGGAAGATCCGTCGACTCTGAGCGCGGAAGAAATCCAGGAAGAGATCGACAACAACGTTCAGGGCATTCTGGGTTACGTTGTGCGCTGGATTGATCAGGGTGTTGGTTGCTCCAAAGTGCCCGATATCAACGACATCGGCCTGATGGAAGACCGAGCCACCCTGCGTATCTCGTCCCAGCTGCTCTGTAACTGGCTGTATCACGGTATCTGCACGGAAGAGCAGGTTATCGAAGCCATGAAGCGCATGGCGGTTGTGGTAGACAACCAGAATGCCGGTGATGCTGCGTACCGCAACATGGCTCCGGACTTTGATGACAGCATTGCCTTCCAGGCCGCTGTAGACCTGGTTCTGAAAGGCCGCGAGCAACCGGCCGGCTACACCGAGCCGCTGCTGCACGCCTACCGCCAGAAAGCCAAGGCGAAGTACGGGCAGTAATTACTCCCCCGCAGACCAGAAGACCCCGCCGAGGCGGGGTCTTTTTTTGTTCCTGTTTACTGATACTCGCGTTTGTCTTTGAATTCGCAGAGGTCTTCGATCAGGCAGGCGCCACACTTTGGCTTGCGGGCGGTACAGGTATACCGGCCATGCAGAATCAGCCAGTGGTGAGCATCCATCAGGAATTCTTTCGGCACCAGGCGCATCAACCGTTTTTCCACCTCCAGTACGTTCTTGCCCGGGGCAATGCCGGTGCGGTTGGAAACCCGGAAAATATGGGTGTCTACCGCCATTGCGGGCTGGCCAAACGCCGTGTTCAGTACCACGTTTGCCGTTTTCCGGCCCACGCCCGGCAGTGCTTCAAGTGCTTCCCGGGTTTCGGGTACCTGGCTGCCATGCAGGTCAATCAGCTGTTTGCAGGTTTTGATCACGTTCTCAGCCTTGGTGTTAAACAGGCCGATGGTCTTGATATATTCCTTCAGGCCATCCACACCCAGGGCATAGATAGCCTCAGGGGTATTGGCAACCGGAAACAGCTTGTCGGTGGCCTTGTTTACACCGACATCGGTGGCCTGGGCGGACAGGATAACGGCGACCAGCAACTCAAACGGGGTGGTGAAGTTTAGCTCGGTGGTCGGGTGCGGGTTGGCTTCCCGCAACCGGCTGAAAATCTCAATGCGCTTTTGCTTGTTCATAGAAAGACGATATCAATGTCAGGAGATTGTGCCCGTTACCCGGACTCGTTTGCTGCCGGCAACCGGCGCCTCCGGCTGTGCCGCTTGCTGTCGCTCATCCCGATAACGGTCAATGCCGTTCTTCAGTGCAATCAGCAGGCCCAGCCCGACAAAGGCCCCCGGCGGCAGCACCATGAACAGCATGTCCGGGTAGTCTGCGAAGGGGCGGACCACCCAGTTCTCCGCCATGGGGCCAAACAACAGGTGCATGTCGGCAAACAGGGTGCCCTGGCCAATAAGTTCCCGCATCGCCCCCAGGGCGATCAGTACCGCGAGAAACCCAAGGCCCATCATGGCCCCGTCCAGAACCGCCGGGAGCGGCGGGTTTTTCGACGCAAAGGCATCGGCGCGGCCGAGAATGGCGCAGTTGGTGACAATCAGCGGGATGAAGATGCCGAGGATTTCGTACAACTCGTAGGTGTAGGCCTGCATCAGCAGTTCAGCGCAGGTGACGAACGAGGCAATGATCATCACAAACGCCGGCAGCCGAACCGACTCGCTGACAAAATTACGGATGACCGAGACCGACAGGTTCGAACCGATCAGGACCAGCAGGGTGGCAATGCCCAGGCCAATGGCGTTCACGACGGTGCTGGTGACCGCCAGGAGCGGACACAGCCCGAGCACTTGTACCAGGGCCGGGTTGTTGGTCCAGAGTCCGTCTTTAATGATCTCGGCGTTGGTTTTGGTAGCCATATCAGAAACGCTCCTCCGACAGGGGTGGCATATTCACGGCATGACGAATCCCGGCCTGGTGGTCGCGGAAGTAGAGCAGGGTTTTCTGCACGGCCTTAACGACAGCCCGCGGTGTAATGGTGGCCCCGGTAAACTGGTCAAACACGCCACCGTTCTTTTTCACGTTCCATCCGCGGGGGTGGGGATGGTCGAGGGAGCGGCCGTCAAAACTGTAGATCCAGTCGGACTTCCGGGTCTCGATACGGTCGCCCAGCCCCGGGGTTTCTCTATGGCTGGTAATCCTGACGCCCAACACCTTGCCCTCAAGGTCAATGCCCACCAGCAGGTAGATGTTGCCGGAGTAGCCATCGGGCGCCACAGCCGGGAAAATCAGGCCCACCGGTGCGCCGTCCTGACGTGCCACCCAGGCGATGACCGGCGCGGAAGTCGCAGCCCGGGGATCGGGGGGCAGGCTTACCACATCGTTCAGCAGGTCGTTGTTGTGCCGGCTTTCGGGAATGATTTCGAAGAGCGCGCGGGCCTCGGCCCGTGCCGTCTGCTCGGCAATGCGGTCTTTGGTGACGCCCTGGGTGAGCGCAATGGTGCCCCCGGTAATCATGGCAAACAGGCCGAGGCCGATGGCGCTCCGGCGCATGGCTGAGGTTATTGTGCTCATGATCAGGCCCCCTTCCTGCCGGGCAGACCGCGCCGGGCCTTGTGATGGCCGTAGGTGCGGGGTGGGGTGTAGTAATCGATAAACGGCACCGCAAAGTTCATCAGCAGTACGCTGAAGGCCACGGCATCGGGATAGTTACCCCAGCTCCGGATCAGATAGATCAGCACACCAATGCCGGCACCGTAGATCAGTTTGCCCTGGCGACTGGCGGCGGCTGTCACCGGATCGGTGGCGATAAAGAACGCCCCCAGCATGGTGCCCCCGGCCAGCAGGTGCAGGGACAGGGGGGCATACTGGTCGGCGTTGCTGCCAAAGGCAAGGCTCATCACAACCACACTGGTGAGCACGGCGACCGGAATGTGCCAGCTGATGATGCGCAGCCCGATCAGCACCAGCCCCCCGGCCAGAAAGCCAAGGTTGACCCACTCCCAGCCGAGGGCGAACCGGCTGCCGAAGGTGGGATGCCCGAGCACCTCGGCCGCGGTGTGGGTGGCGATCTTGTGCTTGTACTCATCCAGCGGCGTGGCCATGGTCCAGCCATCAATGCTGGTCTGGCTGGCGGAGAAAATGGCTGACAGCGTATCACCAAAACCGGGGGCACTTTCCCACAGAAGCGCAGCCTCGGCCCAGTTGGTGGTCATGGCGACGGGGAACGAAATCAGTACCAGCGCATAACCCACCATAGCGGGATTAAAGGGGTTGGAGCCCAGTCCGCCATAGAGTTGTTTGGCCACCACTATGGCGGACAGAACGGCCACGGCAGAAACCCACCAGGGGGTAAACTGGGGCAGCGACAGCCCCAGCAGGAGGCCGGTCACCGCCGCCGTGTTGTCTTTCAGGAAAAACCGGACCGGCTTGCGCCGCAGATTGAGTATGGCGGCCTCTGCCGCGATGGCGACCGCCACGCACCAAACCACGTTGATCAGGTTGCCCCAGCCAAAGAACAGGGTTTGCGCGAGCAGGCCGGGCAGGGTGGCCAGAATCACCCACAGCATCACCCGGGAGGTTGGGCGGGCGTTATGGGCATGAGGAGAGGTCTGTTGAACTAAAGCCATGAACAAGTTGCCTGCAATGGGTTATTCGGATGCCGGGGTGGCTGAGGTACCTGCCACCAGCGCCCGGGCCTCGGCCAGCGCCTGTTCGGCGCGCTCGACCCGGTCGTGATTCTTGGCCACGGCCCGTTCCAGCTTTTCCAGGTTATCCGCCTGTTGTGCCCGGGCATCTTCCAGCATGCCTTGCATGGTGTTGAGCTTGCCCCGGGCCTGCAGCAGCTGCTTCTCAAGGGCTTCAAGGTCCGGCGCCGGCTGCGCATCCGCAGCCTGAACAACCGGCTCGGCCGGGGCAGAAGAGCGGGCTTTTTTGCGCTCCAGGGCCTGTTGGACCAGGGCGGCTTTGGCGGCCCGCTCGTCCACCGCGTCGCCCTGCTGTACCGCCTGCTCTGCTTCCGCCTGCTTCTTGGCCTGGGCTTCCGCGGCGGCCCGGGCGCGTTCTTTACGGCGCTGTTCTTTTTCCTGCTGTTCGCGCTCCAGACGGGCCTGCCGGGCTTCAAAGCGTTCCCGGGCCCGTTCTGCCTTGAGCAGTTCTGCCCGCTGCTGGCGGATCTCGCCTTTGGCATAGCGGTAGTACTGTACCAGTGGAATGGAGCTGGGGCAGACGTAGGAGCAGGCACCGCACTCGATGCAGTCAAACAGGTTGAGATGCTCGGCCTTCTCGAATTCCGTGGCTTTGGCATGCCAGAACAGCTGTTGCGGCATCAGGTCCATCGGGCAGACATCGGCGCACTGCCCGCAGCGGATGCAGGGCTGCTCGGGGGCGGGGTCCGGCAATTCCCGGGCGGTGGCGGCAATCACACAGTTGGAGGTTTTGATTACCGGCACCGCGTCGCTGTTGAGGGTGTAGCCCATCATCGGGCCGCCCAGCACCAGGCGATTGAGCCTGGCCGGCTGCAAGCCGGCCAGCGCCAGCAGGTAACTCACGGGGGTGCCGATCAGCGCCGTGTAATTGCCGGGCTCCTGCACGGCATCGCCGGTGATGGTGACCACGCGGGAAATCAGTGGCTTGCCTTCAAAGACCGCCCGGGCCACAGCAAGCGTGGTGCCGATGTTATGGCACATCACACCGATATCGGCGGGAATGCCGCCACTGGGGACTTCCTGTCCGGTAAGAATTTCAATCAGCTGTTTTTCGCCGCCTGACGGGTATTTGGTGGGAATCACCGCAATTTCGATCTGCGTGCCCTCCGCTGCCCGACGCATGGCGGCAATGGCTTCAGGCTTGTTGTCTTCGATGCCGACCACACACCGGGCCGGGCGCAGCAGCCAGGCCATCACCTGCAGCCCGCTGATGATCCCGCTCCCATGCTCGCGCATGGTCATGTCATCGGCGGTGATGTAGGGTTCGCACTCGGCGCCATTGATAATCAGGGTTTCGACTTTGCGGTCCCGGGCCGGACGCAATTTGATGTCGGTGGGGAAACCGGCACCACCCATCCCGGCAATGCCGGCGTCCCGGATGACCTGCAGGACGGCTTCACGATCCATCTGCTTATAGTCCGGGATGGGCGCCAGTTCCGCCCAGCGGTCTTCACCGTCCGGTTTCAGTACCACGCACCAGTCTGCCAGGCCCGATGGGTGCGGAACCGGCCGTTGTTCAATGGCTTCGACAACCCCGGAAGTCGGGGCATGAACCGGCACGCCCATACCGGATGTCACGGTGGCGATCTTCTGGCCTTTGCGTACCTGATCCCCGATGCTGACAACAATCTCCGACGGCTCACCGAGGTGCTGTTGCAGGGGAACGATCAGGCGCTCCGGAATGCCGGCATCCCGGATCGGCCGGCGGGTGGACTGGTGCTTGTTTTCCGGTGGATGGATGCCCCCGGAAAAATCCCACAACTGGCTCATCAGGCACTGGCTCCCTGGCGATCTGTGGCGATAACGTGAGGGGTTGGCGGTGTCCAGGTCCAGGCACGGATATCGGGCTGGAGGGTCACCATATCAATGCAGTCGACCGGGCAGGGCTCCACGCACAGGTCGCAACCGGTGCATTCGCTCCCGATCACCGTGTGCATGTGTTTGGCGGCACCAAGAATCGCATCGACCGGGCAGGCCTGGATACATTTGGTGCAACCGATGCATTCGTCTTCACGGATGACCGCTACCCGCCTGGCCTGCTCGACACCGTGTTCGGCATCCAGTGGTTGCGGCTCAACATCCAGCAGGTCGGCAAGGGCTTTAATGGTACTCTCGCCGCCGGGCGGGCACTTGTTAATGGCATCACCATTGGCGATGGCCTCGGCATAGGGCCGGCAACCGGGAAAGCCGCACTGGCCGCACTGGGTCTGCGGGAGCAGGGAGTCGATCTCGTCAACCAGGGGGTTGCCTTCAACTTTGAACCTTACCGAGGCAAAACCCAGCAGCGCTCCGAACACGAGGGCGAGGGTCAGCAGCACAACGACGGCAATCAGAATGCTTGTCCACATAACAACCGCTCCGTCAGACCGCAACCAGGCCGGTGAAACCCAGGAACGCCAGCGACATGAGGCCGGCAGTAACCATGCCGATCGCGGCGCCGCGGAAAGCCACCGGCACATCGGAAACGGCTATGCGTTCGCGCATGGCGGCAAACAGCACCAGTACCAGCGAGAAGCCGACGGCGGCACCAAAACCGTACAGAACTGACTCCACAAAGTTGTTGTTTTTGTTGAGGTTAAGAAGGGCTACACCCAGCACAGCACAGTTTGTGGTGATCAGCGGCAGGAAAATACCCAGCACCCGGTAAAGCAGCGGGCTGGTTTTGCGCACCACCATTTCGGTGAACTGAACCACCACCGCAATCACCAGGATAAACGTGATGGTCTTGAGAAACGCCAGATCCAGGGGTGCCAGCAGGTAGGTATAGGCCAGATAACTGCACACCGACGACAGCGTCAGCACGAAGGTGGTCGCCAGCGACATCCCGATGGCGGTCTCCAGCTTGCCGGAGACCCCCATGAACGGGCACAGTCCCAGAAACTGCACCAACACGAAGTTGTTCACCAGAATGGTGCTGACCAGAATCAGTAAGTACTCTGTCATCGCAGCGTCTCAGTCGCTTCTCTTTACATCACCCGCATACCCGGCGTGGCGCCGGAATCCGGAGACAGGATGAAGATGTCCTTGCCCCCGGGGCCGGCGGCCAGAACCATGCCTTCAGACATGCCGAACTTCATTTTCCGGGGTTTCAGGTTGGCCACCATGACGGTGAGCCGGCCTTCAAGATCTTCTGGTTTATAAGCGGACTTGATACCAGCAAACACATTGCGTTCACCATGTCCTACGTCAAGAGTCAGGCGCAGAAGCTTGTCGGCGCCTTCCACCTGCCTGGCCTCGAGAATTCTGACAACCCGAAGGTCCACCCTGGCGAAGTCCGGGAACTCAATCTCGTCTGCGATGGGCTCAAGGTCGGCAGCGGCCTCGGCCTTATCGGGCTGGCCCTGGGCCGCAGGAAGCTCTTCTTTGGAGGCTTCGACCATTTTCTCCACCTGGGCCATGTCGACCCGGTTCATCAGTGGCTTGAACTTGTCGATGCGGTGGTCCTCCAGCAGAGCCGCGCGGTTATTCCAGTCCAGCCGGGTGTTCAGGAACGAACTGGCGGCCTCGGCGGTTTTCGGCAGCACCGGTGCCAGGTAGGTCATCAGCAGACTGAACATGTTCAGAGCATTGGTGCAGATGGCCTGCAGCTTATCGTCCTGGCCTTCCTGTTTGGCGATCACCCAGGGCTGTTCGTCGTTCACATACTGGTTGGCGACGTCGGCCAGTTCCATGATCCGACGCATGGCGCGGCCGAACTCGCGGGCTTCGTAAAATCCGGCAATCTGCTCTCCGGCGTCGATGAAGTCGTTCAGCTTGTCGCTTTCGGTCACCTTGCCCAGGGTGCCGTTAAAGCGCTTGGTGATGAACCCGGCGCTGCGGCTGGCAATATTGACCACCTTGCCCACCAGGTCTGCGTTCACCCGTGCGGTGAAGTCTTCCAGGTTGAGGTCCATGTCATCCACGCCACTGGTGAGCTTGGAGGCAAAGTAGTAACGCAGGTACTCAGGGTCCAGATGGTCCAGATAGGTGCGGGCCATGATGAAGGTGCCCCGGGATTTGGACATCTTCTTGCCGTTAACGGTGACAAAGCCGTGGGCCCACACTGCGGTGGGCGTGCGGAAGCCGGCGTCGTGCAGCAGAGCGGGCCAGAACAGGGCGTGGAAGTTGATGATGTCCTTGCCGATGAAATGGTAAACCTCGGCGGTAGAATCTTTCTTCCAGAAGTGTTCGAAATCAACCCCGGTACGGTTACACAGGTTCTTGAAGCTGGCCAGGTAGCCAATGGGCGCGTCCAGCCAGACGTAAAAATACTTGCCCGGTGCATCGGGAATCTCAAACCCGAAATAGGGCGCGTCCCGGCTGATGTCCCACTCCTGCAGGCCGGCATCCAGCCACTCAGCGAGCTTGTTGGCCACCTGAGGTTGCAGCGTGCCGCTGCGGGTCCACTGGCTCAGGAAGTCCTGAAACTCCGGCAACCGGAAGAAATAGTGCTCGGACTGTTTTTCCACCGGGGTGGCGCCTGAAACCGCAGACCGCGGATTGATCAGCTCGGCCGGCGTGTAGGTGGCGCTGCAGACTTCGCAGTTGTCCCCGTACTGGTCTTCAGCCTTGCATTTGGGGCAGGTCCCCTTGATAAAGCGATCCGCCAGGAACATATCCTTTTCGGGATCATAGAACTGGGTGATATCCCGTACCGCGATATGTCCGTTTTCCTGAAGCTTGCGATAGATGTATTCGGAAAACTGCTGATTCTCCTCCGAGTGGGTGGAGTAGTAGTTATCAAAGCGGATATGGAAACCGGCGAAATCGTCCTGATGCTCCTGGCGGATACGGTCGATCAGCTGTTCCGGGGTAATACCCTCCCGTTCAGCGCGGAGCATGATGGCAGTGCCGTGGGCGTCGTCGGCGCAAACGTAATAGCAGTTATGGCCACGCATGTTCTGGTAGCGTACCCAGATATCGGTCTGAATGTACTCCAGCAGGTGCCCCAGATGAATGGGCCCGTTGGCGTAGGGCAGGGCGCTGGTAACCAGGATGTCGCGCTGTTGCTTGCTCGCTTGCGTCATGGTGATGTCCGAACCTTCTGTTGGTAAGGGTTGTAAGACAAAAACGGGGTTAAGCCAACAATCGCAATTGATTGTTGCAGGTAAAGACCCCATATGGTCAGAAACGGGCACAGATGATACCTTCCGAGCCATCATTTTTCACCTGCATTCAAGCTTATGAGCTTATTCCGGAGACCGCCGATGACCCAGATATCCCAACAGGCACTGGAAGCCGCTGTCCGCGAGTACCGCGACCCTTACCTGAACAAAGATCTGTATGAGCTGGGCGCGGTAAAGACCCTGACCGCGGATGCTGCGGGCGCCGTCACTCTGAAGGTGGAGCTGCCGTACCCGTCCAGAGGCATTGCGGGGGCCCTCAAACAGATCATCGGCAACGCCCTGGAGTTTGTGAACGGCGTCGAAACGGCTGATGTGCAGGTAACCCAGCGAATCCACAGCTACAAGACCAACAAAGACCTGCCGGCAGTTCCGGGGGTGAAGAACATCATCGCCGTCTCCTCCGGCAAAGGCGGCGTCGGTAAATCCACCACCGCCGTCAACCTGGCCCTGGCCCTCCACGCCGAAGGCGCCCGGGTGGGCATCCTCGACGCCGACATCTACGGCCCCAGTGTCGGCATGATGCTCGGCGTACCCGAAGGCAAGCGCCCGGACGTACGCGAAAACAAATACTTCGTCCCCATGCAGGCCCATGGCCTGCAAGCCAACTCCATGGCCTTTGTCACCACCGACAAGACGCCCATGGTCTGGCGCGGCCCGATGGTCAGTGGGGCGGTCATGCAGCTGCTCCAGCAAACCTTGTGGGATGAGCTCGATTACCTCATCGTCGATATGCCCCCGGGCACCGGCGACATTCAGCTCACCCTGGCCCAGAAGGTCCCGGTCACGGGTGCGGTCATCGTCACCACCCCTCAGGATATCGCGCTGCTGGACGGCAAGCGGGGCATCGAAATGTACCGGAAGGTCGACATCCCGGTGCTGGGCGTGGTCGAAAACATGAGTGTGCACATCTGCTCCAGCTGTGGTCACGAAGAACCTCTCTTTGGTCACGGCGGCGGCGAACGCATCGCAGAAGAATACGAAACGACCTTGCTGGGCCAGCTGCCTCTGCACATGACCATCCGTGAGCAGGTCGACAGTGGTAACCCCACCGTTGTGGCGGAGCCGGACTCGGAAGTGGCCCGCCGGTATCGGGACATTGCCAGAAGGATGGGGGCGGAGTTGTCTACCCGGGAGCGGAATCTTGGCGGGACTATCTCCAGTGTTTCTGTCACCGAACACTGAGCCGCCCCTCACTTCCTCTGACTCCAGGCTCGCAGGCTACGGGGGAGAGAGAATGCCGAGGCTTCGACAGTCACCGAAGTACAGGGTAAACTACGCCCCAATTTTCCCACCAGCTGGAAACGAGAATTCACCATGAGCATCAAATCCGACAAGTGGATCCGCCGGATGTCCGAGCAACACCGCATGATCGAACCCTTCGAGGCGGGACAGGTTCGGGAAAATGAAAAGGGCCGGGTCATATCCTACGGCACCTCGAGTTACGGCTACGACGTACGCTGCAGCAACGAATTCAAGATCTTTACCAACGTTCACAGTGCCACCGTCGACCCTAAGAACTTCGACGAAAACAGTTTTGTCGACTTTGTTGGCGATGTGTGCGTGATCCCGCCCAACAGCTTCGCCCTGGCGCGTACCGTTGAATACTTCCGTATTCCAAGGAGTGTTCTTACCATTTGTCTGGGCAAGAGCACCTACGCCCGTTGCGGAATCATCGTTAACGTCACTCCGCTGGAGCCGGAGTGGGAAGGGCAGGTCACCCTGGAATTCTCCAACACCACCAATCTGCCGGCCAAGATCTACGCCAATGAAGGTGTGGCCCAGATGCTGTTCTTCGAGTCGGATGAAATCTGTGAAACCAGCTACAAAGACCGTCATGGCAAGTACCTTGGCCAGACCGGCGTGACCCTGCCCAGGACATGAACGCCAACCAGTTTCTTAAAGCGGTTTCCCAGTTGCAGGGTTGGCGCGAATGCGCCTTTCTTCTGACTCTGGCCGAACGGGCGTTTCCCAATTACGCCCTGTTTGCTGAGGCTGTGGGTCTGAAGAGTGGTGCAAAAATGCGCCAGCTGCTCGATCTCGCCTGGGACAGCCTGCAACAGGACAACACCGAAGCGGCCATTCCGCAACTGCTGAGCAAACTCGAAGCCCTGAGCCCCAGCGTGGATGACTACGACGCCTACGGCGTGTACCCCGCGTTCGACTTCTGCCAGTTGCTGGAGCAGGCTCTGCTCAATCGTCTGAACCCCGGCAAACACCGGGCGACCGACGCCTCCCGCCTGGCCACTGCCACGGTGATGCAGTTTGTTGAAATGTCTGAAGGAGAGGGTCTGGACGACGATGAGCTGGTGCGGCTGCTCGAGCAGCACCCGCTGATGAAAGAAGACAAGCTGTTCCAGCGCAACACCGTGCTCAGCCTCAAGCGCCGGCGCGTCCCGGACGAGGATTACGTTGCCGAACTCAGGGCCGGGGCGGCTAACGACGGTGTGAGCAACCTGGGCATCTCCCTTGATGGCTGAGCCATATCGGCGCAGGCTACCCTTGTCAGACTCCTTTTGAACTCACAGATCCACGGATAAGTGACATGAAA
Source organism: Marinobacter sp. (assembly GCA_035306945.1). Lineage (GTDB taxonomy): Bacteria > Pseudomonadota > Gammaproteobacteria > Pseudomonadales > Oleiphilaceae > Marinobacter. The sequence continues at coordinate 50,687 of DATGNB010000044.1, forward strand.
CTCTCTGCTTTTGGCCGCAAGTTTACCGCCGATGCCGGCATTACGTCGCTGATGGACGACCTGGGTAATGCCATGGCGTCGGGCGAAGGGATGATCATGATGGGCGGCGGTAACCCCGGCCATATTCCCGAAATCCAGCAGCGCATGCAGGAGATTCTGGCGGGCCTGGCGGCCGATGAGGCACAGGTACGCCGCATGGTGGGTGTGTACGATCCGCCACAGGGCGAAAAGCAGTTCATCGCCGCTCTGGCTGACTTGCTTAACCGGGAATACCGCTGGGATCTGAAGCCCGGGAATATTGCGTTGACCAACGGCAGCCAGGCTGCGTTTTTCATGCTGTTCAACATGTTCGGCGGTGACTATGGTGACGGTGTGCGCAAGCACATTCTATTGCCCCTGGCACCGGAGTACATCGGCTACGCCGATGCCGGTATAGAGCCGGATCTGTTCCGGGCAGTGCAGCCGGACATTTCCTTTACCGATGCCCACGAGTTCAAGTATCGCGTGGATTTTGATGCGGTTGAGGTGACCGGCGAAACCGGGGCGATCTGTGTCTCCCGGCCGACCAACCCCACCGGTAATGTGATCACCGATGAAGAACTGGCCCGGCTTGAAGGGCTGGCCCGGCAGCAGAACATTCCGCTGATTGTGGATGGTGCCTACGGCACGCCCTTCCCGAGTCTGCTGTTTGTGGATGCGCAGCCCACCTGGAATGAACAGATTATTCTCTGCCTGAGTCTGTCCAAGCTCGGACTGCCCGCTGCCCGCACCGGAATCGTGATTGCCGCCGAGCCGGTGATCAAGGCCCTGGCCGGCATCAATGCCATCATGAACCTGGCCACCGGCAGCTTTGGTGCCATGATGGCTGAACCGCTGGTACGCTCGGGTGAGATCCTGACCCTGAGCCGGGACCTGGTGTGTCCGTTTTACAAGGCAAAGATGGAGAAGGCGGTGGCGGCGTTCCGCCAGGCCATGGGTGAGGACAGTTGCCGCTGGTACATCCACAAGCCGGAAGGGGCGATGTTTCTCTGGCTCTGGTTTCCTGACCTGCCGATCTCAAGCCTGGAGCTGTACCAGCGCCTGAAAGCGCGGGGAGTGCTGGTGGTCTCGGGCCATTATTTCTTCCCTGGCCTGCCTGAGGATGACTGGAAACACCGGCATGAGTGCCTGCGGGTCACCTATTCCCAGGACGACGAACAGGTTGCCGCCGGGTTGCGCATCATCGCCGACGAGGTCAGGGCGGTGTGGCAGGAGTCTGGCGTTCCCGTTCAGTCCTGAACCCGGGCATCCCTGAGCCTGAGCTCGTACTCGCTGCCGTCCGGCTCTACCTGCAGTAGCCGGACCAGCAGATAGTCCCGCGCCGGATCAAACCACATCAGCGTCTGTCGCCGGGCGTCGGCTTCACGCACTTTTTCCGCCTTGAGGGTGTTCATGGTGCGGCCGCGGTCGCTCAGGCTGTCCTCGTCCACCACGGAAAAGCGGTCTTCGTCGTAGTCGCCCTTGTCCAGTACGTGGTAGGTAACATCCCGCTTGCCTGCCTTGAGATCCTGATGCAGCTGCAACTGGAAGCCCAGTGGGTCCAGGGTACCGTCCCGGAGCTCTGCCTCAAAGGCCTCGCCCTGATAGCTGCCGGTAGCGACGCCTTCCGGCCAGTTAAAATCGATGGACTGCCGGCGATCCTTGATCAGAAAGCCAGACAGGCGATAGCGGTAGCGCAGGGGAATCACCCGGCCATTTTCCCACTTGAAAATCAGGGACTCATCGATATCGGCAATAAAGGAGTCGACGTCGGTACGGTATAGCCAGATGTTATTGCCCTGATCCGACAGGGTGCGGACTCCTTCGCCCCGGAGGCTGACGCCTTTGGACATCGAGGCCGTGTAGCTGGCGTGATAGGGTGTCAGCTCAGGGCCGGAATCAGCCGCTGTTGCTGAGCAGGCCCAGAGGCCGGACAAAAGCCCGGCCAGAAGTGCAGACGTTGGTAGGGTAGCCGCTGTTGTTCTAAGCATCCGGTTGCCTCTTTCTCTGTCTAAGCCTGCGCCAGTCTAGCTGCTTCGGGAGGCGGGAAGGATGACAATCTGTTCAGCTCGCCACCAGCCGCAGCGGTTGTTCGAGCCGTTGGCCGTCGAACAGCACGCCTTCTGCAGCCAGCTGTACCCGGCCTTCACAGAACCAGCGTACCACAATCGGATAAAGCTGGTGCTCCTGCTGCTGAACCCGCTCGGACAGGGTTTCGGCGGTGTCACCGGCCTGAACCCGGATTTCAGCCTGGGCAATCACCGGCCCGCCATCAAGCTCCTCGGTGACAAAATGAATGGACACACCATGCACAGCCTCGCCGGCATCCAGAACGCGCTGATGCGTGTTCAGGCCGGTGTAGGCCGGTAGCAGGGACGGGTGCACATTGAGGATCCTGCCGCGAAAGGCCCGCACAAAATCACTGGTAAGGATGCGCATGAACCCCGCCAGTACAATCAGGTCCGGATTAAACTCGCGCAGCCTGGCTAACAGGGCCCCGTCAAACTCTTCCCGGGAGCCGTAGTTGGTGTGATCCAGCACAAAGGTTTTGAGGTTGGCCTGCGCGGCCCGCTCGAGCGCAAAAGCACCCGGGCGGTTGCAGCCGACCGCAAGGATCTCGCCGGGAAAG
>DATGNB010000045.1:0-26498 GCA_035306945.1 Marinobacter sp.
ACACTGTTTAACGACTCCGGTAGTCACTGCCTATCGGGCATAGCTGACAGGAAGTCGTCTATACTGACTTCTGGATCACAGGAAATAAAACGACCAATAAGGGGATTTACCATGCGTAAACTGACGATCGCTGGGTTTGCATTGGCCACTGCTCTGACCGCAGGCTGTGCCACAACGGATCAAGCTGCTATCGACGAAGCAAATGCAACTGCCAGCTCCGCCGAACAAACTGCTGACAATGCTCTGAATACCGCCAACAGCGCCGCCAGCGCCGCTCGCTCCGCTCAACAGACTGCTGAAGAAGCCCTGGCCGCGGCCCGCGCTGCTCAGAAGTCCGCTGACGAAGCCAACGAGCGTGCCAAGCGTATGCTGGATCGCGCCAGCCAGAAATAAGGCTGACGTTCTGCTCAAAAAAAGGCCGGTCAATCCGGCCTTTTTTTATACCTTGCAGCTTCCCTCAGGCCCCTGGCTCCGGGCCCGGCTCTTTGATGTCCGTTTGCTTCTGCATAAAGCTGGTCAACAGATCCATCGGCAAGGGAAACACGATGGTCGATGAATTGTTGTTACTCATATCGGACAGTGTCTGCAGATAACGCAGTTGCATGGCACCGGCGTTCACAGACATCACTTCGGCCGCCTCTACCAGCTTCTTCGAAGCCTGCAATTCGCCCTCGGCATGGATCACTTTGGCACGCCGCTCCCGTTCGGCCTCAGCCTGACGCGCAATCGCACGGATCATCGATTCGTTCAGGTCGACATGCTTGATCTCGACGTTGGCTACCTTGATACCCCAGTCCTCGGTCTGGGCATCAATAATTTCCTGGATATCCGCATTGAGTTTGTCCCGCTCAGACAGCATCTCGTCCAGATCATGCTTGCCCAGAACCGAGCGCAGGGTAGTTTGAGCCAGTTGACTGGTAGCCGCACCATAATCCTCCACCCGGATAATGGCCCGCTCCGGGTCGACCACCCGGAAGTAAAGCACCGCATTCACCCGTACGGTGACGTTATCCTTGGAGATAACGTCCTGGCTGGGTACATCAAAGGTGATCACCCGCAGATCAACCCGGATCAGCTGCTGAATGCCGGGAATCACAATAATCAGCCCCGGCCCCTTGACCCGCTGGAAGCGCCCGAGGAAAAACACCACGCCACGCTGATACTCGGGCAGAATTTTAACTGCCGAGCCCAGAATCAGTAAAAGCACCACCGTGGGTGCAACATAGGGAATTAAGTCACCCAGGTTCATATTCGCTCCTCGTTTATGGTTGTTCAGTACAGTGGTTCGGTCACCGGGGCTACCCGCAAGGTGAGACCATCAATACCTTCTATGCTTACCGGTGCCCCGGCCAGTATCAGAGATGTACTCCACGCCTTCCAGCGCTCACCATTCACCTGCACGTGCCCCCGGTAGTTACCACCGTCTGCCACAAAATCATCCAGAGCAAGGCCCGGTTCCCGAACCATCTGCTCTTTCCCGCTCACCGGTGGCCTCTGCCGCAAGCCGATAAAGCGCGTTACCGTCCACAGCATAAAGCCACTGACTACCAGAGCCGTGCCGCCAATCACCGGCAAAGACACCTGCCGGTGGCTGCCATCCATCAGGATGACCGAACCCACCACGAAGGCAATAAGCCCGCCGATGCCAAGCACACCAAAACTGGGCATAAAGGCTTCACCCACGATAAATGCCAGGCCCAGCACAATCAGCGCCAGGCCAGCGTAATTCACCGACAGGACCTGAAACGCAAATAACGCCAGCACCAGACAAATGGCGCCGATCACGCCCGGCACCACAGAGCCGGGGTTAGCCAGCTCAAAAATAATTCCGTAAAAACCAATGAGCATCAGGAAGTAGGCCACATTGGGATCGGTGATGACCGAGAGCAGCCGGGTACGCCAGCCCGGTTCCAGCTGCACCACCGTGAGGCCGGTCGTCGACAGCGTCCTGGGGCCGGAGGCCATCTGCACCGTGCGGCCGTCTATCGCCTCAAGCAGGGTGGGGATATCGGGCGCCAGAACGTCGATGACATTGAGTTCCAGAGCTTCCCGGGCACCCAGATTGACCGCATGGCGCACGGCTTGCTCAGCCCAGTCGGCATTCCGCCCGTGGCGGTCCGCCAGGCCACGGATGTAACTCACCGCATCCTCCAGCACCTTGCGCTCCATGGCCGTCCCGCTCCGGCGTTTCTCAGCCTCCTGGGCGGGCTCCTCGGCGCTGTGCTCATCAGGGGAGGGGGAGCCGGGCATGCCACCCATCTGAACCGGAGTAGCCGAACCCAGATTGGTTGCCGGCGCCATCGCCGCAATGTGGCTGGCGTACAGGATATAGGTTCCTGCACTGGCGGCCCGGGCGCCCTGGGGCGAGACGTAAGTGACCACCGGCACCTCAGACGCCAGGATGGCCTTGATGATGCTGCGCATCGATTCCATCAAACCGCCCGGGGTATCGATCGCCAGAACAACCAGGGCAGCATCCTCTGCTTGCGCCTGGCCGATGCCGCGATTGACATAATCCATGGTGGCGGGGCTGATTGCGCCATCGACGGTCAGAACCAGAGCAGTCGCTCCGGCAGGCGGCTGGGCCAGCACGCGCCAGGACAGGGAGCTGACAGCCAGTATGAACCCGGTCAGAAAGATCAGCCCCCAAAGGACCTTTCTCCGACGGCCTGATTGCTCCTGGCACTGCAGTGGCGTTGCCTGCATCATGCCCTCCCTTGGGTGGTCAGAACATGCGTGCCAGAATGGCCTCCGGCAAACGCCGCATGACAAACCCTATGGGTGCCCAAGGCCACGCGGGCACAAAATGCTCCGCTTTTCCGGCGTCGATCGCTTTCACCATAGCACGACAACCCGCCTCCGTATCCACAATAAAGGGGGTGTTCTTTACCCGGGCATTAATGTCGGTACGGATATAGCCGGGATACAGGGTGGTCACCCGAATGGGCGAACGGGCTTTCCGGAGCTCAATGCGCAGCCCTTCGCACAGGGACGCCAGACCGGCTTTAGTGGCCGCGTAGGTGGTGACGTTGCCGGGCATGCCACGGACAGCGGTTACCGAAGACACAGCCACCAGATGGCCATGGTTCTGGGCCCGGAAAATTTCCATGGCCGCTTCAATCTGACTGAGGGCGGCGAGAAAGTTGGTTTCGGCGGTCTGGCGGTTGACGCCGGAGTGCCCGCTGCCCAGGGGCTGACCTTTGCCGATGCCGGCATTAACGATAATCCGGTCCAGCTGGCCAAACTCCTGCCGGAACCGGTGAAATACATCGATCACCTGCTGGTGCTCGTTAACATCCAGCGACTGCACGCTGATGCGAAGCTCCGGATACTGTTGCTGCAGCTCCTGGCGCAGGGTTTCCAGACGCCCGGTCCGACGGGCGCAGAGGGCCAGATGGTCGCCACGGGCCGCAAACTCCCGAGCCATGCCTTCGCCCAATCCGGAACTGGCCCCGGTGATCAGAATGGTCTTGCTCACAGACACCTCCTTGTCAGGGAATTCAAAGGCTCAGAAATACAGTGTATGCCCCGGACTGGCCTCAGGCTCATCACCCGAATGCCTGTCAGTCGCCACCTGGGTAAGCTTCTCGCCGATCATCACAGGAATCCCATCGGCCTGATCCACCGCCAGCTCAATAAACTGCCTTTTTACCTGCACATCCGGGTGCGCACTGACGAAGCTTTCCACGGTGGCAAAGGTATGGCGCCAGAGCTCATCCCGGTCTGCCTCGGTATACTCTTCCCGAGGCCGGTGAACCTCCAGCCAGACCTCGCCGCCGGAGACCCCGATCTTGACCGGCTCACGAATTACCCGTACCGGCGTGCCCTTGTCGACCTGATAGACAAACCGGGAAATATCCTCGTTGTACATGCGGAAACAACCGTGGCTCACGGCCATACCAACGCCAAACTGCTTGTTGGTTCCGTGGATCAGGTAGCCTTTCTCGCTCAGCAGCAGAGCGTGGGTGCCGAGCGGATTTTCCGGGCCGGGCGGTATCATCCGGGGCAGATGCTCTCCGGCAGCTTCATATTCAGCCCGAACACTGGCCGGTGGGTACCAGGCCGGCGACTCCAGTGCCATGGTCACCTCGGCATTAGTCAACGGAGACGGGTTTTCCTCGGTGCCGACGCCTACCGGATACACCTCAACCCCCTGGTCGGAGAAGTAATACAACCGGTACTCAGCCAGATTGATAACAATGCCTTTTCGGGGCACATCCGGTAACACGTACATCCGGGGCAGGGTGATCCGTGTGCCCTCGCCGGGCAGCCAGGGATCAACACCCGGATTGGCTTTGACCAGTTCCAGATAGCCGAGCGCGAGGTCATTACCCACCCCCGCGAACGTATCCTCGTAGGTGGTAGTAAACAGATCCAGCTGGCCAGCCAGATCACCTTTGAGCGGGAAGGTGGGCACCCGGGGACTGGTCTCCTGAGCATGGAGAAAGGCGCTGGCAAACCAGAACACCAACAGTCCCGTAATTCTGCACTTCAACTGCATATACTTGTTGCTCCTGTTTTCATGCCGTACCAGAGTGACCGTCAAGGGTGTCAGGAGTTCATCAGAGTGGCCCAGACCGTGACCACAGCCAGCGCCACAAACAGAATACTCGCACTCACCCTTGCCGTGGCCAGCGGCAGACGTTCCATCAGCCAGCGGCCCGCCAGAATCACCGGCACATTGGCTATCAGCATACCAAGGGTGGTTCCGATAATAACCCAGAATGTCTCGGTATATCTTGCCGCCAGCACCACAGTGGCCACCTGCGTTTTATCGCCAATCTCTGCCAGAAAGAACATGATGGTGGTCGCCATGAAAGCGCCCATACCCAGAAATGCCGAGTCGCCGCTGCTGTCTTTGTCCGGCACCAGCAACCAGACGGCGATCGCCAGAAAGCTCACGGCAAGAATCCAGGGTAACCAGCCTTCCGGCAGATGCATCGCTACCCAGGCACCAAACCAGGCTGACAAGGCATGGTTAAGCAGGGTGGCTACGAGAATGCCGAGAATGATGGGGGTACGGGTTGCGTAACGGGCAGCGAGATAGAGTGACAGCAGCTGGGTTTTATCACCGATTTCGGCGACCGCTACCGCAAGCGTTGAAGCAAGGAATGCATCCATTCAGAAATGCCTCTGGGCGGAGTTCTGGCGACAAGAGACAACCCACCTTCCGCCCATTGGAGGTGGCCTGCCTCAGGTCTTGCCAATTCCACCGATGATGTGTGGAACACGATGACCATGGAGATTGAGCTCCAAGCATGTTGGCCATCGTCCGCCCGGACAACCGGCGCGGAGGCTACTCCCCCGAAGGAGTTGCTATGCTAATCAATCCGCTTGCGGATGGCAACGGGGGCGGTCGCGCATCTTCCAGACCGGAACCGCCGCCAGTGCGACAAAGACCGCCACCAGCCACCAGGCCCACTGGAACGCCGCAAATGTCGCCACCCCGGCCTGATGCTCACCAAATTCGATGGTCAGCGCCACCACGTTGATCCCCAGTGCGCCGCCCAGCTGACGGGCGAAGTTAACGGTGCCGGAGCCCGCACCCATCAATTCCGGCGGCAAAGGATTCAGCGCGCCCGTTGACACTGCCGGCAACATGAACCCGATACCGATGCGGCCGAGCACCGCCCACACCGCCAGCATGGCAAAACTGCCGAAATGGCCGGTGGTGGCAAACAGGACTGCCGAAAAGGCGAAGACACCCAGGCCGAACAGGATCAGCCCTCTTGGGCTCTGCCGGTCCGCCAGCCGGCCCGCAAGCGGGAAGGTCACACCCAGCACGACACCCGCCGGCAACATCAGCAAACCCGCTTCGGTGGCCGAGAACCCGAGGGTGGTCTGGACAAACAGCGGAATCAGATAGGTGGAACCAAACAACGCCAGCCCCATGGCCATCGACCCCAGACAGGCATAGACAAACACCGGCCGCCGTAACAGTTCCAGCTTGACCAGCGGGTAACGGGCGGTCCGTTCCCGGTACAGGAATGCCGCCAGCAAACCAGGCAGCAGGGCTGCCTGCAGCAGAATCCGTGCTTCCTGCCCGTCCAGCGCCTGCAGCCGGGTAAGAGTATCCAGGGTCAGGGCAATAGACCCGCCCAGTAACGCCAGCCCCGCGAAATCGAAGGGGTAGGGAGAGGTCCTGACCGAGGGCCGCGGCAGGAAACGCCATGCCATCCAGACTCCGAGCAGGGTAACCGGTGCGGGCGCATACATCACATAGCGCCAGTTGAACTGGTCCACCAGAAAACCGCCCAATACCGGCCCCAGCGCAGGTGCCAGGATAACGCCCATACCGTAGATGCCCATGGCCTGACCGCGCTGTTCCGTTGGAAAAATCCGGAAGATCAGGAACATGCCCATCGGCTGAATAAGTCCGGCCACCGCTCCCTGTCCGATACGCGCCGCGATCAACTGCCCGGCGGTGTCGGCAAAGCCCCCCGCGACTGAAATCAGGGTGAACGCGGCCATAGCAAAGCCCAGGCCCACCCGTACCCCGACGCGATCCACGACCCAGGACGACGCCAGCATGGTGGTGGTCATGGCCGCGATAAACCCGGTGGCCGCCCAGTGTACCTGCCCCTGGCTCAGCCCGAACTCCAGCATAATGTCATGGAGTGCAACGTTGACCACCGTCGCGCTCAACACCATGGCCATGGTGCCGATGACCACCGTGAATACCACCAGCCAGCGCCAGCGTTCACCATAACGGGCCTTTAATCCCGCAACCGAGTTATCAGCCAAGGATCACTTCTGCTTTTCTGCGTTATCCATGATTTTCTGGAACACACTCAAGGCGCCCTCGACCTCTTTGTCAGAAATACCTTCCAGCATTTCCTCCCTGAGGTTGCCGGCGCGCCTGGCCAACTCTTCCATAAACTCACTGCCGGCTTCCGTCAGGTGCAATCGCCGGGCACGGCGGTCGTTCGGGCAGGCCCGCCTTTCAATCAGATTTTGCTGTTCCAGGCTGTCCAGCAAGCGGACCAGCGTCGGGTTCTCGATGGCCATCAGACTGGCCAGCTCCCGCTGGGTCAGGCCTTCACCACCCTGCTGCAGGTAGAACATGGTGCTCCACCGCGCCTGGGTAACACCCAGATCTTTCAGACGCTCATCCAGCATCTTGCGCCACCGCCGGGTAACCCGGGCAACGGCAAACGGAAACTGCTCTCTCATGGTGTGTACTCCTGGGTTTGATCGGGTGAGCAGATAGTATGCTAATAATTGATTAAAATACAGATGCAGAAATGAAAGTAATGCCGTTGCCAGAGGGCCGGGCTCAGCCTGTCTGGCCCTGTGACTCGTTCATTTCCTCTACCTCCGGCGACTCCTGAAACTCCTCGTTCCGCGGGTCGAGCTCCGCCAGTACCGGTGAGGTTTCAGGCATGGTCGGAACAAAGTGCTCCTGATCTTCCACGGGCACATCCACCGTCGCCATAATACGATACCCGGTGATCACCGCCAGCAGGACCAGCAGCGCCGCGTTGCCGAAGAAAAGGCCGGACGGGCCCATCAGGTTGATCAGCTCCCCCAGCACCACCGGGCCGATCACGCTGCCAATACCGTAACTCAGCAGCAGCGTGGCACTGGCGGCCACAATGCGGTTGCTGTCCATACGGTCGTTGGTGATGGCCACGGCAATCGGGTACAAAGTGGCGGTCAGGCCGGTAAACAGGCCCACCAGCACGGTCAGTAATGCCAGACTGACGGTGCCCGTCAGGGCCACCCCCAAGGCGGCGGCCGCAGCCGTAAGGGCAACCCAGAACATCACCCGGCGACGATCAAACCGGTCGCAAACCCGGCCCAGGGGCCAGGCCAGTATCATGGCCGCAATGATGGCGCTGGCCATGAAGGTTGAGGTCCGGCCCACATCCAGGCCCACCAGCGTGGCGTACACCGGCCCCAGCGCATAGAAACTGCCCATCAGCGCACCGCCGAGAATGGCACCGGCAACCCCGGAAAAGGACTCCCGGCCCAGCTTGAAAATCGACAAGCGCTCGGTCTGTTCGATAGGGGGCGCCTCCATCCGGGTCAGCGACAGCGGAATCACCGCCAGCGCGAGCAGGATGGCCGCCAGCGAGAAGGGCAGGAAATCAGACGGATCACCGATGTTTACCACCAGCTGGCCACCGGCCGCGGACAGGTAATAAATGATCTGATAAACCGCAAACAGCGCGCCCCGGTTAGTGTTGGAGGCACGGCTGGAAAACCAGCTCTCGATCACCACCAGCACCCCGGCTACGCTGAACCCGGATAATACCCGGAGCAGGGCCCAGAACACCGCAGACATGGCCATCGGATACACCAGCGCCGCCACCGCTGCCATGGCGGCAAATACCGCAAAGGCCCGGATATGGCCCACCCTGCCGATAATCCTGTGCACATAGAGCGTGCCCACCACAAACCCGACGGAGTAGCACACCAGCACCCAGCCGATAACGTTCGGGGACACCTCTTCAATACTCAGGCGAATCCCCAGCAGAGTCATCAGAAAGGCGTTTCCGCTGACCAGCAATACAACGCTCATGATCAGTGCAGACAAGGAAACGACCATTCGTGTCATTGGCAACTCCGCAGGAAATCTGGATTGGAATAAATAAAGATAGCAGTCGTATCAATTGCTGCAGGCAACCATTTAACCAGTGGGATAAACGCCGTACCACTAGGCACTTGCCGAAACCGGGGCCGGGTGCTGGCAGTCGTTTTGACAATGTTTTACATTAATGGGCCGTAACACACTGTTGTGTCGTGAGCAGGTAACATAAATCCCATGCTACTTACTGGATCGTGAGCGCCTGGTTATGAAGAAAACGGACTGGCCCATTCGATGGGATTTGCTACTTCGCTATCGACTGATCGAAATCATAGCCTTGTGGGAAGGTCGCCTGACCACCAACCACATCTGCCACAGTTTCGGTATCGGACGGCAGCAGGCTTCCAAGGACATCAACACCTATCTTCGTGAGCTGGCCCCGGACAACCTGGTCTACGATCGCCATCTGAAGGGATATGTACCCGCCCGGAACTTCAAACCGGTGGTTACCCATGGCGACGTCAGCGAGTACTATGATCTGCTGGCCCGCCAGCAAAAGCTGGACGCGGCGTTTTCTGAACTCGACCTGAGCCTGCCCGGCAACACTGTGGTGATTGAACCCGGCCGCCAGATTGCTCCCGCCACCATGCGGGCGGTGGTAACGGCCACCCGGCACCGCCGCCAGCTTCGTGCCACGTATCTGTCCCTGAGCAGGCCCGAAGCTGCCGAAAGTGTGATTGAACCCCACTCCCTGGTGTGCACCGGCAACAGCTGGCATGTCAGAGCCTGGTGCCATGCCAACCGCGAGTTCCGGGATTTCGCTCTGAGCCGGTTTCAGGGCCAGCCAGAAGCCTTGCGGCAAAAAGCACGGCAAACTGCACAGCAGGACGATGACTGGCAACGGATGGTCAGCCTGGAGATCACCCCTGACCAACGCCTGAGCGAGGCCCAGCAGCAGATCATCGCCGCCGACTATGGCATGGAAGACGGCCGCCTGATGCTGGAAACCCGGGCCGCCCTGGCCCCTTATGTACTGGCACGGATGGGAATCACCCTCGATAATCTGCACCCGGACCCGCTGGTACAGCAACTTGAGCTGGCCAACCCGGATCAACTGGGCTTTGGCAGCAAACGAGAACGCGCACTCAAAGCGGTTGCCGGGCTCTGTTAGACTGGTGAGGTGACCAGCTACCCTCGTTTTATTCTCGCGATTCTGCTCTGTGCCGTCCTGCCCTCCGCAGGTGCAGCGGGGCGCTGTGGTGATCCCGCCATCCCGATGCACCAGATCCAGTCGGCAGGGCACAGCTCGCCTCTGGCCGGCAAACGCGTTACCGTTGAGGGTATTCTCACCCGGGATGCCCGGGCCAAAGGTGGGTTCAACGGTTTTTACCTGCAACAGGCGGATGATGAAACCGACAACGACCCCGCCACCTCGGAAGCCCTGTTCGTTTATACCGGCAAGTCCGGCGGCGCGCCCGGACAACGGCTCAGGGTTACCGGTACCGTCAAGGAATTCCACGGGCTGACTGAACTGGTCGGGGTCCGGGCGCTGACGGTTTGTGGCACCACAACCCTGCCCGAACCGATAGACGTCAGCCTGCCCTGGGAAGCCCCTCCCGAGCACCTTGAGAACATGCTGGTACGCTTCAGCCAGCCACTGACCATCATCGACCACTACAACCTGGCCCTGTTCGGAGAGCTCACCCTGGCCGCCAGGGATCAGGTTATCCCTACCGAGTACCTGCCGCCCGGCCCGCGCAGTATCGCGCATCACCAGCACAATCAGCTTGATCGCGTGGTGCTCGATGATGGCATGAGCCAACGCCATCCCAAACCCGTGCCCTGGCTCAGCCAGCTGAACACAGGCCGACCGATCCGGGCGGGGGATCAGGTGGCCGGCCTGGAGGGTGTCCTCGACTTCCGGTTTGGCCAGTGGCGCCTGCAGCCAACCCGGACACCGGAATTCATCCCGGCAAACCCAAGACCTGAGCCACCCGCTGCCCCGGCCGCGGGTGATATCCGCGTGCTGGCGGTCAACCTGCAAAACTACTTCAACGGTGACGGCAACGGTAGAGGCTTTCCCACCGCACGGGGAGCCGCCTCCGCACAACTGCTCGAACGTCAGACCCGGCGATTGACGTCAGCCATTCTCGCCACCCGGCCCGACATCCTCGCGGTCAGCGAACTGGAAAACGATGGCTATGGGCCCAACAGCGCTATCAGCCAGTTGGCATCGGCGCTGGGAAAGCACTGGAAAATTACCCGCACCCCCGGCCAGGACGGCGACGACGCCATTCGCACGGCGCTCCTGTATCGCGCCGACCGGGTGCAGCCTGAGGGCGTGCCCAGCCGCTTACGTGCCGGCCCGTTCCAGAGCCAGGGCCGGCCTCCCATCGCCCAGAGCTTCCGCCCGGCCGGCGGCGGACTGGCCATCCGGATAGTGGTGCCCCATTTCAAGTCCAAATCCTGCCGCAACGCCCGGGGTGCCGACACCGACCAGCACGATGGCCAGGCCTGCTACAACCACCGCAGGACCCTCGAAGCCGAAGCACTGGCACGCTGGCTTGACACCCTGCCAACACCTGACCGTACCGCCGGTACCCTGATCACCGGCGACCTCAACAGCTACGCCATGGAAGCTCCGATACAGGCCCTGCGAAAGGCCGGCTTTGACAGCCTGATACCCCGTTTCCATCCATGCCGGCCGGAGCGATGCCCCCACCACAGCTACCGTTATCAGGGCGGCAAAGGCTCCCTGGATCACAGCCTGGCGGATGCCGCACTGATGCCCCGCATCACCCGGGTCGAAACCTGGAACATCAATGCAGACGAGGCCCGGGCCATCGCCTACAACCAGGCACCCGGGCCCGGTACGGAGCAGCCGTGGCGGGCCTCCGATCACAACCCGCTGCTCACCGACATCAGGCTCGGCACTCACTGACTGCATCGCCAGCCATTGAAGGCTACCGGGCAATAGTCGGCTTGCCGCAGCCCGGTACACTAGGAGCGAATGGAGTGATGAGGTCGTATCTATGAGAGTTCCCCTGCCTGATTTCTGGCCCGCCGCCCGTACCGGGCAACGATGGCTATTACGCGCCCGGCGCAAGGAAGCCCTGGTGGACGGCCACCGCATGGTATTTCTGGAGCGTGGCCAGGCAGCCCCGGGAACGCCTACGGTGGTACTGATCCACGGATTTGCCGCGATGAAGGAAAACTGGTCGTTGTGGATGCAGAAACTCCCGGCCGACTGGCATCTGCTGGTGCCGGACGTACCCGGCCTGGGCGAAAGCCAATACCGCCCGGATGCCTGTTACCGATTCGAAAGTCAGGCCCGTCGACTGGCGGCCTGGCTGTCGGGCTACCCGGACAGCAACCTGCACCTGGCGGGCAGCTCCATGGGGGGTGCCATTGTCTCGGTCCTGGCTCACCTCCTGCCCCGGCCCCCGTGCACCCTGACCCTGCTCAACAGCGCCGGTATCCCCGAGCGACCGGATATCGATCCCGATGCGCCTTTCAAAACAGACCGGGACGATATTCTGATTCCCCGGGACTGGGGCGGGGTTTATCGCATGTTCAACAGCGTCGGTAACGGCAAACCCTCGCTGCCGGGGCTGGCCATGACCGGCCTGCTCGGCCCGGACCTGCTCCAGCGCCGGCAATCCCTCCGGCACATCTTTAACGACATGCTGGCCGATCCGCTGGCCCCGGTCCGCTATCTGGGCACCGACACGCCACCCCTGCTGGTGCAGTGGGGCGACCGCGACGTGATCACCCCGACCCGATGCGTGGACTGGTTTGCAGCGGCGATGCCCCATGCCGAAGTACACGTCTTCCGCGGCGTAGGCCATCTTCCCATGTTGGAGAAGCCGGGGCTTTCAGCCGGTGTGCTGCAGGATTTTATTCGCCGGCACGCGCCGCCGGCCAGTGTCTGAAAAGATCAATTGGCCTCTCCGGCCCGTTGACCCGTCAGGGAAGTCATGGGGCCGCGCAGCATAAAAGGCCATAATCTGTGACTGACGCCCTTGAATAACAACAACAGACAATGACGAGGAACACGATGCGCCCCTCAGTTTCGACCGCCCAGGATCTGGGTATGCCGGCAATCTACCTGCACACCCTGGCCGGGTTGCTTCGTACCATCGGCATAAATGAGCGGGACCTGATTCTCCGGGTCGGGCTGGATCCCACCTGCCTGAACTCAACGGATCTCCGGGTCAGCCAGGCCCAGGCCAGCGAGTTTGTCACCCGGGCCATTATAGAAAGCGGTGAGCCAGGCCTGGGCATCATGCTGGCACAGGAACTCCGGTTACCGCTCCACGGCACACTCGGTACCGCGGTCATGAGCAGCCGGACCCTCGGGGATGCCCTTGAGCTGATGACCCGCTACCTCTCGCTGCGCGCACCGCAGTTAACGGTCAGGAAACACCAGAACGGCCAGAATGTCCGCTATGTGGCCAGCTGTTCGGTCGAACTCGGCTCGCTCCAGAGCTTTGTCCTGGATGCCGTATTATTCGGCTGCGTCTCCATGGGCGCGCAGCTGACCGGCGCCCCGGTACCCGGCGCACGGGTTCATCGGCGCGGCTCCGAGCCCGGCCATTTCCCGCGCTTCCGGCGGCTGATCGGGGTTCCGGTAGAGTATGGCTATGCCGAAGATGCTCTGGTCATTCCAGCCGCTCAGCTGAAGCAGCCGATCCGGTTCAGCAACGAACAGTTGGCCGCCGCATCCCGGGCACAATGTGAAGAAGCGCTCAGGCAACTCAAGGAAGACTCCGGATTTGCCTGCCGTGTGCGCCGGGTAATCGAGACCAGCCACCCGTTCCCGCCCAAACTGGCCCGCGTGGCCAGCACTCTGTTCGTTTCCGAACGCACGCTCAAACGCCGCCTGCATGAAGAGGACGCCAGTTTCCAGGCCCTGGTGGATCAGGTACGGCTGGAGCGGGCACAGGGCCTGCTCAGCACAACCGGGATGAATCTCAGCCAGGTAGCCGATACCCTGGGCTATGCCGATGCCGCCAACTTTACCCGGGCGTTCAAACGCTGGACCGGCCTGAGCCCGAGCCATTTCCGGGCCCGGGCCATCGGTTACCGCAGGATCGCCTGAGTCAGTCGATGCCCAGAATCTTGTGCATCTGAAGGGTCAGACGCCACTGCGGGTTGGCCAGGCAATATTCGGTGGCCTTGCGGGTGTTGCTTTGTTTAACGGGATCGGCGCTCTGCTCCGGTATCGCCGGGGACGCCATGGGGGAGAGGAAATAATGCCGGGCCTGAATGCCCAGAAAGCGCTCCGGCGGTGCCAGAGGCTGTGGATACACCAGTTTTAACTCATCGCATTCGGTAATAACCACCGGTGCGTCGGCCTTGGGGCTTACGCAAAGCCAGTCAATGCCATCCGGAGCCGGCAGGGTGCCGTTGGTTTCAACGCCAATCTCGAAGCCCTCAGCGTGCAGGGCATCAATCAGCGCTTTGTCGAGCTGTAACAGCGGCTCGCCTCCGGTACACACCACATAGGGTTTTCCCGGGGCCTGGGGCCAGAGGCTGCGGATATGGCCAGCCAGGGCCCCGGCGGTCTCAAACCGGCCGCCATTCTGGCCATCGGTGCCGACAAAATCCGTATCGCAGAAGTTGCACACAGCGTTAGCGCGGTCCTGCTCCCGACCGTTCCAGAGATTGCACTTGCTGAACCGGCAGAACACAGCGGCACGCCCGGCCTGTGCGCCTTCCCCCTGCAGGGTATAAAAGGCTTCCTTGACCCGGTACATCAGGCTTCCGCCTCGTAGGCCAGCGGGTCGTCAAGGCCGTGAGCGGCAAAAGCTTCGAGCCGCTCGATGCATGAGCCGCAGCGGCCACAGGCCTTTTCGCGACCGTTGTAGCAAGTCCAGGTCTGGCCGTAATCCAGGCCCAGCGCCAGCCCCTGCCCCAGGATCTCTCCTTTATCCAAGCGCATGAATGGCGCCTCAATGGCCACCGGCTGATAGTTGGCCACACGACAGACCGCGTCCATTTTTTCCACAAACTCCGGCCGGCAATCCGGATAGATGGCGTGGTCGCCACCGTGGGCGCCATACCATACCGCTCCGGCACCGATGGTCACGGCATAGCCGGTTGCCAGTGACAGCAGGATCATATTCCGGTTGGGAACCACCGTCGATTTCATCGACGCTTCCTGATAGTGGCCCTCTGGCACCGGTTCTTCCGAGGTCAGCGACGAGCCCGCCATCACCTCACTCATGGCCCGGATATCAATAATCTTATGGGGGATGGCTTCGGCCTCACACACGGCCCGCGCGGCGTCCAGCTCCCTGACGTGCTTCTGGCCGTAATTGAAGGACAAGGCGTGAACCCTATGGCCCCGGGACCGGGCCAGATGCAGCAAGGTAAACGAATCCATTCCTCCGGAATAAATAACGACGACAGGGTCAGCCATGGGGTGTTCTCACTCACGTTAAGGGGTAGGTAACAAGCTCGTCAGAGTATGGGTATATTGTAACAGCGCAACCTCCGCTTGGGTTCGCGTCGACACCGGATCGGCGTTAAACTCAGACCAAAACCACCTTGTCACAGAACCGGAACCTGATGCCAGCCGACACCCGCCCAGCCTTTATCGACTTCGAAGCTTCCAGCCTGGACCTTATCGACGGTTACCCCATCGAGGTAGGCCTGTGCCTGGCGGACGGCTCGGTCCACAGCTGGCTGATCCGTCCCCACCAGCTCTGGCAGGACTGGTCCGACAACGCCGAGGCGATCCATGGCATTACCCGGGAGCGGCTGGCGCAGGAAGGCCGTCCGGTGACCGAGGTAACAGCGCACCTGAACCAGCTGCTGGCCGGGCCGGTGTTCTGCGATGCCTGGACGTTCGACAGTTTCTGGCTGCACCGGCTCTACCGGGCAGCACAGGCCACACCGCCTTTCCAGCTTGAATCCGTTTCCATGTTACTGGATCAGAGCCAGGTGAAGCACTGGGCCGGTGTGCGCCATCAGGTCATTGCCGACCTTGGCCTTCCGGTGCACCGGGCCGCCAACGACGCGCTGATTCTGTACCATACCTGGCGACGGCTTACCGGCCAGGGCGAGCTGCCCCCGGCGCCATAATATCCGCTACCGGTTTTTTCAAGGCAAAAAAAAACGCAGCCCAATGGACTGCGCAGAAAGGAGAGATCCATCCGATACCTGAAACAGAGGCACCGGGGATTGCACAACGTAAAAACACGTGACAGGAGCAATTCTGCCAAGCCGGATGCCATTCGTCTGTACGGGTTTGCCGAATAACAGGGGCTATTGCAAAGCCGCCGTTTGGCTATACACTGGTAATGAACCGAAATCACAACACCGATAGGTCCGGAATGAAAACCAAACACACCGTTCATACTGCCACCGGCTGCCCTGCAGGCCAGTCCGTGCGCGCCATGGTGAAAGAGATCTAACGGCTTTCGGTCAAGTTCCGGGAGCCTTCGCAGCGACCGGGATCACTTCTTGTACGAGACCCCGGTTGCTTCGGCCCCGGGGTTTTGTGTTTTTGCAGCCGCAAAACGACAAGGAGAAGATCATGAAAAGACATCCTGCAACACGGAACGCCAGACCACCGGCCAATCACACCCGGCCGGGGCCCATCAAGCGTCCGGAAAAGCTGCCGTTACTGGATGCGATTTGCAAAAAGCTGAATCAGCGCGTCAATCTGGATGACGAACAGCGGGTGCTGGGGGTCTACGAGCGAGGCTGGATCCTCAAGGGAGTACTGGGCAACCTGGATGGTGCCGAAGCCCGTTACGTACGAGCACTGGCCACCCGCTATAACTCCTGGATTGCCCGCCAGGTAGCCTGAGGCAACGCAGGCTGGACCGGTCAATGTTGCCGGTTCAGCCCTTTCATTGTTGCCAGGTCGCCCCCATGCACCAAAGCATAGTTGCTGACCACATCGTGAATTTTTTCCTGAGAGTAGGGCTTGACCACGTAACCGTTGGCGCCGGCGCTGATGGCCCGCTGAATGCTCTCGATCGAGTCATCTGCAGTCACCAGTACGATATGCTGGTTCTTGCGTACGCTCTTGAACCGGATCATCAATTCATGGCCGTCGCCATCCGGTAACCCCAGATCCAGCAGAACAATGTGATACTGACTGGCGTCAAAAGCAGCCCGGGCGGAGGCCGCATCGGCACACTCGGTCACCCGCGTGGCTCCGGCCTTGTATAGCATCTGGGCCAGCCGCTCGCGCATTACCGGCTCATCCTCAACCACCAATACCCGCAGATCCGTCATCGGCTCTCTCCTGTCCAGTTGTTCAAAAGGCATCATTGCCGGTTTTGCGGGGCAGATCCAGCGGCGCCGGACCGGAACGACGGCCATCGTCCTCGTCGGCCGGCTCTTTGCCAGTACCGTCACTGCTCTCACGTATCAGAATGTTACTGATGCTGACGGCCGTGGTATAAAGCGACACGGCCACGATCAGCAAGACCGGCTGCACAAACGCGACAAATCCGGGAACTTCCGCGTTACCGACGATGCTCAGCATCAGAATGATGGACGGCCCCAACACGACAAACAAGGTCAGGGCAATGAAAAACACAATCCGTTCCTTATAGCGCCCCAGGTCCCGGTTGGTTACCAGCCCGAGCACGAACTTTCCGATCGCCAGTCCGGCCATGATGGTTGCTGCGATACTCAGGTCTGCCCGCATCAGGGTTTCGTAGATGTTGCCATCCCAAAGCCGCTGCATGGCAATGACCAGAAACGGGAAGAGGACAAAGAGGACGTCGGCATAAGTACCGTACATCATACTCACCGAGTGTTGTTCTCTGGTGTAAGCCGGATTAGTCATGGGTCTGTTCCTGTCGGGTCGCGTTAGGGGAAGCCTGCCCTTTCAGGGCCTCGTCGATCAGCTTGTTCAGCTGCCGCAGCCGGCGCTCAATCTCCGGCCAGTCATATTCGTCGCCGCGCAGGCTCTGCTCGAGCCTGTCGGCCTGTCGGGTCATCGCCGGGTAGCCCATGGCGCCGGCGGTTCCTTTGATCTGGTGACTTTCCGTACGTAAGGTCTCAGGGTTGTGCTGCATAAGGGCCACATTCATTATCCGCTGTCTTTCTTCCAGCCCTGTCAGAAAACGGGTGGCCAGATAACCCAGCTCATCATCCACCACAGCACCGTCAGTGCCTCTGGCCAGATACCGGTCCAGCAGGGCCTCGAGGTGAGTCTGGTCAATCGGCTTGTTCAGCACACCGTCGCAACCGGCTTCCAGCAGCGCGTCGTTCCCGGCCTGATCACCCGCGGTAAAGGCAATAACCGGCCGGCGGAAACCTGCCTGACGCAGCAGCCGGGTGGCCTGCACACCGTCCATTCCCGGCATGTGCCGATCCATCAGAACCAGATGGACCGTCTCCGACAATGCCCGCCGGACGGCTTCGTCACCAGACGACACGAGAACAGGTTCCACGCCCATGCGGCGGAGCATTCGCTCCACCAGGCGCCGGTTGTCGCCATCGTCTTCAGCCACCAGCACCCGCCCTGAGAACAGGCAATCCCCCGGCAGGAGCGGGTCGGGACAATGGGTCAGATAACGGCTCAGCACCTCATAAAAACGTCGCTTATCGATCGGCTTGGCCAGATGATCGTCACACCCCGCCGTCCGGTACTCAGCCAGGTCCTCGCTCATCACATTGGCAGTCAGGGCAATAATCGGCGTATTGATGCCAGCCTCACGGATGGCATGGGTGGCATCGCGGCCATTCATTACCGGCATCTGGATATCCATCAGGATCAGATCGAAATCTTCCCGCCGCACCCGCTCCAGGGCTTCGGCGCCATTGGCCACGTGCACCAGCTCTGCACCGGTACGGTTAACCAGCAGGGACACCAGGCGCCGGTTGACCTCATTGTCCTCAGCACACAGAATCCGGCCGGACAAACGCGGTGCCAGCACCATGGCGATGGAGCGCCGACGCCGGGTGAGCTCCGACGCATCCCGTAAAAAGTGCACCTGCGCCAGACTGCCGGTACTGACAGACACCTCAAACTCGCTGCCTTCCCCGTAGGTACTGGTTACCCCGATGCTGCCACCGAGCAGCTCCGCCAGGCGGCGGGAGATGCTCAGCCCCAGGCCGGTGCCGCCATACTGGCGGGAGATGGCGGAGCTGCCCTGGGCAAAGGGATCAAACAGCCGTTCCAGTTGCTCGGGTTTCATGCCGATGCCGGTATCAACCACCCGGGCCACCAGGCTCTCTGCCTCCCGGTCACAGCGAATGATCAGGGAGATCGAACCTTCCTCGGTGAACTTCAGCGCATTGGCGCACAGATTGATAATGATCTGCCGGTAGCGGGTGGGGTCGGTCCGGATCTGCTCAGGCAGCGGGAAATCACAGATAATACGGAAATCCAGCCCTTTTTCCCGGGCCCGCGGCTCAAAAAAGGCGCGTACTTCGTCCAGCAGTTCAGGCAGGTTGACCGGCACCACATCCACATCCAGCTTATTGGCGTCGATTTTGGAGTGGTCGAGGATGTCGTTGACCAGCTCCAGCAGGTGGCGACCACTGCGGATCACCGTTTCGGCACTTCGGCGTTTGTCGTCCTCATTCAGGTCCGGTTCCAGCAACGTCTCCCCGTAACCAATGATCGCCGCCAGCGGGGTCCGGATTTCATGGCTCATGTTGGCCAGGAACTGGCTCTTGGCCTGAGCTGAGTTGCGTGCCAGCTCTTTCTCCAGCCGGTCCTGCTCCCGCTCCCGCTCGATTTGCAGGCGCTGATGGCTTTCGGTGGCATCAATGCAGGCACCTTCCAGATGCAGAGGGGTACCGGCGGCATCATAGGCGGTATGCAGCGAGATCGTAGCCCAGCGCTCCTCGCCCTGGCGGGTGTAATAACGTGCCTCAATCCCCTTAATCGTACCCCGGGTCTCGAGTTGCTCCACAACCAGCCGGCGTACCCGGTCATCGGCGATACAGGTTTCCAGAACATCCGGGTTGGCATCCAGCAACTCGCGGCTGCTGCTGTACCCCAGCAACTCCGCCATGGCTGGGTTGGCCGTCACAAAGCGCCGCTCGGGCGACATCTGGAACACGCCTTCAATCGCGTTATTGAACAGTGACTGATAGCGCCCAAGATTGGCCAGAGCACGCTGGTTCCACGCCATGGCTTCGGCCTGGACCTGCTTGATCCGGTCGGCCAGGGCGAACGAGAACAGGATGATCTGGGCGGTAAGGCCAAACTGGGGGGAATAGGCTGTGAACGTGTTCAGGGGCATATAGCCCATCACGGTCAGCGCGTAGATTCCAAAACCGATCAGGGCCATGGTCCAGGCAAAGAAATAGGCCCGGGCGGCCGGATTATAGTAACGCCAGGACAGATAGCTGACCACAATCAGTATGATACTCAGCAGGATGGAATAGAGAACAATCCACTCCATGGCCACCGAGTACGGCAGAAAGAACGACAGCACGAAAGTGGCCACCATTGAATAGAGGCACAACCTCAGCACATGGTCGAGATCCGGCGAGCGTTCACGGGTCTCCAGGAGGGAACGGGCCATCAGCAGCCCGAAGAACCAGGTCATGGCGATCTGGTAATGCAGGTAATCCTTGTTCAGCAGCGCCGGACGGTCGTTCAGCAGCTGTACGCCGTGAACCTGTTCGGTAGAGATAAACACCGTGGCGCCCACCAGGTACAGCACATAGTAGATGTTACTGCGCTCCCGTACCGAAACGGCAACGAACAGGTTGTACGCAAGAATGGCCAGGATGGCCCCCAACAGCAGGCCGCGCACAGCCTCGTCGATCGATACTTTCTCGATGTACTCGTTAGGACGCCAGAGCGTGATGGGCAACCGGAAGGTATTGGTGTTGGTGACCCGCAGATACACCCGGGTCCGGGTATCGGGTGCCAGTTTCAGCCGGAACGCGGGATTGGGGACGGCCAGATCCCGGTCGGTCCAGTTATCCTCATAGCCTGCCTGACGCTGGTCAACCAGTTCACCGTCCCGCACCAGAAACAGTTGCACGTTATCAACCAGTGGCAGCGCCAGCTCGAGTATCCAGTCAGTCTCCGCCTGCAGCGCCTGGGTGTTGAGGTCAAAGCGCGTCCAGTAGGCTGACTCGGTATAGCCGAAGTTCAGTACTCCGCGGTCGTGCTGGGTAAAGGTGTTGGGCGCCAGCGCCTGGATGTCATGGATGCCCAGGCGTTGGCCCGGGTCTTCGAGGTACCAGAGGCAGCCACCCAGCTCTCCGATACTGCCGGTACTGCGCTCGAGCCTGATTTCCCCATGCCGGCAGGTGTCCTGGGCGAGCGCCGGCGCCGATCCCAGAACCGTGGCCAGAACCAGAAAAAGCGCCAGCGCCAGAATCCCGGTTTGGGTCAACCGTTGCCGCAAAATGTGATCTCCGCGCGGGTAGCTGTGTGCATTATCGTTTATTGTCAGCAAAGCTCACTTTAGCCGTTCATTATGTTTTTCGCACCCCGGGGGCACATGAAATGAGACATTCCTGCTTTTTTATTGCCGTCTCGGTAGCCGCACTTGCCCTGACTGGCTGTCGGCTCGAATCCGGCGGCGGCGGGTCGTCTACCCTGAACCCCGCCCAGGATGTCGATCTGGTCTTTTCCACCTTCAACCTGAGCAATACCCCCCAGGCTTCCGATACCCTGTCCCATACCCGGTTCTATGATTTCTACCACGGTATCGAACCGGCGGGTGCCGGCGCCAGCTCCGAAAACCAGCTCCTGGCTGAGGCCATCCGCCGGCACGTCGATCACTTCATCGGAGCCCGACCCGGCGACGACGGTACCGGCTATACTCTGGTCCGAAACCCGCTGGACCTGATGAACCAGGTCATCAGCGTGGGCCGCGTCAACAATTTCGACGAAGGCCGGAGCTATATCCGCCGACGCATCGCCGCCGGCATTGCTGGCAGCTATAACAGCCGCAGCAACAATGCCATGATTCGCTTTACCGATCAGACCGCGGCGCTGGAACAGGCGCCCAGGAACGAGCGGGAGTGGCTTTACCCCACTCTGGACTGGCGCTACCAGCCCGCCAACAAGAACCTTCCCGGTAAAGTTTACCGTGCCATCCAGTATGTTGCTCGCAGCGTGGGCCCGGCCGAAGCGGATCAGCAACCTGAACTGCTCAGTCTGCTGGCCGGCAGCCGGTACAATGCCAATGAGTTTACCGACATCGGGTACAACCGGCCGGAATTCGCGACTGTCGACTACCTCAGCCGTAACCATGGCGGCATCGAATTACGGCAGGAGTACGCCACACCGGCCCAGACCGACACCCTGTACATCAAGAACACGGACCAACAGGTTCTGGACCTGAGCAGCTACCCCGGTGCACCGGCTGACAGCAGCCCTGACTGCCTGCGGATTGAGCTCGATTATGCGATGGATATCGTCCGTATTTTTGCCACCGATGGTGTCCCGGCCCGAATTCCTGATCCCGGGGCAGATCCTGCCGACCATCCTGACCCGGACAAGGCCCCGCAGATAGACAACCCGGACAACTGTGCCTTCCAGTCTGCAGACCTGGCCCTCACCGAATGGAGCGCCACCTCATCACCGGACCGGAAATAGCAGGCCCCACGGCCGGCCCTCACACGGGGGCCAGCTTGCGCTGATGGGCCGGCAATACCGGGAACTGCCTGCACACCGTATAGATGAACTTCGCCAGGGCCGGCAGGTGATGGCCGACCATCGGAAACCCGGTATTGAGCAGACTCACCGAAATATCCCGGGCCGGGTCGGCCCAGCAGAACTTGTTGATCAGCCCGACATGGCCAAATGCGTAACGGCTCCCGGGCCCCCACAGGCCCACCGGATTGCCGCCCAGCATCATCCCCGCACTGAACCGCATCGGCAGCAGCATGGTCCGGTCGATCTGTAGCGAGCCGTATTGCTGGATCGCGCGGCGCACCGTGAGCTCACTGCAGATGCGTTTGCCATTCCAGACACCGCCATCCAGCATCATCTGGAAAAACCGGCACATTTCCTCCGCCGTGCCACACAGGTTGCCGGCCGGGATGATGGCCGCCTGGAAGCGCGGATCGTTGGTGACCGCCTCAACCGTCGCCATGTCGGCGCCCAGAGCCCGGTTGATTACCCAGGATACCGGAAAGGGCGGGTTGGGTCCGGTGGCGTAGTTGCTCGCCAGATCCGGCAGGTGCGCGGCCGCAATTCCATAGGTAAACCACTTCATCCCCATGGGTATCCGGAGGTGCTTGTCGAGAAACTGGCTGATGGTGTCGCCGGTCACCTTTTCCAGCACCCGCTGAAGCACAAAACCGTTGGTAATGGCATGGTAGGACACCCGCGCGCCGTCCACTTCCCGGGGCCGGGCCTGGCACAGCAGGTGCCACATTTCATCATTGTCCCAGAGCACCTCAATGGGCGTGTCTTTGGGGATGGCGGGAATACCACCCCGGTGCGACAGTATCTGGTGTACCGTGATCGTACGCTTGCCGTTGGCGGCGAACTCGGGGCAATAGTAGGACACAGGGTCCATCAGATTGACCAGCCCCTGCTCCGCCAGCATATGAATCAACAGAGCGGTCACCGCTTTGGACGCCGAGAAAAAGCAGACCGGGGTTTCTGTGGTCATTGGCAGCCGGGTTATCCCCGATTCATGGGGACCGTTACCCCGGCTGTGCCCGATGGCTCTGTGCAGCACCTGGCTGCCACGATAGCGCAGGGACACCTGCATGCCCGGATGCACACCGGTCTTATAGAGCGCCTGAGCACTGCGCCAGATGGTTTCCGGGACGTCTGCTGCAAGCCCCGCACGTTCCGGATGCTCCGACGCGGCATCCCGGAAGGTTACCGATTCCAGGTCTTCCGGAATCTCACTGAGATTAAGGGCACGTCGAGCCAGTGAATGCATGAGTGGCCGCCTTGGTTGTAGTCGCTATCGCACCCTCTGCGGGGCCTTTTGCGTCATAGTGCCACGGTCCGGGGCTTTCGACACCCGAAAACCCGGCCGGCAAGGTAACTCTGACCCTATCTGCATGGTTTTATTATCGATCCATCCATGCCAGCCGTGGGGATAGGGTGCAGCCGGAGCCATGCCGTGATTTAATTCAGCGGATCAGTCATCGCCCAAGGAGCTCCCATGACGCCCGGTATTCTCGCGGCAAAACGCGCCCGGATTTGCTTCCAGGTGCACGAATACGATCACGACCCTTCAGCGACGAGTTATGGCATGGAGGCAGCAGAAAAAACCGGCGCAGACCCGGCTCAGGTGTTCAAAACCCTGGTGGTCAGTCTGGACGGTAAAGAACTTGCGGTGGGCATTGTGCCGGTCAGCAGCATGCTGAACCTGAAACAGGTCGCCCGGGCGGCGAGAGCCAAAAAGGCCACCATGGCTGACAAACAGCTGGTGCAGAGGGCCACGGGTTATGTCCTGGGCGGCGTAAGCCCGCTGGGCCAGAAGAAACGCCTGCGAACCTTTATCGACCGATCGGCCCAGGACTTCGATACGATCTTTGTGAGCGCGGGCAAGCGAGGCCTGGAGATCGAGCTCGCCCCCTCCGACCTGGCGGCCCTTACCAGCGGCAGTTTTGCCGAGTTGCAGGACCGCTGAGCACAAAAAAGCCGGAGAGCGTCACCACTCTCCGGCTTTTTATCCGGCCGGGTTGCCCCGTCCGCAATCCCGGGATTTAGCTCACGGAAGCCCGTGCATCCGCCAGGATCTGGTTCAGAGTCTCGCTGGGCTGCATCACCGCACACACTTTCTCTCTGGGCGGGTGGTAATAACCACCGATGTCAGCCGGATGGCCCTGAATCACCGTCATTTCTTCCAGGATCTTGTCTTTGTTCTCTTCAAGCTGCGCCGACAGCCTGGTGAAGAACTCTTTCAGCTCCTGATCTTCGTCCTGCCTGGACAGGGCTTCTGCCCAGTAGCGGGCCAGGTGGAAATGGGAACCGCGGTTGTCCAGTTCGCCGGTCACGCGGGACGGAGACTGGTTGTTTTCCAGCAGACGCTCGGTGGCCTTGTCCAGAGTCTGGCCCAGCAGGCGCGCGCGTGCGTTCTTATGCTTCTCACCCAGCTCGTCCAGAGACACCGCCGTGGCCAGGAATTCACCCAGAGAGTCCCAGCGCAGGTGGTTTTCTTCGATCAGCTGCTGCACGTGCTTGGGTGCAGAGCCGCCAGCACCGGTCTCGTACAGGCCACCGCCGTTGAGCAGCGGAACGATGGACAGCATCTTGGCGCTGGTACCCAGCTCCAGAATCGGGAACAGGTCCGTGAGGTAGTCACGCAGCACGTTACCGGTAACCGAGATGGTATCCAGGCCGCGGATCAGACGCTCCATGGTCCAGCGGATGGCGCGCACCGGTGACATGACATGGATGTCCAGGCCGTCGGTGTCGTGATCCTGCAAGTAGGTCTCAACCTTTCTGATCAGCTGGGCATCGTGGGCACGCTCGTCGTCGAGCCAGAATACCGCCGGCATGCCGCTGGCGCGGGCACGGTTGACGGCCAGCTTCACCCAGTCCCGGATCGGCAGATCTTTGGTCTGACAGGCCCGCCAGATGTCACCTTGCTCAACGTTATGCTCGGTCAGCACAGTACCGTCTTCTGCAACCACCCGGACAACACCGTCTTCCTTGATTTCGAAGGTCTTGTCGTGGGAACCGTACTCTTCCGCTTTCTGCGCCATCAGGCCGACGTTGGGTACGGTACCCATGGTGGTCGGATCAAACGCACCATGCGTTTTGCAGAAATTGATCGCTTCCTGGTAGATGGTGGCGTAAGTGGACTCGGGCATCACTGCCTTGGTGTCTTTCAGCTTGCCATCACGGGCCCACATCTTGCCGGAGTTACGGATCATCGCGGGCATGGAGGCATCCACGATCACGTCGCTGGGAACGTGCAGGTTGGTGATGCCTTTTACCGAATCCACCATGGCAATTTCGGGGCGGTGCTCGTAGCACTTGTGCAGGTCTTCCTGGATCTGTTCCTGCTTGGATTCCGGCAGCTGTTGGATTTTTTCGAGTACCGAAGAAAGACCGTTGTTCGGGTTAACACCGATTTCATCAAACAGGTCGCCGTACTTCTCGAACAGCTCTTTGTAATAAACCTTCACCGCGTGACCAAACACGATCGGGTGAGAGATTTTCATCATGGTCGCTTTTACGTGCAGCGAGAACATCACGCCGGTTTTTTCGCAATCTTCGATGGCATCCTCGAAGAACTTCACCAGCGCGTTCTTGCTCATGAACATGCCGTCCAGCACTTCGCCTTCCTGCAGTGGCAGGTCGGCTTTCAGAACGGTTTGCTCACCCTTCGTGTTCTCGAACACGATGCGGGCATTGGTGGCCTTGTCCAGGGTGACGGACTGCTCGCTGGAGTAAAAGTCGCCTCCACGCATATGGGCCACGTGGGTACGTGACGCCGGGCTCCATTCGCCCATGGTATGCGGGAACTTACGGGCAAAGGCCTTTACCGCCGCCGGCGCGCGACGGTCGGAGTTACCTTCACGCAGTACCGGGTTAACCGCACTGCCCAGTACCTTGGAGTAACGGGCATGGATGTTTTTCTCTTCATCGGTCTCGGGGTCTTCCTTGAACGCCGGCACCTTGTAGCCCTGCTCGTTCAGCTCTTTGATGGCGGCCCGCAGCTGGGGGATAGACGCCGAGATGTTTGGCAGTTTGATGATGTTGGCATCCGGATCCTTGGTGTACTCACCCAATTCCGCCAGGGCATCCGGAACCCGCTGGTTTTCCTCAAGATACTCCGGGAAGTTCGCCAGAATACGCGCCGCAAGAGAAATATCGCTGGTTTCAAAATCAATACCAGCCGGCTTGGCGAAGGTTTCCAGGATAGGAAGCAGTGACCGTGTGGCGAGGGCGGGAGCCTCGTCGGTCAGTGTGTAGACAATCTTGGCTTTGGATGTTGTCATTTTCGTCCTCAGGCAAATGGGTGGGTTCAGGACGGTCATGGCACGGTCAGGCGTCTTGTGAACGGCTGGTTATGCCGATGACTGATTCGGAACTTTTGAT
>DATGNB010000046.1:0-3069 GCA_035306945.1 Marinobacter sp.
GAAGTTGCGCTGCTTTCCTACATGGTCTCTGCGTCTTTCATCGACCGTTTCCGGTCGGAAATCCTGTGGTGGATGATCCTGTTTGTTGCAGCCGCAGGTAACGTTTACTACCTGCAGTACCAGGAACACAGGGCCAATCACCGGGCCCGGAAAAATCAATCCGCTCAGGTAACGGAAGCACTTACATGACCAAAATAAACGTGCTGCAGTTTATTACCCCCGCCGGCTTCTACGGAGCTGAGCGCTGGGTGCTGGCACTGGCCAATAATATCGATACGGCGGTGGTTAACTGCGACCTTGCCGTTACCCGGGAAACTGCGGATCAGGACCTCACCGTGGCTGAGCTCTACCCAACGGACAGCGGCCAGCAGGTCCACTACCTTGACATGAACGGCCGCTTTGATCTGCGCGTGATCAAGCAGTTATGCCAGGTGATTCGTGAGCGGGACATCCACATCATCCACACCCACGGCTATAAATCCGACATCCTGGGCCTGATTGCGGCCCGCCGTACGGGTATCAGGTGCGTGAGTACACCTCATGGTTTTTCCGGCAATGTAGGCTTCAAGTTGCGAGCCTTTATAAAAGCAGGCACCTTCATGCTGAGATATTTTGATCAGGTGGTGCCGCTCTCGGAAGAGCTGGCCCGGGATATGGCCCGGATGGGCGTACCAGCGGCGAAAACCCGCTTTATTCGTAACGGCGTTGATCTGACTGAAATTGCGCCACTGGTTGAGGCGTCGTCAACACCGGAGGCCGACGGACAACCGGCGCTCCGGACCATTGGATTTATCGGCCAGATGATTCCCCGCAAAGGTATCCCGGACCTGCTGGCGGTGTTCGATCGCCTCTGCCGGCGCCATCTACAGTTGCGCCTTCAGTTGCTGGGGGATGGCGCCCAACGGCCGGAGCTGGAAGCTATCGCACGTCAGCTGCCGAGCAGTGACGCCATTGGGTTTCTGGGATTCCGAAGCGACCGGCTGGAGCTGCTGTCACGATTTGACCTGTTCGTAATGACCTCGTCGCTGGAGGGTATCCCGCGCTGCATGATGGAAGCCATGGCAATGAACATCCCCGTGGCCGCCTACGACATCCCGGGCGTGGACCAGCTGGTGGAGCATGAGGTGACCGGGTTACTGGCGCCTCATGGCGACCGGGATGCGCTGGAGGCGTGTTGCCACCGCCTGCTCACGGATAGCAACCTTGCTCAAACCCTGACCACTAATGCCCGGGCGCTGATTGATAAACAGTATTCCGCTGCACGGATGGCGCGGGAATACGAAGCGCTGTTTCGTGCGCTCACTGCGCCGGGTTGTGACGCACCCTCCAAAGCCAGGAGGGCGGGCTGAGAATGTGTGGCCTGGCTGGATTCTTACGTACGCCCAGTACCCATGATCGCTCGCGCCACACCACATGGCTGGATCAGATGGGGGCCAGTATTCGCCACCGGGGCCCGGATGCCGGTGCCAGCTGGTACGACGACGAGGTGGGGTTAGTCCACCGGCGCTTAAGCATTCTTGATCTGTCTGAGGCGGGTAATCAGCCGATGGTTTCGGCCTCTGGCCGATATGTCATTGCTTTTAATGGCGAGATTTATAACTTTCAGGAACTGCGGGCCGAGCTTCGCCGTGTGGGGCATCGCTTCCATACGCAAACAGACACCGAAGTGCTCCTGGCGCTTTATGAAACCAGAGGCCGGGAATGCCTGGACCTGCTGAACGGGATGTTCGCGATGGCTATCTGGGACCGCGAGGCCAGAAAACTGTTTCTGGCGCGGGACCGCCTGGGCAAAAAACCACTCTACTTCTATAACCGTGGAGGCCAGTTTGCCTTTGCCTCCGAGATAAAAGCCCTGCTGCAGTTGCCATTTGTACGCACAGACCTGCGCTACGACGCCATTAAAGATTATTTTGCCTATCAATATGTACCTGATCCAAAGACCATTTACCGTGACATCTACAAACTGCCTCCGGGCCACTGGCTGGAAACCGATGGGGTAACGGTAAAGCAGGCCCAGTATTGGGATGTGTCTTTTGCCAGCCCTTCGGCTGACAGCCCGGAATCCCTGGCTGATGAACTCCACGAGCTCATCAGCGACGCGGTCCGTATACGAATGGTCAGCGACGTACCCCTGGGAGCCTTTCTCAGCGGGGGCATCGATTCCAGCGCGGTTGTAGGGCTGATGGCGGGCCACAGCAAAAGGCCGGTAACCACCTGCGCCATTGGCTTTGATTCTGAACGCTTTGACGAAGTAGCCTGGGCACAGAAGGTAGCGACCCTGTTTGGTACCGACCATCACGAATTCACCGTTAAAGACAACGTGGCAGGTTCTCTCGAAAAGATTTCCAGGTATTTTGACGAGCCGTTTGCCGACCCGTCGTTTGTGCCAACCTATTTTGTTTCTCAGCTGGCCCGGGCAAAAGTAACGGTGGCTCTGGCAGGCGATGGCGGCGATGAGAACTTCGCGGGTTACAGTAAATATCGTACCGACCAGATAGAGAACCAGCTGCGCGGGCTGGTACCGGCAGGGATCAGGCGGGCGCTCTTCCCCTGGATGTCGAGAATGGTTGGCCAGATAGACCACACCCTTGCCGGTAAAGCGAGCTCGCTACTGGGTGCGTTGGCTACGGAGCCTGCTCAGGGGTTCTATAACTCGAATTGTTTCTTTCGGCCGCAGATCTGGGATTCGCTGGTGACGGGTGAGCTCAGGTCGCACACCAGAGATTACGATCCGGGCGAAATCACTCGGCACTACTACCGGCAAGCCGGAGCAGAAGACCACCTGTCGCGTGTGCTCTATACCGATATAAAAACCTATCTGCCGGGCGACATACTCGTGAAGGTGGACCGTATGAGCATGGCAAACTCACTCGAAACCCGTGCGCCCTTGCTGGATTACCGCGTGGTTGAGTTTGCGGCCAACATTCCATCCAGGCTCAAGCTCCATGGCAAAGACAAAAAGCACATTCTCAAGAAGGCGTTTTCTGGTCTGTTGCCAGAGGATGTGCTTTATCGAAAGAAAATGGGGTTTTCTGTGCCACTGGCACACTGGCTTCGACATGAAATCCG
>DATGNB010000047.1:0-5594 GCA_035306945.1 Marinobacter sp.
TGAATATCGGGAAAACCGGGACGTGGCGATGGGCCTGCCGGTTAACCGCAAAGCCCGGAATGACGGGCACGAGACAAAGGAGCGACACGGAATGTCAGACACCAGGGCCCCGGCCCGCGATGCCAGCCGTCAACACATCAGCGGTGCGCCCCTGATGCGGGGTCTGGGCGCAGAGATCGACTTTGCCGACAGCGATGACATGCAGCTGTTTCTGGAGGAAGCCGGACAGACCCTGAAGGCAACCGTAGATGGCCTGCTGGCCCTGCACCAGGGCGAAGACACCCGGCACCGTGCGCTGCGCACGCGCCTTCAGCCCATCGAAGACAACCCGCTGCGGTTGGGCGACGACTACGCTGGCACCATCCAGACCCTGTTTGCGGCTGAACGAAGCCCGGTTCATCTGTCGGCCCCGGCCGCCGTGCGGGAGAGCCTGGATAGCTTGAATCATCATCAACAGGCCACGCAGATAGCCATCCGCGAGGCTCTGGAAGCGATTCTTCACGCCTTTTCACCAGAGGCATTGCTGCGCAGATTCCACGGATACCGCCGCGGTCTGCAGGACAACGAAGACGAAGGCCGTTGGGCCTGGGATATGTACCAACATTATTACCGAGAACTGAGATCCAGTCGTCAGCAAGGCTTTGAACGCCTCTTTCAGGAGGTGTTTGACCAGGCTTATGACCAACACTTGCGCCAATTACAGAGGGAGAACTTGTTGTGAAGTACTGCAAATGGAGCTTGCTGGCTATTGTGATGTTTCTGGTGGGGTGCAGCACCCCGTACAACGCCGTCACCAAAACCGCGAAGGTGCTGTGGGACCCCGATATCCCGGTGGGCTACCCGGAAGATCAGCCCAGCCGTGTCGATCTGACCATGCTGGCAGAGCCAAGCGTAAACCCGAACGAATCGCTGGCGCCCACGCCGATCGCGTTCCAGATTATTGAGCTGCGCGACAGCTCCCTGCTGATGGCGGGGGATTTTGACCAGCTTCTGAACAATCTTGAGGATTCGCTGGGTCGCAACTATGTCGACCACAGCGATTACACCCTGGTGCCGGGGCAGTTCAAGTTTGTGG
This sequence comes from Marinobacter sp., assembly GCA_035306945.1. Classification (GTDB taxonomy): domain Bacteria; phylum Pseudomonadota; class Gammaproteobacteria; order Pseudomonadales; family Oleiphilaceae; genus Marinobacter. Next base: position 1,076 of record DATGNB010000047.1, read on the forward strand.
AGCCGTTCGATATCAGCGAAGACACGCGGTTTATCGGGGTTATTGCCTTTTACGCTTACCCCAACCTGTCGCAATGGAAAAAAGTGGTGAAGGTGGACCCGATCGGTGGCACCTATCACTTGCTGGTCAACCTGCGTGAGCGGGAAGTGAAACTGACCCGTTCGGATGAAAGCTGATGGCAGCTACCAATCGAGTCGTGTGGAGTGACGGGCTGTTCATCAAACCCCAGCACTTCCAGCAACAGCAGCGGTATCTGGAACACCAGATCAATGAGCGGGCGCTTGCGGTCTCGGATTACCTGTACGGTTTCAGTGATCTGGAGTTGAACGCCGAGTACCTGAGCTTTGGCCGGGTAGGTCTGGTTCGGGCGTCTGGATTGTTTCCGGATGGCACCCGCTTCAATCTGCCTCAGGACGACGTGATGCCCGAGCCCCTGGAAATCACCGATGCCTCGGTGGCCAATCAGGTGGTGTATCTGGCCTTGCCTCTGGGCAGCGATACTCTGGCCGAAGTGGAATGGCCGGATGCCCCGGTGGCCGGTCGCTTTCGGGCCCTGTCGGTGGAAATTCGTGACCTGCATTCGGTGGATGGAGACGCTCACAGCATTGATGTCGGGCGAGTGGCGCCCCGGTTAATGCTGGAGCGGGAAGATCGCAGTGCCTACGCCGCGCTCGCCATTGGCCGGATTCTGGAAAAGCGCCCGGACGGCAGCCTGGTGATGGACCCGAATTTTCTGCCCACCATGCTCAGCGTGCGCTCGGCGTCACGGCTGCAGCGCTTTGTGGGTGAAATGGCTGGCCTGATGCAGGAACGGGCCCGCAACATTGCCGAACGGGTGGGCGCGCCCGGGCAAGGCGGCGTGGCTGATGTCTCTGATTTCATGCTGCTGCAGATGCTGAACCGCGCGCACCCCAAGTTCATGCACCTGGCCAGGTTGCGCCAGCTGCATCCGGAGCGCCTGTACGAAGCCTTGCTCGAACTGTGCGGCGAGCTGGTGACCTTCACCGATGAGAGCCGCTTGCCGAGGGAGTTCACACCCTACGATCACGACCTGCCGGAGGGCTGCTTCAGCCCGTTGATGCAGGTGCTGCGTCAGGCCCTGAGTACCGTGCTGGAACCGCGTGCGCTGGCGATTTCTCTGCAGCAGCGCCAGTACGGACTCACTGTGGCACCGGTTCAGGACGGCCAGCTGATCAAAGACGCCGAGTTCATCCTCGCGGTAAAGGCCGACATGCCGCTGGACGACCTGCGCAAGCAGTTCACCCAGCAGTGCAAGGTGGCCTCGGTGGAGAAAATCCGCGATCTCATCAGCCTGCAGCTGCCGGGCATTCCGTTGTCCGCACTGCCGGTGGCCCCGCGCCAGTTGCCGTATCACGCCGGCTTTGTGTACTTCCGGTTGGACGACCAGAGCCAGGCCTGGCAGATGCTCGACAACGCCAGCGGCTTTGCCTTCCACGTGGCGGGCAGCTACCCCGGGCTTGAAATGCAATTCTGGGCAATCAGGAGCTAAATCATGGCAAATGCACCGGTAATGGACAGGCCAGACAACACCAGGGATTCGGGTGATCGTGCATTCAGTGACCTTCTGTTTGCGGATTCCGGTAATGACAGTGCCCGGTCAGAATTCGATAACGCAGGTTTTCAGCTTCGTGGGCTGGAGGAAAATCGCTTGGTGGACGCAGCCACGTCGCTGCTGGGCCTGGTGATCCGGGTGCGCCGACTGGCGGACTTCCGGAATGTGGAGAGCCTCTATCAGCAAGTGGTTGACGAAGTGGCAGCCATTGACCGGGAACTGGTGGAGCAGGGCTACGAACGCCCCACCGTGGTGGCCTATCGCTATGTGCTTTGTGCCTTCATTGACGAAGCGGTATTGGGTACCGATTGGGGTGCCCACAGCGTGTGGTCCCAGCATTCGCTGCTGTCGCGATTCCATAACGAAACTTGGGGCGGTGAAAAAGTCTTCGCCATTCTGGCTCGTATGGAAAAGGAGCCCGAACGTTACCGGGACATGCTGGGCTTCATCTACCTCTGCCTTTGCCTGGGCTTTGAGGGCCGGTACAAGGTTCTGGAAAACGGCCGGGACGAATACGATCAGGTCGTCCGTGGTTTGTATGAACAATTGCGGGATCTGCGCGCTGACCGGGATCCTCAGCCCTTGGCCGATGCCTCGGAGAACGTCGCGCCAGCTCGCAATCGCCTGCGTAGCGGCTTGCCGATCTGGGTGATCGGTGGCCTTTTTATCGCGGCCATGGCGGGCATTTACCACTTATACAATGTGGCGCTGAACGAACGCATCAGGGATGTGCTCAGCGTACTGGACCAACTACCGAAATAAGGACATCACTGTGATTCGGGTAGAACTGCCGGCGCTGATCGGGCGCCTCAACGACATTTCCCGCCAGGCTCTGGAAGCCTCCGCGGCCCTGTGCATCAGCCGCCAGGGTGCCGAGATTACCCCGGCGCACCTGTTGTTCAAACTGCTGGAAACGCCGTTTTCCGACGTACGCCAGATACTGGAGCACACCGGCATAAACCACCAGCAACTGCAGCCGTTAGTAGGCGACAGTCTGAATGGCGAAGCGCGAAGTGCCGAGCCCTATCCCTCATTCTCGCCGCTGCTGGTAGAGCTGCTGCAGGACGCCTGGTTGCTCGCTTCCACGGAACTGGGCCACAAAGATCTGCGCTCCGGTGCAGTGTTCCTGGCGCTGCTGATGAATGTCGATCGCTATCTGATGCCCCGGGTGGCCCAAAGCCTGGTGGACATCAACCGGGAGCAGGTGCGCAAGCAATTTGACCGGGTAACCGAAGGCTCAGTTGAGCGTGCGGAACTGAACGCTGCCGAAGCGGGTAAATCATCAACCCCGGCAGACTTGGACCCGCTCAAGCGCTACGCCACCGATTTCACCAAGCTGGCCCGGGAAGAAAAACTGGATCCGGTGGTGTGCCGCGATGCTGAAATCGACCAGATGATCGACATCCTCTGCCGCCGTCGCAAGAACAACCCAATTGTGGTGGGTGACGCCGGCGTGGGCAAAAGCGCCCTGGTGGAAGGCCTGGCCCTGCGTATCGTCAACGGCGACGTGCCGGATCGCCTGAAAAGCGTCGAACTCTGGACCTTGGACATGGGCGCCCTGCAGGCCGGCGCCTCGGTCAAAGGCGAATTCGAAAAGCGCCTGAAAGGCGTGATCGAAGCGGTCAAAGGTTCTGCCACTCCGATCATCCTGTTCATCGACGAGGCCCACACCCTGATCGGGGCCGGCAACAGCGAGGGCGGCTCCGACGCCGCCAACCTGCTGAAACCGGCACTGGCCCGGGGCGAGCTGCGTACTATCGCAGCGACCACCTGGCGCGAGTACAAGAAATACTTCGAAAAAGACCCAGCTTTGAGCCGTCGCTTCCAGCCGGTCGCCCTGGACGAACCGACCCCGGGCGAAGCCGTCCACATACTCCGTGGTTTGCGCACCGTCTACGAGAAATCCCACAAAGTCCTGGTCGCCGACAGAGCCCTGAAAGCCGCCGCCGAAATGTCGGCCCGCTACCTGGCCGGCCGGCAGCTGCCGGACAAAGCCATTGACGTGCTCGACACCGCCTGCGCCCGGGTCAGCCTCAACCTGAGCACCCCGCCACGGCGCCTGAGCCACGTGCGCAGCGAACTGCACCAGCTGGCCATGGAACAGCAACTGCTGAGTCGTGAACACACGCTGGGGCAAAACGTTGATGGTGAGCGTGAGCAGGAGCTGGAACAGCAGATCGCCGACCTCACCGTCGAAGCCGCCGAACTGGAACAGAGCTGGAACGATCAGCGCAAGCTTGTTACGCGTCTGGTAGAGATCCGTGAACAGCTGCTGACCGGAGACCTTACGGAAAACCCGGCTGAAAGCACTGCCACTGACATGACTTATGCCGACCAGGAAGAACGCCCGGACCTGAAAAGCGAAGCCGCCGCCATCGAACAGGAACTGGCCGAGCTTCAGGCCGACGAGCCCCTGGTCCACGCCCGGGTCGACGCCCGCCAGGTGGCCGAAGTCATCGCCGACTGGACCGGTATCCCGGTCAACCGGATGACCACCGACGAGCTGGAAAAAATCACCCACTTGCCGGCCTACCTGCAGGCCCACATCAAAGGCCAGGACACCGCCATAGACTGCCTGCACCAACACCTGCTCACCGCCCGCGCCGACCTGCGCCGGCCGGGCCGCCCCATGGGCGCCTTCCTGCTGGTCGGCCCCAGCGGCGTTGGTAAAACCGAAACCGTGGTGCAACTGTCCGAACTGCTCTACGGCGGCCGCCAGTTCCTCACCACCATCAACATGTCCGAATACCAGGAGAAACACACAGTCTCCCGCCTGATCGGCTCACCCCCAGGCTACGTCGGATTCGGCGAAGGCGGCATCCTCACCGAAGCCATCCGCCAGAAGCCTTATTCCGTGGTGCTGCTCGACGAAGTCGAAAAAGCCCACCCGGAAGTTCTCAACCTGTTCTACCAGGCCTTCGACAAAGGCGAACTGGCGGACGGCGA
>DATGNB010000048.1:0-12671 GCA_035306945.1 Marinobacter sp.
GATGGGTTTTGGTACGCCACGCATTATGTTTCGTCATATTCTGCCGAACACTCTCTCGCCGATTTTCGTGATTGCCACGGTACAGATTGCCAACGCGATCATCTCCGAGGCGGCGTTGTCGTTCCTGGGGCTTGGCATGCCCGAAACCCAGCCTTCGCTCGGCTCGCTGATCAAGTCCGGTTTTGATTACATCCAGAGCGGATCCTGGTGGATCACCCTGATTCCCGGGCTGGTACTGGTGGTGCTTGTGCTGGTCATCAACCTGCTCGGTGACTGGTTGCGGGATGTCATGAACCCACGGCTGTATAAGGGATAAGGTCATGCCACTGTTACAAGTCAAAGATCTGGATGTCCGCTTTGCATTACGCGGGGGCGATCTCAAAGCCCTGCGGGGGATCAGCTTCAGCCTGGACAAGGGTGAGCGCCTGGGACTGGTGGGTGAGTCCGGGGCCGGCAAATCGGTGGCTGCCTTTTCCATCCTGAACCTCATTGCCCGGCCGGGCTACATTGCCGGCGGCCAGATTCTGTTCGACGGGCAGGATCTGGCCGCCATGAATGAGCGTGAACTCAGGCAGATACGCGGCAACCGCATCGCCATGATCTTTCAGGACCCGATGATGACCCTCAATCCGGTGCTGACCATCGGCACGCAAATGACGGAGGCCATTCGGGCACACCGCAAAATCAGCAGGAAAGAGGCGAGAGCGATTGCTCTGGACCGGCTGACAAAAGTACAGATTCCGTCACCCGCCCGGCGTCTGGAGCAGTACCCCCACGAACTGTCCGGGGGCATGCGCCAGCGCGTGATCATCGCCATAGCCCTGCTGCTGGACCCGGAAATCATCATCGCGGACGAGCCAACCACCGCGCTCGACGTCACCATACAGGCCGAGATCATGGCTTTGCTGCTCAACCTGTGTGAACAGGAAAACGTCGCGTTGATGCTGATTACCCACGACCTCGGCGTAGTCTCCCAGGTTACCCAGCGAATGCTGGTGATGTACTCGGGGCGCATTATCGAACAGGGCCCCACCCGGGAGATCATCAACGACGCCCAGCACCCCTACACACAGGGGCTGATCAACGCATTGCCACAGATGGGAGAACCCGGGGCCAGGCTGTTCCAGATTCCGGGCTCCATGCCATCACTCAATAATGTGCCATCGGGCTGCCCGTTCCATCCTCGTTGCAGCTTCGCCACCGACCAGTGTAAACGCGCCATGCCGGAGTATGTGCGTTCGGGCAATGTGGATGTGGCGTGCTACGAAGTCGCCAACCTGATTGAGCAGGAAAAACGCATGCAGGAGGCCGGATCATGAGTTCCCCTCTGGTCAGTATCCGGGGTCTGGAAAAACGCTTCGATCTCTCTGGCAGCTTTCTGGAGCAGCTTCGCTTTGAAAAAGGACGGCTGCGGCGCAAGCAGGAAGCCGTGCACGCGATCAACGGCGTGGATCTGGACGTCCACAAAGGGGAAGCCCTGTGTGTGGTGGGTGAGTCCGGCTGTGGCAAGTCCACCATCGCCCGCACGGTGATGGGGTTGCTTTCACCCAGCGCCGGCGAGATTCACTATCAGGGCCAGCGAATCGATCATCTGGAACGCAAGGCAGGGCTGCCGTTTCGCCGCAAAATGCAGATGATCTTCCAGAATCCCTATGCGTCGCTGAACCCGCGCATGACCATCCAGCAGACCCTGGAAGAGCCCATCCGCTTCCATAACCCCGGCTGGAGCCCGTCACAGGTGCAGGAGAAAGTGTATGAGGTGATGCAGTCAGTCGGAATCGGCCCGGACTGGGGCCGGCGTTTCGGGCACGAGTTCTCCGGCGGCCAGCGGCAGCGAATCGCCATTGCGCGGGCGCTGGCGGTAGACCCCGAGTTTATTGTGGCCGATGAGCCGATTTCGGCGCTGGATGTTTCCATCCAGGCCCAGGTACTCAACTTGCTGATGGACGCTCAGGAAAGCCGTGGCCTGACCTATCTGTTCATCACCCACGACCTTGCCGTCGTCGAGCATTTTGGCACCCGGGTGGCGGTGATGTATCTGGGCAGGGTCTGTGAGCTGGCGCCAACCGCAGCGCTTTTTGCCAGCCCGCGGCATCCGTACACCCAGGCCCTGCTCTCGGCGATCCCGAAACTCGAAGATCAGCGCCCGAATCACATCCGTTTACAGGGTGAGGTGCCAACACCGGTTAACCTGCCGCCTGGTTGCGTCTTCCATGGCCGCTGTCCTTATGCGAACGAGCGCTGCCGGCAGGAAGTTCCGCAGCTGATCGCAACCGAGGGCGGGGGCCAGGTCGCCTGCCATGCGGTTGAGGAGCGGCGTTTGTAAGAGTGGGCCGTTGTTGAGCTATCATGCTGCCAACAGCCTGCCGGCCGTTAATAACGCCCACCTCCAGGGGAGCTCATGGAAATACGTTGGATGGAAGACTTTCTGGCGCTGGCGCGAACGCGCCATTTCTCGCGTGCGGCGGAACAGCAGCACGTGAGCCAGCCCACGTTCAGCCGGCGTATCAAACTCCTGGAAGAAACCATGGGCACCACACTGATCAACCGGCAGACACTTCCATTGTCGCTGACCCCTGCCGGGGAAGTGTTTCAGGAATTGTGTCAAAGGGTTACCCGCGATGTGCGCGATACCCGGGACCGTATCGCCGCCCTGGATGCCGAGGCCTCGGCCCGCATCAGTGTTGGCTCCACCCAGGGCCTGTTCTCCCATTTTTATAACGGCTGGGCCCGGGAGGCCGGTATTGCCGAGCGGCTTCAGCTGAACCTGACCGCCACCAGCTGGGTGGGGGAGCAGTTTCTGGATGAACTGGAAAACGGTGCCTGCGATCTGGTGTTGTGCTACTGGCATCCGGATCTGCCCTGGGGCGATCGTCTGGCCAGCGATACATTCCAGTGGCAAACCATCGCCTGTGAGACGTTGATTCCGGTAAGCATCTCGGATGAGCAGGGGGCGCCACGTTATCCCTTGCCCGGCAGTGCCGGGCAACCGGTACCGCTCATTGCCTATCACAGCCGTGGATTCCTGCAGTCGGCCATTGAGGGTCACCTGTCACGGAACAAGCTGGCGGCCAGTCTTTTGCCACTGAACGAAAACACCCAGTCCTCCAGTATCAAGGCGCTGGTCAAGCAGGGGTTTGGAATGGGCTGGTTACCCCACCGGATGACGGAGAAAAGTGAACAGTTTGGCCGGCTGGTCCGGGCCGGAGACCCAGACTGGGACATTCCACTGGAAATACGGCTGATCCGGTTACGTAACGCCCGTTCCGACGACATTCTTCATCTCTGGAAACAACTGGAAATCCACCATGTCACAACACTCGATTCTGTCCCTTCAGCCGGCTCACCTTCAGGAGCTGCAGCGGCGTTATGAGGGGGCCATGGCCGCCCACGGTTATGACGCCCTCCTGATTGCCTCTGGCGCCGCACCCTACCGCTACGGGGACGATCAGACCTACGTATTTCACGGTTATGGCCCGTTCCTGCACTGGACCGGCCTTGCCGGACAGGAACACAGCTGGCTATTGATCCGGCCCGGCGAAAAGCCCGTGCTGTGGGTTTACCAGCCGGTCGATTACTGGCATGCGCATCCGGAATTACCGGCGGGGCCGTGGCGGGATTGTCTGGAGCTGCACTACCGTGACGAGTCCCGGGCGCCGGCCCTGCAGGGCTCCGGCGTGATGGCGGTACTGGGTGATCCGCGGGTGCTCGACGGTGTACCGGGGGAGCATAACCCGCCGGGCCTGCTGGCTGCAGTGGCCGAAGCCCGTGTTCACAAAACCCCTTACGAGATCGAATGCCTGGCTGAGGCCAACCGGCTGGCGTTGCTGGGCCATGATGCCGCGCGAGACGCTTTTCTGGCGGGGGAGAGCGAGTTCGGCATCAGTCTCTGTTACCAGCAGGCCACCGGTCAGCGGGAGGCCGATGCGCCTTACCACAGCATCATCGGCGTGAACGAACATGCCGGTACCCTGCATTACCAGTATTACGATACCCAGGCTCCCCGGCAGCTCCGGAGTCTGCTGATCGATGCCGGGGTCCGGTATCGGGGTTACTGCTCGGATATCACCCGCACCAGCGCAGCGCCGGAGGAACCAAGGTTTGCCGCGCTGATACACGGTCTGGAACGTGTGCAGCGCCGGCTGTGCGATATGGTAGCGCCCGGGGTGGAGTATCTGGCCATTCATCGCAAGGCCCATCAGGGCATTGCTGCGTTGTTGTCCGCCTCCGGTCTGGTCCGGGGGCTGGGCGAAGAGGACATGGTGAAAGAGGGAATTACCCATGCTTTCTTTCCCCACGGTATTGGCCACTTCCTTGGGGTTCAGGTGCACGACGTCGCCGGCAAACCCACATCTCCTCCGGATGACGCGCCTTTCCTGCGCCTGACCCGTACCCTGGAAACGGGCATGGTGGTCACCATTGAGCCGGGGCTCTATTTCATCCCGTCTCTGCTTGAACCGTTGCTGGCAGGCCCGCTGGCACGATATCTGGACCGGGCGCTGATCGATGAACTCAGGGGTTGTGGCGGTATCCGGATTGAGGACAACCTGGTGGTCACCGACAACGGATCGCGTAACCTGACCCGGAACACCCCGCGGTAACCTTGCTCAACAAAGTTTTCATCGTAAGGGGTTGCATTCCTGATTGTGAATGACAATAATTATCACTAACTTCTTAGTTGTTAGTGAGAACACACCATGTATGTTTGCTTGTGTTTTGGCGTAACAGACCGGGACATCCGCGAAGCGGCAGAGAATGGCGTAAGCTCCATGCGCCAGCTGGGCAAAGAGCTTGGGGTAGGCCGCCAGTGCGGCCGGTGTGCCTGCACAGCCCGGGAAATCCTTCGGGAATCCCGTTCACCAGACTACCTTGCCCTGGCCAGCATGCTCGCTCAGCCCGCCTGATTCCCTGCCGAAGCAACTAAGCGGCTGTTCGAGCTTCATTCCCAACTGCACCAGCTTCCCATCGGAAATTTTTTATCAGTGCCAAACCGGCTATCCTAGGGGGTAACTGCACCCCATTGAAAAGGATTACGGTTATGAAAGGCGATAAAAAAGTTATCCAGCACCTCAATAAGGTCCTCGCCAACGAGCTGACCGCCATCAACCAGTATTTCCTGCACTCCCGTATGTATAAGGACTGGGGCATCACCAAACTGGCCGCCAAGGAGTACGAAGAGTCCATCGATGAGATGAAACACGCCGATCAGCTGATTGAGCGAATCCTGTTTCTGGAAGGCCTGCCCAACCTGCAGGATCTCAACAAGCTGCTGATCGGTGAGAACGTCCAGGAAATGATCGAGTGCGATCTGAAACTTGAATACACGGCCCACGCAGATCTCAAAGAAGCGGTCATTTATTGCGAACAGGTGCAGGACTTCACCAGCCGCGAGTTGTTCCGCGGCATCCTCGACAGCGAAGAGGAACACATCGACTGGCTCGAAACCCAGCTCGAAATGATTGCCCAGATGGGCCTGCAGAATTATATCCAGCTGCAGTCTTCGGCCGCCGAATAAACCGTCACAGACCGCGGGGCGGCCCGGCCGGGCGCCGCCCCTGAGTCTCAGGCAGGCGTATCAGAGCCAGTCGTTCAGCATGATACCCAGACCAATCCGCTCAATCCGCTCGTTGTAGTCGATCAGACTTTCCCCGTAGCCGTTGTAATAATGGACAAAGCCTTTCAGGGTGTCGCCTATCGGAAAGCTGTAACCGAATTCTAACGAGGTTCGGTTATCGGAGCGCAGATTGTTCAGCAGATTCAGGGAAAAGGTCCGGTCGTCAGACAGCTTGTAGACCGCCCGGTAATTGGCGTAGCCAAGGTAGCTCTCGATATCGGGGTTATCGTCGTCACTGCGGCTCTCGGGCAGCCGGTACCAGGGCTCCACCATAAACAGCCAGCGGTTATAGCTGTAGGCCGCCGATGCCTTGAGCCGGTTCCAGCTGCGGGAGCGGGGGTCGGACTGGCCGTTGGACTGGTGGTTGAGCCCCAGGGTGATACCACTCAGCGTACCAGGGCCGATATCCCAGTCGAGTTGGTGCCGGAAAAACAGTTCCGGTTCGTAATTGGTCTCCCGGAAGGGCGCGGACTCGTCCTGATTATAGACCTGCCAGAACGATTTCTGGGTATAGCCAAACCAGAAGGTGGTGTCGTCCTCGAACATGCCGGTCAGCAACGGTACCTTGAAGCTGATCTGATACTTGGCTTCCTCGTTTTCAAGATGGTAGTCGTACCCGGTAACCCCGGTACGGGGGCTGAACGGGGTTGAGTTGGGGTGATCGGCCCAGGTGATCGGCAGGATGTAGTTGGGTTTATGGGCCACCAGGCCGCCGGCAAACGAAAATACTGCCCGCTCAGCGGCCAGGTAGTTGTTGACCAGCGATTTCATCACACCCCGGTCAGGGTCGTCCTCCTCAGACTTGTCTGCCTCCTGTAACAGCGCCTCCCGGTCGGCGACCATGGCCTCGGCGGTGGCCTCCGATTCCTCCAGTTCGCTGTCGGCAGCTGCCTCACGGGCTGCCTTGGGATCATGCCGGGCATCGTAGCAGGCAAGGCGCTGAACGCCCTCGCGGATGAGAGCGCAGTTAACGTCTGAGGAATCCACAGAGGTATCCTGCGCCAGTGCCGGAGACCGGGCGGTCACCGATAGCACAAGCAGAGCCGTGCTTAAGGCAATGCGGGCACTTAACTTCATGGGCTGTCCTTAAGAAGTGGCAGTGAGACTGAGCCAGGTGCTGGCTATTCCATAGAGCCAGACCCCCAGCAACGTGAGTGTCAGCAGAGCAAAAATGATCTGATGCAGACGCTTGCGCCTTCCGGCAACCGCGACAATCCAGCGCAGGTACATCAGGCCGATAAAGCTGAGAAATACCCCCAGGCTGGCAAGGGCCGGAATCAGCAGCCAGGCAGGCGCCATCTGCTGATCGGTGTTACTGAGCCAGAACATCGACAACAGCAATACCGCGAGGCTGGAAAATTCGACGACAAGCAGGGGTTTACGGAGGCCTTCAGGGCCAGGGGCCGGGGGCTGGGTCATGGTTGGGCTCAGCATCTGTGGAAAGAATAAGGGTCGCTATATGCTATTTATCATAAACCTTAGCAGTTCAGAGATACCCTACCAAACTGTCACCAAAATGGTTGAAATCAATTTCCGATTCTGCCATTTGGTTTTTTTGCCGGGGCACAGTCGCTATAATGCGGCGACTGAACGATTATAACGCTCAAATGCGAGGTGCATTGTGAAGATGAAGAGAGTCCTGGCAGCCGTGCTGCTTGGTTGTGGCCTGGCGGCCGGCGCCGCGGTAGCAAGTGTTGAAGACGAAATCCGCGAGCGCATCAAACCGGTTGGCGAAGTGTGTCTGCAGGGTGAAGACTGTGGCGAGGCGGCCGCAGCACCGGCACCGGCAGCCAGCTCCGGCCCGCGCTCCGGCAGCGATGTCTATGCCGCTGCATGCACCGCATGTCATGCCTCTGGTGTGGCTGGTGCCCCGGTGCTGGGCGATGCCGGCCAGTGGGCGTCCCGCATTGATAAAGGCATGGACACACTGATCGATCACGCCATTAATGGCTTTAACGCCATGCCGCCCAAGGGTGCGTGTGCGAGCTGCTCTGATGAGGAAATCGTTGCAGCGGTTGAGTACATGGTTGAAGAAAGCCAGTAAGTTCAGGCTTGCATCCGCAAAAACCCCGCCACCGGCGGGGTTTTTGCTTTACAGGCCCAGATCTCCGATCAGCGCGCTGAGCGTGGCTTTGCCTTTTTTCTGGTTGGCCTGCTGGTCTGTTTCTCCGGTCCCCTCCCAGCGCACATCGTCTTCCGGTAATTCATCCAGAAACCGGCTCGGGATGGTTTCGAGCTTTTCACCATACTGTTTGCGGGAGGCGGCGTAGGTCAGCGTCAGGGTTTCCCGGGCCCGGGTGATGCCCACGTACATCAGGCGCCGTTCTTCTTCCACGTTGCCTTCCTCGATGCTGGTGCGGTGGGGCAGGATTTCCTCTTCCAGGCCCATGATAAACACATGGGGAAACTCCAGCCCCTTGGAGGCGTGCAGGGTGAGCAGCTGTACTTTGTCGCTGTCGTCTTCGTCTTCCCGCTGTTCCATCATGTCTCTCAGTACCAGCCTGGCGATGGCATCCTCGATACCGATCTCATCCGCGGTACCCTTGCCGTCGTCCAGCATGCGCTGGATGGACTCCACCAGGTACCAGATGTTTTCCATGCGCCGCTCGGCCTGTTTGGGGCTGCCGGAGTGCTGGTGCAGCCATTCTTCGTATTCGATGTCGGTAAACAGTTGCTTGATCACCGGGATCGGGTTTTCCGAGAACAGCCGCTCGGAGGTCTTTTCCACCCAGTGAGCAAACCGGCGCAGCCGGTCCAGCCCTTTCTCCGTCACATGGGTCTCCGCCCCCATATCGCCGAGCGCCTTGAACAGGCTGACGTTCCGGGCCCGGGCATAATGGCTGAGCTGTTCCAGAGTGCGGGGGCCGATTTCCCGGCGGGGGACGTTCACCACGCGCAGGAAGGCGGCATCGTCGTCCGGGTTGATCATCAGGCGAAGGTAGGACATCGCATCCTTGATCTCGTTCTTGGAAAAGAACGACTGGCCTCCGGAGAGCCGGTAGGGAATCTGATAGGCCTGCAGCTTCATCTCCAGCAACCGGGCCTGGTGATTGCCCCGGTAGAGCACGGCAAAGTCTTTAAACGCCAGTCCGTTTTTCAGTTTCTGGTCCAGGATTTCTGTCGCCACCCGCTCGGTTTCGGCGTCTTCATTGCGGCAGCGGATGATGCGGATTTCCTCGCCCACGGTGTGATCACTCCAGAGCGCTTTTTCAAACACGTGGGGGTTGTTGGCGATCACGGTGTTGGCGCAGCGCAAAATCCGGCTGGTCGACCGGTAGTTCTGCTCCAGCTTGACGATTTTCAGGCTCGGGAAGTCATCCTTGAGCTGAACCAGGTTCTCGGGACGGGCGCCCCGCCACGCGTAGATCGACTGGTCATCGTCGCCCACCACGGTAAAGGCCGCCCGCTCAGCCACCAGCTGCTTTACCAGCTCATACTGGCACACGTTGGTGTCCTGGTATTCGTCAACCAGCATATAGCGGATTTTCCGCCGCCACTTGGCCAGCACCTCGGGATTGTCTCTGAACAGCTGCACCGGCAGCAGGATCAGGTCGTCAAAATCCACCGCGTTGTAGGCTTTCAGGTACTCGTTGTAGCGCTTGTACACAAGGGCAATCCGCTGCTCCCTTTCGTCTGCTGCCTTGCTGTAGGCTTGCGGCGGGCTGCGCATGGCATTTTTCCAGGACGAAATCGTCATTTGCACGTCGTTGAGCTCGTCGCCGGCTTCGGCACTGCCCTCCCGCAGCATCAGGTCCTGGAGCAGGGCCTTGGCATCTTCTGCATCAAAAATGGAAAACCCGGGGTGGTACCCCAGATGAGCGTGCTCCTCCCGGATCATGTTCAGGCCCAGGTTATGGAAGGTCGAGACAATCAGGCCCCGGGTTTTGCCGCGGTCGACGATGCGGGACACCCGCTCTTTCATCTCCCGTGCCGCCTTATTGGTGAAGGTCACCGCGGCAATATGACGGCCGGGAATGCCGAGCTCTTCTATCAGATAGGCAATTTTGCGCGTGATGACGCTGGTCTTGCCGCTGCCCGCACCGGCCAGCACCAGCAAGGGACCGTCGGCGTAGCGCACAGCTTCGCGTTGTCTGGGGTTGAGCCTGTTCACAATATGGATGCCAAGGGAATTACCGGAGGAAAAATCTGTATCGGGCTATTCTACACCACCCGGCGGTATCCAGCTTGCCTGCAGCATCAAGCCGCTGTACCTTTGCCCATTAATTTTGTAAGCAAGATAACAGAGGTCGCATGAACAGTATCTCCCGGCGCATTGCTGATGAACTCGGTGTCCGCGAACAGCAGGTTGACGCTACCGTCGCGCTGCTGGATGAAGGCGCGAGTGTTCCGTTTATCGCCCGCTACCGGAAAGAGGTGACCGGCTCGCTGGATGACAGCCAGCTGCGTACGCTTGAAGAGCGGCTGCGTTACCTCCGGGAAATGGAAGACCGCCGCACCACGATCCTTAACAGCATCGAGGAGCAGGGCAAGCTGACCGATGAGCTGCGTGCGGCCATCAGCGCGGCGGACACCAAGAACCGTCTTGAAGACCTTTATCTGCCGTACAAGCCCAAGCGTCGTACCAAGGCCCAGATCGCCAAAGAAGCCGGCCTGGAACCGCTGGCCGACACCCTCTACAACGATCCGGCCCAAGACCCCGAAACCACAGCCGCCGGTTACCTGAACGCCGAGGCGGGTGTGGCCGATACCAAGGCAGCCCTGGAGGGCGCCCGTTATATCCTGATGGAGCGTTTTGCCGAAGACGCCGAGCTGCTGGGAGCGTTGCGGGACTTTGTCTGGCAGGGTGGCCAGCTCAGGGTGACGGTGATAGAAGGCAAAGAGAACGAAGGCGCCAAGTTCCGGGACTACTTTGATCATGTCGAACCGCTGAAAAAGGTGCCCTCGCACCGGGCCCTGGCGATTCTTCGCGGCCGCAACGAAGGTATCCTCTCCTACAGCATTGTAATGGGCGATGCCGACGATGACCGCCGTCAGCCCCATCCGGCGGAGCAGCGTATCGCCGCACACTGGAAGATCCGTGACAACGGCCGCGCTGCCGACAAATGGCTGGGCGAGGTGGTGCGGTGGACCTGGCGCGTCAAACTGTCCACCCAGATCGAAACCGATCTGATGTCACAGGTGCGTGAAGCGGCCGAGGCCGAAGCCATCAACGTTTTTGCGGCCAACCTGAAAGACCTGCTGCTGCTGGCTCCCGCCGGCCCGCGCCCGACTCTGGGCCTGGACCCGGGCCTGCGCACCGGTGTGAAAGTGGCGGTGATCGACGGCACCGGACAGGTACTGGACCACGGTGCGATCTTCCCCCATGCGCCCCGCAACAACTGGGCGCAATCCATCGCCCAGCTGGCCGCCTGGTGCCGGCAGTACAACATTGAGCTGGTCGCCATTGGTAACGGAACGGCGTCGCGGGAAACCGAAAAGCTGGTCGCCGATCTGTGTAAGCAATACCCGGAACTGAAGCTCGCCCGGATTGTGGTGAATGAATCCGGAGCGTCGATTTACTCCGCTTCGGAATTTGCCTCCAAAGAACTGCCGGATCTGGATGTCACAATCCGGGGGGCGGTCTCCATTGCCCGTCGTCTGCAGGACCCGCTGGCCGAACTGGTCAAGATTGAACCCAAATCCATCGGTGTTGGCCAGTACCAGCACGATGTGTCCCAGGTTCAGTTGTCACGCAGCCTGGATGCGGTGGTGGAAGACTGTGTGAACGGCGTCGGGGTCGACCTGAATACTGCCTCGGTGCCCCTGCTGACCCGGGTCTCGGGACTGAACCAGAGCATTGCCCAGAACATCGTCGATTTTCGTAACCAGAACGGTAAGTTCGTCAACCGCAGGCAGTTACTGAAAGTGTCCCGGCTGGGTGAGCGTACCTTTGAGCAGGCGGCCGGATTTTTGCGCATCGCCGGAGGCGACAACCCGCTGGACCGGTCCTCGGTGCACCCCGAGGCTTACGGCGTGGTGGAAGCGATTGCGGCCCGTAACAGCCGGAAGGTGGAGCAGATCGTTGGTGACAGCGCCTTTCTGCGCACCCTCGACCCCCGGGAGTATGTGACTGAGCAGTTTGGGCTGCCCACCATCAGGGACATCATCTCGGAACTGGAAAAGCCGGGCCGGGACCCCCGGCCGGAGTTCCGTTTTGCCAGCTTTGAAGAAGGCGTGGAGACCCTGAACGATCTCAAACCGGGCATGGTGCTGGAGGGTTCCGTCACCAACGTCACCAACTTCGGTGCCTTTGTGGATATCGGGGTCCATCAGGACGGCCTGGTACATATCTCGGCCCTGTCCCATACTTTCGTCAAAGACCCGCGCGAAGTGGTCAAGGCGGGTGATATTGTTAAGGTCAAGGTGATGGACGTGGATATCCCCCGTAAACGGATCGCCCTTTCCATGCGAATGGATGATCAGCCCGGAGCCCAGGGCGCCGACAAGGAAACCCGTGGCGCGGGGCAGCCAGGTGGCCGCAAGCCGCGAGGCAACCAGCCCTCCCAGCCGGCGCAGGGCGCCATGGCCGGAGCGCTGGCCCAGGCGCTGGCGTCGGCCCGTAAGAACGGCCGCTAATCCATTAATGATGTATCAGCGGTTATCGAGGGATAACCGCTCTGACAGGAGCCAATCATGGCCGATGCCCGCCACTCCCTGTTTCGCCGGTTATCCGCAGGCGACTGGGACGGTTTTCAGAAAGGTGTTGAGAAAGAGGGGCTGAGAGCAGACCCCAACGGGTTTATTGCCCAGACCCCGCATCCGCAAGCCCTGGGTTCTGCACTCACCCACGGGCGAATCACCACCGATTACTCCGAGGCGCTGCTGGAGCTGATTACTCCCGTGTATGACAGCACCGATGCGATGCTGGAAGCACTGCGCGATACCCATCGGTTTGTTCAGCGCAACCTGAAAGACGAAGTCTTCTGGGCTGCCAGTATGCCCTGCCAGATCGACGGCGACCCGAGCATTCCCATTGCCGAGTATGGCAGCTCCAATATCGGCCTGCTCAAGCACGTCTACCGGCAGGGGCTGGCGGTGCGCTATGGGCGGGTGATGC
>DATGNB010000049.1:0-12722 GCA_035306945.1 Marinobacter sp.
TGGCGACGGGAGTCCGGCACATGGCGGAAGCAGTCCAGTAACTGCTGAATAATGGCGGTCATGCGGTTTACCTGCAGCTCGATATCCTGCAAATGCCGCTGCTGATTTTCGGGCAACTCCGACCGCGCGAGAATACGGGCGCGGCCGTGGATCACATTCAGCGGTGCCCCGAGTTCGTGCGCCACCCCGCCGGCGACGCGGCCGATCATCGCGACTTTTTCCTGATACTCCAACTGTTCGGCCAGCGCCCGCTCCCGGGCAATACGCCCTTCGATCTCCGCCTCGGCACCGGCCATCCGCTGGCCGAGCTCCAGTACGCCGTGGTGAATCTGTCGCAGTTCCCGGGGGCCGGAGGGTGGCTCGGTCAACACCCACCGTGACGGCGCAAGTTGCTCCATATTACCCAGCAGCCGGCTGACATGACGGCCAACCGTCCGGTAATGCCCCAGCACCACCACCAGAATGATGATGGCCGAGAGCATCGACCAGATGGCTACCGCCCGCCACCGGGACGACGCCACCAGATCATGAAAGTCACTGCGCTGCCGGGTTACCTGCAGCAGCCCCCGGATCCGGCCGTCCTGCCCCACCAGCGGGGTGAACTGGGAAAACACCGATTCCCCGTTCACCCGGCGAAACGCCCCGCCCAGCTCACCGCTGGTGATTACCCGTTCGGCGCTGGCACTGTCGGTCACATCCGCATCGGCCACCCCCAGGCTGGCCACCCGGTTTCCATCCTCGTCAAATACCGACGCTCCGGAAATCCTGCCGATCTGGAAAATGGATTTCAGGGACTCCCCCAGCACCAGCTCATCGCCCTCCTCCAGGGCATTCGCAATCGGCCCCGCCACCGCCCGGGCCACCAGCTCCAGATCTTCCCGGAGCCGGTCATTGAGGGCCCGCTCTACCGCGCCCAGGCCAACGTAAATAGCAAGACCACTGAGAACGACCAGCGGTACGACTATGCTGGCGATCAAGGTCCACTGCAGAGACCGGAACACGCCACGGACCCGCTGAGCAAAAGCACCCATTCCTTTATCCTGCGCAAGTGTGTCACATCAGTTTTGACACATGTGGCATTTTGCCACAACCCGGATTACGTAATGTTAATTGAAGAACTCTGATAACTCACTGTTTTAAAACAACTTATTTTAAATTCGGCAGATTGGCACGGTGTCTGCAACGTACCTCAGGCAAACCACAGAATGACAGTGACTGAGAACGGGCATCCAGCCCGGTAAAGGAAAAGGAGATTGTTTATGAACAAGCTACTCATATCCCTGACCGCCTCCCTGGCCCTGCTGGCCACCGCACCCGCCATTGCCCAGCAGAGTCAGCAGAGCCCGGCCCAAACCCAGACCGACACCAGCGGCTACTCCAACCCGGCTGCCGCCGGCACTCAGAGCACCGATTTCAGCGATGACCAGCTGAAGGATTTCATCAAGGCTCAGGAAGGCGTGATGGAAGTGCGCGAAGACTACATTGAGAAGATCGAAGCGGCAGAGTCCCAGCAAGACGCCCAGGAACTGCAAATGGAGGCCAACGACAAGATGGTGTCAGCCATTGAAGAGGCGGGCATGGACATCCCGACTTACAACGCCATTGCCACCGCCTATAGCAGCGAACCGAAAGTCCGCAACCGGGTTGACGCACTGATGTAATCCAGCTGTACCCCCGTGACTGACCCGGCCCCGCCCTGTGCGGGGCCTTTTTATTCCGGCACCAGCCAGTCCTGCGTCATGGTCCAGCCCAGCCCGTGGGGGCCCTGCAGCTCACTGATCATGGCGGCAAAGCGCTCCTCAAACCCCCAGGGCGGGTTGATGACCAGCATACCGGAGCCCACCATTCCGCGCTCGGGGGGCCGGTCCAGCACAACTTCATTGCGCAGGATCTTGCGAACCCCGCCCTGAGCGAGTGCCTCCGGCAACTGAGCCTGCAGGTTGCTGGTCAGGATGGGATACCAGATCAGGTACACCCCGTGGCGGCACTTTTTCCACGCTTTGCCAACGACATCGGCTACCGCCCGGTACTCTGTCTTGACCTCGTAGGAGGGGTCGATAAGCGTTAACAGCCGCGGCTGTGGCGGAGGCAGCTGGTTCAGCAGACCCTTCAGGCCATCCTGCTGAAGCACCCGAACCCCGGAGTCCTGCGCCCAGCTGACCAGTTGCCGGCCTTCGGCCGGGTGCAGTTCAAACGCAGTGACCGTATCACCATCCCGGCCCAGGGCACTAAACCAGGCAGGCGACCCCGGATAGCGGACCACCCGGGCCCCGGGCCGGTTGTATCGGGCCAGGGTCTCCAGCACCGGACGCCAGTCGGTGGATGTCAGCCGGTTGCGAACCTGCCATAACCGCTGTACCCCCGCTTCCGCCTCAGCGGTTTTTCTGGCCCGGTCGCTGGTCAGGTCGTAGTCGGCGCTGCCGGCATGGGTATCAAAGCAGGCGATGGGTGTGTTTTTGGCCTGCATCATAGTGAATGCCAGGGTCAGGGCACCGTGTTTTTGTACGTCTGCAAAATTGCCGGCATGAAAAGCATGTAAATAACTCAGCATATGGGCCTCCTGTCTGGGGGTGCCCATTAAGCACCAGCCCTCCGGCGCTGGCAACTGCGACAGCGGTTAAGCCGGAGAGATTGTCCTGCTATGCTTGGCAACTGATCCTAGGAGGAAACATCTTGTCCAGCCAGAACAGAGCGACCGTTGATCAGCTGTACCGCCTGATCGCCAATGAAGAAGATGCCCGGGTGTGTACCGACATTCCGGAGCACGCCTGCAAGGATGTCCCCCGAAACTTTTTCCTGATTCTGTTCAGTAACGTGCTCACCCACCTCGGAGACCTGCTGATCAGCCCCAAAACCGTCCTGGCCTGGCTGATGAGCGCCGTGGGCGCGCCCACCCTGGTGGCGTGGCTGGTACCGATCCGGGAGTCCGGCTCGATGGTGCCACAAATGGTGATCGGTGCCTGGGTGCGGCGGAAAGCCGTACGCAAATGGTTCTGGACGCTGGGCAGTTTTGGCCAGGCAATAAGCGTGCTGGCAATGGCGGCGAGCATCTGGTTTCTGGACGGTTATGGGGCTGGCCTCGGTATCCTGGCGGCTCTGGTCGTTTTCTCCCTGGCCCGGGGATTCTGCTCGGTTGCCATGAAGGATGTGCAGGGTAAATGTGTTCCGAAAACCCGGCGGGGCCGACTGTCCGGGCTGGCAACCACCCTGGGCGGCACCCTCACCGTGGTGCTGACGTTACTGTTGTTCTGGGATCGTGGCGATCCCAGCCTTGCCTTCTATACCGGATTGCTCGTGCTGGCAGCGATTCTGTGGCTGATTGCCGGCGTGCTGTTTGCCGGAATCGACGAATACCCCGGCGAGACCTCTGGTGGCGGCAATGCCCTGCCCGAAGCCTTCCGCAGCCTCTCCCTTCTGCGGGACGATGTGGCTTTCCGTAACTTTGTGATCACCCGGGCTCTGCTGCTGTGCTCGGCTCTGGCGTCGCCGTACTTTGTGGTGCTGGCCCAGCAGGAAGCCGATATCGGCTGGATGCTCGGGCTGTTTCTGCTCGCCAGCAGCCTGGCCAGCTCGCTGAGTGCCAGCTTCTGGGGCTGGGCCGCGGATGTTTCGAGCCGGCGGGTGATTATCCGCGGCGCAGCGATGGCCAGCGGCGTCTGTCTGCTGGTCGGTCTGCTGGCGCTGACACAGGGGCCGGGCTTTGGCGGGAGCTGGTTTTATCCGGTGGCATTCTTTTTGGTGAGCATCGCCCACGCCGGTGTCCGGCTTGGGCGCAAAACCTATCTGGTGGATATGGCCGGCGGCAACAAACGAACCGACTACACCTCCGTGAGCAATACCGTGATTGGCGTATTGTTGCTGGTAACCGGAGCCTTGACCGCTGCACTATCGCTGATTTCGGATGTTGCGGTGATTCTGGTCCTGGGATTGATGGGGCTGGCCGGCACCTACAGCGCAATCAGGCTGAAAGAAGTGACCCGCCCTTAAGGGTGCGGCATAAACCACAGGCTCTTTGGCAGCAGCCGCCGGCTCAGATGGCGATACCGTCGTTAAGGGCCAGTGCGCCTTTGACGATCCGGAAAATCACCCAGATGGAGATGCCCAGGAGAATAAACCAGCCGATGATCAGCGCCAGGGTGATGATCCCGATGACAGTCCAGAGCAGGCCGATCCAGAAGGTCCGGATCTGCCAGCGGAAGTGGCTTTCTATCCAGGTGCCCCTGACTTCATCAAGCTTTACATAGTTGACGACAACGCCGATCAGGCCGGTGATGCCGCCCAGGAAAAAGGACAGTGCCTGCAGAATGTAAACCACGATCGCCAGGTTACGCCCCGGGCCGTCCGGGCGCTGGCCGGGTTGCTCGGTACCGGCGGGTATAAAGTCTTGGTCTGCCACGGTGGTTACTCCGGATAGGAATTTTTACCGCAGTCTAGCACAGAGCGCTGGCAGGCCACTCCGGATTTCCGCTCCGGCTGATTCCGACGGTAACGACACGCGGCCCGGGGGTTCCCGGGCCGCGTGTCGTGAGCAAGTCAGGCCGGATCTCAGGCGCCGACCACTCCGCCATCATTGCGGGTTACGATCACGCAGGCATCGCGTGGCCGGTCTTCCGCCGCATTTGGCCAGTTGCCGCCCGGGTGCTGGATATTGACGAACATGGTTGTGCCATCCGGGGTGGTGACCACTCCCGTGACCTCACAGCCCTGTGGCCCGACAAAGAAGCGGCGGATATCGCGGGTGTCCGGGTCTGCCGCCAGCATCATCTGGTTGCCGTAGACGTTGTCGCTGTAGCCGTCGGTCTGAATCCACAGGCGGCCGTTGTAATCAAACCAGAGGCCGTCCGGGCTGTTGAAGATGTTGGTATCGTCGAGCGTCACCACGGCTTCACCATCAACCAGGGTTTCGGTGCCCTGCTCACCGGCAAACACGAAGATGTCCCAGTCGAAGGTAAGGGCCTTGTGATCATCGCCCGATTCCCGCCAGCGGATAATATGGCCGTTGCGGTTCTGGACCACGGGGTTAGCCGCATTGATGTTCTCTTCGGTGCGGGCGGTGTTGTTGGTAAGGGTAAAGTAAACCTCACCGGTGACCGGGTCGACAGCACCCCACTCCGGACGGTCCATCGGCGTTGCACCGGCGATATCCGCGGCCAGGCGGGTATTGAGCAGCACGTCGGCCTGATTTTCAAAACCATCAAACAGGATATCGCCGACCTCGGAGCCCTCCGCAGCGGCCACCTTGGCGGCAAAGTCCGGGTCGTCCAGATCCAGCGGCAGCCATTCACCGGTGCCATCGTCGTTATACCTGGCCACGTAGAGCGTGCCCTCGTCCAGCAGATAACCGCCGGCGGTGGCTGCGTAGTAGGGCTGGGATGAGACAAACTTGTAGATGTACTCAAACCGGGAGTCGTCTCCGGAATAGCACACAATCGGCTCGCCTTCCTTGGCCGGGGCGAAGATCACGCCTTCATGCCCAAACCGGCCCAGGGCGGTGCGCTTCTGGGGCACGGCCTGAGGGTTGAAGGGATTGATCTCGACCATGAATCCGAAGGTGTTTACCTCATTACGGTAATCGTCTGTTGCGGAGCCGGCGCCGGGAGTGACATTAAAGCGAAGATACTGATCTTCCTGACCCTCCGCCTTTTCCCAGTCGTAGCGGGTGGCGGCCGGCCGGATCGAGCCATCCTGCGCGACGCTCTGGCGGGCGACCCCATGGCGCTGCTGCTCCCGCGGCACATCCACGTTATCGTTGCAGAAATAACCGTGCCAGTTTTCTTCAGCAGTCAGATAGGTGCCCCAGGGGGTGGGCCCCATGGAGCAGTTGTTAAGGGTGCCCCGGGTGCGGGTGCCGTCAGGGCTGAATTTGGTCTCCAGCTTGTGGTAGCCCCGCAGCGGACCCTGGATCTCCATTTCGGTCGCGCCGGTAATTCTGCGGTTGAGGGGGCTGCCGAACACGATATCCCACTCGCCGTTACCGTCCTTGCGAATGTGCACCACCGAGACCCCGTGCGCGGCGATTTCCTTACGGACCTCGTCGGCCGGGCGGAGGCCATCGCTATAATAAGTGGGACCAGTGGAGTGGATATGCCTCGGCGCGATGTATTCGTGGTTCATCACCAGCAGGCCTTCGGACGAACTGTTACCGCCCTGGAGCTGGTCGATCGGGTAGTAATGCATGCCGTCGTGGTGCATACCCACCTGTTGCTCCTGGTCGGCACCGGTGTTTGAGCCGTCGGGCCGGTACTCCGGGTAGCTGCCGGTCAAAGGCTGGCCCCAGGGCAGGAAGGCCTTGGCGGTATAGCCTTCCGGAACCACAACCTCGTTGGCATGAGAGATCCCGATGGCCTCGAAACCGAGTGCGCGGCGACCGTCGTCAGGCGTGTTGGCGTCGCCCGGCGTGGTGCCTGAATCGCTGCTGCTGTCGCTGTCACTGCCACAGGCCACCAGCCCGAGCCCCATAACACTGGCGAGTGCGGCGCCGATGCCGCCTTTCATCACCGAACGACGCTGCATGCGCGCGCTCAGCACCGCATGGAAAGGGGTGTTGTCGGAGTGGTTGACCACCGGCTCGTAGTCCGGGTCAAGATAGTTGGCATCAAGATGATGTTTGGCCATGTTCTGTCTCTCTCTGGTTCTTGTGGAAGGGCTTTAACGAAAGCCAAGTCTCCACTGTGCAGATGACAGAACCGCAAAACTTACAAGACAGTCCGGTTAAGCTTTTCTGAACGCCGGCAACAACAAAAAAAGCGCCACAAGGTGGCGCTTTACAGGAAGCACAACAGACTCAGTGGCGGATTACTGAGTGGCGTCCTCGTAGCTCTCTTCAATCTCGTCGCCGGTTTCATCGGCGGCATCACCGACAGCATCCGCGGCATCTTCGGCGCCTTCTTTCATTTCACCCCAGGCACCCTCGTCCTGGCCGGTGGCTTCTTCGTAGGTTTCCTCAATGGAATCGCCGGCATCGTCCAGCATTTCAGCCGCGTTATCGCCGGCCCGCTCGAAGTCCGGTCCCTCGTCTTCGGAACTGCAGGCGGCCAGACCCAGGGTCATCAGCAGGGCCAGTGCGCTGATAGTGAGCTTGTTCATAACATATCCCTCTGTCGGTAAGTGTTTGCAACGTGTACAGAGTAAAACCCCCCACCTGCACACGCAATTACCGGGGAATTACTGTTTCGTTAACCACTTACCGCTGATCATGATGACATGTTCCGCACCAAGGACCTTGCCGGAACCGAGCACCAGGAAGTCATGCCCTGCACGACTGAAAACGTCCCGTATGATTTCGTGCACCGCACACATCTGCCCGTTGGTGTCCCGATAGATGATTTCTGTCAGCGTGCTGTATCTCACGTACTCCACAAGCATTTCCCGGATCGGGAGGGGGATCGTCGCCCGGGTGGAGTTGGCAGCCGTCATGATGGTTCATCCCTGTTGTTATTGTTACCGGAAGTCTGGGCCAGAAACCCGGAATCCGCCAGCCCGCCGGCTGTTTGTCATGTCGGGCCAGGTTACGGACCTCCGTCAAATATTGTTGTATTGCCGGATTGTCGGACATAAATTGAGATGAATCGACAACAAAACGGAGCGTGCGGATATGAGCACTGAGGGCAGTCACTGGAAAGATCCGAAACGATATCTCTGGCTGCTGGGCCCCGCCCTGCCCGGTATCGGCCTTGCCGCCCTGACCGGCTACGCCCTGGCGCCCCGAAAACTCAGGGCGCTGGCCTGGACCGGTCCGGCGCTGGTGCACGGCATTATCCCGGCGCTGGACAAGGCGATCGGAGAGGACCCGAGCAATCCGCCGGAATCGGCGGTCCGGTCACTGGAACAGGACAAATACTACAGCCGCATCGTGAAGGCGTTTATTCCGACCCAGTACGCCATGACCTTTATGGGCGCGTGGCTGGCAAGCCGCAAGAAAACACCGTTGGCAGACAGGGTTGGCCTGGCTTTGACCGTGGGGGCCATCAACGGCGTGGGCATCAACACCGCCCACGAACTGGGGCACAAGTCCGATAAGCTGAGCAAACTGATGGCGATGGCTGCCCTGGCGCCAACCGGCTACACCCATTTTGTTGTGGAGCACAACTTCGGCCATCACAAGCGGGTTGCCACTCCGGAGGACCCCGCCAGCAGCCGGATGGGTGAGAGTTTCTGGAAGTTCCTGCCGCGCACCGTGCTGGGTGGCATCCGCTCAGCCGTCCGGATTGAGAAAGCCCGGCTGCAGCGCAAGG
Organism: Marinobacter sp.; assembly: GCA_035306945.1. Taxonomy (GTDB): domain Bacteria; phylum Pseudomonadota; class Gammaproteobacteria; order Pseudomonadales; family Oleiphilaceae; genus Marinobacter. Next base: position 8,235 of record DATGNB010000049.1, read on the forward strand.
GCAAGGGATTCTGGAGCCTGGAGAACGAGCTGCTCCAGGGCTGGGCCATGAGCGCCGGATTCGCTGGCGTCACCACCCTGATCTGTGGCCCGAGAGCGCTGCCGTTCCTGGCCGGGCAAGCCGTCTACGGGGCCAGCCTGCTGGAGAGCGTGAACTATATTGAACATTACGGCCTGCTGCGCCAGCAGGACCAGCACGGCAAGTATGAACGGACCAGGCCTGAGCATAGCTGGAACAGCAACCACATCGTAACCAACCTGTTCCTGTACCAGCTACAACGGCATTCCGACCATCACGCCCACCCCACCCGCAGCTATCAGGCTCTGCGCCACTTTGAGACCGCACCGCAGTTGCCGGGCGGTTATGCGTCGATGCTGTTACCGGCCTACTTACCCCGCTGGTGGTTTGAGGAAATGGACAAGCGGGTGATCGACCATTACCAGGGGGATCTCACGAAGATTAACTGGGACCCGGATCGCAAGCAGGCGTTAATGGCCAGATACGCTGACTATGCGGCAAAGGTGGCGGCGAGCGCCGCGGCCCGCAGCCACCTGCAGGCACCCGACGCGCCCACTCAGAACCAGTCTGATTTCATGTTCAGGCAGGTGTCATCCTGATTGCGTAACAGGACCAGATCCTGGGCCACGGTGGGCAGTTCCCAGTGAAAGAAATACTGGGCAGCCTGCAGTTTGCCCTGGTAAAAGCTGCGTTCGCTGTCGCTGTTGGCCGAGCCCAGGGCGCGGGCCGCCGCATTAGCCTGGCGCAGCCACATCCAGGCCACCACGATGTGGCCGAACAGATGCAGATAACAGCCGGCATTGGCCAGCGCCCGGTCGACTTCCCCGCCCATCAGGGTTTTGCCAAGGCTTTGAGTCACTTTTACCGCCTGCTGCAGGGTTTCACTGAGTGACAGTGCCCACTGCTGGCAACGATCGGTGGTGGCGGCTTGCAGGTCGATCTGCATTGCCTGCATCAGCAACTGCAGGCCATGACTCTGGTCCTGCCAGATTTTCCGGCCCAGCAGGTCCAGCGCCTGAATGCCATTCGTGCCCTCATGGATGGGGTTCAGGCGGTTATCCCGCCAGCACTGTTCCACCGGGTATTCCCGGGTATAACCGGCACCCCCGTATACCTGGATGGCCAGGTCGTTGGCTTTGGGGCCGTATTCCGAGGGCCAGGCCTTGATCACCGGCGTGAGCAGGTCCAGCAGTTTTCCGGCCTCCACCCGCTTTTGCGGGTCCGGATGTGTGTGCTGGTCGTCCATCAGGCGGGCGCCGTACAGGCACAGTGACAGACCGCCTTCACTGAGGGCTTTCTGGGCCAGCAGCATACGCCGCACGTCGGCGTGCCCGATGATGGGTACCTGCGGGCTTGCCGGGTCCTTTTCGCCGGCTCTGCGCCCCTGCAACCGGTCTTTGGCGTACGCCAGGCTGTGCATGTAGCCCCGGTAACCGATCACCGCAGCACCCAGGCCCACCCCGATACGGGCCTCGTTCATCATCTGGAACATGTATTTCAGGCCCTGATGGGGCTCACCCACCAGAAAGCCATGGCATGGCGCGTCGTCACCAAAGCTGAGCGCCGTGCTCGTGGTGCCGCGGTAGCCCAGCTTGTGGATCAGGCCAGCGAGGCCCACGCCGTTGCGTTCACCGACGTTGCCGTGCTCATCGACATGAAATTTCGGAACGATAAACAGGGAGATGCCCTTCACACCCGCAGGCGCACCTTTGATCCTGGCCAGCACCATGTGAACGATGTTCTCAGTGATACTCTGCTCGCCCCCGGAGATATAGATTTTGGCGCCCCGGATCAGGTAATGGCCCTGCTCCGTGGGCGTCGCAGAAGTGCGAAGATCGGCGAGACTGGAGCCGGCGTGCGGTTCGGTCAGCGCCATGGTACCGCTGTAGCGGCCCCTGAGCATGGGAGCCAGGTACCTGGTTTTCTGGCCCTCATCGCCGAACACACGAATCAGGTTGGCCGCTGCGGTGGTCAGGAACGGGTAACCGGCGGTGGCGGGGTTGGCGGCGGTAAAGAAGCCATTACAGGCCGCCATGATGGTTTCCGGCAGTTGCAGGCCCCCGAGTTCGTAATCGTAACGACCTGCCAGGAAACCGGCATCCGCATAGGCATCAAAGGCCTGCTTGACCTCCGGCAGCATCTCAACCTGTCCGTTGATGAACCGGGGCTCATTTTTGTCGGCCGCGCTGTTGTGGTTGGCGAACTTCTCCTTTGCCATCCGGTCGGCCGTTTCGATCACGGCATCAAAGGTTTCCTTACTGTGTTCCCGGAAGCGTTCCCGCCCGGTGAGAGCCTGGGTTTCCATCACTTCATACAGCTGGAAAGCCATGTCACGCCGGTCAATCAGTGTGTCGGTCATTCATTTTCTCCTGTCGGTCGGCTATAGCCTCTCACATGCTCTGCAGCGGTTGAAGCGGGGAATGCCTGCTTGACCTCGGCGTCCCGGTCCGTATTATCAAACGTCAAGTTTCACCAGTGGGGCAACCATGACCGTCAGGTCCACAGGCTGCAAGTACATTTCTGAACGGACCCTGATTGCCGATATCGCGCTGAAACGGGGCAGGCTTCCCTATTTCCCGGACCCGCCGGTCGGCATTTAACCGGGAACTCTCTCCAGGCCTCAGGGTCTGTTTGCTGTGCGTTTGGCAGTTCCGGACACTAAACTCTGTTTGCCTGCGCTCACTTTCCATGCATCAAGAAGACTTTTAACGAGGTTGCGATGTCGCTACCCCTGGTTGTTTTTCTGCCCTTTTTGGGGGCTATCGCGGTTCCCCTGTTCGCCCAGGGGGGACGTACGGCTATTGCTATAGCGTCTTCCGTGCCGGCGATTATTGCCCTTGCCGCGCTCTTTCCCCATTGGGAGACTCTGGCAAACGGCGGCGTAATTCATAATTCCTGGGAGTGGTTGCCCGCCCTGGGGATTTCTTTCAGTTTCCGTCTCGACGGCCTGGCACTGCTGTTTGCCCTGCTGATCCTGATCATCGGGCTGCTGATTATCCTCTACGCCCGGTACTACCTGAAAAAAGGCGAGAACATCGGCAAATTCTACGCCCTGCTGCTTTGTTTCAAGGGTTCGATGCTGGGGATCGTGCTGTCCGGCAACCTGCTGCTGATGATGATCTTCTGGGAGCTCACCAGCCTGACCTCGTTCCTGCTGATCAGTTTCTGGTCCCATAAACAGGATGCCCGCCGGGGCGCCCGCATGGCCCTGGCGGTAACGGGCGGCGGCGGTCTGGCACTGCTGGCCGGCATTCTGATCATCGGGAATATCGTCGGCAGCTTTGAGCTCGACGATGTGCTGGCCGCCGGTGAACTGATCAAGAATCACGCCCTGTACCCGGTGGCCCTGACACTGATCCTGCTGGGGGCCTTTACCAAATCGGCGCAGTTCCCGTTCCATTTCTGGCTGCCCCATGCAATGCAGGCGCCCACCCCGGTTTCTGCCTATCTGCACTCCGCCACCATGGTCAAAGCCGGTGTCTTCCTGATGGCCCGGCTCTATCCGGCCCTGGCCGGCACCGAGCAATGGTTCTACATGGTGTGCTTTACCGGCCTCGCCACCTTGCTCATCGGCGCCTATGTGGCGATGTTCAAACACGACCTCAAGGGCCTGCTGGCGCACTCTACCGTCAGTCACCTCGGGCTGATTACCCTGCTGTTTGGCATGGGTACGGAACTGGCCGCGGTGGCGGCCCTTTTCCATGTGATCAACCATGCCACCTTCAAGGCCTCACTGTTCATGGCCGCCGGCATCATCGATCATGAGACCGGGACCCGTGACATGCGCCGGATCAACGGGCTGTGGCACTACATGCCGCATACCGCCACCCTGGCGATGGTAGCCGCGTCCTCAATGGCCGGGGTGCCCCTGCTCAACGGCTTCCTCAGTAAAGAAATGTTCTTTGCGGAATCACTCCAGCTCAACCTCCCTGGCCTGCTGGCCTGGGTGCCGCCCATCGTGGCGACGCTGGCCGGGATCTTTGCGGTCGCCTACTCGGCGCGTTTTGTGCACGATGTGTTCTTTAACGGGAAACCAGTCAACCTGCCTATCTACCCGCCTCATGAACCGCCCCGGTATATGAAGATTCCGGTGGAGATCCTGGTATTCGCCTGTATCATGGTGGGGGTTTTCCCGGCCTACTCTATTGGTCCGCTCCTGTATTCGGCCTCGGCCGCCACCCTGGCCGGTGAAGTTCCCGATTATCACCTGGCGGTCCTGCACGGCTTTAACCTGCCCCTGATGATGAGTCTCGCAGCCTTTGTGGGCGGCCTGGTCATGTACTCGCAACGGCACAAATTTTTTGCCTTCCACGCCCGTTTCAGGGAAATCGATGAAAAAGCGGTGTTTGAGGCAGCGGTTTCACGCCTTGTGGCCGCCGCCAATCATTTCACCCGCGTGATCGAAAATGGCTCTCTCCAGCGTTATGCCATGCTTCTGGTGCTCAGTGCCATCGTTGTTGCCGCTGCACC
>DATGNB010000050.1:0-4626 GCA_035306945.1 Marinobacter sp.
GTACCCCGCGTCTACACCCGCCCGGATAAACGCCTTGTACAGCGGGTTGCGCATGTTGTTGCCGTTGTTCACGCCCAGCGGGCCGGTGTCACCGCGGTAGTCATCGCCTCCGAAGGCCCAGGTTTCCGCCTTTTTGAAGTACGGCAGTACGTTCTGATAGTCCCAACCGGTGGCGCCTTCAGCTTGCCATTCGTCGAAATCCCGGGCATGGCCACGCACATACACCATGCCATTGATGGAGGACGAACCACCCAGCACCTTACCCCGTGGGCAATGCATGCGGCGATTATCCAGATACGGCTCCGGCTCGGTCTCGAACTGCCAGGCGTACTTTTTGGTGTTCATGGGAATGGACAGGGCGGTGGGCATCTGAATGAAGATGCTCTTGTCGCTGCCGCCGGTTTCCAGCAACAGCACCTTGTGGTGGGCGTCTTCGGTAAGGCGATTGGCCAGCACGCAGCCGGCGGAACCCGCACCCACAATGATGTAATCGTATTGGTTTTCTTTCATACGCGTTATCCTCTGCGGCCTGTGGGGTTAAAACGGTGCATCAAGATCCTGCATGCCCACATACACCGACTTGATCCGGGTGTAGTGCGCAATGGTCTCGCGCCCGTTTTCCCGGCCAATGCCGGAGAGTTTGTAGCCGCCCACCGGCATTTCCGCCGGCGAGGCGCCGTAGCTGTTAATCCAGCAGATGCCGGCCTGGATCTGATGAATCACCCGGTGTGCCCGGCGGATATCATTGGTGAACACGCCGGCGGCCAGACCGGTATCGGTGTTGTTGGCCCGGGCAATCACCTCGTCTTCGTCGCGGAACGTGAGCACCGACATCACCGGGCCGAAGATCTCTTCCCTCACGATGGTCATGTCATCGGTGCAGTCGGTGAAGATGGTGGGCTCCACAAAATAGCCGCCTTTTGAGTCTTCCGGCTCGAACGCCCGGCCGCCGTGGCTGAGGGTGGCCCCTTCGGCAAGCCCCTTACCGATGTAACCCAGTACCAGGTCCTGATGCTTCTTCGAGATCAGCGCACCGAAATTAGTGGCCGGGTTCATTGGGTCACCGGCCTTGATGTTCTTGCGGGTGCGTTCCAGCAGGCGGTCGATAAACTGTGGATAGATGTCCTCATGCACAAACACCCGGGTGCCGTTGGTGCAGATTTCACCCTGGGTGTAGAAGTTGCCCAACATGGCGGCGGAAACGGCATTTTCCGGGTCCGCATCGTCAAAGATGATCAGCGGGGATTTACCACCCAGTTCCATGGTGACGTCTTTCAGGGACGAGGCGGCCGCCGCCATCACCTTCTTACCGGTGGCCACTTCGCCGGTGAACGACACCTTGGCAATCTCCGGGTGATGGGTCAGCCACTGGCCCACCTCGGCGGCGCCCTGCACCACGTTGAACACGCCGGCGGGGACTCCGACTTCGATAAAGATTTCCGCCAGCTTTACCGCGCCCATGGGGGTTTCTTCCGACGGCTTGAAGATCATGGCGTTGCCGCAAGCCAGAGCCGGGGCCGACTTCCAGCAGGCAATCTGCAGTGGATAGTTCCAGGCCCCGATGCCTGCGCAAATTCCCAGCGGCTCCCGGCGGGTGTAATAGAAATCACCGCCCAGATCCTGCTGATTGCCCTCGATGGACGGCGCCAGCCCGGCAAAGAATTCGATAGCATCCGCACCGGTGACTACGTCCACCGCTTCGGCTTCCTGCCACGGTTTGCCGGTGTCCCGCACTTCAACGGCCGCCAACTCATCGTTGCGATCCCTCAACAAGCCTACGGCTTTGAGCAGGATGCGGCTGCGTTCAATTGCGCTCATGGCTGACCACTCGGCAAACCCGGCGCGGGCACTCTCTATGGCCGCCTGCTGGACCGCCGCATCTGCCACTTCCACGTGATAGATCACCTGCCCTGTAGCCGGATTGACCACCGGGAAAGTGTCACCGGAGCTGTTGGCCAGAAAGCGGCCATGCACGAAATTTTGAACGACAGGAGAAGGTGCTGATGCAGTCATAGTCAGTGGCTAACCTCGGTTCGGTGTCTTCAGGCCTTATGGGCCGTTGGAATCTGATGATGCTCAGACGCTTGCCTGAGCCAATGTCTCGTGGACAAATTTTTTGCACAGCCGCTCGCCGGCTTCAAAGCTTTCGATCGGGTCCAGGCTCAGCGCGCTGCGCAGCCAGAAGCCGTCAATCATCGCCGCCGTCTGTCGCGCGGCTTCAGTGGCCTGTTGTGCAGGCAGCACCTGCGCAAAGGAGTAACGCAGGTTGCTGTAAAGCCGTGCATTGTTGATCTGTTGCAGCCGCTTGAGCCCGGGCTCGTGCATCGAGCGGGACCAGAAGCTGAGCCAGGTTTTCGCCGCCAGCGCCGAGCGCTGGAACTCGGAGAAGTTGGCCTCGATGATGCAATCCAGCCGTTGGGCCGGAGACCGATCGGTATGGGCCATGCGTTCCCGCAATTCCTTGCCCAGCTGATCCAGCAGGTAGCGCAGGGCCGCTTCAATCAGGCCCTGCTTACCCCCGAAATAATGGCTGATAATGCCGGACGACATCCCAGCCCGCTTGCTAATGCTGACGATCGTGGTGTTCTGCATCCCCAGCTCAGCAATGGACTCCATGGTGGCGTCGATCAATTGCTGCCGGCGGGTGTCTTTCATTCCAACTTTTGGCATGGCGAGCGACCGTTTTCCTTCATCTCTTTTTTAATTGAACGTTCAATTAATATAAAGGCTACAGAAAAGGGGTGACGTTTTCAAACGCGCTGGGCGTCGTCACCCCTGTTTACCCCTTCACAGCGACCGTCTCATCCCGCCCAGATGCCCAGCATGGCGCCCGCACCCAGTACCAGCGTGCCGCCCACCTCGCCCACGATCAGCATCAGCATGAACACGCCTGTTATCCAGGACGGCAAAAGCCGTTGGCCCAGACGGTGAGGGCGCCGAAGCTGGTTGTCGGTGTCCTGCAGCAAGCCATGAATAACGTAGGTGCCGATGGCAAATGCAAAAAAGAGGAGTGCCGCCAAGGCTGCCAGGGTGTTCACCACCTCCGGGAACACGCTGTAGTGACTGAACACAGCCAATAGCAGAGCCGCGAAGCTGTACATCAACGAACTCCGGTGGGCGACATTGACGTAAGTCGGGGACTTGGCATCCGCGCTGCGGGCCATATGCCCGTACTTCCAGATGCCGGTCAGCAGGCCTGTCATGAAGAACAGAAAGGCGGCCGTCAGGCAGATCTTTTCAGCCAGAGACATGCATTCACTCCTTGATCATTGTTGAGCGCCTGACGCAGGCACGGCACGGGATGCTTCACCAACGCCGACGGCGAGCTTTGTTAACGACAACAAATACTGCTTTCGCTTTGCCAACGGCCCGGTCAACGCCCGATAGTGCAGGCCCCGCCGGGAAAGCTCAATGTGATGTTGGGCCTGTTGCTGCTGGCGGAAAGACTCCGGGCTGCGGGTACCGTCCTGGATCATCGGGAAGTCAGCGGCACACAGCCATAACTGGTGATAGGGTCGCTCCGCCAGTGCCACCAGCTCGGGCGGCGGCGGATCATCAAACATCAGGTGATGGTAGATCAGGGTGGTCAGGGGCGTGGTATCGCACACGATGGCGGTGTGCCCCGCCTTCAGGGCTGCCTGCACGGCCGCATTCTCGTGATCGACCTGAGTGCGGGCGATGGTTACCAGATCGTCTGAGGTCAGGACGCCGCCTCGATCATGCCAGTGTTGGCGCCCGAACTCTTCCACCCACAGCCAACCACGCTGCTGTGCGAGCCAGGCTCCAAGCTGCGTTTTACCGGTGGATTCAGCACCGATCAGTGCGATGCGCTGGCAAGTGTGGGCGCCGTGCACAAGGCTGTCGACCCAGGCGGCATCCGGCTGCGCCCTCAAGGCTGTCCCGCTGACCGTAAACCGCTCCCTGTCGCGGTCCACCAGGATGGAAGCGACCGGCCGCTGCCAGTGAGCCGCCAGATAATCGGCGAAGCCCTGCCCGTAGTCTTCACTGCTGAAGACCGCATCGACAGGCACCTTGAAACAGTGATCAATCACATCAGCACAGAACTGTCGTTGCCGGCTATCACTGGCTGAGTTGTCCGGCATTTCAAGACCGAGCGCCATCGCATCAAGGGCATCCATCACCAGGCAATCACTGTCGGGAACTGCCTGTGCCAGCCATCGCCGGCGAAGATCAGCCGTGCATCCTGCAAACTCCGGCCGTGAATAGCTGATAACAATGAGCCGTTCGCACGCGGCCCGGGCGCTCGCCAGCAGGTAGCGATGACCGGCGTGAAAAGGTGAGAACTTACCAACCACTAGGCCGGTTCGGAAACGCTGCGACATGTCGCCCCCAGCTCACGGTGCCAGCGCCAAAAGCCGTAGCAGGCATTGAACCAGAACCCGACGTAAACCAGCGAGGTCAGCGTCAGATCCCGCGATGCATAAAGCGGAATGGCAATGGTGTTAACCAGAAGCCAGAACCACCAGGTTTCCACCCGCCGCTTCATCAGCAACAACTGCGCGACCACACTGAAGGTGAGAACGGCCGAATCCGCAAAGGGCGCAAAAGCATCGGTGTTCAGGTACAGCAGATAGCCGTAGCCAAGCATGGTGGCGATGGCGATCA